>JBEPVD010000022.1:0-48823 GCA_041691155.1 Candidatus Dormiibacterota bacterium | reverse complement strand
TACCGATCTAGCGGAAACCGACTCCCGCGAGCGCGGCCGATCCGGGACAGAGCTTGTCGTACGGGATGTGCGTCAACGGCAGCGACGAGGTGTTGCCGAGGTCGTGCAGATCGGACGACTGCTCGTCGATGTAGAGCACACCGGTGACAATTTCCCTGCGTTCGCGTGCGGCCATCATGTGCTCCAACACGGCCATGCGGTTGGTCGGGTCGTAGCCCTCAGGCACACTGCGAAAGCGAAGTTGCGCGCCATCATGCATGGGAATCGTGATCACGCCGTCAGCAGGGATCGTCGCGGAGATCTCCTCGGCCGGCGGAACGAAATCGGTGACCGTCATCTGCACATCGTGCTGGCGCGTGAACAGGTAACTCTTCGTCGAACCTTCATGGTCGTTGAAGGTTACGCAGGGCGAGATGACGTCGATAACCGAGAGGCCCCGGTGCGCCATTGCCGCACGGAAGATCGGCACCAGCTGACGCTTGTCGCCGGAGAAACCGCGCGCCAGGAATGTCGCACCGACTGACAGTCCCAGGAAGATCGGATCGATGGGCTGGAGGTGGTTGGCCTCGCCCTTCTTGGTCGTCGACCCCACGTCTGCCGACGCAGAGAACTGACCTTTGGTCAGTCCATACACGCCGTTGTTCTCGATCACGTAGACCATGCGCACGTTGCGACGCACGAGGTGCGCGAGATGGCCCAGGCCGATCGACAACGAGTCACCGTCGCCGGAGATGCCGATGCACAACAGGTCACGGTTCGCGGCGCTCGCACCGGTCGCGATGGGTGGCATGCGGCCGTGGCATCCGTTAAACCCATGGGCGCCACGTGCGAAATACGCAGCGGTCTTGGCCGAGCAGCCGATGCCGCTCAGTTTGGCGATCATGTGCGGCGGCGTCCCGCTCTCCCAGAGCGCGTGCGTGATCGCCGCAGTGACCGAGTCGTGTCCGCAGCCGGCGCACAACGTCGACATGCCGCCTTCGTAGTCGCGAATGGTCAACCCGAGCGCATTGCGTTCAAGCCCAGGATGGGTGACGGCCGGTTTGACGATGGATGGCATCGGTCAGGCCCCCACGATCTTGGTGATGCCGTCAACGACGTCTTCAGCGCTCAGCGGATAGCCGCCGTAGACGAGCACCGACTGCAGCTTCTCCTTCGACACCGGTGTCTCCAAGGTCAGCAGCGTGCGCAACTGCCCGTCGCGGTTCTGCTCGACGACCACGATGGTTTCGTGCGCGTCGAGGAAGTCGCGAATCGCGACGCCGAAGGGAAAGCCTCGGATGCGCATGTAGTCCGCGGCGATGCCCTGTGCGGCGAGCAACTCAAGGGCCTCGAGAACGGCAAGCTCACAGCTTCCCAGCGTGACGATCCCGAGCGCCGCGTGCGCGTCGTCATGGATCACCGGCGCAGGGATGTGCTCGGCTGCGGCGGTGTGTTTGCGCGAGAGGCGATCCAGCACGAGCTGGTACTCCTCCGGATACTCGGTGTAGGCGCCTTCGATGGTGTGACCCGAACCGCGTGTGAAATAGGCACCGAGTTCGCTGACGCCCGGGAGCGTGCGCGCGGCGACCGAATCCGCATCCGCGGGCTCGTAGCGATGGAACACCTCGAGCTCACGCAGTTCCGCTGCGTCGAGCACGCGGCCGCGATCCGGCACATAGGAGTCGTCCCACTGCAGCGCCGGACTCACCCAGTCGTTCATGCCGATGTCGAGGTCGGAGAGCACGAACACCGGTGTCTGGAAACGCTCCGCAAGGTCGAATGCCACGGGTGCCATTTCGAAGCACTCAGCGGGACTCGCCGGGAACAGCAAGATATGTTTGGTGTCGCCGTGCGACGCGTAGGCGCACGTCAGGATGTCTGCCTGCTGCACGCGGGTCGGCATGCCGGTTGACGGGCCGACACGCTGCACGTCGAACACGACTGCGGGAATCTCGGCGTAGTACCCCATGCCGAGCAGTTCCTGCATGAGCGAGATGCCCGGGCCAGACGTCGAGGTGAATGCGCGCGCGCCTGCCCACGACGCACCGAGCACCATGCCGATGGCGGCCAGTTCGTCCTCGGCCTGCAACACCAGGTAGTTGTTGCGCCCGGTCTCCGGGTCGCGCCGGAACTTGGCGCAGTACTTGGCGAATGCGTCCATCAGCGACGTCGACGGTGTGATCGGATACCACGCGGCGACGGTCGCTCCCGCGTAAACGCAGCCAAGCGCGGCCGCCGTATTGCCGTCGATGAGGATCGACCCGTGCGTCGCATCCATCGGCTCGAGGCGGCAGGGCAGCGGATGGTCGAAATTCGCCGTGGCGTAGTCGTGACCGAGGCGCAGGGCTCGCTGGTTCGAGTCACGCAACCGCTCCTTGCCGGCGAACTGCTCGGTGAGCAGCTGGGCGATCACGTCCATGTCGATGCCGAGCATGGCCACCAGCGCACCGGCGCAGGCGATGTTCTTCATGAGGATGCGCTCGCGCGGCCCGCGGAACTCCTCGGTGCACATCTCTGCAAGCGGCACGCCGAGGAAGGTCACGTCCTCGCGAATCAGGTCGCGATCGAGCGGCCACGACGAGTCGTACATCAGGTAGCCGCCGGCCGCCACCTCACTGATATCGCGCGCATATGTCTGTCCGTTCATCGCGACCATGAGGTCGTATTCGCGTGCGCGAGCCACGTGCCAGTCCTTGTTGACGCGGATCTCGTACCACGTCGGCAACCCCTGGATATTTGACGGGAACAGGTTCTTGCCGGAGACCGGAACGCCCATCCGGAAGATGGCGCGCATCAACAGGTTGTTGGCGCTCGAGGAGCCCGTCCCGTTGACGTTGGCAAGTTTCAGAGAGAAGTCATTGACCTTGGATCGGGTCTTCACGGCCTGGAGTGCTTCGACCATCAGGTCGCCACCGGAATGCGGGTGGACATGGCCAGCGGGAGGAGCAACTCGAATTTCTGCATATCCCAGGCGGCGGTCGGGCAGCGCTCGGCGCAGAGACCGCAATGGACGCAGAGGTCCTCGTCCTTGACCATCACGCGCCCGGTCTGCGGCAGTGCCGCAGAGACGTAGAGCGCCTGGTCGAGGTTCTTCGCCGGCGCCATCAACCGCGTGCGGAGGTCGTCCTCCTCACCGTTCTCGGTGATCGTCAGGCACTGCACCGGACAGATGTCGATGCACGCGTCGCACTCGATGCAGAGCGGCGCCTGGAAGACGGTCTGGATATCGCAGTTGAGGCAGCGCTGCACCTCGCGCGCGGTCTGTTCCGCGGAAAAACCCAACTCCACCTCGGTCCCGATGCTCTGGAACCGATGGGTCAACTCGACATGCTGCATACGCTGCCGCACCGAGGGGTTGTAGTCGTTGTTGTAGCTCCACTCGGTCAGCCCCATCTTCTGGCTCACGAGGTTGACCCCTTGCGGCGGCCGGTCGGTGACCGCGATGCCCTCGCAGTGGTTGTGGATGGAGATCGCGGCCTGATGACCGTGCTCAACCGCCCAGATGATGTTCTTGGGTCCGAACGCCGAGTCGCCACCGAAGAACACGCCGGGAAGCGTCGATTGGAACGTCACGGGATCGACCACCGGCAGGTCCCACTCGCCCACGTCGAGACCGAGATCCCGCTCGATCCACGGGAACGCGTTCTCCTGGCCGATCGCGAGGATGACGTCGTCGCAAGGGATGACCACGGTGTCCTTCACCGTCGAGGTGCGCGCCTGCTCGTCCCACTCGAGGCGCTGGAATTCCATGCCGACGAGCTTCCCGTCCTCGATGACGAACCGGGTCGGCGCATGATCCACCAGGATTTCGACACCCTCCTCCTCGGCATCCTCCAGCTCCCACGACGAGGCCTTGAAAAAACCGCGTGGACGGCGGGCCATGACTTTGATCTCCTTCCCCCCGAGGCGGAGCGAGGAGCGGCAGCAATCCATCGCCGTGTTGCCGACGCCGATGATCAGGACCTTCTGGCCGATCTTGTCGGTGTGGCCGAAGGCGACCGACTCCAGCCAGTCGATCCCGATGTGGACGCGGTCTGTCTCGTAGCGTCCCGGAATGTCGAGGTTCTTGCCGCGCGGCGCGCCGGTCCCGATGAAGATGGCGTCGAAGTCCTGCTCGAGGAGGGCCCGGAGGCTGCTCACCGGCGTGTTGAGATGGAGGTCGACGCCCAGGTCCACGATGGTCGCGATCTCCTCGTCGAGGATCTCGGCCGGGAGACGGAACGCCGGGATGTTGGTCCGCATCAGGCCCCCCGGCTTGTCGTGCTGCTCGAGCATCACGACCTCGTAGCCGATGGGCAGGAGATCGTTGGCCACCGTCAGCGAGGCCGGGCCCGCCCCGACGCACAGGACGCGGCGCCCGCTCTTGGTCTTCGGGATGATCGGCAGACGGTCGGAGATGTCACCCCGAAGATCGGAGGCCACCCGCTTGAGGCGGCAGATCGCCACCGGAGCGCCGTCGATCCGCGTGCGCCGGCATGCCGGCTCGCATGGGCGGTCGCAGGTCCGCCCCAGGATCCCGGGGAACACGTTGGATTCCCGGTTGGACATGTAGGCGTCCGTGTACCGCCCCTGAGCGATCAGCCGGATGTACTCAGGGACGTTGGTGTGGGCCGGGCAGGCCCACTGGCAGTCCACGACCCGATGAAAATAGTTCGGGTCCGAGGTGTCGGTTGGATTCACGAAGTTTGGCCTGATTTCCTGGACTGGCTGTTCTCCCTACATGGTGACACCCATCTCCTCAGGTGCGGACCTTCGTCGCGGTTCCGCGAGCGCGAACCGGCCGCCGATACACTTTGGTTGCGATGGGTGATCTTCGTTACGCGGACGCCGGAGTGGACATTGATGAGGGCAACCGCGCCGTCAGCCTGATCCGGCGCACGATCGCCTCCACCCACAACTCCCACGTGATGGGCGGGATTGGCGCGTTCAGCGGGCTGTTCGCGCTGGAGCCAGGCGCGGCGAACGGCCGGGTCCTCGCCTCGAGCACCGACTCCGTGGGAACCAAGGTCAAGGTCGCGATCGCGACCAATCGCCACCGCGGGATCGGGATCGATCTGGTCAACCACTGCGTCAACGACATCCTGTGCTGCGGCGCGGAGCCCATGTTCTTTCTGGACTACTACGCCACCGGCAAGCTCGTGCCGGAACAGCTCGCGGAACTCATCGATGGCATCGCCGAGGCCTGCCGCGCGGCCGGCTGCGCGCTGATCGGCGGCGAGACCGCCGAGATGCCAGGCGTCTACGCGCTCGGTGACTACGACATCGCCGGCTTCATCGTGGGCTCGGTGCAGGCGGACCTGATCATCGACGGGAGCCGGGTCAAGGCGGGCGACACCCTGCTGGCGATGCCGAGCAGCGGGCTCCACACCAACGGCTACTCGCTGGTCCGGCACATCGTGGCCGAGCACGAACTGCAGTGGTCAGACGTGCTCTCGGGGACGGACAAGCCGCTGGTCGATCTCCTGCTGGAGCCGCACCGCTGCTACCTCGCCGCCATTCGTGAGATGAGGACACTGACCGAGGTGCGCGCGATGGCGCACATCACCGGCGGTGGCGTCATCGACAACGTCCCGCGCGTGCTCCCCGAAGGACTGGCCGCGACCATCGAACGTTCCACGTGGAACATTCCGCCGATCTTCACCGCGTTGCAGCGCGAGGGCGGGATTCACCTGGAAGAGATGTGGCGCACGTTCAACATGGGTGTGGGCATGGTCGTGGTCGTTCCCCCAGACGCGCCGCCGATCACGTCAGTGGCGGGCGTCCCCGTCTGGCGAATCGGCGAGGTGGTGGAGCAATCCGGTCCACGGCGGGTCATCCTCCGGTGAGCCCACGTACCCCCATCGGGGTGCTGGTTTCAGGAACTGGGACGAACCTCGACGCGCTGCTCCGGTCGTGCAGTGCCACGGACTTTCCGGCCCGCGTGGCGCTGGTGGTGTCGAACAAGCGGAGTGCACGCGCTCTCGAGGTCGCGCGCCGCTGGGGTGTCGAAGCGGTGGCGCTGCCGCAGTCTGATTTCGGCGGCGACCCGGTCGTGCGCGACCGCGAGACGGCGGAACGATTCCGCGCCGCCGGTGTGCGCCTGGTCGTCTGTGCCGGGTACGACCGCATTCTCAGTGACGAGTTCATCGACGGGTTTCCCGACGCCATTCTCAATGTGCACCCGTCGCTTCTCCCCGCGTTCGGCGGGGACATGGATGCGGTCGAGCGAGCGCTCGCTCGTGGTGTGCGAGTGACCGGCTGCACCGTGCAACTGCTTGAGCGAGGCGAGGCCGACGGTGGCCCGATCGTGCTCCAGGGCGCGGTGCCGGTGGAGCCGGACGACGACGTGGACTCGCTCAGGCAGCGCATCCATCAACTCGAGTGGGAGTTGCTGCCTCAGGCTGTTGCGCTGTGGTGCGCGGGACGCCTCTTCCGCGAGGGCACCACGGTTCGCATCCTTCCCGCACCCGCGGTGGCGTCGGTCTGAGCATGCGAGCGATCATCTCGGTGAGCGACAAGACAGGCCTCCTGGACTTCGCGCGCGGACTCATCGAATGCGGCTTCGACCTCATTGCGACCAGCAGCACTGGGAAGGTGCTCGCCGACGCCGGCATCGAAGTGCAGTCGGTCGCCGACGTCACGGGGTTTCCCGAGATGCTCGACGGGCGCGTGAGAACCCTGCATCCGGCCATTCATGCGGGCATCCTTGCCCGCCGCGACATTCCCGACCACATGCGACAGCTCGCGGAAAGCAAGTACGAACCCATCGATCTTGTCGTCTCGTCGCTCTATCCGTTCGCCGCGACGCTCGCAAGCGGCGCAGATGCAGACACGATTGTCGAAAACATCGACATCGGCGGCCCGACCATCATCCGCGCCGCGGCGAAGAACCGCGACTCGGTTGCCGTGGTCATCTCGCCGACGCAGTACGAGGGTGTGCTGGCCGAGTTGCGTGAGTATCAATCCATCTCGGTCCCCACCAAGCACAGGCTGGCGGCCGAGGCGTTCGCGCACGTCGCCGCGTACGACACGCAAGTTGCGGCCTGGCTGCGTGGCGACGGGGCCGCGGAGTCGATGCCGGCTGAGCTCACTGTCGGTGGTATACGTCTGCACGAACTCCGGTACGGCGAGAATCCGCACCAGCGCGGAGCGCTCTACGCGGTGCCGGGACGGCCCGGCGGGATGGCGCACGCGATCCAGTTGCAGGGCGCAGCGCTGTCGTTCACCAACTGGCTCGACGTTGACGCCGCACGGGCGCTCGTTGGCGAGTTCGAGGAGCCCGCCGCGTGCGTCATCAAGCACACCAACCCCTGCGGGTTCGCCGTCGGCGAGACGACGGTCGATGCATACGAGCGGGCGTACGAATGCGATCCGCGAGCGGCGTACGGTGGCATCGTCGGCATCAACCGGCCGATCGATTTCGCCACCGCGAAGGAATTGACGAGCACCTTCCTGGAGGCGGTGGTGTGTCCTGCCGTCGACGACGACGCAGCCGAGCACCTCGCCACCAAGCAGCGTATGCGCGTGCTCGTCGTCGACAGATCGTCGGGTGCCGAACCGCTGGACGTTCGGACCATCGACGGCGGGATGCTCGTCCAGACCCGCGACCGCGTGATCACCGACCGCGCGACCATGACGGTCGCGAGCGAGCGTCAGCCCGACGAAGCCGAGTGGCGCGACCTGCTCATCGCCTGGCGCGTCTGCCGGCACGTGAAGTCCAACGCGGTGGTCATCGTGAAGGACGGCATGGCCGTCGGCGTCGGCGCCGGACAGATGTCGCGCGTGGAATCGTCAGAACTTGCGGTGGCCCGAGCGGGTGATCGCGCTATCGGCGCGGCGTCAGCCTCGGACGCGTTCTTCCCGATGCCGGACGGACTCGAGACGCTCGGCACGGCCGGCGTGCGCTCGGTGATCCACCCCGGCGGCAGCAAGAACGACCCGTCCGTCACGGCCGCTGCGGACGCGCTGGGAATGGTCGTCGTGCTCGCCGGGGAACGCCACTTCCGCCACTGAGCGACCAAGGGTCAGCTCAGGCCTCTCCGGTCAGCGCCCGTTGCGCCGCCCGTTCTTGTCGTGCTTCGCCTGGTCCTCGATGCAGAACCGGGCGGCCGGCATGGCCTCGAGCCGCGCGGGGCTGATGGCTTGACCGCAGGCTTCGCACTCTCCGTACTTGCCGCTGTCAACGCGCTTCACGGCTTCTTCCAGCTCGGCGAGTTCGAGGTCGGCGTGCTGGGCGACGCTCTGGTCCAGCTCCAGGCCGATCGTCTCGCTTGCCAGTTCGGCAGGGTGCTGCTCCGCGGAGGACAGCTCGCGCTCGGTGGCCTCCTGGGCATCGGCCGTGAGCCGGTTTGCGGCCGTGCGAAGCTCTTCGATCCGTGCCCGCTCGGTCAACAAACGGGTGCGGGCCTCGTCGCTGTTCATGGTTGTGGGTAACCCCCGTGTCTGCTAGAGCGGTCTCGCCTGTTGGAGCGTGCCCGCGAGGAGTCCACAAGGATCCATCGCAGCTCGTCCACTCTCGGCCCGCAGGTGTGCTCCCATTCTCGCCACTGCGTACCGCTTAAGCAATGCCTAAGTCGTGGCAGGGGCAAGCCAGACAACGGCAAGTGGCGGGATGGTCATCCTCGCCGAGTACGGGAAGGCGTGCCACGGCTCCGCCTCCGCGACCACCTCGCCCATATTCCCGATGCCGCTGCCGCCGTAGTGATCGGAGTCCGAGTTGAGCACCTCGGTCCAGCGACCGGCCAATGGCAGCCCCACCCGGAAGTCGTAGCGGACCACCGGGGCGAAGTTGGCGATGCACGCGATCCCGGGGTGCCCGTGGGCGTCACGACGGACGAAGCTGAGCACGTTCTGCTCCGCGTTTCCGGCGTCGATCCATTCGAACCCATTGGGGCTCTCGTCGAGTTCCCAGAGCGCCGGTGTCGCGGCGTAGAGCGCACCGAGATCGGCGACGAACTGCTGGATGCCGGCGTGCGATGGGTCATGCAGCGACGCCCAGTCCAGCTCCGACTCGTGGTTCCACTCGCGCTCGTCTCCGAGCTCGCCGCCCATGAACAGGAGCTTCTTGCCGGGATGCGCCCACATCCAGCCGAACATGGCGCGGAGGTTGGCGAACCGCTTCCATGGATCGCCCGACATTTTCCCCAGCAGCGACCCTTTGAGGTGCACCACTTCGTCATGCGACAGCGGCAGGACGTAGCGCTCTGACCACGCGTACATCAACCCGAAGGTCATGAGGTGATGTGCATACCTGCGGAACACGGGGTCCTTGTGCAGGTAGTCCAGCGTGTCGTGCATCCAGCCCATGTTCCACTTGAAGTCGAAGCCGAGGCCGCCGCTCGCGGTCGAACGGGTCACGCCGGGCCACGTTGTCGACTCCTCGGCGATGGTGATCACGCCCGACCTGCGCGCGTGCAGGGAGTCATTCACCTCGCGCAGCAGCGTGATGGCCTCGAGATTCTCCTTGCCGCCGTTGACGTTCGGCACCCAGGCGTCGGGTTGGCGCGAATAGTCGAGATACAGCATCGACGCAACGGCATCGACCCGCAGCCCGTCGATATGGAACTCCTCGGCCCAGTAATGGGCGTTGGCGACAAGGAAGTTGCGCACCTGGTTGCGTCCGTAGTTGAAGACGTACGTGCCCCAATCGGGATGTTCGCCGCGACGCGGATCGCCGTGCTCGTAGAGCGGCGTCCCGTCGAATCGCGCGAGCGCCCAACCGTCACGTGGGAAGTGCGCGGGCACCCAGTCGAGGATGACGCCGATGCCGTTGCGATGCATGACGTCGACGAACTTCCGGAGGTCATCGGGCGTGCCGTGTCGCGACGTCGGCGCGTAATACCCGGTCACCTGATAGCCCCACGAGCCACCGAAGGGGTGCTCCATGATCGGCAGCAACTCGACATGCGTGAAGCCAAGGGCGCGGCAGTGGGCCGCGAGTGGCTCAGCGATCTCCCGATAGGACATCACCCGCCCGTCGGAGTGGCGTCGCCACGAACCGAGATGGACTTCATAGGCCGCGAACGGCGCGCCGCTCATCGGCGTCTTGGCACGCCGGCGCATCCACGTTCCGTCGCGCCAGCGGTAGGCGGTCTGCTCGACGATGCTCGCCGTCCCGGGCGGATGGTCCGAGGATCGCGCCAGCGGATCGGCCTTGAAGATGCGCATCCCATCGCCCCTGGTGACCAGGAACTTGTAGCGCACGCCGGGGCCCACACCGGGGCAGAACAGCTCCCACACGCCTGAGCCGCCGAGCGCTCGCATGGGCCAGGTGCGTGCGTCCCAGAAATTCGCATCGCTGACGACGCTCACGCCGAGCGCGTTGGGAGCCCAGACGCTGAAAGCGGTCCCCGTGACGCCCTGCTGCTCGATGACACGCGCTCCGAGCGCCCGCCACAGTTGCGTATGCGTCCCCTCACCGATCAGGTGCAGATCCAGCTCGCCAAGGGTCGGAGCGAACCGATACGGGTCCTCCTGTTCCCACTCACGCTCGTCATTGCGAAAGCGGATGCGATACCCCGGCTCGCCCGCAGGCACGGTCACTTCGAACAAGCCGGCGGCGTTCAGGCGCCGCATCGGCGTGACGCCCTCGGGCCGTGCAACCGTCGCCGTGGTCGCTTCCGGATGGAACGCGCGGATCCGGACCGTGTGGCCCGATTCGTGCGGGCCGAGCAGGTCGTGCGGATCGCGGAGCCGGCCGGACAGGAGCTGTTCGACGGCGGACTCCAGGGCGGTCGGGGGTGTGCCGTTGAGGGTCACGACGAGGCGCCACGGAGCAGGAAACGCAGCGGAATCGGAGCCCACGACGGCCGATGCCCGAGCTCGTAGCTGACTTCGTAGACCGCCTTCTGGACTTCGAACGCCCGGCGGAGCACGAGTGCCGGTCCCGGAGCGGGCAGCATCGGACCCGAGCCGACTGCCTCGAGATACGCGCTCCAGAACGCGTCACGGTTGGCGTCAGCCCATGCCTCGCCGTACCCGCGAAGCATGTCCGCGTCTGCGCTGTCAGGCGAGGTTCGCTCGACGATGGCCGCGGCCGCCGCGTAGTCGAAGGAGCGGAGCATCGCCGCGACATCGCGCAGCGGAGTGCTCAACTCGCGCCGCTCGTCCGGCGTCCGGTCGGGTTCGCCCTCGAAGTCGAGCACCACCCAGCCCGTGTCCACGCGCAGGAGCTGGCCGAGGTGGAGATCGCCGTGCACACGGATGAGCAAGCCGCTCGGGGTGATCCCGCGGATTTGATCGAAGCGCCCGACGATGGAGTCGCGAACGTCACGGATCGGATCGAGTGCCGAATCGCTGCGGGTCAGCAGCCGATCCAGCTCGTTGGTCATCGTGTTCGCCGAGGTGCTGAGCGACTCCTCGGTCAGCGGTGCCGTCGCCATCGCGCTGCCAGGTCCACCTGAGGCGAGCGCGAGGTGCATCTCGGCCACGACCTTGCCGAGGCGCATCGATTCGGAGAGGAATGCGGCGTCCTGGTCGTCGACGAGTGCCCGACGGTCGGCCGCATCGGCCTGCCCCCTCTCCTCGGCGTTGGCATAGAGGTCACGCAAGGAGGTGAGCGCGAGCGCCCATCCATCGGTGCTGTTGTGGAGAAACGGCTGGATGAGGACGAGCGGCGACGGCACCTCGTCATGCGCCGCCCACACCACGCGGCCGAGCATCGGGGCTAAGTGCGTGAAACCGGCAGCTTGGAGACCGTCAGACATCTCGAGCTCCTGCGAAGGACCGGGCTCGACCCGGCGCAGGTGCTTGAGGAAGATCGCATCCCCGACTTCGACCGACGTGTTGCTCTGCTCCACCCGGAGGTGGCGAACCGAGGACAGCGACCCGGTATCGAGAGCGGACGGATCCGGGGATGAACAACGCATCTCACCACTGGAGGTGGGGAGCACACGTTGGTCGCCCACTGCCGCCAGGAGCCACTCGATGTACGCCGGATCTCCAACAGCGTCGTAGAGCAGGACACCGGCACCCGCCGGCATCGGGATGACGAAGTCCGGCGCGCGCTGCTCAAGCGGATCTCCGCTGCTGCGAATGCCCAGCGGCAGCGCATACCGCGTGATCAGCCCATCGGTGTACGTGACCGCCGTGAGCGCATGCAACAACACGGGCGTGGCCTGGCTGATCACCGCGATGTCGACGATCTCGACGGTGGCGATGGTGCGACCGTGCGCTCCGGCCCAGCGCTGCTGCGCGATGTACTCGCCGAGGGCGCTCTCGCAGCCTTCCAGACCGTGCGCACGAAGCACAGCGTTCACCGCGGCGGTGTGCTCGCTCATGACACCGGTGCATCGAGTGTGAACCAGTAGAAGCCGTGCGGGCCCATGGTGAGCAGGTACGGCAGCTCTCCGATGGCCGGAAAGTGCACGCGACCCAGCATCTCGACCGGCGTCATGCCGGCGTACTTGCGCAGGTCGAGCTCGACCGGCTGCGCGAAGCGCGAGAGGTTGTTGACGCAGAGCACCAACAGTCCGTCTAGGCTGCGCAGGAACGCGAACACCGAAGGGTTGGCGGCGTCGAGTGCCTCGAATGCCCCTTCCCCGAAGACCGGGAATCGTTTGCGCACCGCGATGAACCTGCGCACCCAGTGCAGAATCGACGACTCGTTGCGCCGCTGCGCGCCGACGTTGCAGGCCTGATAGCCGTACACGGGATCCATGAGCGGCGGCAGGTAGAGCTGCGCGAAGTCGGCCTTGCTGAAGCCGCCATTGCTGTCGCCATTCCACTGCATCGGAGTGCGGACGCCGTCACGATCGCCGAGGTACACGTTGTCGCCCATGCCGATCTCATCGCCGTAATAGAGGATGGGGCTGCCCGGCAACGAGAGGATGAGGCCATGGAACAGCTCGATCTGGCGGCGGCCGTTGTTCAGCAACGGCGCGAGGCGCCGGCGGATGCCGAGGTTGAGCTTTGCGCGCGGATCCTTCGCGTACTCGTCCCACATGTAGTCGCGTTCTTCGTCGGTCACCATCTCGAGGGTCAACTCGTCGTGGTTGCGCAGGAAGATCCCCCACTGACTGTTGGGAGGCAGCGCGGGCGTCCGCTCCAGGATCTCCGTGATCGGATACCGCTGCTCACGCCGCAGGCCCATGAACATGCGCGGCATGAGCGGGAAGTTGAAGCACATGTGGCATTCGGGCTCCTCCGGTGTCCCGAAGTAGTCGACGACGTCCTCGGGCCATTGATTTGCTTCAGCCAGCAGCACCTTCCCCGGAAACTCCGCATCCACCATCGCCCGCAGTTCGGCAAGAAATGCGTGCGTCTCAGGCAGGTTCTCGCAGTTGGTTCCCTCGCGCTTGAACAGGTACGGCACCGCGTCGAGGCGGAATCCATCCATGCCCATCGCGAGCCAGAACCTGCAGACGTCGATGATCTCTGCACGGACGGTCGGATTGTCGTAGTTGAGGTCCGGTTGATGACTGAAGAAACGGTGGAAGAAATAGGCTTCAGCCTGGTCGTCCCAGGTCCAGTTCGAGGTCTCGCTGTCGACGAAGATGATCCGCGCTTCGGTGAATCGATTCTTCGTGTTCGACCACATGTACCAATCGCGATGCTCGCTGTCCGGTGAGGAGCGGGCGCTCTTGAACCACGGGTGCTGATCGCTGGTGTGGTTGACGACCAGATCCATGATCACGCGGATGCCGTGGCGATGCGCCGCCTCCACGAGCATCGCTACATCTTCGACCGTGCCGTAATCGGGGAGCACCGTCCGGTAGTCGGCGATGTCGTAGCCGCCGTCGCGGAGCGGGCTCTGCTGGAACGGCAGCAGCCAGATGCAGTCGACTCCAAGCCACTCCAGATACTCGAGCTTCGTGATCAATCCCGTGAAATCACCGATGCCATCGCCGTCCCCGTCGTGAAACGCGCGCACCGAAAGTTCGTAGAAGACCGCTTTCTGGAACCAGAGTTGATCCTCGGCGGGCTTGGTGCGGGTGATCACCGGCGTGGCCGCACGTGCATGACATGCGCCGGTTGATTCGCCGGATCCAGCCGAACGTAGTTCACCGCGCCCTGCCACGTGTACGTCTCCTCACCAAGCTCGTCGTGCACCTCGAAGGGTTGATCGGACGGAACGCCGAGCGCGCCCAGGTCGAGCCACGTCGACCCCTCATGCGGATGATGCGGATCGAGATTGGCGACGAGCAGCAGCACGTCGTCCCTGTCGGGCGTGGCGCGCGACACGCAGAGCATGGAGTCGTCGGTCATGTGATGCAGTCGAAGTGTGCTCAATTGGGCGATAGCGGCGCGGTGCCGAACACGAATCTCGTTCAGGCGCGTGATGAACGGCGCGATCGAACCGGATTGGGCCCAGTCGCGTGGCCGCAGCTGGTACTTCTCGGAGTCGAGATATTCCTCACTGCCGTCACGCACCGGCGTTCCCTCGCCCAGCTCGTAGCCGCTGTACATCCCCCAGGACGGGCATGTAATGGCCGCGAGTGCCGCTCGCATTCGGAACGCCGCCGGACCGCCGCGCTGCAGGACCTCATGCAGGATGTCCGGTGTGTTCACCCAGAAGTTCGGGCGGAACCAGTCGACCAGGTCAGTCTGTGACAACTCTGTCAGATACTGGCCGAGCTCCCAGACGCTGTTGCGCCAGGTGAAGTAGGTGTACGACTGCGAGAAGCCGATCTTGGCCAGACGCTGCATCACCGGTGGGCGGGAGAACGCCTCGGCCAGGAGCACGACGTCCGGATACTCGCGATGGATTGCGTCGATCAGCCATTCCCAGAACGCGAGCGCCTTGGTGTGCGGATTGTCGACCCGGAAGATGCGGACGCCATGGCCGATCCAGAAGCGCATCACGTCACGAAGCGCCTCCCACAGGCGTGGTGCATCGTCACTATCGAAGTCAATTGGATAGATGTCCTGATACCGCTTCGGTGGATTCTCCGCGTAGCGGATCGAACCGTCGGAACGGTGACGAAACCACTCGGGGTGCTCCGTGACCCAGGGGTGATCCGGGCTGCACTGGAGCGCGTAATCGAGAGCCACCTCGAGGCCCGCGTCCGCCGCCGCCGCGACGAAGCCGTCGAAGCCGGCGATGGTGCCGAGATCGGGATGCACGGCAGTGTGCCCCCCGGTCGCCGCGCCGATGGCCCACGGGCTCCCCGGGTCGTCGGGCCCGCACTCGACGCTGTTGTTCGGTCCTTTTCGATGAGTCACCCCGATCGGATGGATCGGCGGCAGATAGAGCACCGAGAAGCCCATCGCAGCGATCGCCGGAAGCCGATCCTGGGCGGTGAGGAATGTGCCGCTCCGTGGTGGCACTGCCCCCTCGGAGCGAGGGAACATCTCGTACCAGGCAGAGAAACCGGCCATCTCGCGGTCAACCCACAGCGGGCAGGACCCGGCGATGGTTGCGTGACTCAGATCGGCGGTGCGGCGCATCAGAACCATCGTCGTGTCGCGGGTTGCCAGCTCGACGCGTTTCTCTGGCGAAGCGGGGGCCCCGAGGGTCGCGGCAAGGGTGGTCAAGGTCCGGCGATCGGCCCGGGTGATGACCGGCAGATCCGCGCGAGCGGCGGCGAGCGCCGCGCCGTCGGCCAAATCGAGGGTGACGTCCATTCCCGCTTCGAATCGAATCGCCAGATCGCGAGCCCAGCCGCCCCAGACGTCGATGATCGCGACCACGGCGAAGCTCGCCGGGCCAATTTTTTTCGGGGTGATCCAGGCGCCATACCAGTCCTGCGGCTCCGCCTCCATCGGGACCTCGACGAGGCCGGGAGGAGGTGCGTCGGGCTCGAGGGGACGGCCGCCCGGCCAGTGCCACACCCAGGCGATCAGCGGGTCGTGACCGTCCGCGAATGCCCGCGCCGTCACGCGCAGCGGCAGCCCACGAGTGGCTTTGGCGGGAAATTCGCCGCCGTCGACGCTGGGTCGCACGTGCTCGACCATCACGCGTCGCCGGTCGCCGAGTATCCGATCGGGAACGGGGGTAGTCATCGGATTCATCTGCGACAGGACGTCGCTTGACAAACTACCAGACCGGACCCGGTTCGTAATGCTTCCTCAACATGCGTCTCGTAGAGTGGCTCTGATCTCGTGAATCGATACCGCCTCGCCCTCGCCACCATTGCCGTGCTGATCGTCGCCGCGGTGAGCTTCACATGGCTGAGCAACCCGGGCCCGGCGACCACCGGAGGTCAGGTCCAACCGGTCAGTGACCGCTCGCTGGCCCCGAATTTCGCGGGCATCGACGGGTGGCTGAACACGCCGCCCCTGGCCATGACCGGGTTGCGCGGCAAGGTGGTGCTCATCGACTTCTGGACCTTCTCGTGTGTCAACTGCGTGCGCACCATTCCGCATCTCAAGGTGCTGTACGACGACTACAAGAACGACGGTCTCGTGGTCGTCGGTGTCCACTCGCCCGAGTTCGACTTCGAGAAAGTGCCCGCGAACGTGGCCGCAGCGGTGACCCGTCTCGGCGTCACCTGGCCGGTCGCGATCGACAGCCAGATGGCCACCTGGCGCGCGTACCACAACCAGTACTGGCCCGCCGAGTACCTGATCGATCAGCAGGGCCGGGTCGCCTACATGCACTTCGGTGAGGGTGACTACGCGGCGACCGACGCCGCCGTGGCGTCACTCCTCAAGGTGACGACTGCCCCGCTGCCCTCCTTCACGCCACTGCCGAGCAACACGACACCAGAGCTCTATGCGGGCAGTCAACGCGGTCAACTGGCCGACAACGTGCGGTACGGAGCGCCCGGCCAGCCGACCAACTACCCGGACACCCGTCCGCCGCAGAGCCAGGACGCGATCCAGGTGACCGGGACCTGGTCCGACGAGGGCCAGTACTTGCAGGCCGACTCGACCGGCCATGTGCGTCTCCAGTTCACAGCCGATACCGCCTACATCGTTGCCGGCACACCGGGGGCTGAGCTGGCTGTTTCCGTCAAACTTGACGGAAAGAAAGTCACCGCGGCAAACGCCGGCTCTGCACTGACCGACTCCGGGTTCACCGTGTCCCGGCAGGATCTTTTCCAGTTGGTGGGCGGAGTCTCGTCTGGCTATCACCTCATCGATTTGACCGTACCGGCCGGCTTCCGCATCTATACGTTTACATTCGGCTGATGCTGTCGATCGCCACGCTGCTCGCGACCTTCGTCGCGGGGCTCGGTTCCTTCCTCGCACCGTGCACGATTCCGCTGCTGCCTGCCTATATGGCGTGCGTCTCGGGGGTGAGCGCGGCTGAGCTGACCACTCCCAGCCGGCACAGCTTCCGCATGCGTCTCCTCGCGGGCTCGGTGCTCTATGTCGCTGGCTTCACGTGCGTCTTCGTGCTGCTTGGGCTCTCCGCGGGCGGGATCGCCCGGGTGGCGAACGGAGCCGTGAGCGGCCGCATCGTGGAGATCGTCGGCGGCGTCGCGGTGATCCTCTTCGGGCTCGCGATCATCGGCGTGGTTCGCGTCGGACTGCTGGAACGGACGCAGGGATTTCAGCTTCCCGAGCGGCTCCGCCGCCGAGGCGTGCTGGGCGCGTTCCTCGTGGGCGTCGTCTTCGGCCTTGGCTGGACGCCCTGCGTGGGCCCCTATCTCGCCGCCGCGCTCACGCTGGCGGCGCTGAGCTCGCACGCGGTCACGGGCGCGATCCTGCTGGTCGTCTACTCGATGGGGCTGGGTCTGCCGTTCATCGCCGTGGCACTGGTCTGGGCGTCACTTCCGGACCTGCCTCGAAAGCTGAACCGCTTCGTGCGCCCGCTCACCCTCGCGGGCGGCGTCATCACGGTCGCGCTCGGCGTGCTCCTGGCGACCGGCGCCTATACGCACCTCACCTCGTACCTGGTGCAACTGTCGACCCCGGCTTGAGGGGGAGGATCGATTGCCCTCAGGCGGGCTTGCGGCAGACCACGACATCCAGCGTGACGTTGCGCTGAATATGCCGAGCCAAGCGTAGGTAGACGCGGAAGTCGCGATAGTGCTGATCGCCGACCAGCTCTTTGAGGCGGGCGGCATGCTTGTGCATGTTGGCCAGCCAGTGATCGATCGTCACCTCGTAGTGGCGCCGTTCGATGTGGTGCACGCGCTCGATGTCGAAGCCGGCCTCGTTGGCGAGGCGCAACTCCTCCGCGAGCGTGCGGTAGTTCCCGGTGTCGCCGTAGATCTGACTGACGAACTCGCCACCGCGCTCGAGCTTGGCGTGGCGCGGGTGCTTGAGATGCAGCTCCTTGTTGATCATCACGCCGCCCGGCCTGAGCCAGTTGTGGCATTTCGTGAAGAATCCGCCGAGATTGAAGAAGTGGACGATCACCTCGTCGGTGTAGATCGCGTCCACCTGCTCCGTGGGGGTGTAGTCCTCCCAGTGGCTGAGCACGATGCTCGCGTCCGCCCCGAGCCGCGCGATCCGCTCCTCCGCGTAGCCCTTCTGGGTTGGCGAGAGGGTCAGCCCGGTGCCGGTGAGGCCGTAGGTGGTGGTGAGATAGGAGAGCGGTCCCGCCCAGCCGCATCCGACGTCGATCAGGCGCATGCCCTTCTCGAGTCCCGCGAGGCGCGCGATCAGGTCGAGCTTGGCCGCCTGCGAGGCGGTGTCGTCCTCGGTGCCCGGGTCCCAGAGGTTGGCTGAGTAGACGTTCCAATCACCGCCCGTGATGAGCAGGAAGAATTCAGGAGGTTGCTCGTAGTGGACATTCGTCCGAGCCTGGTCGACGTCGGTCGAATACGAGTGGTAGAGCTGATGCTCTGGACGTACGTCAGTTCTCTGGCTGCTTGCCACGATATGTGCACTCCCCTGAGGCGCCTTGTCAGGTCGAGAAGAATAGCGATGCCGGGCGCCGGTTGTGGTCAATCCGACCGTTTCGACGAAGAGAGCGCTGGTTCGACCGACGTGGGATCGCGTCGCGCGGCGGCCGGGTGCGAAGATGGAGTCGTATGGCTGGCAGCGATCCTTTCGGCACCAGGGCGGAACTGATTCCGGGGGTCTCCTATCACCGGCTCAGCGCGCTCGCTGAGCGGGGAGTGGGCGATGTCTCCCGCCTTCCGGTCACCGTCAAGATCCTGCTCGAGAACAGCGTGCGGAACTCCGACGCGCCCTCGGTGCGCGACGGCGACGTCGAGGCGATCGCGCGCTGGGACGGCACGGCGGTGGGATCGAACCGGGAGCGTGCGTTCATGCCGGCGCGGGTGCTCCTTCAGGACTTCACCGGCGTGCCGGCCGTGGTCGACCTCGCTGCGATGCGCTCAGCCGTGGCTCGCGCCGGCGGCGACCCGATGCGCATCGACCCACTGGTCCCGGTGGACCTCGTCATCGACCACTCCGTGCAGGTCGACGCATTTGGCAATCGCGAAGCGTACGAACGCAACATCGCCCGTGAGTACGAGCGCAACCGCGAGCGCTATTCGCTGCTCCGCTGGGCCCAGCAAGCGTTTCGCGGGTTTCGAGTCGTTCCGCCGGGCATGGGGATCGTTCACCAGATCAACCTCGAATATCTCGCGCAGGTGGTCCAGGTTCGTGAGAAGGACGGGGAACGGATGGCCCTCCCGGACACGCTGGTCGGCACCGATTCACACACACCGATGGTCAACGGCATCGGCGTGCTGGGCTGGGGCGTCGGTGGCATCGAGGCTGAGGCGTGCATGCTCGGCCAGCCGCTGTTCCTGCTCGCGCCAGTGGTGGTCGGCGTGCGCTTCCACAACGCGCTCCCCGCAGGGACGACCGCCACGGACCTCGTGCTGACGCTCACCGAGATGCTCCGCCGCCACGGCGTCGTCAACAAGTTCGTGGAGTTCTGCGGCGGCGGGCTTTCGTCGATGTCGGTGCCGGACCGAGCGACTCTCTCCAACATGTCGCCGGAGTTCGGTGCGACGGCATCGCTCTTCCCGGTCGATGCGCGCACCCTCGAATATCTCCGGGGGTCGGGTCGCGATCCCGAGCACATCGACCTCGTCGAGCGCTATGCGAAGGAACAGGGCATGTTCCGCACCGACGAGTCGGCAATCCCCACCTTCAGTGAGATGGTGGAGCTGGATCTGGCGAGCGTCGTGCCGAGTGTCGCCGGTCCGAAGCGCCCGCAGGACCGGGTTGCGCTGCCGAACGTCTGGCAGTCGTTCTGCAACGTCTGGGAGCAGCCGGCCCCCTCGGCAGCGAGCGAGGTCACCGCCGAGGGTGAGATTCCGCGTGAAGAAGCGGAAGGCGGTATCGACCCGGATGGCATGACCGAGACGACCACACGCAACGGGCCGGCCGACGCCGCATCGGTTCGTGACGGCTCCGTGGTCATCGCAGCCATCACCTCCTGCACGAACACCTCGAACCCGGCGGTCATGGTGGCGGCAGGATTGCTTGCCCGCAACGCGGTCGCGCGCGGCTTGATGCCCCCCGAATACGTGAAGACGTCACTCGCTCCGGGCTCGCGGGTGGTCACCGACTACCTCGAGCGTGCTGGATTGCTCAGCTCACTCGAACAGTTGCGCTTCAACCTCGTTGGGTACGGGTGCACGACGTGCATCGGCAACAGTGGGCCGCTGCCGGAACTGGTCGCCGAGCGCATCGACGCGGAAGACCTCACCGTCGCCGCGGTGCTGAGCGGCAACCGCAACTTTGAGGGTCGCATCCACCCGCAGGTGCGCGCCGCCTATCTCGCATCGCCGCCACTCGTGGTCGCGTATGCGCTCGCCGGCCGCCTCGACATCGACCTCACCACGGATTCGCTCGGCACCGGACACGACGGCAAGCAAGTGTTTCTCAGCGAGATCTGGCCCACCGCGGATGAGGTCAGCGAGACGGTGCAACAGGCCCTCGGCAGCGATCTCTACACGCGAGAATACGCGCGGATCTTCGACGGCGATGAGCACTGGCAGCAGCTGCCGTCGCCGGAGGGGGCGCTCTTCGACTGGGATGCGGAGTCGACCTACGTCCGCGAGCCACCCTATTTCGTGGGGATGGCTCCCGAGCCACAGGCGCCGGGCGATGTCATCGACGCTCGTGTGCTTGCACTGCTCGGCGACTCGATCACCACCGACCACATCTCGCCGGCCGGAAGCATCGCGGGGGTGAGTCCTGCCGCGGACTATCTGCGAGGGCACGGCATTGAGGCGCGCGACTTCAACACGTACGGTGCGCGCCGCGGCAACCACGACGTCATGGTCCGCGGCACCTTCGCGAACATCCGCCTGCACAACCAGCTCGCCGACGGAAAAGAGGGCGGATGGACCGCGCATCTTCCGGACGGCGCGGTCATGTCGATCTTCGATGCGTCGGCCATCTATCAGTCCGAGGGCATTCCGCTGGTCATCATCGCGGGCAAGGAGTACGGCTCCGGGTCGTCGCGCGACTGGGCAGCAAAAGGCCCGTTGCTGCAGGGAGTTCGGGCGGTGATCGCGGAATCCTACGAGCGCATCCACCGGAGCAACCTGGTCGGCATGGGCATCCTGCCGCTCCAGTTCCGTCAGGGCGAGACGGCTGAATCACTGCATCTGGACGGCACCGAGCTGTACACCATTCGCGACGTGGCGAAAGCCGCCCCTGGCGCCGCGGTGCACGTGAGCGCCCGACGCGCAGGGCAGCAGGACATCGAGTTCGACACCGTCTGCCGTCTCGACAGCGAGACCGATGTCGAGTATCTGCGCCATGGGGGCATTCTCCCGCTCGTCCTCCGTCAGCTCATGGGCGACTGACCGGGCATCGTGCTGCACACGCGCGTGCTGTCATCTCGGCGAGGTGGCTGAATGGTCGTGCTGTACGTCGTGATCGGCATCGTGGTCCTCGGCGCTGCTGCGGTCTCCTACTTTGTCGGACAACAACGCATCCGCGACATCCGCACCTTCGCGGCGGCGCACAGCCTGAATGTCCTCGGTAACGACTGGGATATGGACGAGCGAGGTTTCGACCTGTTCAGCAAGGGAAACCGCCGCTACTGGCGCAATGTGCTGCGCGGCACCTGGAACGGCATGCCGGTGACGTATTGCGACTACAGCTATGTCGTGCAGAGCGGTCGTAGCTCGGAGACCTACTCGTTCTCGAACGTGATCGGCGCCCTCGGGCTCGGAATCCCGCAGGTGACGGTCTCTCCCAGAGGCGCGCTCGAGCTGCTCGCTGAAAAGACTATCGGCGCGCCCGGCATACGTTTTGAGTCGATCGCGTTCAACGATCGTTTCGACGTCCACTGCGACGACGACAGCTTCGCCATCCAACTCATCGATGCGCGGATGATCGAGACCATGCTCGGCCTCGACCAACGCTTTCACATCGTCCTCGGGCCCTACGACATGATGGTCTACGCGCGCCGCGAGGCGGTTGCGGAAATCAGCGGTCTGTTCGACGCGACCGTCCTCCTGGAACAGCGAATCCCGGCACTGGTGCGCTCGCGGTTCGGGCCGCAGCAGGCGCCGCCACCGACGTAGTCGTCGGGGGGAGGACTGTTCCATGCGTCATCGTCGGCGTCGCCTTCGCTGTGGGCAGGTTAGCCGACAGATTCGGACTGATCGTCGTGCTGCTGGTCGTGTTCCTCGGGATCATCTTCGCGCCCGTCTTTCTGCTGGTGCGCGGAGTCTGGAGCGTTGAGGCGCGCAAGGCTCGGCAGCGACGTCAAGGCATGCTCACCTTCGCGGCCGCACACGGATTCACCGTCGCCATCGGCAACTGGACCTTCGACGACTGCGGCTTCTTTCTGTTCAATCAACGCGGCGGTTTCGACAACGCACTCAGTGGTTCGTGGAACGGCGTGCCCCTGACCTACTGCGAGTATCGCTACACGCATTCGACGGGCAGGAGTGCGGTGACCTACTCGTACTCGTGCGTCATCCTGCCCCTGGGTATGCAGATTCCAGTGGTGAGCGTTGCATCGGCGTCAGGCCGCGGCGGTGTCGGCTACCCTCCGAGTGCCCAGCGCGTGCAACTCGAGTCCATCGCCTTCAATCAACGTTTCGTGGTGGACTCGGTCAACCCGTCGTTCGCCGTTGAGCTGATCGACTCTCGAATGATCGAGACGCTACTCGGGATCGACCCCCGCTGCAGCGCGGTGTTCGGTCCCGAGTATCTCATGGTGTTCAAGCCGCAGCCACACCCGGATGAGCTTGGCAGTGTCTTCGACGCTGCCGTTGCGGTGATCGAGCGGATTCCTCAGTTGGTGCGTTCGGAGGCGCCGGTGCGGGCAGCGCGCGATCCGCTCGGACAGCGCACCGGACCACGACCAACGTCGCGGCGACGGATAGTCAACATGTGGTCGATCGCCGCGGGGCTCGTCGCGCTTGCCGGCGGTGTCGCGAGCAACGGCCTCGGTCAGTTCGGTACATCGCTCGGCATACAACCGGACGCCACTGCTGCGCCGACGCCGCAACGAGGATCGCTCGGGACGTCGTTCACGGAGACTGACGACGCGAGCAACACGATGAGCATTGCCCTGAGCTCCGTCATCGACCCCGCGCACGGATTCAACGACATCGATCAGCCCAGCACCGGCAACCGTTTTATCGCTACCGAGTTCAAGCTGATCGGCATCCGCGGATCGTCCGCCGACAACGCCAACAACAACACATCGTTGATCGGCGACAACCACCACGTCTACGCGGCGGCCCTCGACGATGTGGGCGAATGCACCAATTTCACCGACGGCGACTACAAGGTGGCCCCCAATCAGTCAAGCATGGGTTGCGTCGTCTTTCAGGTGCCGCTCGGCGTCACCGCGTCACAGGTCACGTGGACCCCTGAGTTCGGCGGTACCACAACGATCTGGGAGGTCCCGTAGCGCCGCCGATCCCCGGAGGGTTTGGACGTGGCTCGCTGCGCGGTACCCTTAGCCCCGCAATCGTTCCGCTCCGAAGGAGACGTTCGTGATACCCCTGATCATTGTCATCGTCGTCATCGTGGTGATCGCGCTGGGCGTGGTCGCCTCCTACAACAGGTTTGTCTCCCAGCGGAATGCCGTCCAGAACGCGTGGGCGGACATCGATACGGAACTCAAGCGTCGGTACGACCTCATCCCCAACCTCGTGTCGACGGTGCAGGGATACGCCGCCCACGAGCGCGGAGTCTTCGAGGAGGTCGCCCAAGCGCGTTCCGCGGGAATGCAGGCGCAGGGCCCCGCCGCCGCAGCCGCCGCTGAAGGACCATTCCAGATGGCGCTCGGGCATCTGTTCGCCGTCGCCGAGGCCTATCCGGAGCTGAAGGCGAACCAGAACTTCCTGCAATTGCAGGCGACCCTGTCGGACACCGAGGATCGCGTCCAGTCGTCGCGGCAGATTTACAACTCGAACGTCCAGCAGTTCAACCGTCGCGTTCAGGCCTTCCCCTCGAACGTGATCGCGAACATGTTCCACTTTCAGAACGCCGAGTTCTTCCAGATCGACGCGGCGCAGCGCGCCGTGGTCGGCGAGGCGCCCAAGGTCGACTTCAGCGCCATCACCAACGCGACCTACGGGACCGCTCCGAACGTCGCGCCCGCACCCGCGCCAGCACCCGGAACGCCGGGGACGCCACCGACTTCAGGCGCCTGAGGCCCGCCGGTGCAGCCGGCGCCCCGCCGCTGGCGGCTGACCGACGCCGAGCCGCTTCCCGGACTCCACCCGGTCGTCGGCCAGGTGCTGGCCGCGCGCGGATTCGGCGCCGCAGAGGCTGCAGCCTTCCTTGAGGTGAGCGGCGGATATCACGACCCGTTCGGCCTCCCCGCAATGGAGGAGGCGGTCGCCGCCGTCTGCGCCGCAATCGCCGAACACAGCTCGATTGCCGTCTATGGCGACTACGACGCTGACGGCGTCACCGCCTGCGCCATGCTCACCCGATGCCTCCGGGCGGCGGGTGCGACGGTCATCCCGTACATCCCCAACCGCATGACCGAGGGCTACGGGCTCCACGCTGCGGCGCTCGCGGACCTGGCAGCTCGGGGCGTTGGATGCGTCATCACCGTGGACTGCGGCACCAGCAGCGTCGCCGTCGCGGCCGGGCGACCCGAGGGCATGCGCCTGGTGATCACCGACCACCACCTCGCGCTCGCTCCGGGCGGCACGCCGCCACAGCTCGCGCCGGCGGATGCGCTGGTCAATCCCAAGCTTCCGGGGTCGACCTACGCGTTCGACGGCCTGGCCGGAGCGGGTGTGGCGTTCAAGCTCGTCCAGGCACTGGAGTCGCGCGGTGCCGTTCCTGCGGGCAGCGCCGACGCCTCCCTGGGCTTGGCCGCGCTAGGCACGATCGCCGACATGATGCCGCTGCGCGGCGAGAACCGCGTCATCGTTCGCGACGGACTCCCGAAGATCGGCGACCTCCCGGGCTTGCGCGCGCTCTGCGAGGCCGCAGGCACCGCCCTCCCGCCAAGCGGCGCGGACATCGCTTTTGCGGTCGGCCCCCGCATCAACGCGGCCGGTCGTATGGAGGACGCGCGACTGGCCCTCGAGCTGTGCCTGTGCGACGACCCCGAGGAGTCCGAGCGTCTCGCGGCTTCGCTGGATACCCAGAACCGACTCCGGCAGCAGGCGGTCGCGGTGGCGCTGGCCGAGGCGGAGGCGCAGGTCGCCGATATCGATGACGACGCGCCGGCCATCGTGCTCGGGGATCCCGGATGGCCCATGGGCATCGTCGGTCTCGTTGCCGGGCGGCTCGCCGAGCGCTACGCCAGGCCGGCCTTCATTGCCTGCCTCGACTCGTCCGAGGCCAAGGGCTCGGCGCGCACCGCGGGCGGCGTCCACATCGTCAAGGCGCTCGACGGTGCCGCCTCCTCGCTCCTTCGATACGGCGGCCACGCCGCAGCGGCGGGATTCAGTCTCGACGCCACCCGTTTCCAGGAGTTCCGAACGCTGATCACCGCGTCCGTCGGCGAGCAGAACGCAGGGGTCGAGCGCCGTCGTGACTTCGCGATCGACTGCGAGATCACCGGCATCGACGTCACTCCCGAGTTGTGTCACGCGCTCGAGCAACTCGAGCCGAGCGGGCAGGGCAACCCGTCACCGCTCCTCGCGGTCTGCGGGGCGCGCGTCCTTGGGACGTCAACCTTTGGCGCAGACGGGCAGCACATCCGGGTGACCATGGCGACCGGTTCCGGGATCGTCGAGGCAATCGCGTTCCACAAGCCGGGGCTCGCCGATCACCTGCCCCGAGGGCGCGTCGTGGATGCCTGCTTCGGACTTGAGATCGACACTTACCAGGGTTTCCAGCGGGTGCGGGCACGGCTGCGCGATCTCCGGCCCGCACAAACCGTCGCGCTGAGCGGCCGTCCCTTGGTGCCCACGGAGAGCGTGACCGCCGGTTAGAGGCGCCGCGAGAGTGATGCCAGACCGTCCCCCGAGAGATCGGCCAGGGCAGCCTTGCGACCGGTGAGCGCGCTGATGATGGAGGCCATCGGGCCCTTCACCTCTGGCCCGGCGCCACTCGTCCAGTCGACGTCGGTCGCTGTCATCTTCAAGCCGGTCGCTCTCCGCTTACCGCCCAGGAGCAGGTTGCCCTTGGTGACGAAGTTGCCCACCAGGGTCAGCGCCTCAGGCTGATACGCGCGTGTGATCCCGAGTGGTCTCCGGATGTCCTCGCCGTGGATCACGGCCTCGGCGACCATGGCGTCAATCGGTCCGGGCGGGCTGGTCGTCCGATCGAGGTATCCCTTGAAGGACGCCAGCGTGTCGGACCCACTCGCGCCGCGCTCGGCCGCGACACCTTTGGCGTTGAACGAGGTGAAGCTGAAGCCGGCGCCGGCGAGCCTGCCGATGAAACGACCCGGCGTCATCGTCGCGGTCCGGGTCATGTGTGCGAGCACGTCGCGAACCGTCCAGGCCGAGCACAGCGATTGCGTCGCCCACTGCTCGTCAGTCATGCCCCCAAGGTCAGCGATGAGCGCAACACGCTCGCCGCGGATGAGCTGCCATTGATTGCCTGCCACCGTCGCACCTCCAGATCCCGCCGTTGTCCTGCGACTGTACCGCGAACCCCGAGAGGGCCTAAGCCCTGTCGTCACAACTTCGAACTTGCCCCGGCGGTCACCGGGTGCTAGCTTCGGTGTCAGCGAGGTCGGCGAACGCCGCCGAGCCCGCCCGTCGAGATCAGCCCTCCCCCGAGCCGCGCTGAACTTCGTGAGCGCGTGACCGGCATGGAGGCTCATCCGGAGGCACCTCATGCTCGAGGAGAACGGGATCCCTCGGCTCGTGGTCGGTGGCCTGGGTTCGGGTTCCGGCAAGACCTCGATCAGCCTGGGCCTCACCGCTGCGCTCCGAGCTCGCGGCCGCACCGTGCAGACCTTCAAGGTCGGGGCGGATTTCATCGACACCTCGTACCTCGCGCACGCGAGCCTGAGACCGTGCCGGAATCTCGACTCGTGGCTGCTCGGCGCTGCCGGTGTTCGACGTTCGTTCGTGCACGGATCGATGGGCGCGGATCGGGTGGTCGTCGAAGGAGCCATGGGAGTGCTTGACGGCCACGGGATGGCGGCCGACGAGACGCTCGGGCGCATGCCGCAGTTCGCGGGCAGCACCCTTGAGGTTGCACGCATCATCGGTGCACCGGTCGTGCTGGTCATCGACGCGTGGGCGATGGGCGAAACCGCTGCCGCCGCGGCGCTCGGGATCAAGCAACTCGACCGCTCGGGGTGCGTCATCGGCGTGATCCTCAACAACGTCCCCAACGACTACCGACGCCGGGTGATCGAGGACGCGATCTGGTCGCTGGCGAGGATGCCGGTGCTTGGGGCGCTCCCGCATCTCGACTCGGTGCGCATTCCGGAGCTGCGAACCGGTCTGCTCCCGCTGCTGCAGAACCCACGCGTCGACGAGGCAATCGCTGAGCTGGGTGACGCGGTGATCCGGCATTGCGACCTCGACCTCATCGAGCGGCTCATGGAGAGCGCTCGCCCGGTGCATCCGCTGTCGCATCACCATCCGTCCGTTGTGCACACGGCGGAACCCGTGCGCATCGGCGTGGCCTTCGACGACGCCTTCTGCTTCTACTACGCGGAGAACCTCGAGCTGCTCGAGGATGCGGGAGCGGAGATCGTCACCTTCTCCCCGCTCGAGGACTCGGCGCTCCCGCGCGACCTCGGGCTCATCTACCTCGGCGGCGGGATCACGGAGGCATTTGTACCGCGGCTTGCCGCCAATCACGCCTTCCTGGAGTCGTTCCGGCGCGCGCACTTGCATGGCGTGCCCGTGTACGCCGAGGGCTGCGGGCTGCAGTATTCGGCGCGCTCGCTGCGCACCAGCGACGGCATGGTGCACGAGATGGCAGGACTCATCCCGGTCGACATCGCCCTCGAGGCGGGTACGTTGCACAGCGGCTATCGCGACCTCACCATCGCAACCGACTCGATGCTCGGTCCGGTCGGGACGCGCCTGCGCGGCCACGAGTTTCATTTCAGCCGCCCGCTCTCCGGCGCCGAGTGTCTCAGCCCCGCCTATTCGATGCATGACTGCGACGGTGAGCCACTCGGCTGTGAGGGCTGGACCGACCCACTGATGCTCGGGTCGTTCATCCACCTGCATTTCGGTCAGGAGCAGGAGCTGGCGGGACGGCTTGTCGCGGCGGCCCGGGACTCGCTGGACCGGCGCGCGCACGCCGACCTCACCGGATCGGGAGCACGGTTCGCCACCGTGTAAGTTCCCTCTCGTGGTCGACGGCCGCGGGTTCGGCGCGGAGAAATCCGCGATCGACCTGCGATCGGGCGCTGGTCTACTGGTTCCCGATGGGCTCGCCGAGCCCGCCTTGAGGTTGTCGATCACATGCACGCGCCACTTCGACTCGCTGCGTTCGCACCTGTCGTCTTCGCGGCAACGCTGGTGGCGTGCGGGAGTTCGACTTCCACAGCAACGTCGGCTACCGCATCCGCAAGAGTCCCGTCGACCGCGACCCCGATCGCGGCGCAAACAGCAACCCCGATCGCGGCGCCAACAGCAACCCCGACTGCTGCACTTGCCGGCCTCGCCTGCCCGGATGCGGGCACTGTCAATGCAGGTCTCGGGCTCACCGTGGCTGCGCTGGCCTCACAACCAGCCGCAGATTTGCCGGCTGGGAGTACAGGGATCGTTTGCACGTACTCGGACACCGCCAACCCGCAGTCGGTGGTCGTCGACCTCGCCACGGGCCCGGTCTTGACGTCGTTCATCAACCTCGTGGAAGCCGGAGAGAAGCAGGCAGCGCAGGCGCAGGGCAATAAGTTCAGTGCGACCGACGTCTCGGGCGTCGGCAGCCAGGCTGTCCTCGTCACCGTGGCCGGTAGTCCGGCCGAGAACGGGATCATCGCGGTCTCGGGGACTACAGGACTGACGATCACGGGCCTGCCACCGCTGAGCCAATCGCAACTCCAGTCATTCGCGTCGCAACTCCTCGGCTAGGCGGACCCCCGCGTGGGACCCGAGTCCGCGCCCCGGTGTAGGCTTGAGAAGCGATGTCCCAGGCCCCCTCCACGATCGGTGAATTGCGTCGCGCGGAGTACCGCGTCCTGCCCGTCAGAACCGAGCTTCGACGCAACCTGATTCGCAAGCTCAGCAACCACGAGGGGCTGTTCAGCGGCATCCGCGGGTACGACGACTCGGTCATCCCGCAGATCGAGAACGCGATCCTCGCGGGCCAGGACATGGTCCTGCTCGGCGAGCGAGGTCAGGCGAAGTCACGCCTCATCCGCTCGCTGGTGAGCCTGCTCGACGACGCCGTTCCTGCGATCGCGGGATGCGAGATCAACGACAACCCCTATGAGCCGATCTGCCGTCGCTGCCGCGACCTCGTCGCCGAGCACGGGGACGGGACCGAGCTTGCGTGGCTCACGCCCGAGCAGCGCTATTCGGAAAAGCTCGCGACACCTGACACGTCGATCGCAGACCTCATCGGCGAGGTCGATCCGATCCGCGTCGCGGAAGGCCGGTATCTGAGCGACGAGTTGACGATCCACTACGGACTCGTGCCCCGCACCAATCGCGGGATCTTCGCGATCAACGAGCTGCCCGACCTGGCCGAGCGCATCCAGGTCGGTCTGCTCAACATCATGGAAGAGCGCGACGTGCAGATCCGCGGCTACCGGTTGCGCATGCCGCTGGACGTGTTCGTGGTCGCGACCGCGAACCCCGAGGACTACACCAACCGCGGCCGCATCATCACGCCGTTGAAAGACCGTTTCGGCGCACAGGTGCGCACCCACTACCCGCGCACCATCGATGACGAGATCGCGATTGCGGAGCAGGAGCGCATGACGTTCGACGACATGCCGGTGCCGGTCACCGTGCCGGGCTTCATGCAGGAGATCGTCGCGGAGCTCTCGCACGTCGCGCGCAGGCATCCGCAGGTGAACCAGCGCAGCGGTGTCTCCGTCCGGCTCACGACCGCCAACTTCGAAAACCTTGCAGCCGGGGCCTTGCGGCGCGCGCTGCGCACCGGCGAGCGTGAGGCGGTGGCGCGCATCAGCGACCTCCCGGCGCTCATGTCATCGACTGCCGGGAAGATCGAGCTCGAGACCTGGGAGGACGGGGACGACGGCGCCGTGCTGGAAAAGCTGATGCGGACTGCGTGCAACAACGTCTTCCGCCGTCATTTCACGGTGCAGGAGTTCAGCGACCTGGTGCAGCGCTTCGACCGCGGTGGGTTCACCGTCGAGGTTGGTGACCAGCACACGGTCGCTCAGTACGCGCAGGCACTGACGGAGCTCGCCGGCGTGGAGCGCGCACGGCAGCGTCTCGGCGAGCCGGATACAGACGCGGTGCGCGTTGCGGTGCTCGAATTCGTGCTGGAAGGACTGCACCTCGGAAAGCGTCTCAACAAGACCGCACTCGACGGAAGCGCGGTCTATGGCGGATGAACCCCTCGGCGAGCTGAAGCGAAACGCGCGGCAGCACCGCTTCAGCACGTGGGACGGGAGTCAGGATCCGCTCGGCGATGACGCCGACGCACTCTTCGACCGTCTGAGCGAGGACGTCTATCACGGCTGGGATTTCGAGACCGCGTTGCGCCGCCTGCTGAGTCAAGGCTGGCGCGACCGCGATGGGAAGAAGTTCGCGGGCCTCGAGGAGCTGATGGAGCGGCTGCGCAAGCAGCGTCAGAAGCAGCTCGAGAAATACAGCCTCGACAACGTCTTCAAGGACATCGAGGAAAAGCTCGACAACGTGCTGCGGCTCGAACGCAAGGGCATCGACGAACGGCTCGCCAATGCAACCGACGAGCGCGCCCAACGCATTCTCGAACGGGTCGCAAAGAAGCGTCGCGAGACCCTCGAGAATCTTCCCCAGGAGCCCGGGGGCGTCATCCGTGAACTCCAGGGCTATGAGTTCATGGACCAGGACGCGGAGCAGGCCTTTCAGAAGCTGCTCGAGGAGATCAAGCAGAACGTCGTCAACACCTACTTCAAGCAGATGTCCGACCAGATGGGACAGATGTCGAAGCAGGACATCACCGCGCTGCGCGAGATGGCTCGCGACCTGAACTCACTGGTGCGGCAGAAGCTCGAAGGAGTGCCCGACGCGCAGTTGCAGCACAACTACGAGGACTTCATCAAGAAGTGGGGCGCGATGTTCCCGGACGCGCCCGCGACCTTCGACGAATTCCTCGCACAGCTCGCAGCCCAGATGGCGCGCATGGACTCGCTCATGCAGTCGCTGTCGCCGGAGATGCGGCACCAGCTCGAGGAGATGATCTCCGCGACCTTCGGCGACCCGGATCTGCAGGCGCAGCTCTCGGAGTTGATGGGCGGTCTCGAGTTGCTCTCCGACCGTAGGCACCTCGGGCAGCGTTACGGATTCTTCGGGAACGAGCAATTGCCGTTCGACGAGGCGATGGGCGTCATGGATCGCCTGCAATCCATCGAGGAGTTGGAGCGCGGACTTCGCGGTATGTACCGCGGTGAGCCACTCGAGGCCGCGACCGAGGAAGCCCTGCGCGACGTCCTCGGTGAGAACGCCGCCCGCGATCTCTCACGGTTGCAGCGCATGACCGATCAGCTCGAGCAGCGTGGACTCGTCGAGCGTGACGACGAAGGTATGAAACTCACCGCGCGTGGGCTGCGACGCATCGGCCAGAAGGCACTCGGCGACCTTTTCGCCCGGCTGCGCCGCGACCGCTTTGGGGACCACCCGGTCTCTCGTCATGGTCAAGGCGGGGAACGTGAGGAGGATACGAAGCCATACGAATTCGGCGACGTGTTCGACCTGGACGTGCGCGAGACGCTCATGAACGCGGTACGGCGCGATGCTGACATCGATTCGCGTGACTCGCGGTCGGAGGAGACGCTCAAGAGCGACGGACGTCCGCGACGCTCTGTTCCTCGACTTTCGCCAGATGATTTCGTGGTGCATCGCTCCGATACGTTGACGCGGTCTGCGACGGTCCTGATGCTTGACATGAGTCGGTCTATGCCACTGCGGGGGTACTTCTACGCCGCGAAGAAGGTGGCACTCGCTTTGGACTCCCTGATTCGGAGTGCGTATCCTCGGGATACGTTGCACATCATCGGGTTCTCCGATCTGGCGAGGGAGATCAAGCCGGCTGCTCTGCCACATTTGTCAGTGAATGAATATGTGTACGGGACGAATATGCAGCATGGGTTGATGCTGGCCCGGCGATTGCTTGCGAGGGATCCCGGGGAGAACAAGCAGATCATCATCGTGAGTGACGGCGAGCCGACGGCACATATCGAGAACGGCCGCCCCGTGTTTTTCTATCCGCCGTTGCCGGAGACGTTCCAGAAGACATTGCTCGAGGTGAAGCGGTGCACACGCGAGAACATCGTCATCAACACGTTCATGCTCGAGTCGAACCACCACCTGGTGCAGTTCGTCAATCAGATGACACGCTTGAATCGCGGTCGGGCGTTCTTCATCAGCCCTGATCGACTTGGTGATTACGTTCTTGTCGACTACGTGAGTTCCAAGCGAGGAGCGGCGTAGGCGCGTGGAGTTCCGGCGGTACCTCGAGCACATCACGCATGACGGCGACATCGTCGCTGACGTGGCACCTCGCGGACTTGGTCGCCCTGTGCCGGTGTGCGCACCGTGGAACGTGCGTGAGGTGGTGGCACATCTCGCGACCGTGTACGACCACAAGGTCATGAATCTGCGTCTGGGGCGGCAGCCGGTGGAAGGCGAATGGGTCACCGAGGAGCCGTTCGGCCAGGACACGGTCGGGTGGTTTCGCAACGAGCACGCCAAGCTGCTCGCGGAGCTCGAGGCACGTGACCCCTCAGCACCGGCGTGGACGTGGTGGCCGCCGGATCAGACCGTCGGCTTCTGGTTCCGGCGCATGGCCCTGGAAACAGTCGTGCATCGCGTCGACGTTGAAACGCAGTTCGGGCCGCGCAGTGCCATCGATGAGGAACTTGCCGTTGATGGGATTGACGAAATCCTCACGTGCATGCTTGACGATGACGATGAGGCCGCGACCGACGCTCCCGGCGCGGGCAGCGTCAACGTCATCGCGGGTGACGCTTGGTGGTCGGTGCTCCTCGAGGGTGTGACGACCGTGGTCGAGGACGGCGAGAATCCTCGTGCCGACGCGGAGGTCACCGGCGATCCCGGGGAATTGTTGCTGTATCTCTGGGGACGTGCGGGCATCGAATCGCTCAGCGTCAACGGCGACGCGTCGAAGGTCGCGTTGATGCGAGCACGTCTCGCCGCGGCGACGCAGTAGCGGATGGACCGGGGGGCTTTCGCGGAGCGCATCCGCCTCCAGTTGACCGCCCGGTACACCGGTGCGCACGTGGAGGTCGACGGTTCGCGCTTCGCGCTGCACGTCACGGGATCGGGGCTGGACATCACGCTGCCACTCGCCCCCTTGTTGCATTCGTGCGAGCGTGACCCGGCGCGGACGCCGGCGTTGATCGGCGAGTACGTCGCGTCGGTGGAGCGTCAGTTGACGCCTCAACCCGCGATGGCGCTCTCGACCGCGCGCCTGGTGTGGTGCGTCCGCAACGACCGTTTTCTCGGCAAGCACGGACGCGCGGGCGATCTGCTGCGCACCCATATCGCGGGCGACCTCTCCGCCTTTGCCGCCGAGGAACTTCCGGGATCGATCATGCGCGGCGTCCCGCGTGACGAATGGACGTCGATAGGGCTGCGCGACGAGGACGTCCAGGCCGCGGCGACCGCCAACACTGCCGCACGTTTCGAGACGCTGGTCGCGCGCATCGGAAGGACTGACAGAATTCCCGCCGACGGCTGGCGGGTTGCGTCGGATCCGCTCTTTCAGGGAAGCGTGCTGATGGCTCCGGCCGTGCTGGAGGCATTCGCCAGGCGCGCGGACGGCGACGTGCTCCTCGGCGTCCCGGATCGAGGCGTCTTGCTCGCGCTGCCGGCGTCGCTGCCGTCTGCCGAACGATTCGAGCGTCGCGTGCTCAAGGAGTTTCGCGAAGCGATGAATCCATGCTCACGAGAACTGCTGCTGACCGATGGGAGCGGACTGCGCGCCGTGTCGCGCCGCCTGCGGACCTCAGGACCGGTGGTCTTGCCCTGGCTCGCTGAGTAGCACGCGCGGTCTCGGCGCCAGGCGGCTGGCCTCCTGGCGAGCCACGATCGCGCTTGCCGCGCCGATGGCGACGGCCGCTGCGACGCCGGCCAGGGTTCGCACCGCAACCCGGGTTGCCCGTCCGCGCACCGAAATGCCTGAAAGACCCGGCCCCTCACCGAACCACATGGTCAGTGCCGTCTGATCGGCGACCACACCGCCTTCCCCGTGGACACGGCTTCGCTCGATGCGAACGGCGGCCGGGCGAGGTCCACGCCAGCGGCCTTGGTCGAGTAGTCCGGGTGCCGCTCGCAGCACGCTGCTGCTGGCGATCGCTCGGACAACGGCGACGGCACGCTCCGACGTCGGCATGGGGCGAAAGGATAGCGTTCTGCGGGTGACGCTGATAGACGATCTGCCCGCGCGGATCGAGGCGAGCTTCATCGGGGCCCTGGCCGGCGAGCACGCTGCCGGGGCGGCTGCGGGTACCGCGGACCTCGTCGGCGTCGCCGAGTCGGCGGCGGCGTGCGGCTGCTTCGACGACGCCGACCTCCGCCAGCGCGGCCTCATGTTGCCCTCGCGTGCGGGTGCTGCGGGCCTGCTGCTCCGAGCGCTCCCGTTCGGGCTGCTGAGCCCGCTCGATCGCCCCAGGCTTCGTCGCGACGCGTACCGGTGCGTCGCCATGGCGGGAGCCGATGAGGGGACTGCCGTCACGGCCGTCGCCGCGGCGCTGCTCATCGCCGATCTCCTCCGTTTCGATCTCGAGACCGCTCTCGTCCGGGTCCGGCAGTCGCTGCTCGAGGATGCCCCGATGGCGCTGCTCGATCGGCTTCGCGTGGTCGAGGGCGGGCCGCCGCTCGACGTCTCCGATCCAGACCCGGGCCTCACCCTACAACGCGCCATCTGCGCCCTCGCCACTCCCAATCCGTTCGACGACGTCCTCGCCGCCGCCGCAAGCGGCACGGCGGTCGCTGCCAGCCTCGCTGGAGCGTTGGTGGGAGCGCGTGATGGGATCGCCGCAGTCGCCGGCGTGGATCGGGACCACCTCCCCCATGCCGACCGCGCCCTGGGCGTGGCGCATCGCCTCGCCGAGGCGGCCGTGAGCGCGCTTCCAGTGAATCAGGAGCCTACGCAGGGGACCTGAGCCGTGCCTCGCGATGACCGGGCCACGCCCCGGCGACGAGGACCGCGACGAGTCCAAGGACCGCGCACACGATCCAGGGAGCCCAGCCCAAGGCCGGCTGCCACAGGCTGTGTGCGAGAAACCAGAGTGACCCGCCGTTGACCGCGTAGTGGTACTCGTTGAGCCACCAGTACACCGCCAGGCATGCGACCACGCCGACCATCAGGACACCGGCGGCCGGCCGGGTAAGCCTCTCGAGCCGAGCTGAGGCGGGCACCGTCGCAGCCATCCACCCCGCGAGGATTGGTACGCCGGTCAGCATCGCGAGGAACCAGCGCCCCTGCGTGAGTCCCGCGTGACTGCCCAGGCCGAGAAAGGCCGCGATCGCGACCACGCATATGGCGCAGAGTGAGATCAGGGCGACGATCTCTCTCCGCGCATGCCGCGACAGCGCAGCGGTCACCCCGAGTGCAACCAGTGCGGCGACCATCAATCCCCAGACGTTGGTGAGGCCGGAAGGTGGAGCGATTTCTCCCCAACCGATGGTCGCGATCGCGCGCTCGAGGATGACCCCGATCCCGGAAGGGCTGGCGCGACCGAGGGTCGAAGCGGTCGATTCCAGGGATGCCGGTTGGACCGCGAGTTGCCAGAGGAAGGTCACCGCCCCGGCAGCGACGCACGTCACGACCGCGGTGAGCGCCAGCCTGCCTCCGGCTCGGAATGCCGCCCACGACGCGCGCCGCCCTCGATAGATGAGCACGACCAGCGTGATCAAGACCAGCCAGACGGGTCCGGTGGTCCGCGCCACGCCGAGCACGAGACCCGCCGCGATGGCGAGCCACCACGCTCCGCGCGGCGCCTTCGGTTCCGAGGCCGCGAGCAGCGCCACCCACCACGCGATGCCGGCCGCCGTCTCGGCGCCGCTGGTGCTGATCGACGACATCACCAGCACGGACGTTGGTGCGATGGCGAGTCCGATGGCCACGACCGCGACTGGGCCGGGTCGCGCGCGGAGCGCCAGCAGCAGGGCACCGAGCAACAACAGCGCAGCCAGCAACGTGAAGGTCAACCGCCCGAGGAGCAGGGCGGCGGTCGTCGAGGTGGCCAGTCGCATCACCAGGCCGGCGGGCACGAAAATGAACGGCTGATAGGTCCCCACCGAGCTCACCAGCCGCTCGGTCGGAGCCTTCGGCGCGGGGCGCCGGCGGTCGAGGCAGGTCGCGAGGGTCCCCTCCACCGTGCAACCGAGATACCGAGGATCGAGCGACGATGGGATCGTGTACAAGCGCGCGAGCTGCGCGAAGGCAGGGACACGGGTCAGGAACGTGTTGATGGAGGGCAGCCAGTAGTCCATCGATCGCGCCTGCTCGGTGGTGACCTTGGTCCCCGCCAGGTCGAGGTTTCCGGCGGCGATGGCCTTGATGTACTGATCCGGCTCGTCGGAGACGGCACCCGGCGGATTCGCACCGGCGAACGAAAGCAGCAAGAGCGTAAATCCGAGCCCGGCCAGGGCTCCGCGATGCGCGCCGGTCATGCGCAGGGCCCTCGTCCAGGGACCCCGCGACCGGCCGGGTTGTGCACCCGCAGCAGTCTACGGGAGGTTCAAGCTCTAACATCAATTCGTCATGGATGCCACCGCCGCTCCGGCAACCGGGCGCAAGATCCGGATCCTCACCGCCAAAGTCGGCCTCGATGGGCACGACCGCGGCGTCAAGGTGATCTCTCGCGCGCTCCGAGACGCGGGTGTCGAGGTGATCTACACAGGGCTCCACCAGACGCCCGCCATGGTGGTCGAGGCCGCGATCCAGGAGGACGTCGACGGGATCGGGATCAGCCTGCTGAGTGGCGCGCACATGACGCTGTTCCCGGAGATCATCCGGCTCCTCAAGGAGCGGGACGCCGCGGACATCGTCGTCTTCGGCGGCGGGATCATTCCCGACTCCGATGTGACCGCGCTCGAGAAGATCGGCGTGGACAAGGTGTTCACGCCCGGCACGTCGCTCGACGAGGCCGTCTCCTACGTCAAGGAGCGGTTTGGAGCGGGGGCCGCGGCCTGACCCCGGCACTGCTCTGCCTGGCCGTCGCGGCTGCCCGGGCTGGGCGGCTCGTGGCGGACCCCGCAGACGCCAGAGCAAAGCTGGCTCCGCCCCACCCGGCGTTCGCGGCCTTCCGAAAGATGTCCTACATCTGGGTGGACGGGCAGGCGTTCGAGCCGATCGGCGACAGCCTCGACCTCTGGCTGGCGTTCCTCAGCGAGCGTGGCTCGCGGGAGGCGTGGCTCGATGTCAGTGGCGGCACCGAGGTGTGCCGCGTCATCCGTCGGGACGGTGATGAGACGTGGAGCGCTGTCTGGAACGGGGGGATCTACATGCTGCACGGGTCCGAGGAGACCGGAGCACCTCGGCCGAGGCAGACCGATCTCGCCGGCACCGGTGAGCACCTCAGCGTCGTGGTGAACGCCGAGTTGTCGTCAGGTGCGGCTGACGTCCGCCGTTCGGCGCTCGAGCGCTCGCTGGCGATCCTGGGATCGTCCGGGGACGGCGAGGATCTGTCCGACGTCGCATGGCCGTACTTCGTGCTACCGGACGGCTCTCCGGTGGCGGCGCGACGGCTGATCGCCGCGGCCTGTGCGGCTTGGCCGGAGGCCGGAACGGGACCGGATCCCGGCGCGCACCCCGCCCGCGGTGACGCCTGCGTTGATGCGGCTTTGGAGGCGATTGCGGCAGCGGTGAATTCGGCGGGAGCTGCCGAGCCGGTAGAGTAGCCAGCAGAAATGGCAGATTCCCTCCAACTCAGCGCGTCCGTCAGGTCCGAGACCGGGCGTCACGTGCATGCCGTGCGGCGTCGTGGCGAGGTGCCCGCCGTCCTCTACGGACACAACGTCGAGCCGCAGGCACTCGCGATCGATGCGCGGAGCCTGCGCAAGGTCTGGCACAACGCCGGCCACAGCCATCTCGTCGATCTCGCGCTTGACGGCGGCCGGTCGCGCAAAGTCCTGATCCGCGAGTTGCAGGTGAATCCGCGCAACGCGGAGTTGATGCATGTCGATCTCTTCGCGGTCAACCTCCGCGAGAAGCTGACGGTCGAGATCCCGCTGATTCCGATTGGCGAATCCCCGGCGGTCTCCGACCTCAAGCTCGGCGTGCTCCAGCAGCTCCTCACGCAGGTGAAGGTCGAGTGCATGCCGGGCGACATCCCGGCGCTATTGAACGTCGACATCTCCGGGCTGATCGAGATCGACCAGGGCATCCGCCTTGGCGAGGTCCCGCTGCCAGACCGTGTCTCGCTCGCGACCGGCGTCGATCCGGATGAGCTGGTCCTCAAAGTCGCCCAGGTGCGCGTTGCAGCCGAGACCGAGGAGGCCGAGGTCGCTCCTGTCGAGGGTGAGGCTGAGGGTGGCGAGGGCGGCGACGACAGCGAGTCGTCCTCCTAGCGGCTGCGACCCGGTTCCGACGCTCGTGTGCGCTGACACGCGCGGGGCGCGAGAGTGATCGCCGCAACCCCGACCTGCGATTCGAGCAACTGGTTCGCGTTTGTCTGCAATGCGATTCAGTCGCACGACCAGAGCGGGCTGTTCGGGCCTTTCGTCCAGCACCTCATCAGCGCGATCGCGATCTTCATCGGGATCTACCTCCTCGGCCGTCTGACACGGATGATCGTGCTCTGGGCGATGCGCCGCGGCAAGGCGGATCGCCAGGTGAGGACACTGGTCCGCAACCTCATCACGGTTGCGACCTACGTCGTTGCTTTCATCGCCGCGCTGGTGGTGTACGGCGTCAACGTGGCGGTGATTCTCACGGCGGCCGGTGTCGGCACCGTCGCGGTTGGACTCGCGTTTCAGGACCTGTTGCGCAACGTCCTTGCGGGTATCTGGTTGTTGCTCGAGCAGCCATTCCGACTTGGTGACACCATCACGGTCGCCGACCAGACGGGCTCAGTGCAAAACATCACGTTGCGCACCACGACGCTGCGCACCGGCGTCGGGGAACTGGCCATCCTGCCGAATCTCACGGTGTTCACCGGGGTCGTCATCAACGCGACCCACTACGACACGCGGCGATTCAGTGTGAGCGTTCGCCTCGCGGCGGGCTCCGACATGGCTGACGAGATGTGGCGTGCGCGCGATGCGCTGAAGGATATCGCCGGGATCGAGGAGAAGCCCGTGATGTCGTTCGAGCCGGTGCTGGATGGCGAGGTACCACTGCTCAGGTGCCGTTTCTGGGTGGATCAGCGCGCGCAGGATCCGGATGTCGTGTCTGCGGCAGTCGCCGAGCGGCTCTGGGAGGTAATCGGCAGCAAGCCCGATGCGACATCGGACACGACGGAGTCTTCCCATGAGCAGTGAGGTCCCCGCGAGCGGCAAACCCGAGCCCACGCAACGGATATTCATCGTCCGTCACGGCGAGACCGAGTGGAGCAAGGTGAGGCGACATACGGGACGGAGCGACCTGCCGCTGGATGCGAATGGGGAGAAGGAGGCGCGCGGTTTGGTCGCGAAGCTCGCGGGCTTGGCGTTCGCTGCAGTGTTCGTGAGTCCCTTGCAGCGTGCGCGCCAGACGTGCGCGATCGCCGGCTATGACGCTGCGGCGGTCGTCGACCCCGACCTCGCCGAGTGGGACTACGGCGCGTACGAAGGACTCACGAGCGAGGAGATCGCAGTGGAGCGCCCGGGTTGGACGCTGTTCGGTGACGGCGTCATCGGCGGTGAAACCATCGAAGATGTCGCCGGGCGTGCTGAACGAGTCATTGCTCGATGCCGCGCGATCGATGGCGATGTCCTGCTTTTCAGCCATGGGCACCTGCTGCGTGTTCTCACCGCGCTGTGGCTCGGATTCCCCGCGTTGGCGGCGCAACATTTGCAGCTCGCGACCGCGTCGCCGTCAACTCTCGGCTACGAGCACGACTGGACCGCGCTCCTCAGCTGGAACGGGCTCCACCAAGACTGATTAGGACGCTACGGCTACGCGTTCTGGTGTGATCCCATCGCCGCCGCCCGACGGCGCCAGTACGCGAGGCGGCGATCGAATCGGAGCGCTTCGGCGTTGAGGGCCTTCAGGTCGGTATCGGTCACCTCCTGACTGGCATCCGGGTCCATCGTCTCAACGCTTTCCTCAGTGGTGTTCAGGATCTTGCGCTTGAAGTCCAGGAGCTCGCTGTACACCTTGATCCAGTGGAGCGCATCGTCCAGGTGTTGCGTCGATTCGTCCTCATCCGCCAGGAGACGGCCGGGTTCGACTTCTGCCAGCGCCGCTTCTTCGGGACTGGACGTATCAGCGTGAGCGTCATGTGGCGGCGTTCCCTGGGCGCTCATGACTGTGAGTCCCCGTGTCCGTTCCAGTGGGCAATGCGCTGCTTGAAGGCCTCGATCTCCTGCGTCAGGATCGCGATGTTTTCACGAGCGAGGTAGAGCCGCATGGCTTCAGGAGCCGCCTCGGCGAGTGACTTCGTCTCCTCGAGTTGTCGCTCCATCATCTCGATGAGTTGCCGGTAGTGACCGACCCAGGCCGCACGTTGTGCTGGTGTGTCGGGTTCGGACCGTGAGAGATCCTCGAACGCCCCGGGATCAATCTCGCCCATAGCTGGTCCCCCAATACGCTGTGACTTGCGTTGCATCCTTACATGATAGTCCTTGTGTCACCTTTTCCGAGTCGGCTCGCAGTAGGATCTCCCTCACATGCGAACGCTGTTCACCGCTGAAGGTCATCAGAGCAAGGTTGATGCGGCCGAGGTGGAGCGACTGGTCGCAGCGCCGCACGATGTGTTCTGGCTTGACATCGAATCGCCGGACGACGATGACTACCGGCTCCTCACCGACACCTTCAAGTTTCATCAACTCACGATTGAGGACGTCAAACACCAGAACCAGCGCCCCAAGCTGGACGGCTATGACGGCTACGTGTTCGCCGTCGTCTTCGTGGTGGGTTTCGCGCAGAACCATATTTCGTTCCGAGAGCACCACCTCTACATAGCGCCGAGTTTCCTGGTCACGGTGCATCTGCAACCTGAACCGTCTTTCACCAAGCTCAATCAACGGGTCGCGGAGTCGCCGGCCAGTGTGTGCCGCAAAGCCTCGTTCCTGACCTACCTCGTTCTCGACTCGCTGGTGGACGCGACCTTCGCCGCGCTCGAGCAACTCGACGACGCGGTCGACCTGCTGCAGGATGAAATTCTCAAGGACGCCACCACTTCGCAACTCGCGCTGCTGCAGGACTTGAAGCATGATGCGGTCGAGATGCGGCGTGTGCTCGGTGCACAACGCGACATGTTTCAGCGCATGGTCACGCTGTCACTCGACGAGGATCGCGAGACGACCGCGTATTACCGCGACGTCTACGACCACATCATCCGCCAATATGAAAACGTCGACTCGCTGCGAGACCTGCTGACGGGCGCGATGGATGTCTACCTGTCTACTGTCTCCAACCGTCTCAACGTCACGATGAAAGCATTGACCGTGGTCGCAAGCCTGTTCCTGCCATTGACGTTTCTCACCGGATTCTTCGGTATGAACTTCGGATGGCTCGTCGCTCATATCGGCAGTCCCATTGCCTTTGGCGTCTGTGTCGCGGTGATGGCGATCTCAATTGTCACGCAGCTGATCTTTTTCAAGCGCCGCGGCTGGCTCTGAGATCGGCGCCGCCTCCGCAGCCGGACCGTAAATATCGAACGGGTCACTCCCCGCGCCATCCATCGCACCGGGTCGGCGGCTCGCCACCCAAGTCGCTCGTAGATCACGTGCGCGTCCCGGGTCGCGAGTTGCCAGGAACGCAGGCCGCACAATTCCGGATGCTCGACGGCGCACTGGACGAGCCAGACCCCGAGGCCGCGTCCACGGTGCGGCGGCAACACGAGCGCGCGATCCGTGGACACGGTGTAGTGCAGATGACGCCACTCGTCGACACCTTGCGGACTGTTGCCGTGTGCCGCGGCGACCAATCGTGCCATCGGCGCGGGCAGCGAGAGCGCCGTTGCCATCCCGGGCGCAATCGACTGCGTTGCAACGACAGCGGCGACGGGGATGGGCCCGTAGATGTGTGGGAATGCGTCCTCGCCGGCGCCCGCCGTCTCATAGCGAACCGGCGCCTCGAGCAACGTTTCATCGATCAACAGCATCACCAGATCCGGCGTCTCCGCAAAGAGCGTTCGCCACGGCCCACGGACCTGACGTCCGGTCGAGCAGTGGAGGAACGGATCGCCGCCGTTCGCACCGCGGTATGTCCCATCATGCGTCGCCGCCCGCCACGTGGCGCCAGACGCGATGTGCAGGATCATGCTGTGAAAGTCTGCCGCGACCGGACGCGCTTGTCGACTCGGGACCACGTCAGACAGTTCAGTCGGGGAGAATCAGCTCGGGTCCATCCACGAGTCGGAGAATCGTGCGCCGCCCGACAGGAGGGGCCCAGGCTTGGCCAGGAGTCTATGGGCGCCCGCCATGGCGACTGGAAAGTTGACGAGGCCCGAGATGCTCGATACCCATTGATTTGTTGCAGTGCTCGCCGACGCGGCAGTGAATGCCATGGAGGTCCACGGCGGCAGATACGCGCGCACGTTGGCGAATGAGGGCGCTTCGGCGATCCACTCAGCCGACGACCGGCCGCAAGCCACCGTGGCCCGGCACCGCTGCGTGACGACGGCCATGCGGCCGGAGGTCACGTCTTTGACGGTGATCGTGAAGATGCCGCTGCGGTACCCCACCTTTGCGATCATCGCGTCGCCCGGCTTGACGGCGAACATCTGCGTGATGTGGTTGGTGGGGAACATCTCCCACCATGCGCTGTACACGGCGGTGGTGCCGACGCAGTACGCCTCGGTACCACCCTGCTCCACCGTCTTGTCATACCAGCCGTCCAGCCCCACCCAGAACACAGCGGATTCTGGCGTTGCGACCTGACGGCAGCTCACCCTCGGCACCGACCAGGCTGCACTCACGGCGGTCATGGGCGTGCGCGAGGTCGCCACGTATCCGGACCAGGTTGAAGAACCTTGCATCGGTCCCGCCGACGCGGTGGTGGCGGCCGGCGACGTGCCGGCGACCGAGGATACCGTCGCAACGGAAACCGTCGCGAGCGAGAGAGTCAGTCCGAGGGTGGCGGCGACCATTCCCCCTAGTGGTCGTCGCGTGCTCATCGAAGCAACGCCTTCGAGATGCTCATGCGTGCCTCTGCGCGATGCACGCCTGCGCATCCGCCGCGCGGTCTCGACGGTTGCTCCACCGATCACCAGCATGACGAGCGGGAGCACGACGCCGGGACCGCCTGCGCCGGTGTCAGGCACCGGTATTGAGCCAGGGATCCCTGGCGTACCCGGTCCACCGGCACCGCCGGATCCACCGCTGCCACCGGATCCACCGCTGCCACCGGATCCACCGCTTCCGCCTGATCCACCACCGCCGCCCGATCCACCGCCCCCCGAACCGACTGAGCACGTGCCCACTGGCGGGGTGATGTCATTGGCGTCGAGGGTCAGTGCGCCGTTGCGCGCCAGGGCGCGACCCGAAAGGATATTGGCGCCCGTGACCATCGTGATGCTGGTCAGTGCCATCAGGTTGCCTTGAAAGTGGGTTGCGGACCCGAGCGTCGCCGAGCTGCCGGCCTGCCAGTACACACCGCAGGCCTCAGCACCATTGGTGAGCAGCACCACGGAATTGCTCGCGGTCGTCAGGGTGCTGCCGATCTGGAAGATGTACACGCCGTTGCCGCTCAGGGTGAGCGGTCCGGTCAGCTGGGCGGAGGAGTCGAACTTGTACACGCCAGGAGAGAGGTTCCTGCCACCAAGATTCAGCCCGGTCATGTTGGTGGTGACGGGGGCGTTGGCCGCCTCGACGTACGCGGTGATGAGGTCATTCTTCGCCTGCAGTGCCACGGCATCGCTGATGTGCTGCACGCCGGTGACCTGGCCGGGCGGGAATCCGGTGATCGCGGAGCCGGGATCGAGACCCTGGTTGCCGGTGATGACACTGGGGCCAGTGTTGGTGATGGTCGATCCCGCGAGGGTCGTGAAATTCAGCGCCGTTCCAAGGCTGGGACTGGTTGCGGCGTAGGCCGCGACAGGAGAGACCGCGAGCATCGCGGCGGCAAACAGAACCACAGGGATCAGGAGGGGAAGTCGTTTGAACATCGCCCTACCTTGTTCCGATCTTCGGAATGCGCGCGGCGAACCGCGGTTTGCGACCCTCCCCGCCGTGATGTGTTGCATCCGTTCGGATCAACGCGACGGGATCAGCTCGCGCTCGAAGGAGCGAACGAGCCGGCGTAGGGCACCGCACGGGGCACGTCTGCGCGTGTGACAGGATGCGCGGCATGGAGTGGACCGGCCCTGGATTTGTGGATCACCACGCGCATCTCCTGCGCTCGGCCGCATTCGCCGGCCGTGACTGGGGAGGCGTCGACGAGGTCCGCGCGCTGCACCAGCTGTGCGCCGAGCGGGGTATCAGTCCGGTCGATACGGACGAAGAGCCGGCAGGCGACAACCTCGAGCAGGTGATCCGCGACGCGCTGCAGCGTGCGGCATCGACGGGCCTTGTCGAGATATGGGAAGCGGGGATGCGCCACGCGGCGTATTGGGACTCGCTGCGGGCTCTGCGCGAACAAGGTCCGTTGCCGCTGCGCGTCCGCGTGCTCGTGGCGGCCGGACTGGCGGAACGTGCAATGCCCGCGCGCACCGGCGATGCCTGCGTCGACGTCGTGGGCGTCAAGTTCTACGCGGACGGATGGCTCGGTCCGCGCACGTGTGCGTGCTCGCGCGACTTCGTTGACCAACCGGGCAATGACGGGTTGCTGTTCGAATCCGCAGACCATCTGGCACGCCGCATCGAACCCCTCGCGTCGGCAGGATGGCTGATCGCCACCCATGCGATCGGCGATCGCGCGATAGAATCCGTGCTCGACGCGTACCAGCAGGTGTTCGGCACGGATTGCCGAGTGCGTTCGCCGCGGATCGAACACGCGCAACTCCTGCGTCCCGACCTGATCGCACGCATGGCGGAACTCGGCGTCGTCGCCTGCATCCAGCCCGGATTTGCCGTCGACGACGCCGATGAGGCTCGCGCTGGTCTCGGCGACGCGTGGCCTCTGGCCTACCGGTGGAGCGCGTTGCTCGATGCCGGAGTGCCGGTGGTGACGGGCAGCGACTATCCGATCGACAGGCTCGAACCGCTCGGCGGCGTCGTGAAGCTTGTCGCCAACCCCTTCGACCAGATATCGGTGCAGGACGCATTGCGCCTCATGACCCGCGCCGACGCCGGCACGGTGACGCTGTCCGCAGATCCGTTGGCCGCGGACACGGGGGGACTGAGCGAGATCGGCGTCCTCGGCACAGCTCCCGCGGCAGCGTGGTAGACGCGGCGAGCTTTCCTCGTTCGGGAAGGGCGAGCGCGAGCCTGGACTGACAGTGCAATCGGGCTGCAAGGCGATGGACGCACGCTCGGCCTCACTCGCCAGTCGCGCCACTGACACAGAGGAGCCACGACAATGACCGATGCCATCGACCGGTTCATCGACTCCATCGCGCACGCATCCGTTCCGGACTCACGCGCCTTCGCGGCGGACGCCACGCTGGATGCAACCGTTCCCAACTGGCGCTACACCGTGAGCGGCGGGACGAAGGTCGAGGCTGAGCTGGCGCGCTGGTTCGCGGACCCGGGTCGCTTCGAGGAGTTCGCGGTCACCCCACTGGCGGACGGCGTGCTGCTGCAGTTCGTCCTCACCTGGGAGGAGAACGGCGAGCCACACATGTGCCACCAGGCGCACCGCCTCGAGGTTCGGGACGGTCTCATTGCCAAGGACACCGCGTGGTGCGGCGGGAGATGGGGCGCCGCGCTGCAGGCGGAGATGGCCGATGCAGCCGCGGGTGGCTGAGCCGGTGACGGCGGCACGACACGTGCGCTCCGCCGAGTCGGTGGACGAGATGCTCTCGGGCGCAGTCGATCGTCAGTCGTGGAAGACCGCCGACTCCTTGTCGGGAAGTCATTTCGAACGCGTCACGATCGCCGGAGAGCCGTTCGTGGTCAAGTATCTCTGCGTCGACGACGACTGGATCATGCGGGCCACGGGAGATCTCCACTGCCGGCAGTTGACGTTGCTCACGTCGGGCGTGCTCGACATGCTTCCCGCAGTCATCGACCACACGATCGTCGCCTGCGCGCCGTACATCTCACCGACGGGTCATCGGGGCGCGGCGCTGCTCATGCAGGACGTGTCGGCCGGCCTGGTGCCGTCCGGGAGCGACGACATTTCGAGCCCGCTGCATCACCAGTTTCTCCGGCACATGGCCCAGATGCATGCCGCGTACCTCGGGTTTGCGGACGACGGCAGCCTGTTCCCGCTCATGCATCACTACGTTGCGCTCACGCCGACGATGTCCGCTCTGGAAGCCGTGGCGGCACGAACCGATCCGGTCCCCCCGGCAGTCGGTCGCGGATGGCGGTTGATGGAAGAACAGCATCCGCGCCAAGCACGCATCCTGCTCGACCTCGCGAGCGATCCATCCCCGCTTGTCGCGGCGCTGCGCGTGGGCCCGAGCACGCTGGTGCAGGGTGATTGGAAGTTCGGCAACCTCGGCAGCATCGGCGCAGTCACCACGCTCCTTGACTGGGATCGGTGTGGCGAAGGCCCGCCGCTGGTCGACCTCGCCTGGTATCTCGCGGTCAACTGTGACCGGCTTCCGGAGACGAAAGAGGATGCGATCGCGTTCTACCGCCGCTCGCTCGAAGGCAGCGGAGTGTACACATCGCAGTGGTGGGATGCACAGCTCACCGCGTCGCTCGCCGGCGCGTTTCTCCAACTCGGCTGGACCAAGAACGAGGACCCCGCCGAATTCGGTTGGTGGAGCGACCGTCTCGATGAGGCGATGCGGCTGTTGTGACCGACGTGCGTATGGCCTATGAAGGCTCCGGTGCCGTTTGGGCCTGCGGTCCATCACGTATCTACGATCGTCTGGCGCTGCGGGTTGTCCAGCCGCACGCCTCCCTGCTCGCCGGGAAACTGGTGCTCGATGCAGGGGCCGGTACCGGTGCGGTGTGCCGCGCGCTCTCGCGCGCAGGTGCGCTGCCAGTCGCATTCGATGCTTCGGCGGACATGCTGTCGCAGGTCGGTGACGCGGCACTGGTCGCCGTCGTTGGGGATCTCTGCGCATCGCCGTTTCTCGACAGTGCGTTCGGGGCTGCCGTCAGCGCGTTTGCGATATCCCATGTCGATACGCCGGAGCGTTCGCTTGCGGAGCTGCGACGAGTCGTCAAGGCCTCGGCTCCCGTGATCGTCGCGGTGTTCGGTGCGGCACCCCCGAACGCGAACAAGGACATCGTCGATCAGGTGGCGGCACAGCACGGGTACGAGGCGCCGTCATGGTATGTGCACCTGAAGAGAACGGCGGAGCCGCTCAGCAACACACCATCGCTGCTCCGTGCCTGCGCGGCGAATGCCGGACTCACCGACATCCGTGTGGACGACATCATCGTCGACTCGGGCATCGATTCGCCTGAGGCGATGGTGGAATACCGAACTGGCATGGCCCATCTCGCGCCCTTCGTGCGCGGGCTGCCACACGTCGAGCGTGAGGTGTTTCTGCGGGAGGCGATCGAGGCGGTGGCTCAGCGGAGGTTGGGACTCGCTCCGCGTGTCCTGATTCTCTCCAGTCGCGCACCGGCGTAGTCAGCGAAGCCCACTCGGTCGTCAGCGTCAAGGCTGGCCGCGAGGCGGTCGCGATGCACGGCGGCCAGCTCGAAACAGCGAGGCGATTCGAGCGCGGCGCCGAGCTCGGCCAACAACCACCACGCCTCGACCCCCGCAACGGTGGCGAGCGCATCACTGAGCGCTTCGAGCGAGGCTTCGTCAGGGAGTTCGTCACCCATCTCCGCCCTCGCACGCATCGACAGCGCTTGACCGAGCCGCACATAGCGGGGCGCGTTGCGAAGTGACGCGTCCTCGATCAGGATCGTCGCGTGTTCGAGTGCTGCCGCGGGCATGCCCTCCAGCAACGCGATGCGTCCCTCGAGCAACCGCACGCGCAGGCGATGCCGCCAAGCATATGCATAGGAAGTTTGCATCAGTTCGCGCGCAGCCACGAGCCGGGCCAAGGCAGTAGCGACGTCGCCCGTGGCGAGATCGTCATCGCAGGGATCGAGAGTCGCATAGACCTCGAGCTCGCGGTAACCAACGGCGCGGGCGCCGTCCTCCGCAATCTGATTGCCCTCGCGAGCGCGTGCAACTGCACCGATGTTCCGGAACACCCAGGAACGCATGTTGGCTGCGAGTGGTTCGTATCGTGCGAGCGACCAACGACGTGTCTCATCGTACGCCCGGTCGAGCGTTCGTAGCGCATCGCCTGCGCGACCACACGTCGCCAGCGCATACCCATGGATGAAGCCGGCGTGCACCGGTGTGTAGATGGTGGAGAGAAATTCGTTGGGCCCTGCGGGGCTGGACT
>JBEPVD010000021.1:0-54411 GCA_041691155.1 Candidatus Dormiibacterota bacterium | reverse complement strand
TAGCGCTCGCCACTCGTCAGTTCATATTCGTAGAGAAGCAGGACGCTGTCATCGGTGGCGTTGACGATCGCAAGGACCTTGCTTGACGCGAAGCGGTTCGCTGTGGGGAAGCAGCGTTCCAGATACGTGGCTTTGTCGATGTGATCGTCCTGAGGGCTGGTGAAAGTGAAGTCGTCTGCGAGCAGCTGTGTGGCGGCCGCTCTGTCCCGCCGGTGGTAGGCGTCCAGCGACGCCCGGACCGTGTCGATGTTCGTCATGACCTCTCCTCATGCAGGACGGGTGCGCGGGTATCGAGCGACACGGAGCCTACACAGATGTGGGCATCGTGACGTCGTCGGCGCCATGGAAATAGTCTCCGATCCGACGCGGACGGCGCCATCGGCCAGGCTAATTATTGCCAGGCGGCCGCTGGCACTTGAGTTACGCCTCCGGATGCTTCGCCGGAGCCGTAGGACGTCCAGGCTGGCAGCGGCGTCGATCCTGCTGGCGTGGGTCGCGGGGTGTACCGCGCTCCTGATCATCGTCGGCATAGGCCTCTTCAGTAGCCTCGGCTAACCGCGCCCCTATGGCCTGTCGAGGGCCTGCCGTTTGCGGCACAATCGGATAACGCGTGTGAGACACACACCGTCCACTCAAGTGGATGGCTACTCCAAAACGAACGCCCGGGGCAACCCCACTCGAAGGCGAGGATGTGGCGACTGCCCATTGGGAGGATGCCCGCCATTGGTTGAGCATCTATGACGATCTGGTCGCCTTCAAGCGTGGGTTATTTGCCAGAGTCGCATGTGAGTTACCGACGTTGAACCCAGTCGCACAGATCGCCGCCGCAGAGGACGTGGCGTTCAACGAGGAGCAACTCGAGGGGTACCAAGCGAGGCTCGACGTGTGGTATCGCCGGGTCTGGGAGCTGCAGGGGCTCTGGCTCGACCCCGAAAGCCAGATGATCAAGTACCAGGGCGGAGAGGCTCATCTCACCAACCGAGAGTTCCAACTCCTGCAGTTTCTCCTCGATCACCCGCATCGCTACTTCACCGCCGATCAGATCAAGGATCGAGCCTGGGCCGAGCCTGCACTCTTCTCTGAGGAGGTTCGAAACTACGTTCAGCGTGTGAGGAAGATTTTGGCCAAGCTCGGAATTCCGTGCGTCCTGATCAACCGTCCGACGCGCGGCTACTCGCTCGTCTTTAGCGACGGTCGTTGACCGGGCGCCGGCGCTCGAGGATCATCCGCTGTTCGGAAGAAGTCGACCCGACAAACCGCACAGCGAAACACGAGGCGCAGAGCCACGCGCCCGAGCACCTGGGAGTCGGACCGGCCGCAGTTGGGGCAGGTAGCGCCGCTGTGCATCAGCGCGGACGGGACAGGTTTGATAGCGAGCGCGACGCGCTGGTATCGACGGCTCACGACACCGTCGGTGCGAGGACACCGCCGCAGTCGGCCTGGCTCGCGATATGTAATTGGCGTCGAGGCATCATCAGATTGACGGCAGGGAGGCAGCAGGCGTCACATTGGTCAGAATGGCGCCACCCCAGGGGCCCCCATTTGCCGTGGATGCGATCATCTCGACGAGTGCTGGTGCGATTGCTTGAAGGTCTGTCGGCTTGTGGAGGACCCGAACCGCCGGCAGGTCATGCAGCGGTTGTACCCGAGGATCGTCTGGTGCTGCTGCCGTGAATACCACGATCGGAAGCGCTACATAGGCGCGCAATGACCGCAGCATGCGCGTCAGCGTCAAGCCATCAAGGCCGGGCATATAGAGGTCCGAAACGAGACAGTCGGCACCATCAGACCGAATCGCCTCGAGCGCCGCCTTACCGTCCCGGACCGCGGCGACATCGAACCCGTGGGTGCGAAGCAGCAGTGTCACGAGGTGACGCAGGGGTTTGCTGTCCTCGGCCACCACCACCCGGGGAGGATTCGGAATTCCCGCGTCGGAGATCCATTCGGTGAGCGTCCGCACCCCATCCTGGTGGTTGACCATCCGGTTACCCCGTCTGGCTATTGCGACACGCGCTGGCACCGCTGCGGCCATGAATGTCGCCAATCCTGGCGAGGCGCTAGTGTCCGGTGAGGGCGGGAAGTGCCAACGGCACGCGTTGAGTGCGCCGATGCAGATTGACAACTTCCCGTCCGCCGAACGGGAGGGCTGAGTCCGCCGGCATCAGAGTTGGCGCCGGATCAGTAGACCCAGCGCCGACTGTGACCACGTCGTATGTCGCTCGTCTGCCTGTCAGCGTACAGACAATCCCATGCGCTTGGTCCGGCATCGGACCGACGAGGCTAGGATGCATGGCGCACCCTCGTTGGATGCTAGTCATCATCTTGATCATCGTGATAGTCGTACTGCTGCTCGGCGGCTTCGGCTTCTCGAGGCGATAGTTCAACGCAGCAGTGGATTCTGGCTACGCCAGATAGCTGACGGTTGCGAGTGACACGTCGGGGCCGCAGGAAATTGTCGAGGCTGCGGGCCAGTGCAGAACCCGAGAGCCAGAGGACAACGACGCTCGTCGCTGCTGTGTCTCGTCCGCGGACGGCCTTGCGGTGCGACGGAGAAGGCGCTCCCAACAGCGTCATGGCCTTCTGAGGATGTGCCACCAAGATGTGCCGCGGAACCCTGTTCGTTTCCCTTGATGGGAAAGCGTCGCTGCCATGGGGCGTTCACTACAGCGGCTGACACCCCGCTAATGCATTTTCCCATTCGCAGTTGCTGCAATTGTTACGTCCGCCGCAGCAGCATGAGTGATTCCGAGTTGGCTCTGGCAGGCATCCGGGCACTCGCCCACCAAGGGGATTCACCCATGCTCGCAACCGACGTCGGTGACTTCCACATTGTGGTCGCCGCGCCCCATCGTCACGGTGGTGTAGCGAGCATGCTGGTTGCTCTCGGCAACGCCAACGTCGACGTGAGTCACATCGAGCCACCGGTCGACGGAAGTGGGATATACCGCCTGACCGTCGGCGACGATCCGCATCTCGCGATCGCAATTCTTGAGGGAATCGGTTGGAGGGTCTCGACCGCACTCACGACTCGAGCGCGGGCCGACTTTTCCTCGTCTCCACCCTTAAACCCTGGGTGAAGTGACCGACTGGCATCGATCCGGCGGCTGCAGTGGATCCGCCCTGACCACCGCCGGCGCGGAGGATGGTGGCGAGGTCGTCAATCGGCATCGGCCGAGCGAAGAGGTATCCCTGCGCCGCTAAGTACCCGAGATCAATGAGTGCCCTCGCCTCGGCCTCGGTCTCGACGCCCTCGGCAACCATCTCGGCGCCGAATGCAGCGCTCAGGTGCAGGATCGCGGTTGCCATATCGCGAGCCTAGCGCCGCCGATCCACGCCGGCGACAAAGGCTCGGTCCAGCTTGATCACGTCCGACGAGATCGAGCCAGTCCTCGTATCGCCCCGTGCTGTCAGCGAGCTTTGACTTGGCGGCGATGGCCTCGCCGGCCTGAATACAGGCAGCGAGTGCGCCGCGCTTCCTCACGCGGCTTCAGGAGCTTGGCCATACTCCTCCCCGAGGCTTGGCCGGACCATGGTCCGGCCAAGTGTGGTGCGGCAACACGCTGGAGCTGACGCCTCGGCTCGATGGATGCCGAGGCCTGGTGGTCGGCCAGGAGAGACGATGCGGTCGGCGCAGGCGTAGGCCCCAGGCTCGGTCAGGGTTGATCGACGCCATCCCGGGCCGAGGATCGCGGGTGCTTGTTTTCGTGCTTCCGTCGCCGCAACTCGTCGGCACCCGCTTGGATCAGCATGTACGGCCTGAGGAATTTCAGAGCAACCCGGCGGCGCTTCGGCTCGTCAGACGTTATTTCTGCGACCGCATAGGTCATTTTGAATACGAAATGTGGTGCCGAGGGACAGGATCGAACTGTCGACACCAGGTTTTTCAGACCTGTGCTCTACCGACTGAGCTACCTCGGCGATCCGCGACGCAGTGTACCGGCCGAACCACCCACATTCGATGGCGCGTTTGGGCAACTCAAGCGCCCGTACAATCAAATCATGGCCCGGGTCATCCACGTTCGCCTGCGCGGCGTCGCCACCGAAGACCGGGAGTCGCTGCAGGAACGCTTTGCGGAGCTGATCAGCAGCCGCGACTGGCGCGATCAGCTCCCCTGGCTCGCCGACGCCTCCTCTTCCGACCTGTTCGCGCAGCTGTTCTTCGCCCAGGCACTTGCCTCGGAGGTGCGCGACCATCCGGAGCGCGACCCCCTCTCAGCCGCCGGCTTCATTCGCATCGCGGGCGACGAGACCGATGCCCTCGCGCTGGTGTTCGTCCTTCGCGATCTGGCCGAGCGCTTCTCCTGCCGCGTCGAGATCCGGGACCCCGACAACCCCATCGCCAAGTTGCGCAAGGTCAATCTCGTGAACGGTCGCCTGGCCGATCAGCGCGCACTCGAGGAGATCCTCGTCCGCCGGCCGATTTTCAAGCGCATGCACGACGGCGAGCGCATCGAGATGTACCCGCCGCGCGCGCTCGGATCAGCCTTCGGGACGGTCGAGGGCGCCGATGGCGAGCGCCGGGCCTGGAGCTTCATGGTGCACGGCATGCGAGATGAGCAGCCGAGCTTTCTCGAAGCCGAGGCCGAAGCGCTCCGCATCTGGCGAGGCTTGCGCTTCCTCGGGTGAGAGCAGTGGTTCAGCGTGTCAGCCGGGCCCGGGTGGACGTGGGTTCGGAGACGGTTGGCAGCATCGAAGCAGGCCTGTGTGTCCTCCTCTCGATCGGCCCCGATGACGATGAGGCCGTCTCCAGGCGGTTCGCAGGCCGCATTGCGACCCTGCGCATCTTTCCCGACCCGGAGGGTCGAATGAACCTCGACCTCGCCGCCATCGCGGGCGCCATCCTGGTCGTGAGCCAGTTCACGCTGCACGCCAACACCTCGCGCGGACACCGCCCCTCGTTCATCCGCGCGGCGAGCCCGGAGCGCGCCCAGCAGCTCTACGAGGGGTTCGTCGCAGACCTCCGGGCGCTCGGCCACCGTGTCGAGACCGGACGCTTTGGCGCCCACATGGACGTCGACCTCCTCAACGAAGGCCCCGTGACCCTGGTGCTGACCAGCGGCGAACCCGACTGGCCTGCGGACGCGGGATAGGTCCGGTCAGCTCGCGCGTCGAGCGCGCAGAGCCGCGAGCTGCTCGTCCTCGCCGCCCGCGCCGGAATAGCGGAGCAGCTCGGGGGGACGCCCACCGGTGCCGGCCGGAGACCGGAAGCGAGGCACACGCAGACGGAGTGCCGCCACCTCGGTGTCCCGCACGGGGCGGAGGACGCCTGAATCGCGCAATTCCTGGATGCGACGCCGGAAGGTCCGTTCGCTGCCCTCGGGGCCGCCGTGGAGCGCCACGTGCAGACGGAGCAGATCGTCGCCCGTGAAGACCTCGCCCACCAGCGCCGCTGCCCCTGCCAGCTGCCGGGTATCCGCACGCAGGCGGTCAAGCGCACTTTTGAGCGCAGCCGTCCCGGGCGCGTCGAGATGCAGGCTGCGTCCGGTCGCCGACCAGACTCCGGGGCCGGGAACCGGCCCGAAGGCCGCCGCCGCGTAATACCAGACCGTGACGCTCCGGGCGCGTGCCGGATCGTCGTCCACACCGACGAGATGAAGGCGCTGACCGCTGCGGGCGCCGCGGCGGACCCCGAGATCGATGCCGGCCTCGCTGGCAGCACGAACGGCGGCCTCCGGGAAGCGCTCCTTGGGGCCGAGATCGCCCGTGGGCAGCGTTCGTTTGAGGGTGAGCACGTGCAACGCCCGGCTCGCCGGGGTCCCGGGCTCAGGATCGAACCCGAATACAGCAACCCCCGCACTCAGCGCCGCCATAGCTCCCTTGGTCATGCTCCTGCCTCCTCAAGGCGTCGTGTCGTTTCGGAAGATAATGGCATGAACTGAGCGAATTGTGCCATCTAGCGCTCAGTTTTCCCCCTCCCCGATCTCGGCGAAGGGGGGTCGCCTACCGCGAATCGGGCGCCGGCATGGAGGCCGGGACCGTCCAGCTGATGGCGGGATCGGCTTCCTCCGGATCCTTGGAGCCGCTCAGCGCCCGAGGCCAACTGACGACCATCCTAGCTCCCCCGAGCAACGAGGTGTTCACGTCCCAGCGTCCATGGGTATGGCGGACGACGGCGTCTGCGATCGCCAGGCCGAGCCCGGATCCGTATCCGCCCTGGGCAGTCGCCCGATGGAAGCGTTCGAAGATCTTGGGGCGTTCCTCGAGTGGGATGCCCGGCCCGGAGTCCTCGACGATGAGCTGGATGCGGTTCCCGTCGACGCCGACGCTCACCCCCACCACTCCGCCGGGCGGGGCGTATTTGAAGCCATTGTCGAGGAGCACCCCCAGGAGACGGTCGAGCCACTCCGAAGACCCCATGACCACCAGAGGCCCGAGGCCGACGGATACCTGGAGCGTGATATTCCGGTTCTCGGCGACCGCCGCGAATCGCTCCGCGGTCTGGTGGACGATCACGCCGAGCTCAACCGGCTCTGCCGCCGGGCGCCCCTGCGGGGTGTCGACCCGGGCAAGCCACAGCAGGTCATCGACGAGACGCCGGATGCGGGCGCTCTCCGAGCCCACGCGCTGGAACGCGTTCCGGTACCAAGCCGGATCGCGGTCCTGATTGAGCGCGAGGCTGGTCTGGGCCTCGATGACGGCGAGTGGCGTGCGCAACTCGTGCGAGGCGTCAGCGGTGAACTCCAACTGCCGCTGGCGGGCAAGCTCGATCGGTGCGCCAACGCGACGCCCGACGATCAGGCTTCCGGAGAACACCAGCAGGAGCAGGACCGCCCCGGCAATGGCTTCGGTGACGACGAGCGACGATCGCGCCTGGGAGACCGAATCGACGTTGTAGCCCACGAAAAGGCGCGCGGGACCGATCGTGGTGTCCATCTCCGTGCCGACAATCCGGACGTCAACGCCTTGGACACGTGTCGTGGTCGCGCCGATGATGTTCAGGGCGGCATCCGGCAACGGCGTTTTCTCGCCGATGTTGGTGATCTGCTGGCCGCGAGGGAAGGCCTCGTTACCGGGCGGGTAGACCATCCACACCAGCGCAGGAGAACTGAGACCGCCCTGCCCGGTCTCTGACACGCCGCCGTCAGTGGTCGTTCGTGGCGGGAACTGCTCGTAATGTGCGAGTGACGCAGCGAGCTTCGCGTCCACCTGGGCGGTGAGGTTGTTGGTGACGAAGATCACCACGACCATCGAGACGACCGCGTAGACCGCGGCCACGATCGCGGTGCTGATCGCCGCGACCCTCAGTGACGCGACATTGACCCGCTCGAGACGCCGGTTCACGCTTCCTCCAGACGGTACCCCGCGCCCCGCACGGTCACGATCTGGATCCCCGAGTTCGGCAGCTTGGCCCGTAGCCGGCTCATCTGCACGTCAATGGCGTTCGACCCGAGCGGCTGTGTCTCATCCTGCCAGGCATGTTCGGCGATGGATTTGCGATCCACAACAGCCGGCGAGCGACGGAGCAGCAGTTCCAGGATGTTGAACTCGGTCGAGGTGAGGTTCACCGGCGTGCCATGCACATCGATCTCGCGACGCGCCGGGTCGAGGGTCAGCGCCCCGCGGGTGATGGCAGGGCCGTCCACCGTGCGCGGGCGCCGCTGCAACGCCCGGATCCGCGCTACCAACTCGCCGAAATCGAATGGCTTGATGAGGTAATCGTCGGCGCCGGCGTCGAGGCCCTCGATCCGGTCGGCGGGCGTGTCACGCGCCGTGAGCATGAGCATCGCGGTTGGGCGGTTGTGCTTGCGCGCCCAGGCGACCACCTCAAGACCGCTCACGCGGGGCATCCGCCAGTCGACGACGGCGACGTCGTACTCGTAAAACCGCAACTGGTCGATCGCTTCGTCGCCGGCCGCCACGGCGTCGACGAAGTACCCGGCCTCCTCGAGACCCTGCACCAGGACCTCGCGGAGTCCGCGGTCATCCTCGGCGACCAGCACGCGCATCAGGCAATCCTCGTTGAGGTCGGAAGTCCTTGAAGGCTCATGGTGAATGGCTTGCTCACCGATCCGCGTCTCGCTACCCACGACTCCCACGGCAGATACCGACTGCGACCCATCGCCTGTGATCGTCGTACCGGCATCCTTTCAGGAGAGTGACAGTCGGGCGGGCGTGGGCGGAGCAGGGCTCGAACCCGCGACCTCCTCGGTGTAAACGAGGCGCTCTAACCAGCTGAGCTATCCGCCCAGGGGGACTGTATCGCCGGGAGCGCTCACGCGCTCAACCGTCCCGTCACTGTGGCCGACCAGCACGAGTTCAGTCATCCCAAGGAAGAGGCCGTGACCGGCGACACCAGGGATGCCGATGATCGCGCCGGCGAGCGCTACCGGGTCCGCGATCTCGGTGTACTCACTGTCGGCAACGAGATTGCCATTGTCGGTGATGAACGGCCGACCGTCGTCGCCCGTGCGAATCGCAAACTCAAGCGCAGTGCGGTCCGCAAGCACGCGCAGGGTCCGGACCTGACCGAACGCCACGACCTCCACCGGTACCCGACCCCGGAGGTGCGGTGAGTATTTGCTGTCATCGACAATAACGACAAAGCGCGCCGCGGAGGCGGCGACGATCTTCTCGCGTACCATCGCGCCGCCCCGGCCCTTGATCAGGCGCAACGAGGGATCGACCGAGTCGGCGCCGTCGACGGCGAGATCGAGCCCGTCCGCCCCCAACTCCTCCACCACGATGCCATGTTCGGTGGCAAGCGTGGCGCTGGCCTTCGAGGTTGCGACCGCGCGAATCGTCAGACCCTGGCGCACCCGCTCGGCGAGGCCGACGATGAACCAGTACGCGGTGGTGCCGGTCCCCAGTCCGACGCGCATGCCGTCATCGACAAGTGGGACTGCGGCTTCTCCAGCCGCGCGGCGCGCTGCGTCGACATCCACCCCTGCAGGGTAACGGTCAGGAAGCCAGGCGCCTGCTCAGCTCGTGGGACGTTGAGGACACCGCATCGCGATGCATGCCGTCGGGTTGGCGCATGAAGCGCTCCTGCACGACAAACACAGCCTCGATGAGTTCAGCTGCTGAGGTTCGTGGGCGGAACGCAACGCCACGACGACGGAGCGCGACCAGCACGCGGGTGGGAATCGAACCGCCGCGGAGGTTCACTTCTTCGAGCTGGGTCAGAAGGCCGTCGAGCTCGCACAGCGTTTCGCGGCGCTGCACCCGGAGTCGTTCCTCTTCTGCTGACCACACCAATTGATTGAGGACGCGGTTTCGGACGAAGGTGGCCATGACGCTCCCTCGGCGCGTCCACCGGGTTCGGGGGTTTGATGTGACGTAGAGTGAGTCGGACCGAACAGATGGACGTCCTGTGGCCGCGATCCTACCGATTTGTCGGCCATTTGCATAGCGGAACGCATGTTCGGCACAGTGAGGGCGGCCCCACGCTGGAGCCGCCCTCACGGTTTGGAGGGGAGTTGTGCGTTACGCGCCGAGCAACTTGATGATTTTGTTGGCGTCCCCGCGGGCGCCGGAGAGATCGGAGCGAGCGGTCTTGATGTTCGACCGCGCGCTCGTCAGGTCGACCTTGTTGCCGGGGTAACCGGCGGGCGTGAGGGCGATCACCGACGACGTCACGCCGGAAATCGACGTGTGCGACGCGGCCACCTTGCTGATCAGATCGTTGAGGTCCGTTTGCGCTTGTGCCTTCACCGCTGCCGACACCGACGAGTTGTTGATGAGCGTCTGCAACTCGGGTGCGAGCGTGTTGAAGGTCGCATCGACTTTCTCGATGCCATCAGCGGCGATGACCTCGTGAATCTTCGGATCCTGGAGCAGATACACGCTATAGCCGGTGACGATGAGCTCGCAGTCCGCGTGCGCCTGCACGAGCGTGGTGTCGCCGTTGATGGCCTGTTCAAGAGCGGTCAGTCCCGACTGGTCCGCGCTGATCTGACCTTCGAGGGTCGCCTGGTCGGCGCCGGTCAATGCCGCGGATTGCTTCACGAACGTGTCGTCGGCAGCGAGTGTGCCGAGCCGCTTGTGGACTGCGGCGTCACACCGCGCCTGCAGCGCACCGAGCGTGATGACCCGATGGGTTCCTCTGGTGGGAACCGACGTCGGTGACGGGGACGGCGTGCCATCGGCGTCGACGGCAACGGCGCCGGCAAGTCCGAGGCCGGCGGTCACGACGAGCGATGCGAGGCCGCGAGCGACAAGGTGAACGTTCATTGGGCGGGATCTCCTTCGGTGGCGCTCAGGCCGGCGTCGGCCGCGTTGACCTGCGAGTCGATGCCGTTGAGCTGGTTGTCGATGCTGCCGATCGATTGATTGACCGCGCTGGTATCGGGCGTGGCCGATGGGGCTGCGGCGGTGACTCCGACGGGCGCCCCCGCACCGGTGGCGGCGGCGGGGTCTTTGACGCTGGTGGCGCCACAGGCGGCCGCGGCCAGGCACGCGAGGCCGCACAGGATGGTGTTCCTGAGCGCCGTGGGATGGGTCATTCCGTCTCTCCTTGGGTGGGTCGGGGGATACAACCCATGCAACCAGGGACGTGATCGCCGGACCTGAGAGCGCGCGGAGACGGCGCTGAGAAATCGCGGAGAGCGGCCGTGAGTCACCGCCCGAACGGGCGGCGCGAGATCAGGCCGCGGTGGCCTCGGTGGTCACCCGGTGGATGAGCGCATCCAGCGGACCGGCATCCGCGAGCCGGCATCCAAAGGCGCTCGCCAGCGAGGCCGCCAGCACGGGAGCGACCTCCTCGGGCGTGTGGCCTGCCGCGCCGAGCGTCGCGAGCGACGCGACACCTGCTCCATCGATGCCGCAGGGCGTGATGCGGTCGAACCAGGCGAGATCGGTCGCGACGTTCAGGGCAACGCCGTGGGTGGTCACCCCACCTGCCAGCTTGACCCCGATGGCGCCGAGCTTCTCCTCTCCCGTCCAGACGCCGGTGAAGGGGGGGCGGCGGCCGACGTCGACGCCGTAACGGGCGGCGGTGTCGATGAGCCCCGCCTCGAGGGCACGCAGGTACCGGATGACGTCGCCGTGCGCGGGGTGCCGCGGGATGGGAAAGAGCCGTGCCAGGAGCACGACCGGATAGGCGACCAGTTGCCCCGGGCCGTGGAAGGTGACCGAACCGCCGCGATCCACCTCGAGGAAGTCGGCACCCGCGGCTACCAGCGCCTCAGGCCCGTCGCCGAGATGCCGAGCCTCGCCTTGGCGACCCATCGTGTAGACGGGTGGATGCTCGAGGAGCAGTACGGCGTCGTCAGCGAGCACTCCGCTGCGCCGCGCCATCGCGACCTCGCGCTGGAGGGCCCACGCATCGGCGTATCCGATCGTCCCCAGCCAGGCCCAACTCAGGACGGGGACGTCCATCGCGCCCGTCATCCGGTGTGGGCAGCGACCGCCTGCTCGTGGGCGTGGTAGCTGGAGCGGACGAGCGGGCCCGACTCCACGTGCTTGAAGCCAAGCGCCTTGCCGTAGGCCTTCAGTTCCGCGAACTCGTCGGGATGCCAGTACCGGATCAGCGGGTGATGCTTGAGCGAAGGACGCAGGTACTGGCCGATGGTGATGATCTCGATGTCGTGGGCGCGCATCTGGTCCAGCAGCTCCTTGACCTCGTGCATCTCCTCGCCAAGGCCGACCATGAGCCCCGACTTCGTCCGGCTTCGCGGCTCGATGCGCTTGGCGGTCTGGAGGAGCCCGAGGCTGCGGTCGAGGTAGGACTTCGGACGAACCCGGCCATAGAGCCGGCCGACGGTCTCGACGTTGTGGTTGAAGATCTCCGGCACTTCGTCCATGACGATGCGCAGTGCGTCGTGATCGCCCTGGAAGTCGGGCGTCAGCACCTCGATCGTGGTTCCGGGCGACATCGCCCGGATGGAGCGAATCACCGCCGCGAAGACACCGGCGCCCCCGTCAGCGAGGTCATCACGGTCGACGGAGGTGACCACCGCGTGGCGCAGCCCCATGGTCTGCACAGCCTCGCCCACCCGGCGAGGCTCATCCCAGTCGATGTCACCGCCGCGCTTGCCGCTCTTCACCGCGCAGAAGGCGCATGCGCGGGTGCAGACGTCGCCGAGGATCATGAAGGTCGCGGTGCCGTGGCCCCAGCACTCCGCGAGGTTGGGGCAGCGCGCTTCCTCGCAGACCGTGTTCAGCTGCTGGCCGCGCATGATCGACTTGATCTGCGCGTAGCCCTCACCGGCCGGGAGCTTGACCGTGAGCCAGTCAGGACGCCGATCGACCCCCTCGGGGAGGAGCCGCTGATGCAGCGGCCGGGTATCGGCCACGGGAACGGGCCGCAAGCGGATCTGGTCCATGGCGCTCCATCACTCTACACACTCGCTGCGCCACAATCGCCGCCATGAGTCCTCTGCCCCCGATCAACGAGCCTGTTCGCCTCTACGCACCCAAGTCGTCGGAGCGCGCCAGCCTCCGCGCAGCCCTCACCGACCTGCAGGCCAACGCGCCGCACCACGTGCCGCAACACATCGGCGGACGCATGGTCGAAGGCGGCGGCGCGCCGATCTCGGTGAGCGCGCCGCACCGGCATTCCCTGGCGATGGTCGAGACGACCGCCGCGACCACTGACGACGTCCGGGCCGCAGTCGACGCCGCGCTGAAAGCCCACCACGACTGGTCCACCGCGCCCTGGGAGACGCGAGCCTCGGTGTTCCTTCGTGCTGCGGACCTCCTGAGCGGTCCCTTCCGTGACCGGCTGAACGCGGCCACCATCCTCGGACAGAGCAAGAGTGTCCACCAAGCCGAAATCGACGCCGCCTGCGAGCTCATCGACTTCTGGCGCTGGAACGTCTACTACGGCGAGCAACTCCAGCAAATGCAGCCGGTGTCCTCCCCCGGCATGTGGAATCGCATGGACCACCGCCCGCTCGAGGGCTTCGTGCTCGCGATCAGCCCGTTCAACTTCACGTCGATCGGTGGCAACCTCGCCGCGGCTCCCGCGATCGTCGGGAACACCGTCGTCTGGAAGCCCGCCTCCACGGCCCTGCTCGCGGCCCAGGTGATCATGGAGATCTTCGAGGCTGCCGGCATGCCGCCCGGCGTCATCAACCTGGTCGCTGGACCGGGCGCCGCGGTGTCGGAGGCCGCTGTGCGACATCCGTCGCTGGCAGGGATCCACTTCACCGGGTCCACGGACACCTTCCAGCACCTCTGGAACACCGTTGCTGCCAATCTCGGCAATTACAAGACATATCCACGCCTGGTCGGCGAAACCGGCGGCAAGGACTTCATCCTCGCGCATCCTTCCGCGTCGGCCGACGCGCTCCTGGTGGGCATGTTGCGTGGGTCCTTCGAGTACCAGGGGCAGAAGTGCTCAGCGGCGTCCCGCGCCTACGTCCCCCAGTCAGTGTGGGACCGCTTGCGCGAACCGCTTGGGGCTGCGACCGACGCAATCCCGGTCGGCGACCCGGCGGAGTTCGGCACGTTCATGGGGGCGGTGATCGACGGGGCCAGCTACCGGAAGCACGAAGCGGTGCTGCAGGCGGCGCGCACGGATCCCGACCTCACCATCGTCGCGGGCGGGGAGTGCGACGCCGAAGTCGGCTGGTTCGTGCATCCCACCATCCTCGCGACCTCGAATCCGCACCACGACCTGATGCAGCGCGAGCTGTTCGGCCCCATCCTCACGGTGTATCCATACGCGGATGCCGACTGGAAATCCGTCCTCAACCTCGTGGACACGACATCGCCATACGCGCTGACCGGCGCGATCTTCGCCGACGACCGCGCCGCCATCGACGAGGCGTCCGCCCACCTGCGCTACGCGGCCGGCAACTTCTACATCAACGACAAGCCGACCGGCGCCGTGGTCGGCCAGCAGCCCTTTGGCGGTGCGCGCATGAGCGGTACCAACGACAAGGCCGGCTCGCAGCTGAACATGCTGCGCTGGGTGTCGCCACGCGTGATCAAAGAGACCTTCGTCCCTCCCACCGAGTGGCGCTACCCACACCAGGACCCCGATTGACGGGCGCCTGAGGGCCACCTCCAGGCTCCTCCCCCGCTGACTCAACCGCCACGTTACATATGCCGATATTGGTATATGATGACCGGACATGGCCCGAGCAGCGACCACGACCGACGCGTTCAACGCTGTCGCCGAACCCCGGCGGCGGCAGATCCTGGACGTCCTCGCCGGTGGTGAGCGCCCGGTGAACGACCTGGTCGCGCTGCTCGGGGTCACGCAGCCGCTCGTCTCGAAGCATCTGCGGGTGCTCCGCGAGGTTGGCCTCGTGGACGTGCGCGAGGCGGGTCGGCAGCGGGTGTACGGCTTGAACAGCAGGCCGCTCAAGTCGATCCATGACTGGGTCAAGACCTACGAGGCGTCGTGGTCGGAACGGTTCGCCCGTCTCGATGGCGTGCTCGAGGAACTCAAGCAGCAAGCGGTAGCAGGCCAAGAGCACACGGAGGACGGAGGTGACGACCATGACGAATAAGGGAACGGCGACGGTGACCCTGCCGGCGCCGGCTCAGATCCTGGTGACGAGGGAGTTCGACGCAACACGGCAGCTGGTCTACAAGGCGTGGACAACTCCGGACCTGATCAAGCGCTGGTGGTCCGGCGATCGTGGCGTCGTGACGGTCGCTGAGGTCGACCTGCGCGTGGGTGGCGCGTGGCGCTACGCGATGACGGCCAATGCCGGCTTCGAGGTAGCGTTCCACGGCGAGTTTCGGGAGATCGTCCCCGACGAGCGCATCGTCTCGACTGAGATCTTCGAGGGGATGCCCGACGCCGGTGAGTCGGTCACCACGCTCACGCTGACGGAGCGCAACGGACGAACCACCCTGGCGATCCTGATGGAGTATCCCAGTCGGGAGATTCGCGACATGGTGCTGCAGAGCGGCATGGAAGTCGGGCTCCAGGAATCGCTCGACCACCTCGAGGACGTCGCGAAGTCACTCCGCTGAGCCAACGCGCCGCGCAGGCGGGCCGGCCAGGTCGTTGAACGGCTTCGGTCAGGCCCGCCAACGGGTGCAGGAGCGGGTCGGCCGGCGCCGGCACGAGCAACTGCCCGGATGACGCGGCGTCCGCCTTGCCAGGGTCGGGGCCTCCGAAGCGACCCGGATCAGGGCGTGGAACCTGCTCTCGTCGATGATGCCCTTCTCCAGCGCGCGTTGTGCCCAAGCGGGTGGGGTCCGAAGTCCCCAAGCATCGAAAGCGCCTTGCTCGATCATCGTTCCTCCTGATGATAGCCAGGACGGCCTAAACGAGCGTCCCCGCCGGGTCCAGCCCTTCGAGGAGCTTCTGCACCGCTGTCACGAATCGTGTCGCCTGGAGGCCGTCGTTGATTCTGTGGTCGAAGGACAGTCCCAGGTTCATGATCGGCCGGATCGCGATGGCGTCACCGACCACGACCGGCCGCTTCACGACCATGTCCATGGTCATGATCGCGGCCTGCGGTTGGTTGATGATCGCCTGCGTCATCACTGCCCCGAGGGCACCGGTATTGTTGAGCGTGAACGTTCCGCCCTGAATCTCGTCCAGCTTGAGGTGGTTGCTTCGCGCGCGTGCGCCGAGATCGGCCATGGTCGTCGCGAGCCCGACGACGCTGAGCCGATCCGCGTCGCGAACCACCGGCACGATCAGGTTGTCTTCGAGTGCGACAGCGATGCCAAGGTTGATCGCACGCTTCACGACGATGCCCGCGTCACTCCACGATGCGTTGAGGGTCGGATGCCGTTGCAGTGCCTCGATCACCGCGCGTGCCACGAAGGGCAGGTACGTCAACTTCACGCCGTGGCGCTCTTCGAACGCGGCCTTCTCGCGATCACGAATCCGCGAGACCGACGACATGTCGACCTCGACCATCACATACGCGTGTGGCGATGTCTGCCGGCTGCGGACCATGTGCTCGGCAATCACCTTCCGGACCTGCGTCAGCGGAACGACCGTGTCCCCTTCCCCGCCCGAGGACGGCGCTGATGGAGCGCCGACCAACGACGGAGCGGGCGGAGCAACCGGCGCAGCAGCAACCGCCTGAGGCGCCGCTGCCGGTGCCTGGCCGGCAGGCGCTCGCGACGTATCTCCAGGACCAGCATCTCGCTGCTGCACGTACTCGAGAACGTCCTTTTTCGAGATGCGCCCGCCGATCCCGGTTCCAGTGATCTGCGAGAGATCAACACCATGCTCACGAACGAGCATCCGCACCGCCGGCGTCAGGTGAAACCCCGCGCCATTCCCGCCGGATGCCGGAGCTGCAGCAGCAGACGAACCACCAGATGCCGAAGCAACCTCACTCCCAACCGATGCCGTGGCCCCGGCGAACGCATCCTGAATCGGGGCAACCGCAGTCTCTTCTCCGACCTGCTCCGTCGTTGTCGCCTGCGGCGACGCTGCCTGCGAGGCAACCGTCTCCGTGACGTGAGGCTCAGGCGCGGCAAGAGGGGGTTGGGACGTCTGCGCAGGCGACGTAGCCAGGGGAGGAGCCGGAGCGGATGTCCCGACCCCCTCTCCACCAGGCGCCCCAGAAGCCGCAGTCTCAATGGAACAAATAGGCTGCCCCACGGGCACCACCGTGCCCTCCGCCGCGATCAACTCGGACATGACTCCGTCCGCGGGCGCCGGGATCTCGGCGTTCACCTTGTCGGTGATCACTTCAGCGATCGACTCGTATTTGGCGATCGCGTCGCCCGGCTGCTTGAGCCAGCGGGCGATGGTTCCTTCGGTGACGCTCTCACCGAGTTGGGGCATGGTGACCGTCAGTGCCATGTGCTGCGAATCCTTCTTCTAGTACTCAGTACGCGGCAAGCTCGCGGAGCTTCACCTCGACCTTGTCGGGCGTGACGAGGTAGAACTGTTCCAGCGGCGGAGCGTACGGCATCGCCGGAATCTCAGGCCCGCCGAGACGCATCACTGGAGCGTCGAGACTGTCGAAACACTCCTCGGCAATGATCGCCGCGACCTCCGATGCAACACTCACGGCAAGGTTCGCCTCCTGGACGATCAACACCTTGCCGCACTTGCTCGCGCTCGCGACAATGGCCTCGCGATCGATGGGCCGCAACGAACGCAGGTCCACGACCTCGCAGGAAAACCCATCTGCAGCAAGGCGATCGACCGCCTCAAGCGACGAGTGCACCATCATCCCGTAGCTGAAGACCGCGATGTCAGTGCCTTCGCGGACGACCCGCGCGCGGTCGAGCGGCACGGTGTAGTCGCCATCCGGCACCTCACCCTTGATCGCCCGGTAACACCGCTTGTGCTCGAAGAACAGCACGGGATCCGGGTCGCGCAACGCGGCGATGATCATTCCTTTGGCGTCGTACGGTGATGACGGCACCACCACGCGCAGTCCCGGAATGTGCGCGAAGATCGCTTCGATCGACTGCGAGTGATAGAGCGCGCCGTGCACGCCGCCGCCGAACGGCGAGCGCACCACCATGGGCACGCCCCAGTCCCCGTTGCTGCGATACCGCATCTTCGCGGCTTCGCTGATGATCTGATCGACAGCCGGAAGGATGAAGTCCTGGAACTGGATCTCCGCGATCGGACGCATGCCGTTCATCGCCGCACCGATTGCCACGCCGACGATCAGCGATTCCGCCAGCGGACTGTCGAGCACGCGCCACTCGCCGAACTCCTTCTGCAGTCCTTCGGTGACACCGAACACGCCACCCTTGGCGCCGACATCCTCGCCGAGGATCATCACGCGATCGTCGCGCCGCATCTCCTCGCGAATCCCGTCGCGGATGGCCTCGATGTACGTCTTCACCGGCATCGTCAGTCGCCGGTCTCGGAGTACACGTGCAGCATCGCCGTGTCCGCGGTGGGCATCGGCGAGAGCTCGGCCTCGTCGGTCGCCACATTCAATTCGAGCACCAGTTCGGCGCGCATCTCGTCGGCATCGCCCGGGGTCAGCACACCGAGCTCCTCCAGCGTGGCGCGGAATCGCAGCAATGAGTCGCGCTCCTTGTCGGCCTCGAGGTCTTCGGCGTTCCGGTAGCGGCGCTGGTCGTCGTCGGAGCTGTGCGAGGTGAGTCGCAGCACCTTCGCCTCGACGAGTGTCGGCCCGTCGCCGCGTCGCGCGCGCTTCACGGCGTCGCGTGCGACCCGATAGCAGGCGATGGCGTCGGAGCCGTCGACGACAACGCCGGGAATGCCGTAGCCCTTGGCGCGGTCGGCGACATCCTGCGTCGGCATCTGCTTCTGCCAGGGCACGCTGATCGCGAACCCGTTGTTCTCCACCAGGAAGATCACCGCGAGCTTGTGGATCGCCGCGAAGTTGAGCGCCTCGTGGAAGTCCCCTTCGCTGGTCCCACCCTCCCCGATCGACGTGAAGGTCACTGCGTCCTCACCCCGCATGCGTGAGGCGAGCGCGATGCCGGTGGCGTGAATGAGCTGGGTGCCGATCGGCGATCCGGTGCTGATGATGTTCAGACGGCGGCAGCCGTAATGGGCAGGCATCTGCCGGCCGCCGCTGTTCGGGTCGGCCGCGCGCTGCAGGCCCGAGAGAATGTGGTCCTTCGGGGTCATCCCGAGCACCATGGTCAGCGCGAGGTCGCGGTAGTACGGCGCCACCCAGTCGTAAAGGGGTCGAAGGTTCATGCCAAAAGCGACTTGAACTGCCTCGTGGCCCTCGGCCGAGATCCAGAAGGGTGCGCGCCCTTGACGGTTCAGCACCCACAGACGCTCGTCGGTGAGACGCGAACGGAGCATGTGCCGGTACATGAGGCGCAGCGTCTCGGCATCGAGCCCGGCCCGCGCTTTGGTATCCGTCCTGGTCATTGCCACCGGTCGATCATCCCTCCGAACGAAGCCTGCGCTGGCCGCGTCGCCCGATAGCTCTGCGGCCGCTCAAATGTGAATCGCCTCGCCGCTCACGGCAAGGGCAGCTTCTGAGAGCACTTCACTGAGTGTAGGGTGTGGCGCGACTGCGTGTCCCATCTCGAAAGCAGTGGTTTCGAGGAGCCCGCCGAGAGCCGGGCCCCAGATCAGTTCGGTGACTTCGTGACCGATCAGGTGCACCCCGAGCATCGCGCCGTCCGCCTGGTTGGCGACGACCTTGCAGAAGCCGCCGGTGTCGCCCCAGATGACCGCCCGGCCGTTGCCGCGGAAGGGCATCATCCCCACCGAAACCTCGTATCCGGCCGCCAGTGCCTCTGCCTCGCTGAGTCCCACAGAGCCGATCTGCGGCGTGCAGTAGGTGGTCCGCGTGACCAGCCGGGGATCGAGCGGATGCGCGTCCCGCCCGGCGATCGCCTCGACTGCGAGCACGCCCTCGTGGAGCGCCTTGTGCGCCAGTTGGAAACCGCCGACCACATCGCCCACGGCGCTGACCCCCGCCTCACCGGTGTGCAGCATGCCGTCCACGAGGATCACGCCGCGGTCGACTGCGACCCCAGTGCCTTCGATGCCGATATTCTCGATATTGGCTGCCCGGCCGACGGCGACGAGGAGCACCTCAGCCTCGAGCCGCTTCGGCTCCCCGTCCTCCCCTGCGACGCTCACGGCCACGACGCCGTCGGTCCGCTCGATGGACGCCAGGTCGAGGCGGTGTCCTGTGAGGCACACGATCCCGCGAGCCTCGAACTGACGGCGCAATTCGACACCGATGTCCGCGTCCTCGAGGGGCACGAGGCTCGGGAGCATCTCGACGATCGTCACCTCGGCACCGCAACTCTTGTAGAGGGAGGCGAACTCCACGCCCACAGCGCCGGCGCCGAGGACGATCGCCGACGCCGGAACCCGATCCATCTTCAAAGCCTCGTCGCTGGTGAGCACGACCTTGCCGTCGGCGGCGACCCCCGGCAGCTGTTTGGGCCGCGAGCCGGTCGCGATGATCACGGCACCGGCCTCGAGTTCAGTGACTTCACCACCGGCGCCGGTCACCACCAGGCGCCCTCCGCCGTCGAGGCGTCCGCGGCCGGCCACGACCGTCACCTTGTTCTTTCGGAGCAGGAACTGGACTCCCTTGTGGAGCTGGCTGACCACCGAGTCACGGCGCTTGCCGGCCACGGAGTAATCGAACGTGATGTCCCGGGTGGTGATGCCGAACGCCGCCGCATGACCGAACTCGTCGAGCAGCGCAGCACTCTGCAACAGCGCCTTCGCAGGAATGCACCCCCGATGCAGGCAGGTGCCACCGACCTTGTCCTCCTCCACCAGCACGGCGCGGAGGCCGAGTTGGGCCGCACGGATCGCCGCGGGGTAGCCACCCATCCCGCCTCCGAGGATGGCGATGTCGTATCGGTCTCCCACGCTGCCGAGTATATCGGCGGGGTGCTCCGGGCCAAACCCTCCGGTCGTCAGCTCTGAGTCGACCTCAGGCGACGCGGGGTCATGCCGACAGGAAGCGGCGAACCCCCAGGAAGCTGCCGAACGCCCCGACGCCAACACCGCCGACCAGCAGCAGGATCATCAGCGTGACCGTGTACTTCGTGTCAAACGGCACGCTCAACAGGTTGCCTTGCGCCGCCTGGACAAACAGCCGGTACGCGCCGAAGACGATCGCCCCCGAAAAGATGGCTGCGAGCAATCCGCCGAGCATGCCTTCAAGAATGAACGGCCAGCGCACGAACCAGTCGGTGGCGCCGACCAGTTTCATGATCTCGATCTCGGTTCGTCGTGAATACACGGCGGTGCGGATCGTGTTCATGATGATCACGATGCTGATGGTCAGCAGGATGACCGCGATGATCGCGCCCACCCACTCGATGACCGTGATCACGGTGCTGAGCTTGGAGATGACGTCCGCGTTGTAGTCGGTGGGAGTGGTGCTGTCGACGATCGGCGTTGCTTTCGCCATCGCGTTGAACTGGCCGAGATCTGTGAGCCTCCGGACGTTGAGATTCAGCGAGGCGGGCAGCGGATTGCTGCCGAGGACGTTGAGCGCGCTGCGGATGTCCGGGGAGTTCTGCGATGCCTGGTTCTTGGCCTGATCCTTGGTCTCGAAGGTCACCGAGATGACCCGCGGATCATGCTTCAGCTCGGTCTCGAAATTGGAGATCGCAGCCAGCGACGCGTTGTCGGACAGGTAGATCTTCAGGTGACTCGCGTTCTGCTCCTGTCCCTGCAACACGGTGTCGACCGAGTGGGTGAAGAGCAGCGCACCGCCGACCAGAAAGATGATCAGCCCCATGGTGAAAACGCCTGCCAGGGAGACGCCCAGATTGCGCCGGAAGTTCTGCCCGGCACTGTGCAGCGCGAACCACAGCGACGCGCCGATCTGCCTCACAGGGTTGCCGTTCCTTCGCGGAGATACTGCCCTTCCGCCTCGTCGCGCACGACACGTCCGCCATCGATCGCGATCACGCGGCGGCGCACGAGGTCGACGACCTCGCGGTTGTGCGTCGCCATGAGCACGGTTGTGCCGCGATGGTTGATCTGCAGGAGCAGTTGGACGATGCCCCACGAGGTATCGGGGTCGAGGTTGCCGGTCGGCTCGTCGGCAAGGAAGATGCGCGGCCGGTGCACCAGGGCTCGCGCGATCGCGACACGCTGCTGCTCACCACCGCTCAACTCGTCAGGGAATTTGTCGAGCTTGTCCTCGAGACCGACGATCCAGAGAACCTCCTCAACCTTCTCGCGCATATGGCGCTGGCCCGGCCGCGTGACCTGGAGCGCGAACGCGACGTTCTGCGCGACGGTGCGCCGCGTGAGGAGCTTGTAGTCCTGGAACACGATGCCGAACTTGCGGCGCAACTTGGGCAGCTTGCGGTGCGACATGCGACTCACTTCCTGCCCATCGATGAAGATGCGCCCCGTCGACGGAGCCTCGTCGCGGATCAGCAAGCGCACGAGCGTGGACTTGCCCGCGCCGCTCGGTCCCACCAGGAAGCAGAAGTCGCCCTGATGGATCGCCAGATCAACGTCGCGCAGGGCCTCCGTTCCGTTCGGGTACACCTTGCTCACGCCGTGAAAGGAGATGACGGGGCGCAATGCGTGCTGAGGGGGAGCCGCAGATCGCTCCGCGACCGCCACGCTCACCAGGCTGCCCCCTGGGGCAATGTCTTCATAGGATGGTTTCTGGGATCGCTACTGGGTCGGCGGCCAGTATAAACCGGGGTTCGGCCGGACTCCCGACAAATTTCACATATCGGTGACTTCCGTACGGGGCTGCGCCGGACAGGTGCGATCAGGATGCCTTCGATTCCCCCTCCTCCCGCGCTGCCCAGTGGAGATACCCCTCGATGAAGGGATCGATGTCCCCCTCGAGCACCCCTTCGGCGTTGCCGACCTCCACGCCGGTGCGGTGGTCCTTGACCATGGTGTACGGCTGGAGCACGTACGAGCGGATCTGGCTGCCCCATTCGGCAGCGATCAGGTCGCCCTTGAGATCGGCCACTTTCTGGGCGTGTGCCGCCTGCTGGAGGGCCAGCAGCCGGGACCGTAGGACCCGCCAGGCGACATCGCGGTTCTGCTGCTGGGACCGCTCGTTCTGGCAGGTGACCACCACGCCGCTCGGGATATGGGTGAGGCGAACTGCCGAGGAGGTCTTGTTGACGTGCTGGCCGCCCGCTCCGCTGGAGCGGAAAACGTCGGTCCGGACATCGTCAGGGTCGATCTCCACCGTCACCGTGTCCTCAATCTCGGGGGTCACCTCCACGAGCACGAACGACGTGTGGCGGCGATGGGCGGCGTCGAAGGGGCTGATCCTGACCAGCCGGTGTACGCCGTGCTCTCCCCTGAGCAGGCCGTAGGCCCGGGGGCCGGAGACGCGGATGGTCGTCGACTTGATGCCCGCCTCATCGCCCACCGACTCCTCGAGGAACTCCACGGGCATCCGGTGCTGCTCCGCCCAAGCGAGGTACATGCGCAGGAGCATCCCCGCCCAGTCCTGCGAATCGGTGCCGCCTGCACCCGCGTGGATCCCGATGATCGCCACATGGTCGGTATATGGATCGCTGAACAGCAGGTCGATCTCGCGCTTTGCGATCTCCTTGTCCAGGGACATGAGTTCGACCTCGAGGTCGGCGCTCATCGCAGCGTCCGCCTCGGCGTCGAGCATCGTGGCGATTTCCTTGACGTCCTCGGCGCGTTGGGTCAGCGTCGCCCAGACCGCGAGGTCATCGCGAATGCGTGAGGCTTCCTGGTTGAGCGCGGCGGCGTGACGAGGGTCGTCCCACAGATCTGGGGCGGATATCTCCTCGTCGAGCTCGATCAGTCGGACGCGCTTGCCGGCGAGGTCAAAGATGCCCCTGCAGCTCAGCGATACGGGCGGCGACGTCGTTGGCGCGTTCTGCAAGCTCGCTCATTGGTCGAGTATTCCACAATGAACTCATGCAAACCGCCAGCGCGGTGGCCCCGGCGGCGATCGGCGAACTGTTTCCCGCCCTGCCGCGGGCCTTCGATTTCGATGATGTGTCACTCGTGCCCCGAGTGCGGTCGACGCTCGCACATCGCATGGAAGCGCTGCCCGAGGTGGACTTCGGGCCGGTGCGGCTGAGCATCCCGCTGATCGGTTCGCCGATGCCTGACGTGTGCGGCGTCGACATGTGCCAGGCGTTGGGACGGCACGGCGCGCTCGGCATCCTCCCGCGCTTTCAGACAGTGGATGCGCAGGCCGGCGAATTGCGCGAGGTCGGGGCCGGCGGCGGATCAGTGGCCGCGGCGCTCGGGGTGAGCGGTGATTACCGGGATCGCTTCGAGCGCATCGTCGAGGCGGGCTGCCGGATCGTGTGCCTTGACACCGCCAACGGTGCCCACGAACAGGTCGCACATGCGGTGCGTTGGGTGCGCGACCAAGCAGCGGCCGTGTTCCTCATCGCGGGCAACGTCGCGACTGCCGAGACGTTCGCATGGCTCGAGGATCTCGGTGTGGATGCGATCCGGGTGGGCATCGCGGGTGGGTCCGTGTGCGAGACCCGCACCGAGACCGGTGTGCACGCGCCAACGCCGTACAGCGTCCACGAGTGCGCGCAAGTGCGCAGGCATGCGCTCATCGTCGGGGACGGAGGGATCCGCAGCCCTGCGGACATGTGCAAGCTGCTCGCGCTTGGGGCCGACTGCGTGATGGTCGGTTCCGCACTGGCGGGGACCTACGAGGCGCCGGGTCGAGTGCTGGTCGTCGACGGAAAGAAGTTCAAGATCATGCGTGGCGCCGCGTCGTTCTCGGTGCAGCAGGAGTTCGCCGGCGAGGACCCCGAGTACATCGAGGGAGCGGAGTCGATCGTTCCGTACAAGGGCCACGTTGCCGACGTCATCCAGCGCTATCTGGCCGGGTTACGCAGCTCGATGTCGTATATGAACGCGCGGACGCTCGACGAGTACAGGAGCAACGCCAGCTTCATCCGGATGCGGTAGCGCGACACGCGCAGCGCACCGAACCCACCGCGAAGAACACGATTCACGTGACCGTGCTTGCCTCGTCCCTCGCCGCAGTCGCGATCCTCGCACTGCTCACGGTGCTGCCCGGACCCGACGTCGCAGTCGTCACGCGCTTTGCACTGACCACGGGCCGCGCGGCTGCCACTCGCGCATCGGTCGGCGTTGTCATCGGACTCCTGCTGTGGGGCGCGCTCGCGGTGGTCGGTCTCGCCGCCGTTCTCGCCACGTCGGCCATTGCGTACACGGTGATCAAAGTGGCCGGCGCGGTGTACCTCATCGTCATGGGATTGCGTGTGCTCTGGCGCAGCCGCACGCCGGTCAGCGAGATGCAGCCGTCCGAGCGCATCCACGCTGGCAAACCCCTTCGGACGGGGCTGCTCACGAATGTCCTCAACCCCAAGATCGCGGTCTTCTACACGAGCGTGCTACCGACCCTGGTGCCACACGGCGCACCGCCGATGCTCTGGCTCCCGATCCTGGTGCTGACGCACGTCGTGTTGTCGCTGGGCGTCCTGACCGCCTACGCCATCGCGTTCTCGCGGTCGCGCTCGGTCCTGCACCGCCCCAGGATCCGCCAGTGGTCGGAGCGTGTCACCGGCATCGTGCTGATCGGGTTCGGGCTCCGCGTCGCCGCGGCAGTGCGGTAAGGACTTCCGCGAGCCGAGTCGCGTGAGCGCAGCGTTGGCGGCGATGCTGCAAAGCTCGGTCGCGTTGGGCGATCGACGAGGGTCGCGTGAGACGGTCGTGTGGGCCTTGCCGGGCAACCCTACCGCGACATCGTCGCCGTTCCATCCGCCGCGATCTCCACCTCGACCGAGTCGGACTTCTCACTTGGTCCGCCTGGATCCACAGTGATGCTCGCGGTCACATGATCAGGCATGTCGGCTTCCAGAGTCAGGTAGTGCGGCATGGCTCGCCCGGCGGTGAGGCCGGTGGTCAGGTCGTAGAGCTGTGCGGACCTGGACTGGGCACCGACGATCTTCCCACTCACGTTCAAACCGGCCGGCACTTCACGATCGCAGTGCAAGTCGTAATGGACACGGAACAGAGCCCCTTGCACGTGCTCAAACTTCGTGATGGTCACTGTGAGTGCGTAGGTCTGCGCTTCATCAAACGAGGTCGCGACCGCCACCGTGCCCGCGACGTGAGTGCTGACGCCGTCGCTCGTTGCAAGGCTGTCGCCGGTCGTCTTGTCCTTGACCCCGACGATCACCGTCCACGTCCCGGCGTCAACCTGAAGGGGCCAGTGGCCTGAATGGTCCTGGCCCGGTGCGATGGCATCGAGGGAGTCGCCGAGAACGTACGCGGCCAACTCCGCCGTGTTGCCCTCCGCAACGACGTAGAAACCGAGCTCCAGTCTTCCCGATTCGATGGGAACCGTCCCTGTGTTCGTGAGCTTGTAGTGCACGATCACCGCGGACGTGCCGTCCTGGGTGTTGCGGGGTTCGACCGTCGGGACCCCGAGCGTGACCTTGAGATCGCTCGTCGGCGCGGTGCCGGTTGCTCCCGCGCCCGACGCCGCGGGCTGCCAGGCGGTGCCGTCCCATTGCCACTGGCCGTCGTCTGAGAGCCGGCCGACCGCCGGTGCGGAGGGCTGCGTTCCGGATCCCTGGGCGGCTTGCGCGTCGGCCGGGGCAGCCGCGCCGGACCCCGCACCCTGCGCGACCGGCTGCCACTGACTTCCGTCCCACCACCAGTGACCGTCGTCCGACAAGGGTGCGCCCGCTGGCATGACTGTCATCTGATGCCTCCTCCAATGACGGAGCGTGGCCGGCGACTACGCCGTCACTTGCCGTGGCAGTACTTGTACTTCTTCCCTGACCCGCACGGGCAGGCCTGATTCCTTCCGACCTTCCCGTTGACCGCGGTGCCCGCACCGTTGGTCGCCGCCACTGCCGCGCTCCCGTTCCCATCCGCTCGCTGCGTCACCGCACCCGACGATTCGACGATGTTCCGCACGATCGGCTTGCTGGTCACCGGAGCAGACACCCGGGTCCCGGTTGCCCGCGCGAGAGTGCCGCTCGCCAGCGCCGCCGCCGGTCGCGCCGGCGGTACCTGCGCGGCGTCCACGGCACCGCCCGGACGGTCAGCACGCGGTGAGGCCGCCGCAACAGCCTCGGCCGCACCAGCGGTGGGTACGGGAGCGACGGTCGCGGGTGCGACAGGCAGGAGACCGCCATCGCCGCCGGCCGGTCCCCCATCGTCCGTCGGGGCCTCATTCGGATCGACACGGCGGATCTGCACGTTCATGAGGGCGCGGACGATCTCGCGCTGGATGTCCTCAGTGAGGTCCTGGAACGCGGTGAACGCCGCCGCCTTGTATTCGACGAGTGGATCCATCTGGCCGTACGCCTGGAATCCCATCCCCTCACGCAGGTGGTCCATCTGGGTCAGGTACTGCAGCCAGCGAGTGTCGATCACCTGGAGCATCACGCTCTGCTCCACCTCGCGCATGAGGTCGGCGCCGTACTCCTGCTCCTTCTCCTCGTAGAGCCCGATCAGCTCATCGGTGAGTGTTTCATCGATTTCCGCAATCGAATTCCCCAGGCTGTCGGTGTTGATCTCCGAAAACGCCGGCAGGCCCGCAGCAAACTGCCGCAACGCCTCCCAGAGGCCCTCGAAGTCCCAGGCCTCGCGATGGCGCCCATCACAGAAGGGCGGAACCTCGGTGGCGACGACGTGCTCCACCATCGCAAGGAAGTTGGAGCGCGTGTCGGTGCCCTCCAGAATCTTGCGGCGTTCACCGTAAATAATTTCGCGCTGCTTGTTCATGACGTCGTCGTACTCGACGACGTGACGGCGGCTGTCGAAGTTGTGTCCCTCGACGCGCGCCTGCGCACCCTCAATCTGTCGCGACACCATCTTCGACTCGAGCGGCGTGTCCTCGTCGACCCCGAGCCGTCCCATGAAACCCTGCATGCGCTCACCACCGAAGACGCGCATGAGGTCGTCCTCGAAGGAGAGAAAGAACCGCGACTCGCCGGCATCACCCTGGCGCCCGGAACGGCCGCGCAACTGATTGTCGATGCGTCGTGACTCGTGACGCTCGGTGCCGATGATGTAGAGGCCGCCGATGTCGGCAACGCCTTCGCCCAGCACGATGTCCGTACCGCGACCGGCCATGTTGGTCGCGATGGTCACGCTCCCGCGCTGTCCGGCGTTGGCGATGACGTCCGCCTCTTTCTCGTGCAACTTCGCGTTGAGCACCGAGTGCTGCACCCCGAGCTTGTCGAGCTGCCGGCTCAAGCGTTCGCTCTTCTCGATGCTGGTCGTGCCGACCAGGATCGGCTGGCCTTTCTTGTACCGCTCGGCGATCTCCTCCACCACCGCGCGGTACTTGCCTTCCTCGGACTTGTAGATGAGATCCGGCTCATCGAGGCGCACCATCGGGCGGTGTGTGGGGATCGGCACCACCTCGAGCGTGTAGATCTTGTGGAACTCCTCCGATTCGGTGATGGCCGTACCGGTCATGCCGGAGAGCTTGTCGTACAGGCGGAAGAAGTTCTGGAAGGTGATCGTCGCCAGCGTGACCGTCTCCTGCTGCACGGCGACGCCCTCCTTGGCCTCGATCGCCTGGTGCAGTCCGTCCGACCAGCGGCGGCCCGGCATGGTCCGCCCCGTGAACTCATCGACGATGACCACTTCACCGTCGCGCACGATGTAGTCCTTGTCGCGCAGCCACAGTGCATGGGCGCGCAGCGCCTGGTTGATCTGGTGCGCCTCAGCGACATGCTCCATGTCGTAGACGTTCGAGATCCCCGTCCACTTCTCCATCTTCTCGACGCCTTCCTCGGTGAGCGTCGCGGACTTGGTCTTCTCGTCGATGCTGTAGTCGTCCTCCGCCACCAGGCGCGGGATGAGCCGCGCGTAGGTGTAGAACTTGTCAGTCGCCTCACTCGCCTGCCCGCTGATGATCAGCGGCGTGCGCGCTTCGTCGATGAGGATCGAGTCGACCTCGTCGACAATCGCGTAGCGCAAGCGGCGCTGCACGCAGCGATCGAGTTTCTGCGCCATGTTGTCGCGCAGAAAGTCAAAGCCGAGCTCGTTGTTGGTGGAGTACGTGATGTCGGCCGCATATGCGTCGCGACGGGAGCATGGCCGCAGATGTTGCAAGCGTGGATCCGGATGCGTGTCGTCGACGAAGTCAGGGTCGTAGACGTACGACATGTCCTGCCCCGCGATGACGCCGACCGACATCCCCAGGAAGTGATAGAGCGACGCGTTCCAGCCTGCGTCTCGGCGAGCCAGATAGTCGTTGACGGTGACCAGGTGCGCGCCCCGCCCTTCGAGCGCATTGAGGTACAGAGCGAGGGTTGCGACCAGGGTCTTGCCTTCGCCGGTTTTCATCTCCGCGATCCGGCCTTGATGGAGCACGATACCGCCGATCAGCTGCACATCGAAATGCCGCATGCCAAGCGAGCGCTTCGACGCCTCACGGACCACCGCGAAGGCCTCCGGGAGGAGGTCGTCGAGCGCGAGGCGACGGTCGAGGTCGCGCTGCTTCTCCTCCGCCCGCTGCATCTCGACCTCCTCGGTCTCCTCACCGAGTCCGCCCGCGAATGACTGCCCATGGCTGATGTCCGAACCCTCGACTCCAAGTCGCTCGCGAAACTCGCGTGTTTTGTCGCGAAGCTCGTCGTCCGTGAGGGCTGACATCTCGGCCTCGAGCTCGTTGATGAGGTCGACGACACCCTGGTAGCGCTTGATCTCACGCTTGACGGGATCGCCGAGGACTTTGCTGAGAGGCTTTCTGAAGACGGACATACTCCCCTTCATTCTGGCAGCGTCGGCCGTTCACGGGACCACGGCGACCACGATCACGTCGATGCGCGCGGCTCCGGCGTCGTCCAGAGCGGCTGCGGCCGCCTCGATGGTGGCGCCGGTGGTGAGCACATCGTCCACTAGGCAGACCCGCGCCGACGCCAGTGACTCGCCCCGCCAGGCAAACGCGCCGGCGACGTTCCGGCGGCGGGCGTCCTCGTCCCGATCGCTCTGCGGCGGCGTGTCGCGGACGCGTTCGAGGCCGGTGCGTACGACAACGCTTCGATCGCTCGCGATGACCCCGGCGATGATCTCGGACTGGTTGTAGCCCCGCTGCCGGCGCCGCCGCGATCCGAGGGGCACCGCGATCACGGCGTCGGGGGCTGTGGTCAGCAGGTGGCCCAGGCGACCTGAGGTGAGTGCCGCCAAGGCCCGAAGCGCTGCCTTGTCGCCCCCGTATTTGCCCCGATGCAGCGCCGATCGCACCGGTTCGACGAAGACGAACCCCGCAAACGCCGAGCCGTGGCGCAAACGTCGCGGCGGCGGGAGCGGCAGGGTGGCGAGTCGGCGTTCACAACCGGGGCACAGCGGCGCGTGGGCGACTGCGTCACATCCGGCGCAGCGACGCGGCGCGACGGCATCGAGAAACAGGCGGGCGAGGTTTGCGACCACGTACCACCACCGTGCGACATGGTGCGAGCAGTGGCGCGGACGATCGCGCATGCGGTGCGGTCGGCCGGGGCCGCCGCAGACGAGGTAACGCCCGGGTCAGCCGGCCCTGTCGAAGGCATCCACAGCGGTTTGCATGGCCGCGATCAACTCCCGCGCCGACTCCACGCTCAACTCCAGGGCCACTCGTTCACTGACCGGCCGTCCGGAGTTCACGAAGTCAAGCAGCAGCGCGTGATCAAGCGTGGCGTGCGATGGATGGTCGACCGCCACCACCGCAGTGTTGATCGTCACCCATCCCGCCGCGCCCTTGGCGCTGCCGATGACCGGCGTCTTCTCGACGATGTAGGTGCACATTAAGGATCTCCTAGCTCAGGTGGCGGCCGTAGAAGTCGAAGATGAGCCGCCAGCCCTCGACCGCGGCGTCGACCCGATACGCCGGGCGGTCAACCGAAAAGAACCCATGGCCTGCGTTGGCGTGGGTATGGAACTCGTGCTCCTTGCCGAGCCGCGTCAACTCGGCGTCGATCTGCGAAACCTCATCCGGCGATGGGTTCTTGTCCTCGACACCGAAGAGACCGAGGATGGGGCACGAGATCTGAGACGCCCGATCGATCACCGGCTCCATCCGGAACGGCAACTCGGGAGGCGAAGGCGAGATTACGAAGGCGCCGTAGCAGTCAACCGCCGCATCGATGGGCAATTCGCACGCCGCCAGAAAGCTCTGGCGCCCACCGGAGCAGTAGCCGATGGTTCCAACCTTCCCGTTGCTGATCGGCAAACCGCGCAGGTAGCGCAGGGCACCATCTGCATCGCCGAGGAACTGCTCGGTGGTCACCCAGCCACCTGCCCGGGCGGCGGCGGCAGCGTCATCGGGAGCAAGGTCGGGTCCGAAACGGTGGTAGAGGTTGGGACTGATCGCCATGTATCCATGGGACGCGAAACGGCGGGCGATCTCCTTGGTCCCCGGGTCCCAACCGGGCGCGTGGTGGATGACGATGATCCCCGGGAATGGACCGGCGCCAAGCGGACGCGCGAGATATGCCCCGATCTCCTCGTCACCGTGCCCGCGGATGGTCACGGTCTCCGCGAGCAACCCTTCGTACACGTCGAACCTCCAATCACGCAGCGTGGCGACTGGCGACGGTACCGGATCAGGACATCGTCAGGAGGTCACCCACACCGACGCCAGCGCGTGCGAGGGCACCGCTCGGCAACTCGATCGCAGCCTTTGCCCGACGCACCACTCGCGACATGCGCCACGGTCTGAGCCCGTGGTACATGCGCACCACGTGGCCGTCGGCATCGATGAACGCGACGTCGACCGGAAAGCGCATGAAGAACATGTGGATGGAGCTGCACGGACGCAGGCACAGCCCGGCGCCCTCGGCAAGCTCGCGCTTCCCCATCAGGCCCATGAAGCGCTGCCAGGGCGTATCTGCCATCGCCACATCCCGAGCCACTGTCTTCCCACCAGCAGTGGAAAGGTGAAAGTTGCGTTGCGTGGAGGACATGGCCCACAGCGTAGCGATCGCCGCCGCTCGCTTCGAGCCCGTCGCTAGGTCGTCGCTCGGCTGTCAGGCACGGTGACGCGCACCTCGGTCCCGAGGCCGAGACCGCTGCGCACCTGGACGCGCCCACCCACCAAGGCCGCGCGTTCGCGCATCTGGATCAAGCCGAGCCCCTCGGTACGTCCGAGCCGGGCATCGGTGGCGCTGACATCGAATCCGTCCCCGTCGTCCTTGATCACCGCGACCATCTGGCTCGGCAGGAACGAGAGGATGACGTCGACACGCTGGGAGCGCCCATGCGTCAGCGCGTTGTCGATCGCCTGCTCGAGGATGCGATAGCTCGTGATCTCGGCAAGTTGCGGCATCCGGCGTTCGCTCCCGAGGACGTGGAGCAGCACGGTGCCACGCTCCGACCAGGCGGCCAGCAACTCTCGGACCGCGCCGACGAGTCCGCGGTCAGGGTTCAACGGCAGCAGCCCGGCGATGACTTCGCTGAGGCGCTCGGACGCTTCGGTCGCGGCTGTTCGGCATCTCGATGTCGCCGCCACGGCCTCGGCAGGCTCGCGGACGAGGCTCCGACCGATCAACTCAGCCTCGAGCGCGGCATCGGCGAGGCGCTGCATCGGTCCTTCGAGGATGAGGCGTGCCGTCTCTGCATGCTCGACGTCGGCGATCTCGTAGATCTGACGCGCTGCCTGGCTGTACTGGCTTGCCCGGTGATCGGGACCGGCGACCGACTGGCCGGGGACCAGGGCCAGCTCACGACTCATGGTTCGCAGCACGCGCTGCTCGGCCGCGATGTCGGCCAGGCGGGCGTGGATCCCGGTCGCGCGGGTCTCGAGGCGCGTGAGCTCGGTGGTGAGCTCCAGGCCCTCGTTGAACGCCGCGGTGAGCCCTTCCAGGATCGCCGCCGATCCTGTGGTGAGGCCCGGAAGCACGTCGAGCGCAGTTTGCCGGGTCAGTTCGACGCGACGGAGCCGCACCAGGAGGTTGGCCCGGCGGGCGCCGATGTCGATCAGCTGTCGCTCGAGATCAGCGGACAGGTCCTCGAGATCGGCCGCACGAGCGTCCATATGGAATCGCAGGCCCACGATTGGCGCCCCGGCAACTCGCACGTCGATGTGTCCCGTCGCCGTGGCTCGATGCGCGGTTCTCACCCCGCGATTATCGCCGGACGATGAACCGAAGACGCACCAAATCGTAAAGAACCCCAGCGGAGTCGCGAAGTGCACTGACCCGCGAGTCCTCTTTGTGCTCCCAACGCACCGGGACTTCCGCAACCGTCCACCCGAGGCGCCGGGCACGGAGAAGCACTTCGGCGTCAAAACCGAAGCGGAGCGTGCGAAGTGGCTCAAAACACGCAACTGCGGCGTCAGCGGTGAACGCCTTGAACCCGCACTGCGTGTCATGGAGGCCGCGCAGCGCTGACAGGCGCAGCAGCCGGTTGTAGGTGCGTCCCATCACCTCGCGCCTGCCGGGCTGATGCACGTCGATCTGCGACTCCGGCAGGGCGCGCGATGCGATTGCCACCGCACAGTTTCCAGTGAGCCGAGCACGCAGCTCCTCGACCTGTTCGATCGGGGTGCTGAGGTCGGCGTCACTGAAGACGCGGTGCTCGCCCTTTGCGGTGAGCATGCCCAACCGCACCGCCGCGCCCTTGCCGGTGTTCTGGGCGAGCGAGAGCACCTGCAACTGCGGCCAGTCCTCGGCGGCTTTCCGAGCCAGCGCAAGGGTTCCGTCGCTGCTGCCGTCGTCGACGACGAGCACCTCATACGGCTCATCGCGGCCGTCGAGATACGCGCGCATGCGCGTCAGCGTCGCCGGAAGGCGCTGCGCTTCGTTGTATGCGGGGACGACGATGCTCAGCATGCGCGCGTCATCGTCTCGCGCTTTTCGCCTGCGCGGCGGCTTCGCGACGTTCGAGTAACCAGAACATCGGGAGGACCAACTGGCGGCGCACCCGCCATGGCTGCAAGGCCAGTCGCCAGGCCCACTCGAGACCGAGGCGGCGCACCACCACTGGTGCACGGCGAACCCGTCCGGCGAGAAAGTCGAGCGCGCCGCCGACACCAATGCCGGCCGATGCCCCGATCTCACCGAGCGTGTACTCGAGAAAGCGCTCCTGACGACCCGCGCCGTAGGCGGCAAGCACTACCTCTGGCTGCAGGACGCGGAGCATCGCGGCAGTTGCACGCGTCGGTGCGCCGTCGTTCACGGCGACCACCTGGAGCGCCGGGTACGACGCGACCATGTGCTCGCGCGCGGCGGCGGCCACACCGGGCGCGCCGCCGGCGAGCGCGATTCGATGCGCGCGGCGTTCGGCATCGGGGAGATACGCGCCGATCAGGTCGGCACCGCCGACACGCTCTGCCTCGGCGTGGCCACGGCGGCGGAGCGCACGCACAAGACCGATGCCGTCCGGCACGACCAACGCGGCTGACTCCAATGTGGCGCGAAACGCAGGACTGCGCCGGGCGAGCATCACCATCTCGGGGTTGAGCGTCACCACGAGCGCGGGTGGCGTTGTGTCATCCGCACGGCGGCGTTCGACGGCAGCAACGAGCGCCCGGACCGCTGCATCCATGTCGATGACATCGACAGGGCACCCGAGCACACGACCCCGCACCGTCTCGCGTGTGACGGACGGCGCCTCCACTACCGCTTGGTGTACTGCGGCGCCTTCCGAGCTCGTTTGAGGCCGTACTTCTTGCGCTCTTTCTCGCGCGAATCGCGAGTCAGCAGACCTGCGGCCTTCAGGACCGCGCGCAACTCGGGATCCGCTGCGATCAGGGCGCGAGCGATGCCGTGGCAGACCGCGCCGGCCTGTCCGGCGATACCGCCGCCGAAGACCTTGACCGACACCTCGAAACGACCCGTCGTGTCGGTGACGCGCAGTGGCTGCGTCACGACCGTCTCGAGGTCGCGGCGGCCGAAGTATTCACTCGGTGGGCGGTTGTTGACGGTGATCACGCCGTCGCCGGGAACGATGCGCACGCGTGCGACGGCCGTCTTCCGGCGGCCGGTGGCCTGCTTGTACGCCTCAACTGGTGCGGGCAATGATCTCCCCTAGCTCGCCGAAGGTGATCGGCTGCGGTCGCTGGGCCTCGTGCTTGTGCTCCGCTCCCGCGTACACGCGGAGATGCGTGAGCTGCTCGGCACCGAGGGTGTTGTGCTGCAGCATCCCGCGAACGGCATGCATGATCGGGAAGGTCGGGTCGATGGCGAGCGCCTCCTCGAAGGAACGAACACGACGGCCACTCGGATATCCCGAGTACCTGTCGTACTTCTTCAGGGTTCGCTTGCGCCCGGTGACCTGGATGTCGCGAGCGTTGATGACGATGACGTGCTCGCCGGTGTTGATGTGCTGGGTGTACTGCGGGCGGTGCTTACCGCGCAGCACGCGCGCGATGTTTGCTGCCAGGCGACCGAGCGTCTCACCGCGGGCGTCGACCAGGAACCAACGCTGCTCGAGCTCGGCCGGCTTGGCCTGATAGGTCAATGTGCCGCTCATGCCGCGTACTCCTCGATTTCCAGCTCGGGCTCGGCGTAGCGGACAGCCCATTGATACAGACCACGAGCGGGAGCAACGCTGACCGAGGGGTCGCGCGCGACCGCCGTGTCGACGAGCGAGGCGAGCCATTCCGGCGTCGCACGCCCCTGGCCGATCTTCACGAGTGCGCCGGTGAATGAGCGCATCATGCCGCGCAGGAACGCATCCGCCTGCACCGTGATGACGACCGTCTCGATCCGTCGCGAGGACGGGCCCGACGCGCTGTCGCCGCCGATGTCATGGCGATCGACGTGCACCGCCGCGACGCTCCGCACCGTGTGGCCACCCGCGCGCGGGGAGCTGCCGAAGGCCGCGAAATCGTGCTTACCGACAAGGTGTGCGGCGGCGGCGCGCATCGCGTCGATGTCGAGCGGACCGCGGACCGTCCACGCATTGCGTCGCGTCACCGGTGCGCGGCCATCGCGGCACACGATGAGGTAGCGATACGTCCGCTCGACCGCGTCGCGTCGCGCGTCGAAACTCGCCGCCTGGTTGGCGACTTCCACGACCGCGACGTCTTCGGGAAGCGCCGCGTTGAGCGCGTTACGCAGATCGTCGAGCGCCCAGGCGCGATCGAGTGTGCATCCGACCACCTGGCCGCGCGAGTGCGCTCCCGCGTCGGTGCGTCCCGCAGCGGTCAGCACGGGAGCTTCGCGCGTCACGGTCTGCAGCGCGTCACTGAAGACGCCCATGGCGGTCCGAATGCTCGGCTGGATCTGCCATCCGGCGAAATCGGTGCCGTCGTACTCGACGGTGAGGCTGTAGGTGGGCACGCGCGTGTCCTATTCGACCAGCTCGATGATCGCCATGGGCGACGCGTCGCTGCGACGCGGGGGCAGTTTGACCACACGGGTGTAGCCGCCCGGACGCTCCTTGTAGCGCTCGAGGTAGGTCGAGAAGAGCTTGTTGGAGACCTCGCGGTCGTTGACGTACAGCGCCACTTTGCGGCGCGCGTTGAGGTCGTCGGGCTTGGCGTCGGTGATGACGCGTTCGACCCAGCGCCGCAACTCCTTGGCTTTCGCCTCGGTGGTGGTGATGCGGCCGTAGCGCAGCAACGAGGTGATCTGATTGCGTGTCATCGACTGGCGATGCGCAGCGCTGCGCCCAAACTTCCGACCGGCGATACGATGTCGCATGAGAGGCTCCGGTTACCTCGCCATCGGCTGGAACAACGTGTCCAGCTCTTCGGTGGTGACCAGCTCGCGCTGGACCAGCTTCTCGCGAATCTCGTCAAGCGACTTCTGCCCGAAGTTGCGCAGCGTGAGCAACTCCTCCTGCTTCATCGCAACCAGCTGGCCCACTTTGGTGATGTCGTTGGCCTTGAGGCAGTTGAGCGCGCGGACACTGAGCTCCAGGTCCTCGATCGGCACGTCCGCGAGGCGGCTGGGGAGATCGTTGCCACGGGCCTGGCGCTGCTGCGGGGCCGCGAGGTTGTCGCCGAACCGCACGAAGAGGCCGAGGTGCTCGGTGAAGAGGTTGGCGGCGCGACTGACCGCTTCCACAGGGGCGAGCGTTCCGTCAGTCCAGACCTCGACGACCAGCTTGTCCCACTCCGTCTCCTGACCGACACGGGTCTTCTCGACGAAGAAGTTCGCCTTGCGTACTGGGGTGAAGATCGCGTCGATGGGGATCACCCCGATCGCCTGACCTTCTTTCTTGTTGCGCTCGGCGGTGACGTAGCCCTTGCCACGCTCGACCATGAGGTCCATCCGAAGCTGCGCCTTGGGCGAGTCCAGGGTGGCGATGTGCTGGGTGGGGTTGCGGATCTCGACGTCACTCGGGCACTCGATGTCGGCGGCGGTCACTTCGCGAGGACCGTGCTGATCGAGGCTGATGCGCACCGGGTCGGCGCTGTGCGAGAGGACGTTGATTTCCTTGATGTTGAGGAGGATCTCGGTGACGTCTTCCTTGATGTTCTCGATGGAGCTGAACTCGTGCGCGATGCCCTCGATGGACACGGACGTGATTGCGGCGCCAGGCAGCGACGACAGCAGGACGCGACGCAGCGAGTTACCGAGCGTGACGCCGAAGCCCGGCTCGAGCGGCTCGATCTCGAACTTGCCATAGTCGGCGCTGCTCTCGATTTCTTTGACCGCGGGGGTGGTCATGATGTCAATTGCCATTCAGGACTCCTCAACAGGGGCGACGGGGGCTGCGAACAGTGCGCCGGCGGCGGCGCGGAGCACGGTCATCTCGAGTAGTACTCAACGATGAGTTGCTCTTCGACTTGTGATTCCATCTCATGCCGCTCGGGTAAACGTACGACGGTGCCCCTGAGCGCGGCTGCGTCGAGCGTCAGCCAGTCCGGGACCTGCCGGCCGGTCACCAGTTGCTGCGCGTTCTCGATGACGAGCATCTTGCGGCTGCGCTCACGGACCTCGACGATGTCGCCCGGACGCAGCTGCGCCGAGGCGATGTTGAGGGCACGGCCATTCACCTTGAAATGGCGGTGGCTCACGAGCTGACGCGCCTCGCGCCGCGAGCTGGCGAGCCCGAGCCGGTAGACGATGTTGTCCAGGCGCCGCTCCAGCTGTTGGAGCAACACGGTGCCGGTCACGCCCTGCGCGGTCTCAGCGCGCTCGAAGTAGCGACGGAACTGGGTCTCCAGCACGCCGTAGAGGCGGCGCGCCTTCTGCTTCGCCCGCAGCTGGATGCCGTAGTCGCTCGACTTGCGCCGGCGAGCCAGACCATGCTGTCCGGGGAGCAGACCACTGCGCTTGTCGAACGTGCAGTTGGTCACGCATTTGGCGCCCTTCAGGTAGAGCTTGGCGCCCTCGCGGCGGCAGAGTCGGCAGACAGGACCTGCTTGATTGGCCATCGAAACCCCTTAAACCCGGCGCCGCTTGGGGGGGCGGCAACCGTTGTGCGGGATCGGGGTGACGTCCGAGATGGCGCTGACATCGAGGCCGCTCGCCTGCAGGCTACGGATGGCGGCCTCACGACCGGCGCCCGGGCCCTTGACGAAAATCTCGATCGACTTGAGCCCGTGCTCCATCGCGCGGCGAGCGGCCGCCTCCGCCGTGACCTGCGCCGCGAAGGGCGTGCTCTTGCGCGAGCCTTTGAAGCCCTGCGCACCGGCGGATCCCCAGGCGATGACGTTGCCGTCGGGATCGGTCAGGCTGACGATGGTGTTGTTGAACGTCGCGAGCACGTGGGCATGGCCTACTGCGATGTTCTTGCGCTCGCGGCGCCGGGTTCGTACGACTTTTTTCTTCTTGGCCACGCTTACTTTGTCGCCTTCTTGCGGCGGACGCCGACGGTCTTCTTGGGACCACGCCGGGTACGCGCGTTGGTACGGGTACGCTGCCCGCGAACAGGAAGGCCGCGACGATGGCGCAGGCCCCGATAGGTGCCGATTTCAGTCAGACGCTTGATGTTGAGAGCGATCTGGCGGCGCAGGTCGCCTTCCACGCGGCCCTGCAATTGCTTCGCAATCACGTCGCGCAACTTGCCGACCTGAGCGTCACTCAAATCCTTGGTGCGCGTGTCTGGGGCCACGCCCGCCAGCGACAGCATTCGCTTTGCAGTCGTCGTCCCGATGCCGTAGATGTAGGTGAGGGCGATCTCGATCCGCTTCTCGCGGGGAACATCAACGCCGGCGATACGTGCCATCTACCCCTGCCGCTGCTTGTGTTTCGGGTTCTCGCAGATCACTCGAACGGCGCCATGGCGCTTGATGATCTTGCAGCGCTCACACAGACGCTTCACTGATGCTCTGACCTTCATCCTGGTGACGAATTCCTCATGGTTGGCGGCGTAGGGCGCCCGCTGGCTAGTGCTCGATGCGTCCCGGCGCGATCCGTGACGCTGGTGCCGGCGGTACCCCAATGCGTGCGCGCCGAACCAGGCTCATGCGAGAGCCCGAGGTACTGAGTATAAACCGTGCCCGGGTTACCAGGCAAACCGCGCAATCGGATCACGACCCGCTCGCCGCGGCCGCGACGTCCGCCAGGACCCGGTCGGGCCGGAACGTCAGGACTTCAGGCCCTGATTCTGTGATGGCCACGGTGTGCTCGAAGTAGCAGGACAGCTTGCCGTCGGCGGTGACCACCGTCCAGTCGTCGTCGAGGACCCGGGTTTCAGCCCTGCCCGCGTTGACCATGGGCTCGATCGCGATGACATAGCCGGGCTTGAGCAGGTTGCCCGTCCCGGGGCGGCCGTAGTTGGGCACCTGGGGCAGTTCGTGCATGTCCCGCCCGATCCCGTGGCCGACGTACTGGCGCACCACCGAGTAGCCATTCGCCTCCACAAAGCCCTGCACCGCCGCGCCGATGTCGCCGATGTGGTTGCCGGGCTTGGCGGCGGCGATGCCGAGGTCAAGGGCCTGCCGGGTCACGTCGATCAGGCGCTGCACGGCGGGGGGCGCCTCGCCGCAGGCCACGGAGAGGCCGCTGTCGGCCCACCACCCGTCGAGGATCAACCCGCAGTCCAGGGACACGAGATCCCCGTCGTTGATGACCTGACCGCTCGGGATCCCGTGGACGACCTGGTCGTTGATCGACACGCAGAGCGAGTTCGGGAAACCCTCGAAGCCGAGGAATCCCGGAATGCAGTGGTGATCGCGGATGAAGGCGTCGGCCTCGCGGTCGAGGTCCAGGGTGGTCATGCCGGCGCGCACCGAGGACGCGAGCTGCGCCAGGCACTCGCCGAGGATCTTGCCCGAGATGCGCATCTTCTCGATCTCGTCGGGCCGCTTCAACCGGAAGGTCTGGACGCCGTGATTGCTCATGCCGATCCCACGGCCGCACCGTTGTGCTGCATCGACGTGATGATCCGTGCGGTGATCGCGTCGATGTCGCCGACGCCGTTGATCGCCTCGATCCGCGTGCCCGCAGCGCGATAGTGCTCGAGCACCGGGGCGGTGTCCTGGCGGTACACCACGAGGCGCTGGGCGAGCCCTTCAGCGGTGTCGTCACTGCGCCCTTCGGTGTTCGCTCGCTTGAGAATCCGTGTCTTCAGTTCGTCGTCGGGCACCTCCAGCGAGATCACGTCGGCGACGGCCTGATTGCGCGCCGTCAACATGGCGTCGAGCGTGACCGCCTGCGGGACCGTGCGGGGAAAGCCATCGAGGAGCACCCCGGTTTCGGCGTCCGGCTCGTTCAGCCGGGCCTCGATCATGCGGACGACGAGGTCGTCGGGCACGAGACCGCCCGCGTCCATGATGGGTTTCGCCTCCCGTCCCAGCGCCGTGCCGCGCGACACCTCGCTTCGGAGCATGTCGCCGGCCGCGACGTGAGGCACACCCACGCGCACCGCGACGCGCGACGCCTGGGTGCCCTTGCCGCTGCCGGGCGGTCCGAACATGAGCGCGATCATTTGATGAATCCCTTGTACTGCCGCATGAGCAGCTGGGTCTCGATCTGCTTCATGGTGTCGAGCGCGACGCCGACGACGATCAGGATCGCAGTACCGCCGAGGTAGAGGCTCGTCGATGGAACACCGGTGAGGACCGCGGTGATCAGCGGCAGCACCACGGTGATCATGGCAAGGAATATCGCGCCGGCGAGCGTGATCCGGCCCATCACCTTGCCGAGATATTCGGCGGTGCTCCTCCCCGGACGGATGCCGGGAATGAACGTGGATTGCTTTTTCAAGTTGTCGGCCACGTCCACGGGGTCGAACACGATCGACGTGTAGAAATACGTGAACCCCATGACGAGCAGGAAGTAGATGCCGTTGTAGAGGATGTTGAGCGGGATGAATCCGCCGGTCGCCTGCCAGTTGGTGGTGATCCACTGCGCGACCGAAAGAGTCCAGCCCGTGCTGCTCTGAAAGAGATTCGCGAAGATCGTCGGGAACGTCATGATCGAGATCGCGAAAATGATCGGGATGACGCCTGCGGCGTTGACTCGAAGCGGTAAGAAGTTTCGCCGTCCCTGCGAGGCTTGACCGGTGCGCACGTTGAGCACGCGTTGCGCGGATTGCACAGGAATTTTTCGTTGTGCCTGCTGGACTTCGATGACACCCGCTGTCACCGTGACGGCGATGATCGCCATCACCACGATCTGGATGATGTGCGAGGCGCCGCCCGTGCCGCCATAGCCGACGATGGCCGCGGGGAGCCTGCCGATGATGCCGACGAAGATGATCAGTGAGACGCCGTTGCCGACGCCGTACTCGGTGATGAGCTCACCCAGCCACATCGCGATCACCGTGCCCGCGGTGAGCGTGAGGATGATGCTGATCTCGGTCGCGGCGGTGGGGTTGGTGATGATGCCGACCGAGGGGTTGGTGAAGAGCGCGAGATAGCCGAATGCCTGCAACATCGCCAGCGGCACGGTGAGCCAGCGTGTGTAGCGCGTGATCTTCTTACGACCCGCCTCCCCTTCCTTGCTCAACTCTTTGAGCCTGACCGAGACGACGGTCATCAACTGCATGATGATGGTGGCGTTGATGTAGGGATTCAGTCCCAGCGCTACCAGCGTGAACCGCTGCAGACCGCCGCCACTGAACAGGTTGAGCAGGCCGAGCAGCGTGTTGTTCGAAAAGAGCCTCGCGAGCGCTGCCGGGTTGGTCCCTGGGATTGCGATGGCGGCCAGGATGCGGAACGCTGCGAGGAGACCCAGGGTGAAGAGCAGCTTCCGCCGCAGCTCCGGAATCCGGAGCGCCTGACCGAGCGCCTCGAGGAGGTTCACTCCGGGACCTCTGTCTCCGCCTCGTCATCACGGCCCTGCTCAGACGCTTCCGCGGGCTCCGCGTCAGCAGTCTTCTCGCCGCGCTTCTTGCCACCGGCCTTCGGGGCGTCGCTGCCCTTGCCCTTGCCTGCCTTGGCTTTGGGAGTCGCGTCGTCGTCATCGTCCTTCTTGCGCTTCGATCTCGCTGCAGCCGCATCTGCCGACGTCTTGCCGCTCAGCAGGTCGGCACGGGCGACGATGGCCGCGGCCTTACGGCGATCCCGTTTGCCGACGGGCTCGGCGCCTTCGGCAGGAGGCTGCGCGCCGAGCAGCTCGATCGAACCACCTGCCGATTCGACAGCCGTCCGAGCGGCGCCCGAGATGCGGTGAACCCGCAGGGTGAGCGCATGCGTGAGGCGGCCGGCGGCAAGCACCTTGACGGGCGACGACGCACGCGGGATCAATCCGGCCTCGGTCAGCACGTCGGGGTCGACCACGGAGCCCTTCTCGAAGCGAACGAGCTTGCCGAGATTGACGACCACGTACTCACGACGCCAGCGGTTGTGGAAGCCGCGGAGCTTGGGCAGCCGCTGCTTGAGCGGCATCTGGCCGCCTTCGAAACCGGTCGGGAGGGTGAAGCTCGAACGCGACCCCTGGCCCTTCTGGCCACGACCGCTCGTCTTGCCCTGTCCGGCGCCCTCACCGCGACCAACCCGCTTGCGCGGCTTGCTGCTGCCCTTGGCGGGCTTGAGTTCATGCAGTTTCACGCGGCACTCTCTGTGGTGGCGGCGGCGAGATCGCGCAGCAGGGCGACGCCTGCGGGCGAGTCCGCCGGCTCACCGTTCACGGCGACGAGGTGGCGGACTTTGTGCACCATCCCGCAGATCGAGGGTGTCGCCTCGTGCTCGACGGTGTGGTTCATCTTCTTGAGTCCGAGTGCGGCAATGGTCGCCTTCTGGTCGCGCGCGTAGCCGATGCCACTCTTACGGTAGGTCACGCGAACCGTGCTCATGGCGAGACCACGTCGGCGGGCGCCGTGTCCGACCCGGCAGGCGTCCTGCCGAGCATCCGATCGGCCATCTTGCGGCTGCCGACGATCTGCTCAGGCGTGCGGCCGCGAAGCTCGGCCACAGCCGCGAGGGTGCGCAGGCTTGCAAGCGCGGAGACCGTGGCGCGCACGACGTTGATCGGGTTGTCGGTGCCGAGGCTCTTGGTCAGGATGTCCTTGATGCCCGCTGCCTCGACCACGGCGCGCATTGAGCTGCCGCTGATGACGCCGGTGCCGGGGACGCCCGGCTTGAGCATCACTTTCGCGGCGCCAAGCTTGTAGCGCACCTCGTGGGGGATGGTCGTTCCGACCATCGGCACGGTGATCATGTGTTTCTTGGCGTCGTCAACGCCCTTACGGATTGCGTCCGGCACCTCTCCGGCCTTGCCGAGCCCGGCGCCGACGCGGCCCTTCCCGTCACCGACGACGACGAGCGCGCTGAACGAGAAGCGCCGCCCACCCTTGACCACTTTGGCCACGCGGTTGAGCGAGACGATCTTCTCCTGAAATTCGCTGCCGCGATCGTCGCGGCGATCCATGCGCATACCCATGTCAGAACTTCAGGCCGCCTTCGCGGGCCGCCTCCGCAAGCGCTTTGACACGACCATGGAACAGATAACCGGCACGGTCGAAGACCACGGTGTCGATGCCCGCCGCCTTGGCGCGCTCGGAGATGGTCTTGCCGATCGCCGCCGCGCCATTGGTCGTGCACGCATTGCCATCGCCGAGCACGGCACGCAGTGCCGGCTCAGTGGTCGACGCGGACGCAAGCGTCCGGCCTGTGGCGTCGTCGACGAGTTGCGCGCCGATATGGCGGAGGCTGCGGAACACCGCCAGACGCGGACGCGCCGCGGTTCCGGTGACGTGCTTGCGCACGCGGCGGTGGCGACGCGCTCGAGCGGCGCGCCGGTCGTGCTTCGTGAACATTCTCTTCAGCCTCTAACTACTTGAACTCGTTACTTGGTCTTGCCGGCCTTACCCGACTTTCCGGCCTTGCGGCGCAGCTTCTCGCCCCGGTACAGAATGCCCTTCCCCTTGTACGGCTCTGGCTTCCGGAACGAACGGATCTTGGCTGCCACCTGCCCGACCACCTCTTTGTCAGACCCGCTGATCTGGATCTGGGTGGGAACCGGCACCTCGATATTGATCCCCTCAGGCGGGGTGTAGCGAATGGGATGCGAGTAGCCCAGGGTCAGCACCAGGTCGCCGCCCTGCCGAGCGGCTCGGAACCCGACGCCGACCAGGTCGAGGTCGCGCGTGAACCCGCCGCTGACGCCCTGGACCATGTTGGCCACCAGCGTGCGGGTGAGCCCGTGAAGGGAGCGGTGAATGCGCGCGTTCGATGGGCGATCGATAGTGATCGTCCCGGTCTCGACGTTGATGAGCATCGACGGCGCGAAAGTGCGCTGCAATGTCCCACGCGAGCCCGTGACGCTGAGGCGGTTGCCGGTTTCGAGGGCGACCTCAACTCCGTCGGGAACGGGGATGGGGAGCTTGCCGATGCGAGACATTCAGTTGCGCCTCACCACACGAAGGCGACGACTTCGCCGCCCAATCCGGCGCGCTGCGCCGCGCGTCCGGTCATCAGCCCTCGCGACGTCGAGATGATCGCGACACCAAGGCCGCCGAGCACACGCGGAATCTCCGACTTGCGCGCGTAGACACGAAGACCCGGGCGGCTGATCCGGCGCAGGCCGGACAGGGCACGCCCACGCGGGCTGCCCGGCTTGAGGGTGACGGTCAGGACCTGCATCGGCGCCTCGCCGGACACCTCGTATCCCTCGACGAAGCCTTCCTCGGCGAGCACGCGCGCGATCTCGATCTTCATCTTCGACACCGGCATTTCGACGGTGCGATGATGGGCTGCGTTGGCGTTGCGGATGCGGGTCAGCATGTCCGCGATGTTGTCACTCGTCATGGCTCACCACGAACTCTTCTGGACGCCAGGTATCTGTCCGATGCTGGCGAGTTGGCGGAAACAGATCCGGCACATGCCGAACTTGCGCATGTAGGCACGCGAACGCCCGCAGACACCGCAGCGATGGTGCGCCTGCGTCGAGTACCGCGCGGGCCGGTTGGCCTTGGCGATCAGGGATTTCTTTGCCATCGGTCAGTTCTTCCTGAAGGGCATCCCGAGCCCGGTGAGAAGTGAGCGGCCTTCCGCGTCCGTACGGGCCGTGGTCACGATGCATACCTCCAGCCCGCGAAGCTTGTCGATTTTGTCAAAGTCGATCTCGGGGAAGACGAGCTGCTCGCGCAACCCGAGGGTGTAGTTGCCGTGCCCGTCGAACGCCTTGGAGTCAACGCCACGGAAGTCTCGAATGCGCGGGAGCGCGACGTTGAGCAACTTGTCGAGGAAGTCGTACATCCGCCTGCCGCGCAACGTCACCTTGACACCGATCGGCATGCCTTCGCGCAGTTTGAATGCGGCGACTGACTTGCGTGCCTTGATCACGATCGGCGCCTGGCCGGTGATCTGCTTGAGGTCGGCGATGGCGGCGTCGATGGCGCGCGCGTTGATGATCGCCTCGCCCAGGCCGATGTTGATGACCACCTTCTCGATGGAGGGCACCTGCATGGCGTTGAGATAGCCGAACTCGGCGACCAGGGCGGGGACGATCTCGTCGACGTAACGACGACGCATGCGGGGCAGTGTGTCGGTCTGCACAGCCATCAGACCTGCGCCCTGTCATAGGTCTCGCCGCACTTCTTGCACACGATGGTGCGGCGGCCCAGCTCGTTGACGCCGTGCGCGATCCTCGTCGGCTTGTCGCAGCGATTGCAGACCAGCATCACGTTGCTGTAGGCAACCGGGCCGTCGAAGTCGACGATACCGCCCTGGATATTGCCTTTCACGCCCGACTTGGTGTGGCGCTTGAGCAGGTTCACACCGCGAACGGCGATGCGCTGCTGCTCCGGGAGCAGACGCTCGACGATACCGCGCTTGCCCTTGTCCTTACCGCTGAGGACTTCGACGTTGTCACCCTTGCGGATGTCGAGGGGACGCAGATGCCCACGCGCCCAGCCCTCATGCACGAGCTGCACACGGATTCTGTGCTCGGCGGAGCGCGCCATCAGATGACCTCCGGCGCGAGACTGACGATCTTCATGAAGTTGCGCTCGCGGAGTTCGCGCGCGACCGGACCGAAGATGCGCGATCCACGCGGGTTGTTCTGCGGTGTGATGAGCACGGCGGCGTTTTCGTCGAAGCGGATGTTGCTCCCGTCCGGGCGCTTGTATTCCTTGGTGGTGCGCACGACGACCGCGCGCACGACCTCGCCCTTCTTCACCTGGGCGTTCGGAGTCGCCACCTTGACGGCGCCGATGATCACATCGCCGACACCCGCGTACTTGCGATAGCTGCCGCCGAGCACGCGGATACAGAGGATCTCGCGCGCTCCGCTGTTGTCCGCCACTTTGAGGACCGATTCCTGCTGGATCATCTCAGCGCGCCTTCTCCAGAACTTCCGCCACGCGCCAGCGCGTCTCTTTCGAGATCGGGCGGGTCTCGACGATGCGAACACGATCGCCGATACCGCACGCGCTCTCCTCGTCATGCACCTTGAAGCGCCGCGTGTGGCGGACGACCTTCTTGTAGAGCGGGTGTGGCTTGAACGACTGCACCACGACGATGATGGTTTTTTCCATCTTGTCGCTCACGACCACGCCGTCGCGTGTCTTGCGGCGCGTGCGCGCGCCCTGCGTCTCGTCACTCATCGACATCCTCCTGAACGTCGACGGCTTCCGCGACTTCCTGTGCGGGCTCCGAGGACTCGGCATCGGGAACGGCTGCGGGTACCACTTCGGGAACTTCGAGACGTGGCGCCTTGGGCGCACGGGGCGCGCGCACGGGCTTGGGCTTGGCCTTCGCCGGCGCCGGGCGAGCGGCGGCCTGGGCGAGCAACTCGGGGCGAAGCCCGCGCTCGATCTCGATCTTCACGGTCATCGCCCGCGCAATCTCGTGGCGGATCTCGCGGACCTGGCGGTGGTTCTCCACCTGCCCGGTCGCCTGCTGAAAGCGCACCTCGAAGAGCCGTCTGCGCTGCTTGAGCAGGTGGTCGTCCAATTCGGGCACGGTCATGCTGCGCAATTCGATGAGCGCCTCGGCCTGCTTGGTCATGGCGTCGCCGCCTCGACGTCAGCGCCGATCTCTTCGCGGATCAGGAAGCGCGTCTTGATCGGGAGCTTGAACGCGGCGAGGCGCATCGCCTCCTGTGCGGTCTCGCGAGTGACGCCGGCCATCTCGAAGAGGACTCGTCCGGGAAGCACCACGGCGACCCAGCCTTCCGGCTGGCCCTTGCCGCTTCCCATGCGGGTCTCGGCGGGCTTCTTGGTGAAGGCGTGATCGGGAAAGATGCGAATCCAGATCTTGCCGCCACGCTTGACGTGACGAGTCATCGCCCGCCGGGCGGCTTCAATCTGCCGGTTCGTCATCCAGCACTGTTCGACGGCCTGGAGGCCGTAGGTCCCGAAATCCAGCTTGTTGCCACGCTGCGCGGCGCCGGTACGACGCCCGCGATGGAGCTTGCGGTGCTTGGTCCGCTTCGGCATCAGCATCGCTACTCCTCCTCTTCTTCAACGGCACCGGCGGGCGCGTCGGCTTTCTTCACCGGCTTCTTGGGAGCGTGCGAAATCGTCGTCGGCTTCTTGGCGGCCACCGGCTTGCGGCGCGCGGGCGCCCGCTTGGGCGTGAGCTTCTCGACCTTCTCGCCGTCGGCTGCCGGGTCGATTCCGGCGGCCACGATGACTGCCTCGTCCTCGTCGATCTCGATGGGCTCCTCGACCTCGACAACATCCTCGGTCGGGATTTCGATCTCAGCCTCGGGCGCATCGGCGGAAGCAACCGCCGCCACCTCGGCCGGAGCCTCGGTGATGCGCGCGGGAGCCACAGGGACGCGGTCCTCGAGACCGCGATCTTCCGCGCGGTCCTTGCCAGGCGCGATCGGCTCGCCGGTTGCGGTCACGTAATCGCCGAGGTACAGCCAGCACTGGACGCCGATGCGCCCGAAGGTCGTGCGGGCCTCGGCCTTGCCGTAGTCGATGTTGGCGCGCAGCGTGTGCAGCGGCACGCGACCATCGCGGTCCCACTCACGGCGCGACATCTCCGAGCCGCCGAGCCTGCCGCTGACCTGGATCTTCACTCCCTTCGCGCCCGCACGCATGCTGCGCATGAGCGTCTGCTTCAGGGCGCGGCGGAAAGCGATGCGCTTCTCGAGTTGCGACGCAACGTTCTCCGCGACCAGCGTCGCATCCAGTTCCGGCGTCTTGATCTCGTGAATCGTGACGCGCACCTTCTTGCCCGAGATGCGCTCGAGCTCATCGCGCAAGGCGTCGACCGACGCGCCCTGCTTGCCGATCACGATGCCGGGCTTGGCAGTCTGGATGATCACGGTGAGCTGGTTGGCGCTGCGCTCGGTCTCAATGCGCGCGAGCCCGGCGTTGCGCAGCCGGCTGCTGATGAGACGCCGCATCGCGATGTCCTCATGCAGGAGCTTTGTGTAGTCCTTGTCGGCATACCAGCGCGCGTCCCAGTTCCGGTACACGCCGAGGCGGAAACCGATCGGGTTGACTTTCTGACCCATCTACTCAGCCTCTTCCGTGGTTTCCGTGGCGGCTTCGGTGGTTTCGGTCGGTACTGCGACCTCGGTGGTCGCCGGCTTCGGCGTGCGACGGCGCGCCGGACGTGGCTTGGCGGCGGGCTTGGGGGTGGCAGCGGCTGGCGCGGGCGTCGTCGCCGCGGCGGGAGTGACCACCGGTGTCGGGACCACGGTGCGCGGCATCTTCACTGCTTTACGACGGCGCACGTTGGCCGGCTCCGCATCGTCAGTGACAAATGCGCGCAGATGGCTCGTCCGCTTGAAGATGCTGCCCGCCATGCCGCGTGGCTTGGCGCGCCAGCGCTTGATGATCATGGCGCCGTCAACCTCGACCCTCGCGACGCGCAGCGTCGACGCATCCAGGTTGTAGTTGTGCTCGGCATTTGCGGCGGCGGACTTGATGACCTTGGCGATGTCGACTGCTGCCGACCGCGGCGAGAAGTTGAGCACGACCAGGGCTTCGGCAACCGGCAGTCCCGTGACCATCGCGGAAACCAGACGAGCCTTGCGGGCCGTGGTGCGAACCCATTTCGCGGTTGCGACTACTTCCATCTCGTCCTACTTCAACGACGTGCTGCGTTCGGTGTGGTGCCCATGGCCGCGATAGCGGCGCGTGTGGGCGAATTCGCCGAGCTTGTGGCCGACCATCGTCTCGGTGATGAGCACGGGGACGTGCTTGCGCCCGTCATGCACCGCGATGGTGTGACCGACCATCTCCGGGAAGATGTCGCTACGGCGCGACCAGGTCTTGATGATTCGCTTCTCGCGCGACATATTGAGCTGCTGCACCTTCTTGAGAAGGTGGTCATCGCAGAACGGTCCTTTCTTGAGCGAGCGACCCATGGCTACTTATCCCGCCGGCGCACGATCAGGCGATCAGTGCTCTTGTTGTGACGAGTGCGAAAACCGAGCGCGGGCTTGCCCCATGGGGTCTGCGGATGGCCACCCGCGCCGCTTCGTCCTTCGCCGCCGCCGTGTGGATGATCGAAGGGGTTCATGGTCATGCCGCGGACCGAGGGGCGGATCCCCCGGTGGCGCGACTTTCCTGCTTTACCAACGACTTCGTTCTCGTGGTCGACGTTGCCGACCTGTCCGATCGTTGCCCGGCAACGGACATCAACCAGGCGCACCTCACCGCTCGGCATGCGCACCTGCGCGTACGCGCCCTCCTTGGCGAGGAGCTGCGCAGCCGTGCCGGCGCTCCGCACCAGCTGACCCCCACGACCGAGCTTGACCTCGAGGTTGTGGATGGTCGTACCGAGAGGGATGTTGGTGATCGGCAGTGCGCAGCCGGGGCGAATCTCGGCACCGTCGCCGGAGCTCACCGCGTCACCGACAGAGAGGCCGTGCGGCGACAGGATGTAGCGCTTGTCGCCGTCCGCGTAGACGATCAGCGCGATGCGCGCGCTCCGGTTGGGGTCGTACTCGATCGTCGACACCTTGCCGGGGACGCCGTCTTTCTGGCGCTTGAAGTCGATAAGGCGGTATGTCTTCTTGTGTCCACCACCCTGATGGCGCACCGTGATCTTTCCGGTCGCGTTGCGTCCGCTGTGCTTCTTCAGGTGCTCGACGAGCTGGCGCTGCGGCGGCGCTTTGGTCACGCCCTCGAAGCTGCTCACCGACATGAAGCGGCGGCCCGGACTGGTTGGCTTGTATTTCTTCGTGGGCACGACTACACGCCCTCGAAGAGGCCTTCGATCTTCTGGCCTGCGCCGAGAGTCACGATGGCTTTCTTCCAGTCGGGGCTTTGACCGATGACGCGCGTCTGACCGCGCGAGCGGCGACGCTTCTTGCCGTGCACGTTGATCGTGTTGACGTCGATGACGGTGATCTTCTGATCGACAAACGCCTCTTCGAGCGCGCGCCGGATCTGGATCTTCGTCGCCGACGGATGGCAGCGGAACACGTAGCGTCCCGAGGCCATCGACGCGTAGGACTTCTCGCTGATCACCGGCAGCACCAGGATCTGCTCAAAGCTCTTGCCACCGCTCATGCGAACGCCTCCTCGATGTGCTCGATGGCATCGCGGGTGACGATCACGGTATCGGCGGTCAACAGGTCGCGCACCGACAGATTGCCCGCGAGCGTCAGCCGCACCTCCGGGATGTTGCGGGCGCTCTTCTCGAGCATCGCGTTGTGCGAGCCGAGGACGACGAGGACCTTGCGCGGGTGCTCAACCGTCTTGATGAGGTTCGCAACCGCTCTGGTGCTCGGCTCGGTGAGCTCGAACCCTTCGAGCACGAGCAGACCACCGTCCTGCGCCTTGGACGACAGCGCACTGCGCAGCGCGAGGCGCCGCTGCTTGCGCGGCATGTCCATCTTGTAGGAACGAGGATGCGGGCCGAACACGATGCCACCGCCTTCCCACTGTGGGGAGCGGGTGGAACCCTGGCGTGCCCGCCCCGTGCCCTTCTGGCGGTACGGCTTGCGGCCACCGCCGCGGACATCACTGCGCGTCTTGGTCGACGACGTGCCCTGGCGTCCGTTGGCGAGCTGGCGGATGAGCGCCTGGTGCATCACCGGTCCGTTGGGCTCGATGCCGAAGATCTCTTCCGGCAATTCGACACTGCCGGTCTCGACACCCGCCTGATCCACGACCCGCGCCGTGCTCATGCCGGGTCCTCGACGACGGCGGAGCGATTGCTGTCACGCACCATCACGACCTGGTTCTTGTGTCCGGGCACGGATCCGTGGACGAGCAGCAGATTGCGCTCGGTGTCGACACGAATGACCTCGAGATTCCGTACGGTCACCTGCGAGGCGCCGTGATGGCCGGCCATCTTCATTCCTTTAAACACGCGCGCGGCGTCGGTCGAACCAATCGAGCCGGCCTGCTTGATGTTGTGCGACCCGTGCGACACGGGACCGCGATGGAAGTTGTGCCGCTTGTGCTGTCCCGAGAAGCCCTTGCCCTGGGTGACACCGGTGACGTCGATGCGCTGACCCTCAGCGAACATCGCCACCGTCAGACGGACGCCGACGGTCACGTCACCGCCGTCGCGCAACTCCTTCAGCCGCTTCTGCGGTTGAAGCCCGGCGCGCTTGAAATGACCGCGCATCGGCTTGCTGGTGCGCTTCACCTCTGTGTCGCCGAAACCCAGTTGGAGCGCCTCGTATCCATCCGACGCAACCGTCTTGCGTTGCACGACGCGGCACGTGTCCGCCTCGAGCACCGTGACCGGAACCGAGGTTCCCTGCGGCGTGAAGATCTGGGTCATGCCCACCTTGCGGGCGAGAATGCCTTTGCTCACAACTTGATCTCGATGTTGACGCCGCTCGGGAGATTGAGGCGCATGAGCGCGTCAACCACCTTGGGGTTCGCGTCGAGGATGTCGAGAATCCGCTTGTGCGTGCGCATCTCGAACTGCTCGCGCGAGTCCTTGTCGATGAAGGGAGAGCGAATCACCGTGTACTTGTTGATCGTGGTCGGCAACGGCACCGGCCCCGCAACACGCGTGCCCGTCCGGGTAGCCGTCTCCACGATCTTGGACGCGGCCTGATCAAGGACGCGGTGATCGTATGCCTTGAGGCGGATGCGGATTTTCTGGGGCACGGTGGTCCTGCTGTTCCTTTGCTCTTACTGCGTGGTGGTTATTTGTCGATGGAGGTGACGGCGCCGGCACCCACGGTACGACCGCCTTCGCGAATCGCGAAGCGCATGCCGTCCTCGACCGCGATCGGGGTGATCAGCTCGATGCCCATCTCGACGTTGTCCCCGGGCATGCACATCTCCTGGCCGTCCGGGAGCGCGATGGTACCGGTCACGTCGGTGGTCCTGATGTAGAACTGTGGACGGTACCCCGTGAAGAACGGCGTGTGCCGTCCACCTTCGTCCTTGCTCAGGACGTAGACCTGCGCCTTGAACTTGGTGTGCGGGGTGATGGTTCCTGGCTTCGCGAGCACCTGGCCGCGCTCGACGTCCTCGCGCTTGACGCCGCGGAGCAGGCAACCAACGTTCATACCGGCCTCGCCTGCGTCGAGCAGCTTGTGGAACATCTCGACACCGGTCACGGTCGACTTGACGGTGTCCTTGATGCCGACGATCTCGACTGCCTCGTTGACTTTGACGATGCCGCGATCGATGCGTCCGGTGACCACGGTCCCGCGACCTTCAATCGAGAACACGTCTTCGATCGGCATCATGAACGGCTTCTCGATCGGGCGCATCGGCACAGGGATGTAGGTGTCGACCGCATCCATGAGCTTGAGCACACCGTCGACGGCGTCCTTGTCCCCTTCGAGGGCCTTCAGCGCGGACACGCGCACGACGGGGATGTCGTCGCCCGGAAAGTCGTAGCGGCTCAGCAGTTCGCGCACTTCGAGCTCGACGAGCTCGAGCAGCTCCTCGTCGTCGACGGCGTCGCACTTGTTGAGCGCAACCACGATGTATGGGACACCGACCTGGCGCGCGAGAACGATGTGCTCCCGGGTCTGCGGCATCGGCCCGTCAGTCGCGGCGACGACCAGGATGGCGCCGTCCATCTGCGCCGCGCCGGTGATCATGTTCTTGATGTAGTCCGCGTGGCCGGGACAGTCGACGTGCGCGTAGTGACGCGTCGCGGTCTCGTACTCGACGTGCGCGGTCGCGATCGTGATGCCGCGAGCCTTCTCTTCGGGAGCGTTGTCGATCTTGTCGAACGACACGAAGGCGTTATCGCCTCCGACCTTCTCGGAGAGGACCTTGGTGATCGCAGCAGTCAACGTGGTCTTGCCATGGTCGATGTGACCGATGGTTCCGACATTCACGTGCGGCTTGGTGCTCTGGTATTTCTTCTTGCCCATTTCGTGCCTCTACTGAACTCCTGCTCTCTCCATTGGTCTCAATTACACCCTGGCTTTGGCGACGAGCTCTTCGGCGAGACTCGCGGGAAGCTGCTGATAGTGATGGAACTCCATGCTGTAGTTCGCGCGCCCCTGGGTCATGCTCCGGAGATCCGTCGAGTACCCGAACATGGCCGACAGCGGGACCTCAGCGTGCACGATGTGCGATGCGGCGCGTCCTTCCATCCCGAGGATCTGACCGCGCCGTCCCGAAAGATCGCCCATGACGTCGCCCATGAACTCCTCGGGCATGAAGACGTCCACGCGCATGATCGGCTCGAGCAGGACCGGCTTGGCCTTGCGGACGCCGTCCTTGAAGCCCATCGAGCCGGCGATCGAGAACGCCTGCTCGGACGAGTCCACGTCGTGGTACGACCCGTCGACCAGCGTGACCTTGACGTCGACCACCGGGTAGCCGGCAAGGACGCCGTTGGAGAGCGAGTCGGCGATGCCGCGACCGGTTGGGGCGATGTACTCGCGAGGGATGGCGCCGCCGGTGATCTTGCTGACGAACTCGAAGCCTTTGCCGGGATTCGGCTCGATCTCGAGTTCGACGTGACCGTACTGGCCGTGGCCGCCCGACTGACGCACGAAGCGTCCGGTGCCGTGCGCCTTCTGGGTGACCGTCTCGCGGTATGACACCTGAGGCTTGCCGACCGTTGCGTCCACCTTGAACTCGCGGAGCATGCGGTCGACGATGATCTCGAGGTGCAGCTCGCCCATTCCTGAGATGACCGTCTGGCCGGTCTCCTCGTCGGTGCGAACCCGGAAGGTCGGGTCTTCCTCGGCGAGCTTCTGGAGCGCGATGCCCATCTTGTCCTGTTCCGCCTTGCTCTTCGGCTCGACGGCGACCGAGATGACCGGCTCCGGGAAGGTGATCTGCTCGAGCACGATCGGGTACTTCTCGTCGCAGAGCGTGTCCCCGGTGGTGGTCTTGCGCAGGCCGATGGCAGCGGCGATGTCGCCGGCGCGGACCTCCTCGATCTCCTCGCGATGGTTGGCGTGCATCTGCAGGAGCCGGCCGACGCGCTCGCGCTCGCCCTTGGTGGCGTTGTAGACGTACGAGCCGCTGCGCAGGACCCCGCTGTAGACGCGGAAGAAGGTCAGCTTCCCGACGAAGGGGTCGGTGGCGATCTTGAACGCGAGCGCCGCGAAGGGCTCGCTGTCGCTGGCGTTGCGGATCGCGGCGGTCTCACCCTCGACCGCAGCGCCCTCCACCGACGGGCGGTCGAGCGGCGACGGGAGGAAGTCGACGACGGCGTCGAGCATGGGCTGGACGCCTTTGTTCTTGAGTGCCGAGCCGCAGAGCACGGGGACGAGGTTGGTGTTCACCGTTCCGGCGCGAATGCCGCGGAGGATCTCGTCGGTGGTCAAGGTCTCGCCGTCGAGGTACTTGATCATCAACTCGTCGTCCGACTCGGCGACGGCCTCGAGCAGCTCGTGGCGGTACTGAGCAACCAGCTCGCGCATCGACTCCGGGATCTCGGAGCGGCGAAGGCTGGTTCCGAGGTCGTCGGTGTAGATGATGGCCTCCTCGGTGACGAGGTCGATCATGCCCTTGAACTCGGATTCAGCGCCGATCGGCAGCTGGACCGGCACGGCATGCGCGCC
>JBEPVD010000020.1:0-55503 GCA_041691155.1 Candidatus Dormiibacterota bacterium | reverse complement strand
CAGATCGCCGCGACCTCGGACGCGGACCACGACCAGATCGCCGCGACCTCGGACGCGGACCACGACCGGATCGCCGCAACCTCGGAGTCAGACGACGAATTTGCAGCCGCGGAAAGCGAGACACATGCGCCCGAGCCCGCGGTGTCGGATCCTGAAGCAGCGGCATCGGACGCCGAGGAATCGGAGACTGACGAGGAGGTACTGCCGCTCCGAAAGCCAGGGCACATGCTCCGCACGCCCGGCCCCTGGAGCTGGCCCCTCGCCGAACACGACGACGAGAGGTCGATCGCCGCCGACCGGTCGCACGCCGGCATCCCTGAGGCGTCGGACCATGTCGATGCCTCGGACGATGACGAGGAGTTCACGCTCGAGCCTGCCACTGTTGGCGCGACCCCTCACGATAACGAGGCGACCGCCCAGCGCAATGCCGAACACGGCTTCTTCAACCGTGATGAGCCCGTTGGATCGCAGTACGTAGACTTCGACGAAGTGCGCAGCGACCTCGTGCAGATCGGCGTGGTCTGGCTCGGTGAGGCGAACGCGGTACCCGTGACCAAGCTGCTCCTCACGACGCGATCCACGATCGACGATTTCGTCGCGACCATCGATACCATTCGCGGTCTGCACATCCAAGGTCAGGACCCCGCTTCCATCCAGGCGATGGCCCGCGAGATGCACCAGCAGGCTGCTGAGCGGCTGTGCGGAGCATGACCCGGTGACCAACCAGCTGGTGAGCTGGGTCCAGAATCATTCCGTTTTGATACTGGCAGGCCTCGCCGTGGTTGAAGGCATCATCTGCCTGTCACTGCTGCGCGTGGCGCGCCACGCTCGTCATGAGATGAAGGCCGCTCAGGCCGCCGCACTGGAATCCGCTCGGGCCGCGGCACTCGCCGCGCCAGGTGCCATCGATCCCGAGGCCGTGCTCGCCCTGCTTCGACAAGGGCACGCGCCCACGCTCGACAACGTGTACCAAATGATGCGGCGACGCGAGATGGACGCAGCTGATCAGACCCCCGAGGAGGTCTCCATTTCCACGCCCACACCGGCTACCGCGACGGCCGCATCGCCGGCGAAGGGTCCGCGAGAAGTGCCGGCTGGGACGACGTCGCTCAGCAGTTCACAGGTCGAAGAGCGCCTCCGCCAGTACGAGCGCTGAGCCAGCTAGCGCGGGTGGCGTCTCCGTTCGATGTTCGAGGGACGTCCTCTGCCGCAGGCCTCGGCGGCCGCCAGGAACGCCATGGCCACAGCCTCTTCGCGAAGTTTGGCGATTGCATCCTCGGTGCGGTGCAAGACCGCGACGCTGTTACGAATGGTCCAGCCAGATCGTCCCGAGACGGTCGGCGGGAGCAACTGCTCGCCAGGCGAGCGCACCGACCAGCTCGGCGACGCGGGGGTCGCCGCCCGGTTGCCGAACGAGCCCGGTCGACGGGCCTCGTCGAGCGAGCCGGGGCGCTGGACTTCCTCGAACACGTTGTCATGGACAAAGATCGTGTGGTTGGTCGTAACAGGAGCCGGAGCAGTCCACCGAGGTTCGGCCACCGGGGCCTCCTCACGTGTGGCACCGGCAAGTGCGAACAGCGCGGCGGCGAGGTCTTCTCCGGAATCGAAGGCGCTCCCCTCACCAAACCACTCCTCGTCCGAGACTGGACCTTCCCCGGTGGCTGCCACGGTCGCTGCACTTATCACAAGGGCCTGATCGTACCCGGACGAGTTAACGAGTCGTGGATGTCTGGAACGCTGCCGGTCCCGAACCTGTATCGAACCGGTTGCTGCCGGAAGATCGTCACATCCGCGGACACACAATCGGCTCGGAACCGCCTCCCGTCCGAAATCCAAGGAGCACCCCCACGTGAGCATGGCAGCAAGCCCGCAGAAGCTCGACAGCCGGTATCTCGAGGCCCTCGGCCCGCTGCGTCCGCTCGTCGATGACGACAGCCTGACCGAGATCATGGTCAACGGACCAGAGATGGTCTACGTCGAGCGCAAGGGCAAGATCCTCCTCACCGACATTCGTTTTGACGATGAGGCTCACCTTATGCGCGTGATCGACACGATCGGCGCGGCAGTTGGTCGCCGTATCGACACCCGCACACCCCTCATGGACGCACGTTTGCTGGATGGATCCCGCGTGAACGCGGCCATTCCGCCGGTTGCACTGGACGGTCCCATCCTCACCATTCGTAAGTTCAGCAAGGATCCGTACCAGGTTTCGGACCTCATCGGATTCGGCACCCTGACACAGGAAGGCGCTGCCTTCATCCAGGCGTGCGTGCTGGCGCGAGCCAATATCCTGGTATCGGGCGGAACCGGTACCGGTAAGACGACACTCCTCAACGTCTGCTCCGGATTCATCCCCATCGACGAGCGCATCGTCACCATCGAGGATGCTGCCGAGCTGCAGTTGCACCAAGAGCACGTCTGTCGTCTTGAGGCCCGTCCTCCGGACGTCAACGGCGAAGGTCGCATCGCGATTCGCGAGCTGGTCATCAACTCTCTGCGTATGCGACCGGATCGCATCGTGGTTGGAGAGTGCCGTGGCGGTGAAGCGCTGGACATGCTGCAGGCGATGAACACCGGTCACGACGGCTCGTTGACCACGATCCATGCGAACAGCCCACGCGAGACTCTCTCGAGGCTCGAGACGCTGGTGCTTATGGCTGGACTTGACTTGCCCCTCAAGGCAATTCGTCAGCAGATCGCCGGCGCGATCAACTTGATCATCCAGCTGAACCGCCTCAAAGACGGCTCGCGCAAGGTCGTGTCCGTCACCGAAGTCATCGGCATGGAAGGCGAGATGATCACCGTGCAGGAGATCTTCAAGTTCGAGTCGCGTGGCGCCGATCCGTCCACCGGAAAGATAATCGGCGACTTCGAGCCGACGGGCATCCGGCCGCGGATCATCGACAGGCTCTTCGACATGGGCGTCCCGCTGCCGCCGCGTCTCGCACAACTCTTCCCGGATCGCCGCCAGGTGGGCGTCGTGACCGAGAAGAACGGCCACCTCAGCGGGGTCGCGTAAGACTTACTTCCGGGCGCGGTTCTTACGGGCACGCACATGCACGACGAGGTCGGCGCACGATTGGTCGAGCGCTGCGCGGGCACCGCGTCGACTGTCGTCCGACTGGCGTGGGCCCGGGCACGGCGATATCCGCGAACGGATACCAAGCTGTCGCTCCGTTGACCCGAAGAGGCTTTCCGACCAGGCGCGCCCACCGCCCGACCTGAGCGGGGTCACTGCACCACGACTCTCAGATGAATCTGAGCAACTTCTCAGCGTTTCGACGTCGGCGGGCGCCATCGTGGGGGTACCAACCTCAGCCAAGGGTGCATGACATGAACACGCCAGAGTCCGTCCGAAGCCGAACCGAACGAAGGGATCGCGCGCTGACGCTTCGCCACCGGATTGCCATCACCGTGGCCACCGCGAGCGCGGCCGCGGTGGGAGTCGTCGGATCCCTGGTAGCCGCTGGCACGACATCGACATCGACGGTTGCCACGGTCACCCCGATGGCGTCGGCCGGGGATGACAGTGTCACCGGCGACGACGGCGTCAACCGGCCGGCGTCCACCCCGCTCTCAACCACGACCGTGACATCGGGGAACGCCAGCAAGGCCGTGACCGTCAGCGGTGGATCGACGGTGGCCAAGAAGCCGTGACAGCGGTACGCAGTCGCCCCATTCGTCGCTGATGGACGACCGCTCGGCTACCGTGCGGCAGTCAAGTCGTGCACCGCGGAATGGACCCGAACCGCCGGCGGATCTTTGAGCGTGTTGTGCACCGTGCAGTGCGCTGTCGCACGATCCACGGCGGCCTGGCGAGCGGGAGACGTCCCCAGCGGGAGATCGACATCGATGTCGATGCCGGTCACGCGCCAGGGCGCGACCTCGCTCATCGTCCATGTGCAGTGCACCGATGGTCCGCCGCCATTCGTGCCCAGCGCGCGGCGTGCATAGTGGGCAACGCACGACGCCAGAGACGCCGCGAACAGTTCCACCGGTGTCGGGCCGGCATCGCCACCGCCCGCGCTCGCCGGCTGGTCGACGATCAACTGGTGACCGTGCACCGAAATGAGGTGGCGATCATCGTCGAGCCAGCGGACGTCCAGTTCATTGGTCATGTCAGGTGAAGATGATCTGTCCGCCGGCAGCTTTCTCATAGAACTCGCCGACGGTGATGATCTCCTGTACTTGCGGAATGAAGTCTTCCCGCTGAAACCCGAACAAGTCCACCGACGCCTTGCATGCGTAGAGGCCGCAGCCCGTGTCGGCGATCATCTCGACGAACTCGGGAATCGATGGAATGTCCAGCTTCTCCATCTTCGACGCAAGGTAGTGGGTCATCACGCTGGACATTCCGGGCAATCCACCGAGCAAAGTGTTCAGGTGCAATCCCGGATTGCCCACGGTGGCGATCTTGATGCGCTCATGGCGCGTCTTGTGAATGGCGTCGAGGCCGAAGAAGGTGAAGAACAGATTGGCGGCGATGCCTTCGGCCCGCGCGCCATTGGCCATGATCAGCCCGGGATACACACCGTCGAGCGACCCTTTCGAAATGACGATCGAGACCTTCTCGATTGTCGCCGGCATGTACGTTTTGGCTGCGTTTGTCGGTTCCAGGACTGCAGTGACCATGATTGAGCCTCCTCTGAATCAGATGCAGCCGCGTGGCTTCGGAATGCCGGCGATGCGAGCTGCTTCCTTCGCCGGCCCCTTGGGAAAGAGCTGATACAGCTCCTTGATCTCGACGCCCGAGGTCTTGCCGAGGATGCGGACCGTCGGCCCTGTACCCTTCTCGAGATATTCATCTCGGCCTGGATGTACTCGATGCCCTCGTGCAGCTGACGACCACGTGGTCGCACGAGCTCATCCGCATCGGACAAGCCGAACGGGACGAAGAGCAGCCCCGGTTGATACACATGGCGATCGTTGTCGTCGATCACCGAAATATCGACCTCGGATTCGGGCAGCATCCGGCGCAGCCGCTTGGCGGTGATCGTGCCACCGGTCCCCCCGCCGAGGATCAGAACATGGCGTCTCGGTTTCATGGTGTTCCCAGGATGTCGCCAGGACGCGCGCGCCGACAGGGTCCGCGGTCACCAAGGACCGTGCCCTACGGCACGTTCGAGTAGCGCCTTCTTGGGCGACGGACCTCGACCACCTTGGGCTCGTCCGCTTTGGGGTTTCGCCGGGCGGATCAGTCCAGCGCGCCGGGGAGAACTATGCGGAGCCCACCGCATCCATCACGTGCATCGGCCGGAAGAGGTCTTCGGAGATCTCTTCGCCCGACGTGGTGAGGTGCTCGAGGAAGGTCGGGATCACGCCGGTCGGCATGTACTGCCCGACAACGTTGCCATCCTCGTCGACGCCTGCCTGCTTGTAGGTGAAGATGTCCTGCAACTTCACTTCGTTGTTTTCGCAGCCGAGCACCTCGGTGATGCTCACGATCTTGCGGGTACCGTCGCGAAGACGGGACTGCTGCACAACGACATTCACGGCCGACCCGATCTGCTCGCGGATGGCGCGCGACGGCAGCTCCGCGCCGGCCATCAACACCAGCGTCTCGAGTCGGCTGATGCAGTCGTGCGCATTGTTTGCATGCAACGTGGTCAACGAACCGTCATGGCCGGTGTTCATGGCCTGGAGCATGTCCAGCGCCTCACCACCACGGCACTCTCCGACGACGATGCGGTCGGGTCGCATACGGAGGGAGTTGATGACCAGGTCTCGAATCGACACACGCCCGCGTCCTTCGACGTTGGCCGGCCGCGTCTCGAGCGTGACCACATGATCCTGACGGAGCTGGAGTTCGGCGGCATCCTCGATGGTGACGATGCGTTCGTCCTCGGGGATGAAGCTGCTGAGGATGTTGAGCGTTGTCGTCTTTCCGGAGCCGGTACCACCGCTCACCACAACGTTCATCTTTCCGCGTACGCACGCACGTAGGAACGTCACCATCTCCTGGGTGATCGACCCGTACTTGACGAGGTCGTCGATGGTGAGTGCTTCCTTGGCGAACTTTCGAATCGTCATCGTGGGCCCGCGCAGTGCAAGCGGCGGAATGATCACGTTCACACGGGAGCCGTCTTTGAGACGGGCGTCGACCATCGGCGACGACTCGTCCACGCGGCGCCCGATGCTGCTGACGATCCGGTCGATGACCTGCATCAACTGCTGATCACTTTCGAACGTGACCGGGCTCAGCGTGAGCTTGCCGTGTTGTTCGACGTAGATCTGCTTGTAGCTGTTGATCATGATTTCGGTGACTTCCTCGCTGGCGAGGAGTTCCTCGAGCGGGCCGAGGCCGAGAACGTCGTTCATCAGGATCTCGACGAGTCGCAACCGGTCGGGCCGGCTCATCGTGATGTTCTGTTCGGTGATGACGTCGTTGAGAATCTCGGATGTCCGCTGGCGGACGATTTCCGGCGGCACTGAGTCGGTGCCCTGCGCAAGTTCCTCGACGAGGCGCTGATGCACCTTGCCGCGCAACGCCACGTGAGTGTTGACGTGGCCGCCCATCTTGGACAGACCAGGTCGCGTCATCGCGCCGGCGCGATTCAGCAGCGTCGGCGGGCGCTGTGGCTCCGCGACCGGGGCCGGCCGCTGGATCTCGACGGGCCGGGGTGCCGGCGCCGGGATGGCCGCAGGCGGTGCCGGAGCGACGCCACCGGGACGGTTCTGCCAACCGGCAGGCGGGAATCGATCAGCGCCATCATCGGACGGCCGATCCGCCGCGGGCGCCTGGTTTGCGGGCGCCGGAGCGCTCGGTGCGGAAGGCGCGGGCCTCCCCTCTGCGTTTCGCTGAACTCGGTCGAGCAACGACATGTGAGCTCAAACCACCTCGTGTGATCGCGTTCGAATACCTGCCCGGAGGCTGGATCAAGCATCCCTGGGATGAACGCTCAACGGTGCAACGATCCTGTCGAAGCAGCGTCCCAGGCGCTCTGAGGGGGTTTGATAGTGCCCGGCCGGATCGGATGGCCGTATTCGAATGCCACTTCACCTGAAGGAACGTCATATGGAGCGTCCGCCGGTGCCCAGGGCGTGGGACGAGCTCGTCCGCACCGCCGCGGCGGTACGTGCCGAGTCATTGTCCAGTGTGCCTATGCCTGGCGGCCACGCCGTCCGCGATTTGTTGCGCCCTGTGGCGATGACCGCAGGCCTGCTCGTGGCATGCGCGCTGGCAGTGCTGCACGTCGCCGCGACGACCGGGGTGGCGAGTGCGAACACCGGCCAGGACTCCACGCTCTTCTCGCTCACCAACCAGGACCGGACGAGCAATGGCGTCCACTCCCTGACCTTCAGCGGCACCCTGCAGAACATCGGCGAAGGTGCTCCGTACAACTGCAAGGGCGTGGCTGTGCACGGTCGCTCCGACGACATGATCCAGCGCAACTACTTCGCGCATCCGATCCTCGGCTGCGGCCTCTACGTGTTCTCGATGATGCAGGCATATGGGATTCACTACAAATCGGCCGGTGAAAACATCGGTTGGGAGTCGGGCTCCGGGAGTCCGGCCAGCTACATCAACAGTGCGTTCATGGCCAGCCCCGACCATCGATCCAACATCCTCAACGCCAACTACACCGAGATGGGTGTCGGGTCCGATGAGAGCGCTCCCGGCGTCAACTGGACCGGCGTCGGCGCGGAGATGAACGTCTGGATGTTCAGCGAGGAGTTCGCGCAGGTGGGATCGTCATCCCCTCCTCCTCGGAGGACGCCGCCACCAAGTCATCAGCCACCGCGAAACTCGCCCGGCCCACCGACTCCGGCCGTTCCACCGGCCACGATCGCCCCCGCCACGCCACTGCCCACGCCAACCCCGCTGGCCATCCCAGTCGGCAGCCTTCCCGGTGATCTCGCTCCTCCCCCGGTCGGCCAGTACGAGGGCCTGCTTCCCAACTCGATTGAATCCGTCCTCGAAGCGTTCCTCAATTTCTAAGGGGCAAGCACCCTGACTCAGCTCAGCACCGTCGAAGCGTCTGCGGGCGGCCTCGATGGCAGCATCGTTGTCGCCTCGAATCTTCACAAGGTCTACCGGGTCAGCCGTCCGCCGCGCGAGGCGATTCGAGGCGTCTCGCTGACCGTGAAAGCCGGCGACTTCGTTGCGATCATGGGTCCCAGCGGCTGCGGCAAGAGCACCTTGCTGCACATGCTCGGTGGGCTCGAGCCCCCGGACCAGGGCACGGTGTCCATCCAGGGCATTGATGTGTATGCCCTCGAGGACGAGGAGCGCTCGGCGTTCCGCCGCGACCACATCGGTGTCGTCTTCCAGTTCTTCAACCTCCTCCCTACGCTCACGGCTGCGGAGAACGTGGCTTTGCCGCTGCGCCTTCGCAACGAGGCCCCCGGTCGGCATCGGCAGAAGGTGTCGCGACAGGCCATCAATGATCGGGTCGATGCGCTCATGGATCAGTTGAATCTGCACGGCCTGCAGGGGCATGGCCCGGAGGAGATCTCCGGCGGCGAGCAGCAGCGGGTCGCGCTGGCACGCGCACTGGCCGCGTCACCGTCGCTCCTGCTCGCCGACGAGCCCACCGGCAACCTCGACTGGACAAGCGGCCACGAGGTGATGGCACTGCTCACGAGGCTCTGCCGGCACGAGCGTCAAACCGCTGTCCTGGTCACGCACGACGCGAGAGTTGCCGCCTACGCCGACCGCGTGCTGATCATGCGCGACGGGGAAGTTGTCGACGACGTCGCCGTCGGGCACGACGGCCAGGCCCACGACGCGATCCCGGATCCGGCAGTCCTGGTGGGCAGGCTCACCAAGCTGGGCTTGTGAGCGGGATCTGGCTCATGGCGGCCCGAGCCATCCGCGCGCGTCCGCTCCGGAGCATGCTGACCGCCGGAGCGGTCGCCCTCGGCATCGCGGTCGTGCTCGCGGTCCAGATCGCCATCCAGGGCCTCATGGTTCAGGCCGGCGAGGCACAACTGCAGCAGGCAGGTGCTTCCTCGCTCGACGTGCGCGTCGACGCGGGATCAGGCCTGTTGCCCGCGCAGATCAGCATCCTCTCGGACCTTCCCGGCGTGGTGCAGGCGGTGCCCCTCTACGAGAAGCAGGTCACGGCCGGCCCTGCCGGGACGAGCCTCCAAGGCGACACCGTAACGCTGGTCGGTCTCCAGGACTCGAGCGCAGCCCTGCGGAGCATCAGCGTGGTCTCCGGGCGCCTCCCGCTTCCCGGCAACCAGACGGAGGTCGCAATGGATGGCGGTCTGAGCACCGCGTTGACGGGCGCGGCAGGCTCGCCGATCCGGATCGGACAGAAGATCCAGATGATCACCGCAACGGGTCCGGATCAGTTCACCGTCGTCGGCTTCACCGCGGGGACGGGCGGTGGCCGCTCCTTCACGCACAATGCGGTCTTCGTCGATGACGCCGCGATGCTCGGGCCGTTCGGCCTGGGGCTCCGCACACCGCTCGTCGCATTGCGTTTCGGGCCGGGGGCGACCGTCGCCGGTGTGTCCAAGGAGGTGCACGCCAGATTCGGTGCGGCGGTGACCACCTACAACCCGCGTGCCGGTGCCGCCGAGCCGCTGCAGGACCTCGAGCCCCTTCTCCTGCTGGCGACCGTGCTGAGCCTGATCGTCGGCGCGGGTGTCACCGCCAACAGCGCTGCGCTCGCCGCGTTCGAGCGGCGCCGCGAGATCGGTCTGCTCCGCGCCGCCGGGGCTTCGTCACGCCAGGTCTTCCGCCTCTTCGCCGCCGAGGTCGCGCTGGTTGCGGCCGCGGGCGTCCCCATCGGCATCGTCGTGGGCGTGGTGCTCGGCGGCATTTTCGAGAGCAGGCTCTCGCCTGGCGACCTTGCGGCCCCGAGCCTGACGCCTGAACCGGGCCAGGTTGTCGCGGCCATCGTTGCCGGGCTGGCCGCCGCGCTCGCCGGTGGTCTGCTGCCCCTCTTTGCCGCCGCCCGCCGCCCCATTCTGGACGGCCTCCGGCCGCATCCGATCGGCGACCACCAGCGCGCCAGTCCACTGGTCCGAGTGGCGAGCCCGGCACTGCTCGTGATCGCCGCGCTGTGCTTCGTCAGCAGCGCCGGCGGTCTGGTCGCGGCCGGCGTGATTGCCTTCCTGCTCGGCGTCGTCATGGCGCTCCCGCTGATCGCGCCAATACTGATCCGCCTCCTGGCGATGGTCATCTCGCCCTTTGTGACCGGGGCCGAGCCTGGAGCTGCGCACCTCGCGCGGGCGCGCAACCGCACCGCCATGACTGCGGCCGGGCTCGTGGTGAGCGTCGCCACGGCCGTTGGTGTCAGCGCGCTGAGCGCCGGGGCTCTGAGCGCGAGCGACAACTGGATCAGTCACCTCTTCGCCGGCGACGTGCTCATCACCAGCCCGGTGACGCAGGAGGACCAGGTCGCTACCGCCATCGAGCGCAGCCCCGCGGTGGCCCACGTCACGCCCCTCCGCCTCCTCTCCGAGACGGTCGCAGGCGCGTCGGAGGGCGTCGCAGCGATCGAGGCCGGTACCTATGCGTCACTGGGTGGCCTCGACGTGGTCTCGGGCGATCGCACCGCGGCCCTGAACACGCTCGAGGACGGGCCGAACTTCCTCGAACCGGCAGGGCTGGCCGCCGCAACCGGGTGGACGGTCGGCACCCAACTGCCGGTCGTGACCCAGAAAGGCCTTGTGTACTTCACGATCGTCGGCGTGGTGAGCCACTCCTTCCCCGCCGGTGACGGCAGCGAGAGCCTCGTGATGGCGGACGACCTGGCGCGAACCTATTTCGGCGCCGCCGCCGGCGGCTTCGACGACCTGGTGGTCACCTCGACCGGGTCAGTGGGTGCGATCGAGGCAACCGCAACGAGCTACGGGATGCAGGCGGTGCCCGTGAGCGAGATTCAGGGTGACGCGCGCGATGCGCTGCAGCACTCGATCGGCCTCGTGCTTGCGGTGGCAGTGATCTCGGTGATCATCGCGATGCTTGCCGTCATCAACACCCTGCTGGTGAATGTCCGCCAGGGAACTCGCGAGCTGGCACTGCTTCGTGCCGTGGGGCTCGGGAGCCGTCAGGCCCTGCGGCGCGTCCTCACCGAGGCCGGGTTGCTCGCCGGCGCCGCGACGCTCATCGGGGTTGCAGCAGGCTCGTTGATAGCCGTGCCGATGCTCCGTGCGAGCACCACGGCGACGTTTGCCCCGGCTTTCGTCTTTCCATTCGTCACCGTGCTCGTCCTGGTCGCGGTCGTCGTGGTCGGGGCGCTCGTCGCCACCATCGGTCCGGCTCGCAGGGCGGTGCGAACGTCAGTGCTCACCGCGCTGCGACACGAGTAGCGGCGATGCGCACCGCCGCCGGGTGGCTGCTGGGCGCGTTGACGGCGGGGATCATGGTGTCGATCACCGCCGGATGCGGGAGCGCTGGCACGGGACTCGCCACCGGTGACCCGCTGCACGACTTGATCGGTATCGACCAGATCGCGGTCGCCAACTTCGCGGTGTCGACGGTTGCTGCACACGTTGATGCAACAACCCTCGCCGCGGGGGACGCTGCGGTCGCTGCGGCACTCGCGCAGGACGGGCTGCAATCCGCCGCCAGCGTCGAGTACCAGCGTGCAATCGACTTCAGCACGTCCAACGGTCCGCTCGACATTGTCTCGACGGTGGAACGGTTTTCGAGCGTCGCCGGCGCGACCAGCGCATACCACGCTGGCGTGCAGCAACTCGACGCGATGTCGGGAGCGGTACCGACATCGACCGGTCGGTTGGGCGATGCCGCGCACTCGATCAGCATCGTCCGCACCACAACCGGCGGCCTCCAGGCAGTGGAGATCGATGTGATCTGGCGCGTCGGCAACCTCGTGAACATCGTCATCACGCGCGGCCGGTATGGAGGCACGCGCCTCAACGACGCCCTCGTGCTGGCAGGTACCCAAACCCAGAACGAGACCGGGCCCGCGTCCTGACCTCAGACCTTGTTCGGCTCCCAGCGGAATCGCAACGAGGCAATCACCACAGCACCGGCTCCCCACGCGGCCATGACCAACAGGTCGGTGCCGTTGAAACCGGTTGAAGATTGGTGCGCGGGGTCGAACGCTGTGAACATCGCATTGATGAAGTGGCGCACCGGGAACACCTCGGCGATCTGCGCCAGCACCGAAGACGACGGAACCGGGAAAAACGTGCCGGAGATGAAGACGATCGGCAGGAACACGGCATTGACAATCGCGGGTGCCGCGTCCGCGTTGGGGATGACGATGGTCATGGCCATGCCCAGTGCACAGAAGGCCAGCGCACCGACCGCGACGGTCGCGACGACTGCGTCGATGTGTTGCGGCGCATGCACGCTGTACACGGCGATCCCGAAGATCGTTGTGAGCAGCACGAGAATGATGCTGACGATGATCGATGAGCCGACCACGCCGGCGATCAGCGCCCACGGGGGCAGCGGTGTGCCGCGAAAGCGCTTGAGCACCCCCGAGTCACGGCGGATGGACAGGCTCATCGCGATGTTCGTGAAACACGCACCCATGACACCGAAGGCAACCAGCGCAGGGATGTAGTAGTCGTCATAGGGAACGGTTGTGTTGCCCACCGGGGCTGTCGATCCTTTGAACAGAGTCGCGAACACCACGAGGAAGATGATCGGGAACAGGAACGCGAAAAAAGCGCTTCCGGGGTTGCGCCAGAACGATTTCTGCTCGAACACCACCTGACCGGCGACGAGTGTTCCGCTATTCATTCGCGGTCAGCTCCAAATACACATCTTCGAGTGACGGACGCATCACCTCGAGGTTCGGCAGCTCGAGACCTTGCGCGACCGCCCAGGTGGTCAAGTCGCGCAGACTGCGCGTCGGCGTCGAGGTCGCGATCGTCGCGACGCCCTCCTCCACGGTCAGTGCGATGGGAACGGCGCTGGCGTCGAGACCGTCAGGCATCTCGAACCGTATGTGGGTTCGCTGCTCGGTGTGCGCGCGAAGGGTCTCCGGTGTGCCCTCGGCAACGACCCGCCCCGCGGCGATGACGCAGATACGATCGGCGAGGTATTGCGCCTCATCCATGTAGTGCGTGGTGAGCACGATGGTCTTGCCGAGCGTGCGCATGTTGCGTACGACCTCCCACGCAGCACGCCGCGCGGAGGGGTCGAATCCGGTGGTCGGCTCGTCGAGAAAGACGAGCTCCGGGTCACCAACCAGTCCGAGCGCGACGTCCAGGCGGCGCTGCTGACCCCCGGAGAGCTTGTTGACCCGTTCCTTGGCCTTCTCACCGAGTCCCACCAGTTCGATGATCTCGGCCGCCGGCCGCGGTTTGGGGTAGTAGCCGCGATACAACTCCACCAGCTCGGTCACCGTCAGCCGGGGTGGTACGGCGGCTTCCTGGAGCACGAGGCCGACCCGCTCCCGGAGCTTGCGCCCGCCGTGCTGCGGGTCCATCCCCAGGACCGTCACGTTTCCGGCGTCTCGTTTCCGGTAGCCCTCGAGAATCTCGATCGTCGTGGTCTTGCCGGCGCCGTTTGGACCGAGGAGGCCGAAGACCTCGCCGGTTTCGACATGGAAGCTCACGCCGCGGACGGCTTCGACAGCGCCATACGATTTGCGCAGGCCGTCGACGACGATCGCTGTCACCGGATGTGTCTCCCCTGTATGACGCCTGGTCACAGAGTCGTTGCGCCATGGTGCCAGAGACAGTGGTCGGCGCCGACCACAATGGCCGCAGCGCATGACCATGACTACAACCAACGTGGAGATCCTGCGCCAGGGCTGGCTCGATGCCGCCTCCGCCCTGGCGCCCGGTCTCCAGTCGCTCCCCGAATTCCTCGAGCACGGTCTCGAAGCTGCTGTCATCGACGAACGCCTCGACGAACAGTCGCTGCTCCGCGTCGTGACCGAAGTGACCTCCGCCGCGGCGGACGCGCTTCCCGCTGAGGAACTCTATTTCCTCACGCGGCGCCTCCAGCGAGCCGTGTACGAGTATCTGCTCTCGCTGGATGCGCTCCCGGAGCCGCCGCCACGTCGCGACGGGAACGGTCACGGGCCCGCCGACACCACGCTGATCGGCGCGGAAGAGGTTGCTGCGCTCGGGCGTAACGGCCATGTCAAGACGGTCGCGGAGCCGGTCCGACCCGTGGTCGTGGCCGAGCCATCACCCGAACTCGAGGCTGAACCCGAGGTGCATGCAGCCGCAACCGTTTCCTCCCCTCTGGAGGACGCGTTCGCGGACATACTCGATCGCGGGGTTCCCGAGACCGAGACCGAGCCCGATCCCGAGCCGAGGGCAGATCACCGAGTCGTCGCTGAGCACACGGCCGTTGACGAACCCGTCCTCGCGGACGCCCAGACGATCGAGGAAGCCGCGCCCGGGCCGGCCGACCCCACTCCTGCGCCCGAGCTCTCCACTCGCCCCGCATTCACGCTCTTCCGTCGCACCGGTGCTGCGGCCTCGAAGTCGACCGAGGCGACCCCGGGCAGTAACGGGAATTCGCCCGTCGAGCCTGTGGCTGCAACCGGCAACGAGAGCACACCGACCGCCTCGAACGGGGCGGCCGAAGTCAAGCCCGGCGCTCCGGCCGCCTCGAACGGCACTGCCGCAGCGAAGCCGACCTCTCCCGCGCCCAACGGAAGGACAGCGCCGACCGTCGACACCCCGGCCGAGGACGCCGAGTCCTTCGTCGCGCCGAAAAGTGGCTTCCACCTCAGCGACCTCGCCGACTTCGCGGTCGTCCAGCGACCGGCGCCCGAGCCTGCCGCGTCGGCAGCACCGACGGAGGTCGCCAAGCCGGCGGAACCCGTCAAACACACACCCGAGCCTGAAATCCGCCCGAAGGCGCCCGTGGAGACGGCAGACGTCGTCGCCCCCGTCGCGCACGCGACGCCCGACGCGCCCAGCGGCGCAGCCGCGCGTGGCTGGCGCCTCCGCGACGACGACGCCGACCAGGGCACCGACGCCGGGTCGGATACCAGCGCCGAAGACGACCGGTTCGAAACCGACCCGGAGGTCGTCGAAGCACGCCTCGAGATCAATGACCGGCTCCGCCGCCGGCGCTGCGACGAGGCTGCCGCGCTGCTGCAGCGACTCGCGAATGATGTCGGCGGGCGCGCGCTCGCAGAGCTCGCGCTTGACGCCGGTGATCGATGCCGCGCCCTCGGCAAGGGCAACGCGGCGCTGAGTTGCTACCTCGCGGCATCACGGGCGGACCCGGTGCACGAAACGCCGCTGCTCCGGCTCGCGGACATCTGCATCGACGATCACGACATTGACCTTGCCGTCTCATATCTCGAGCGCGTGACACGCCTTCGCAGGCTGCGCAACGACGACAAGGGCGCACTCAAACTGTATCGAAAGATCGTGACCATCGCGCCCTACCGCGACGACATCCTCGCGATGTTGATGCGCGCGCAGGCCAACGGTCGTTTCGACGAATAACGGTTCGTGGAAAGCTCCGGTCACACATCTTGCACCCAAGCTCGTCCGGTGTGCGATGCGTTTGTTACCGAAAGGCGATGAACCGCAGGGGCAATCCGATCCACACTCGATTGCGGCCGTCATACGGGTCAGGATCACTGCCCGAATGCAGCGTCGCCGCAACAGCGTAACCGACACTCACTGAGAACAACCGAGGAGAACAGGTGGCCATCCAGGCGAATAAACCGAACAGCCGAATCTTCCTGCTTCTTGGAGTCGTGCTGGCTGCGGCTGCGGCAATTGCCGTGCTGCTGTTGGTGCGCTCGAATGCGCCAGCGAATCAAGTCGGCGTTGTCGTTGCAAATTCCAACATTCCCGCCGGAACCACGTTGACCCCGGCGATGGTCATCGTGACGCAGGTCCCGTTGACGGCAAAGCCCGGTGACGCATACGTCGATCCGGTCGCCGTTGTCGGCAAGGTCACCACCGTCGCAATCGCTGACAACACGCCGCTGGTCCCGGGATTCTTCTCGACCCCGTCGTTGGTCACGTCGAGCGGATCGGGCTCAACCGCACTGTCGGTTGAGACCCAGATCACCAAGGGCTACGTCGCGATCGCGATTCCGGTTTCGTCGCAGGTTCCCAGCTTGTTCATTCCCGGGGCAACAGCAAACGTGAGCGGTGAGCTGGTCGCTGCCGGCTACTACATCCTCCCGGGTGATCATCTCGACATCCTTGTTGACACCGGTGTCGGCCAGGGTGGCGTGCGTTACTCCTTCCAGGACGTGATCGTCCTGCGCGTCGGGACCGCCGGGTCGACATCGACCACCAACCCCGGCGTGCTCGTGGTCGAAGTGCCGCGCAGCCAGGCCGAGCTCCTGACCGCTCTCACAGCGAACATCGGCGACCACAGCTTCGTGCTCCGGTACGTGCTTCGGCCCCAGTCCGAGTGGGGGAAGCTGGCACCCGACGGTACGAAGTACACCCCGAACTACGAGGGTTCGGGGGCGGCAACGCTTCCGTCCGTGCCTGACGCCACCGTGACGCCTGGCACGCTGGACTCCCTGTTCGGGCACTGACGGTAATGACGCCAGCCGCCGTCGTCGCAGCGGCCTTGGCCGCCTCGGCAGTCCTTTCGATCTTTGCCTTTCTCCTCAGCCGTGGTCAGAACCAGGCTGGGGAGATGGCGCGACGCCTCAACCAGTACGGGGGCGAGTCGGTCGCTGCCGCTCCCCCCAGGATCAAGACGGGCAACGCGCTCCGTGACCTGCTCGGAGCGGTCACCAACGGCCTCAACCCGCTCATGTCGCGCACGTCGCACACGGGCAAGCTTGCCGACGACCTGCAGAAGGCTGACCTCAAGCTGAAGTCGTCGGAGTGGCTGCTGGCCGTGGTCGGTCTCGGCGTCCTCGTCGGCCTGCTGGTCGCACTGCGTTTCTCGTCGCCGATCGCGTTCATCCCGTGCCCGATCGTCGTGTACGTGCTGAGCGGTTTCTTCCTGAAGTTTCGTCAGAAGCGCCGCTCGCGCGCGTTCAACAATCAGCTCGGCGATACGCTGATGCTGCTGAGCAACGCGCTGAAAGCCGGACACTCGTTCGCGCAGGCGCTTGCGTCCGTCGCGAAGAATGCCAACCCGCCGATCTCCGAGGAGTTCGCTCGCGCAACGCGTGAGATTGCGCTCGGCATCAACGTCGACGAAGCCCTGAATCACATGGTCGTGCGGAACAAGTCGGAAGACTTCGACCTCATGGTCACCGCAGTGCAGATTCAGCGCGTGGTCGGCGGTAACCTGGCTGAGATTCTCGACACCATCGCGTACACCATCCGTGAGCGCGTGCGCATCCAGGGTGAGATCCGGACGCTGACTGCGCAAGCGCGGGCGTCTGGTTGGATCATCACGATCCTGCCGATCGCCCTGGCCGGCTTCCTCGCCCTCATCTCGCCGACGTACTTCGATCCGATGATCACCGATCCGCTCGGGCACATCATGCTCGGCATGGCGATCTTCTCCATTGCTGTCGGCGCGGTCGCGATCCAGAAGATCGTGAAGATCGAGGTCTGAGATGAGTCTTCTTGCAATCGGTCTGGCCGCGGCGCTTGCCGGCGGCATTCTGCTGATCGCGTTCGGTATGGCAATGGCGGTGTCGCCGCGCCAGACCGACCTCCTCGAAGCACGGCTCGCGCAATTCGCCGAAGCCGGGCGCGCGCCGGCGACGCTCACCGAAGTCGAGATGTCGCTGCCGCTCTTCGACCGTGTCATGCGGCCGTTTCTCGACAAGATCGGCAACCGGCTCAACAGGAACGCGGGCCAGGGCAGTACCGACGCACTCCAGGAGAAGTTGAATCTCGCGGGCCGTCCATGGGGACTCAACGCGTCGGGATTCCTTGCGCTGCGACTCCTCTCCATGCTGCTGTTCACCGCGATCGGGCTTGCGCTCTCGCTCCTCGGCGCACTGGCGATGCCGGTGTTCGCCGTCGTGCCCGCTGGTGGTCTCATCCTCGGGTATCTCGCGCCGCAGATGGTGGTTGCGCGCCGCATCAAGAAGCGTCAGAAGGAAATCCTGCTGGCGCTCCCGAGCGCGCTCGACCTGCTGACCATCTCGGTTGAGGCGGGACTCAGCTTCGACGCCGCACTCACGCGAGTCGTCGACAAGTACAACAACGAGTTCTCGCGCGAGCTCACGATCATGCTCAACGAGGTTCGCCTCGGCCGCCCGCGCCTCGAGGCGCTCGATGATGTGGGCAGGCGCTGCAAGGTCGAAGAGCTGAGCAACTTCATCCAGGCGATCATCCAGTCCGAGCAGCTCGGCGTCGGCGTCGCCAACGTCCTGCGCATCCAGTCCGAGGAAATCCGGCGCAAGCGCCGTCAGCGGGCTGAGGAGCAGGGTCAGAAGGCGCCGTTGAAGATGCTGTTCCCGATGGTCGGATGCATCTTCCCGACACTGTTCATCGTCCTGCTCGGGCCCGCGGTCATCGAGGTCGCGCACCAGTTCGGCTCCGGCGGCGGTAGCTGACCGACGCTCAGGAGAGCTGGCGGAGCACTCGTTCGAGTTGACGGCGGCGCGCGCTGCGCCACCGCGAACGGAGCGCCGGCACCGATCGGTACACGTCGGGCACGGGCGCGTCCTCGCGGAGAGAGACGCGGAGCAGCGAAGCCACCGTCTCGCGGAGCTCCACCACGCGGAGCACACGCGCGACCTCGAGCGAGGCTGAGATTCTCGCCTCCTCGCCGGAGCGAATCCAGTCGTCGAGTGCGTCGATCAGTCCGTCGCGGCCGTCACCCATGACGATGCGCGCGTAATCGACGAGCTGCTCGGTGAGTGAGGCGACACTGGTCTCGAAGCGGCGCTCCATGTACGCGAGGATCGCGTCACGGGCGCTCTGGTGAGCGAGCACCGCGATCAGCCCGGGCGCCGTGCGTCCGATCAGGAGCTTCTCGAACGGCGACACTTCCAGATAACCGATGTGGGCGCCGGCGCTGGAGACGAGCCAGGGGCTCCCGTCGCCCCGGTACAGGCAGAGATTCTCCGGGAGGGCCGGGTGTTGCCAACCGTAGAGGCCGCCCGTCGCCTCCTGCAGCACGGTGATGCTCTCACGGCTCAGCGCGTAACGCACCAGGCTGCCGGCGGCAGTCACGTTCTTGTTCTGCTGGAAGCGGGCGAGGCTTTCGAGGGTCACCTGGCCTTCCGGGTCGAGGTCGCCGCTCCGCACCATGAGCACCGCGGTGGTGCACTGCACGAGCGCGCACTCGAGCAGTCCCGCGTAGTCAGGCCCGGTCGGCTCGTCGAGCAGATCGTAGGTCTTTCGCGCGGAGACGTCGCTATGCGAGGTGCGCAGGAGCGGTTGCACTGAGCCATTCTGTAACGAAATACCCCGTTCCAGTTGGCCAAGCCCGTGTTACGGTCAGCACGTGGCCGCGATAGTCGCATCTATCGACAGCACTCCGGGCCAGGTATTCGCAGACGCACTGCTGGTGGTTGCCATTGCAGTCAACGCTTATCTGGGATGGAGTCACGGGTTGATTCGCCGGTTGTTCACCGGAATCGGAGTCTTCCTTGGTGTCTTTGCCGCGTCCAACCTTGGCAACGCGATTGCCGCGTTGATCCACTCGCACAACCTCGAAGCCAACGCGTGGTCGTTCGTCGGCGTGTTCCTGTTCGTGGTCATCGTCATCGAGGTGCTGGGTGCGCTGCTGCACGAGCGACTGCAGAGAATCGTGGTCGCGGCGTTCGACCGGATCGGCGGCGCCATCCTCGGCGCGGTGGTCGGGTTGACCGAAGTGCTCGTGCTGTTCCTGGTCGCCATCTCCGTGAGCGGCGCGGCTTCGGCGACGCACTCGACGATGTCTCAGGACATCCACGCCGCGACGCTCAGCGGCCAGGCGGTACGTCTTGAACCGGTGGTGACGCGGGTTTTGGGTCCGGTGCTGCCGTCAAATCTCGCGACGCATCTGGCTCAGAACACCATCGTCCTCGCGCCCCCGGTCTGACCGACGGTCTGACCGCCTGATTGACCCCGCCTCAGCGGGGCGACGTGACGTCAGCGGGGAAGAAGGTCTTGACCACGGAGCCGAGACCGACCAGGTTGAACGGCTTGGTGATCAGGTGATTGGCGCCGGCGAGGCGCGCACGCTCGATGTCGTCGTCGCTTGACAGCGCGCTGAACATGACGATTGGGACCTCGGCGGTGGGGGCGTTGCTCCGGATGCGCTTGCAGGTCTCGATGCCGTCCATGCCGGGCATCATGATGTCGAGGATCACAAGGTCGGGCGCCCGCGCCTCGACATTGGCGAGTCCTTCCTCACCGTTCTCCGCTGTGGTCACGTCGTAGCCCTCGATGCCGAGGTACATCGCGACGATGTGCAGGAGCCGTGGATCGTCGTCGACGATGAGGATGCGACCTCGGGTCACGCCTACGCCCCCGCCCCACCCTGCGGCACGCTGTGGCGGCCCTCTGCCATGTAATGCGAGAGATCGCGCTCGTGTCCGAGACCGCGCTCGATGGAGTCCAGGACGCGCTGGTAGAAGTCCTCGCGCTCCCGCCGGTCCTCGTCGGGAGGAACCGTCTCTCCCTTGACACGATGCTGGATCCACGGCGGGACGAGTTGCTCCACCGTGTTCCCGCCCACCTTGACGGTAACCATGGTGTCGTCGAGTTCCTCGACCACAATGCTCACCCGGAAGGCGATGCCGACGTGGCTGTCGAGCCGCCAGGCCCGCTCCCATGCGCGCTGACGGCCGATGCCGATGAAGATCAGGGTCACGGGGTCGGCCACCAGCTGGCCACCGCTGCCCGACGACAGTTCCTTGAGAAGCAGCCGCCACACGTCGCCGTCGATCTGCCGCGACACCCAGCCCACGAGCGAGGGCGCGCGGTTGTCGAGGTCGGGAAGCGAGACGGCGAGCGAACTGTCGAGACTCGGGAGTGCACTGACCACGCCGGCATGCCGGCGGCAGTACACGCGATCCTCGATGGTGACGCGATGCTCGGGACACCAGGCGGTGCGACATTCGCGACCACGACGGTCCACGTACGCGCAGGGAATCCCATCCGTCGCGGTGCATCCACCCTGGGTACAGGGATGGCCGACCTCAGTCATCATGTCGCGGGCCACCTTAGCATCGGTCGGCTGCGTGCGAACCTCTCTCATCTACCACACCAGGGGAATGAGCCTTCGCGTACGGGCTGCGTAAGGCTTGTACTCCGGGAACGCGCGCGAGAGCAGTCCCTCTTCAAAGTGAGCTCGGAGCATCTGCACGGCCATGAAGGGCACGAGCGCGACCGTTGCCCACAGGCCCGGCCGCGCCAGCACGAGCGCGCACGCGGTGAGAATCTCGGCGCCATAGAGCGGATGACGAATGATCCGGTACGGACCGCCCGTGACCAGCCGGCGGGCCTCGGGAATGATGCTCAGGCTTCGCCGGAGATACAGCAGCCCATAGACACCGAGCGAGAACGCGGCTAGCGCCAACGCCGCCGCGATGTCACGGATGAAGGCGGGGGGCGTCAACAGCACGGGACTGGGAAACGCCCCGACCACGAGCAGCATGGTCGTTCCGATGAGTCCGGCCGCGCGCGCGATCATGCGACCGTCGCGAGCGCGAGGCCGCGGGCGGACCAGGTAGATCCCCACCGGGATGACACAGAAGAGGAGATACACGAACGTGGTGACCGGCCCTGCGAGGTAGTCACCGGGACCCGCATGTACGGGAAGCGCGCGCACCTGCGAGAGCAGGTTCAGCAGCACCTTGTAACCGAGCAGCGCAAACAGCACCGCGGGCAGTGAACGCCCGAAGATCAGGAATCGGATCTCTTCGACGCGACGTCCCAGGTCCCCACGGCGTGCTGGAATCGCGACCGCCTCGGCCATGGCCCGAGTCTAGGTCAGCCCAATCAGAGCGACGCGGCCGTAGCGCGGTTGTCATCGAATCACCACGATTTCTCGTTGCGACGCCACTGTCCGGGGCGTGTCCGACCCTTCGTTACCAATATTTAGCACGCAGGCCATTCCGTTGCAGCAGCAGGGCCCCACACTCGCAATATCGGTTCGGGGCATCCAGCCCGGTCCCGAAATACAACCCGAAAGGAGGTGAACAACGGAATGGATATGCTGAGCACCCTGTACCTTCGCGCAACTGAGTTTATCGCTCGCAAGCGTGAGGAGGCTGAGGAAGGCCAGGGCATGGTTGAGTATGCGCTCATCCTCGTCCTTATCGCCATCGTCGTTATCGTTATCCTGCAAGTCGTCGGCAAGCAGGTCAACAACGTGTTCTCGAACATCAGCAACGGCCTGGCCTCGTAGCTTTTACAGCAACCAGGACAGTCAAGAGGAGCCGGCCTACGGGACGGCTCCTCTTTTTATTGTGTCGTGAACAACGTGTCGCATCGCGAAACGCGCGCATCCACGTGCGTGCGTTTCGCCGTACCATGCGCTCGATGCATGGCTCGTGCGGGGGATCGCTGTGATCCGCGTGCTCATCGCGGACGAGATCGCGCGAATCGTCGGCGACCTCGAGAAGCTCAAGCCGTTCGCGGACGACATCGACGTGTGCGGGGTGGCGCATCTTCCTGCGGCCGTTGTCGAGGAAGCGTGGCTCCGGCAGCCGGATGTGCTCGTGATCCACGAAAGCTTTGCCGAGTATCCCGGCGCTGACTTCGCGGCGCACGTCTCCACGGTGTCACCGGAGACGCGCATCGTGCTCATGACATCGGGCGAGCCCACGACCGCCCTGGGTTGGGTGTCAGGCTCGGTCGGTGACAGCGCCGACGGCGCCGCCCTCGTCGAGTCGATCCGCATCGCGGCGGGTCTGATCCCTCCGAGCGTCGCGAGCCCCATTTCGCCAACCGGCGATGCGCCGACGTCCGGCATCGAGACCTCGCACCCCCCGACGAGGACGCACACGGGACGAGCAAGCGTGATCGTCGCCTTCTCGGGCAAGGGTGGGACCGGCACGTCGATGGTGGCGACGAATCTCGCGGTTGCTCTCGCCGCCGGTGCGGAAGGGCGCGCGGCCTTGATCGACACGGACCTCCAGTTCGGCGACGCCGCGGGGATGCTGCACGTGGAGGGCCACCTCCTCTCCATCGCCGATCTGACGCCGCGCGGCGACGTCATCGACGGCGACGTGCTTGACGACGCGCTCGCGACAGGGCCGTCCGAGCTCCGCGTGCTCCGCTCTCCGTCGAGCCCTGAGCTGGCGAGCACCATCGACGCGTCGATGGTCCGCGCGATCATCCGTGCGACGGCCAAAGCCCATCATTTCCTCATCGTCGATACGCCGTCGCATCTCGACGAACGCGCGCTGGAGGCGTTCGAGCTCGCTGACCGAATCCTGCTGGTGACCAGCTACAACGTCAGCTCTGTGCGGAGCACGAAGGCGACGTTGCTTTTGCTCGACGCGCTCGGCATCGATCGGGACCGCGTCGACGTGGTACTCAATCACACGCGCCAGCGCGTGAACTACCGGCGCGAGGACATCGAGGCCATCCTCGGCTGCAGCGTGCTTGTGGATCTCCCCTACGACCCCCGGGTTGATCCGTCACTCGACGCGGGAACACCGATCGTGCTGGCGCACCCGCGCGCCGAGCTGTCGCGCCGTCTCCTCGCCCTGGCACTGCTCATCGCAACCCCCGATGGCGCCGACGGCGAGCCCGTCGAGATTCCTGACGGGTCGTTGACGCCTTCCTACCGCAGGCGATTCAGCCTGGGACGGAGGTAAGGTGGCGCCGTGATACGCGTCCTGATCGCCGATGGCAGCGAGCGCATCCGGGCGAACCTGCTGAAGCGCCTCGCTGCCGAAGAGGACATCACCGTCTGCGGCACCGCCGAGGACGGTGAGCACGCGCTCCAGGAAGCGTTGCACCTCGTGCCCGACATCGCAATCCTCGACGCTGGGCTCACCGGCCTGGACGGAGTCCAGACGACCGAGATGCTGGCGGAGTACGCGCCCCAGGCAGGCGTCATTCTCATGTCGATGGAGAGCGGCAGCGAGCTTTTCCGCCGAGCCATGCTCGCCGGCGCCCGCGAGGTCCTCCAGAAGCCGTTCGGCGGAGACGACATGGTTGCGGCCATCCACCGAGTGCACGCATTCCAGGCACGGAAGCGCGCGGCACAGTCGGCGCGCCAGCCCGTCAACGGCAATCCGCCGGCTTCGGAGGGAGGAGCCCGGCGTCGCGATGGCCGCATGATCACGATCGTCTCCGGCAAGGGCGGAGTCGGTAAATCGATCATTGCCACCAACCTCGCGCTGGTCCTGAACCGGCCGCATCCCGGGAGCGTGGTGCTGATCGATCTGTCGCTGCAGTTCGGCGACATCGCGGCCCTGCTGGCGATTACTCCCGACGGATCGATCGCCGAGTTCGCCGCGAGCGACGCCTCGGTCGCCGATCGGCACGTCATCCAACAGGCGCTGTCCCTGGGTCCGCAGGGACTCACGGTGCTCGCGGCGCCGCCCAGCCCGGAACTCGCCGACTACGTGACCACCGCCCACCTTCGCTCCGTCTTGGCCGAGCTCCGGTCCACGTTTGAGACGGTCATCGCGGACACGACCTCGCAACTCTCGGAGATCACGCTGGAAGCGCTCGAGAACTCCGATCACATCGTCCTGGTCACTGACTTCAGCGTGACCTCGGTCAAGAACACCCGGCTGATCATGTCGGTGATCGGTGTCCTCCAGGTGGACCCGGAGCGGATCCTGGTGGTGGCCAATCATCGGGACGCCCCCATCTCCGGCGGCATGGACAAGGCGCGGATCGAGGATTTTCTCCGCCACCCTGTGGCGGCCGAGATCCCCTATGACGCGGCGGCGATCGGCGGATCGGTCAGCGCCGGGGTCCCGGTTGTGATCGCGGGCCACTCCTCACCTGCCACCGCAGCCTTCGAGCGCCTCGCAACCGCACTGACGGGCGATGCAGCTCCCGAGTCGATCGCCGATCAACCCGGCAAGAAGAGGTCGAGGCGCCGCCTGGGGTTCGCGCGCGACTGAGCCCGCGGGACCCCCGAGGTCAGCGTCCGAAGATGCGGCGTTTGCGCTTGTCGTCGGCTTTCCCTGCGGCGCCCGCGCCCGCACCCACGGGCTGCGCGCCGCTGGGAACGAGTGCACCGGCAAGCTCGCGGATGGAACGGCTGATCTCGGACTCGGGGCTTGCAGTCACAAACGGAGTACCGCGGTTGATCGAGTCGCCCACCACGCGCGGGTCGTAGGGAATCTGCGCTCCGACCGTGTGGCGCAGGTTCTGCTCGATCGAGTCCTTGTTGAAGTCAGAATGCGCGTCGCTTCGATCCACCACCAGCAGCACTGAGGCCGGGTCGACAGTCAGCGATTCCAGCACCTTGAGCGCGAGCTTCGCGTCCTTGATCGCCGGGATCGTGAGCGCCGTGACCACGAGAATGTGCTGGGCAGCCTCGATGACTTCGAGGTTGAAGTCAGCGAGATGACACGACGTGTCGACGATCACGTAGTCATAGGTCTTGCGAAGCTCGGCCATGACCATGCGAACGTGATCGTTGGTGATGAGGTCGGCAAGTTCGGGGCTGATCGGCGCCAGCAGCACGCGAACCCCGTTGGGACCATGGGCCATGATCTCGTTGAGCATCTCCGGCTCGATCGTCTCGGACTCCGCGACGTCGGTGATGCTCCTGCTGTGATCGAGGTTGAGCATGACGCCGATGTCGCCGAACTGCAGATCGAGATCGACCAGCGCGACTCGCGACTCGGTCTCGACAGCCAGCGCGACAGACAGGTTGGTCGCGAGCAGGGTCTTCCCGACGCCGCCCTTCCCCGAGAAGAGCACGATGACCTCGCCCAGGGCAGCTGGTCGCGGCGCGCCACTGTTGTCCGGCGCTGCGGCGCGGGCGAAGGTTCCCTTCTTCTCCTCGAGTTGATGAACGCGGCGGATCGCCGCCACCAGCTCGTCATGGCTGAAGGGCTTGATCAGATACTCGCGGGCTCCCGCCTGCATCGCACGGCGGAGGTAATCGCGCTCGCCCTGCACGGACATGATGATCACTGGCGAGGCCGGCAACTCCTGAGCCAGGCGCTCGGTGAGCTGGATGCCATCCATGATCGGCATGTTCACGTCGGTGAGCACGATGTCGGGCAGCAGGCGGTGAGCTTCCTCGAGCCCCTGCTTGCCATCGCCGGCGGTGCCGATGACTTCGATGTCCTCTTCGAACCCGAGCAGCTTGCGCAGGTTGTCTCGAGTGCTGGCGATGTCGTCGACGATGAGGAGCCGGATCAAATCGTTAGTGCCCTCAACCCACCGTCAGTCGAGCAGCTTGCACCGGATCGACCGGAATCCCGGGGCCCATCGTCGCGGCGACAGTCACGGTCTTGACGTACGTGCCTTTGGCACCGGAGGGCTTGGCCCGGACGATTGCATCCATCAAAGCCGCGAAATTGTCTCGCAGTTTGTCGTCGTCAAACGAAGCTTTACCAATTGCGGTGTGAATGATGCCAGTCCTGTCATTACGGAACTCGACCCGGCCGCCCTGCACGTCCTGGATCGCTTTGGCGATATCGAAGGTGACGGTGCCTGCTTTCGGGTTCGGCATCAGCCCCCGGGGGCCGAGGATCTTGCCGAGGCGTCCGACCATTCCCATGACCTCGGGGGTGGCGAGCGCGACGTCAAAGTCGATCTCGCCCGCCTGGACCTTCTTGACCAGATCCTCGCCGCCAACCACGTCAGCGCCCGCCTCGATGGCTTCGCGGAGCTTCTCGCCGGTGGCGAAGACGGCGATCCGGCGCGTTTTGCCGGTGCCGTGCGGCAGCGTGACGGTGCTGCGGACCACCTGGTCGGCATGGCGTGGATCGATACCGAGGCGGATATGCGCCTCGATCGACGAGTCGAATGCGGTCACGGCGGTCTGGCGGACCAGGCTCATGGCCTCTGCCGGCGGGTAGAACTTCCCGTCCTCGATCGCGCTGGCAGCCTCGCGGTATTTCTTACCGTGTTGTCTGGGCATCTCACTTCTCCGTGGTGTTGGCGGGCGCGCGAGGCGCCCTCCCACTTTCTTGATTGGTCGGCTTTGGCTCAGTTGACGTTGAGACCCATGGAGCGGGCCGTTCCCTCGATGATCCGGGTCGCGTGTTCAAGGTCGTGGGCGTTGAGGTCGGCCTGCTTGACCTCGGCGATCTCGCGGACCTGCTGCTTGGTGAGCGAACCCACTTTGTCGCGGTTCGGATTCCCTGAGCCTTTCTCGACACCGGCTGCCTTCTTGAGCAGTTCGGCGGCCGGAGGTGTCTTCGTGATGAAGCTGAAGGTGCGGTCTTCGAACACCGTGATCTGCGCGGGAATGACCCCGGACTGATTGCCGGTCCGCTCGTTGTACGCCTTGCAGAACTCCATGATGTTGATGCCGTGCGGACCGAGCGCAGTACCGACCGGGGGCGCGGGCGTCGCTTTTCCGGCCTGCAACTGCAGCTTGATGACGGTCTTGATCTTCTTCTTACTCATGCTTGTCCTTGAACGCTTGGGATGGTTGCAACGCCCGGCTAGCGCAGCCGCTCGACCTGCAGCAGGTCGAGTTCGACAGGTGTCTCGCGTCCGAACATGTTGACGAGCACCTTGAGCTTGCCCTTCTCGACGTTGATCTCGGTCACCTTGCCGTGGAAGTCGGTGAACGGACCGTCGATGACTCGAACGTTCTCGCCCACTTCGTACTCGACGTTGACCTTGGTCGGGGCCTCCGCTTTCACCTGCTTCTGGATGCCACGAATCTCGTGCTCCTGCAAGGGAACTGGCTTGTTCCCCGAGCCGACGAACGAGGTGACTCCCGGCGTGTTGCGGACGACGTACCACGACTCGTCCGACATCACCATGTTGACCAGGATGTAGCCGGGGAAGATCCGCTTGAGGACCTTGCGCCGCTGTCCGTCCTTGATTTCCATGACCTCTTCGGTCGGCACCAGGACGTCGAAGATCTGATCGTGCATGTCCATCGACTCGACGCGCTTGAGGAGGTTCACCTTCACCTTCTCCTCGTGGCCGGAGTACGCATGCACGACGTACCAGCGGGCGTCCTTGGCGGAAACGGCGTTCACAGCGATGTCTATTCTCCCACGACGGCTACGGAGCCACGGTTGGAATCTGGGTCGGGATGTTGGTTGGCAGCGGTGCCGCGGTGACGACTGGTCCGGAGGCGGTCGGCGCGGGTGCCGCGGTTGGCGTGGTTGAGGCGGTCTGGGTGGCCACCGCCTGCCGTACCCCGAGGCCCAGTAGATAGTCGGCTCCGCCGACCAGGACGGCAAAAATGATCACAGTTGCAAGCACGATGCCGGTCATGCGGAGCAATTCGTCGCGTGCCGGCCATACGACTTTCTTCAGCTCCTCCCAGACGCCGCGAAGATAGCCGGCGAGGCCTGATCGGCCGGAACCGGCTGGTGGAATCGGCGGCCGGGGTGGCCGTGTACCACTCTGGGCTACTCGAGCCTTGGCCATGGACGGTGATCTCTCCTGGTGATGGTGCCGGGGCGAGCGGTACTGGGTGTGTGATGGCAGGGGCGGCAAGACTCGAACTCGCGACCCTCGGTTTTGGAGACCGATGCTCTACCAGCTGAGCTACGCCCCTTCGGTCACTTGGTCTCGCGATGCTGCCTGTGTACGCGGCACCGCCTGCAGAACTTGCGCAACTCCAGGCGGTCCGGGTCGTTCCGCTTGTTTTTGACTGTCGTGTAATTGCGTTCCTTGCATTCGTTGCACTGCAACGTGATGATCGCGGAACCGCCTTTCGCCGTGGCCACTGGTCAATGCTCCAAACACAAAAGAGACCTAGCGGCGCTAGGTCGGAGAGGAGCTTACCACAGATCAGATACGGGCCAAACCAGGATCCAGGCGCCGGGCTCGGAGAGATCGTCACGCGGTCGCCAACTCATCGTCGAGCCAATCGGACTACGCTGTGAGCAAGCAATCGCTCATCCCAGGGGACCCATCATGCACCCAGTGCTCCGACCCAAGAATCTCCTCATCGGCGTCCTCGGCGCCGCCGTCGTCGGTCTCGGCACCGTGGTGGTCGTCGACCGCACCGCAACCGCCGCACCGGCGGCCCTGACGACGTCGAACTCACAGCCCTCGGCGAACCTTGCCTCGCTCAACGTTTCGTCGCTGCTTGCCGCCGGCGAGTTCGGCTCGGCCAGCACCTTCAAGGGCAGCCAGGCCCTCAACGTGTTCAACTTCTTCACGACCGACACCAAGTTGACCTGGCAGCAGATCGGCGCCGATCTCCTCAAGGGCGAGACTCTGGGTCAGATCGCCGGAGCAAACGCGTCGAAGGTCGAGAAGGATGCGCTCGCGGAGGTGAGGGCGGGACTGTCGCTCGGTGTCACGCATGGCGTGATCACCGCTGCCCAGGAGAACCGCCTCGTCGGGGACGCCCAGGACGCTATCTCGGTCCTGATGGCTGCGAAGTTGAGCGCGCTACTCCCCGCGCGACACTGACCGGGGTTCCTCGCAGGTTCGCCAGCCCGCCGCCTTCGAGCGGCGGGTGGAGCAGGCACTCCTTGTCGGAGTCGCCTTCCCACCACCAGCGGCCGGCGCGCTCGTTCTCCCCCACCGCGGTCGCCCGCGTGCATGGTGCACAGCCGATCGACGTGTAGCCACGGTCGTAGAGCGGGTGGTGGTCGATACCGTTGGCTGCGAGGTAGTCCCACACCTGCGTGCGGTTCCAACCCGCAAGCGGTACGACCTTGGTGATCCCACCGTGGCCCGGATCGTCGGCAACCACCGGGGTCTCGGCACGCGTCGGGGTCTGTTCGCGGCGTAGACCCGTGATCCAGGCGTCGTAGCCCCGCAGCGCGCGTGCAAGCGGGTTCACCTTCCGCACTGCGCAGCATCCATTTCGAAGGGCGACCGACTGGCGAAACTGCATGACGCCGTGGGCTGTCGTCATCTCCTCGAGTTCGTTGGAGTCCGGTGCCAGGACCGTGAGGCGAATCGGATACCGCTTCCGGATCCGCTCGATGAACTCGTGCGTCTCCTCGTGCAGCCTTCCGGTGTCCAGGGTGAGGACCTCAGGCTCGGGCACGATTTTGCAGGCGAGGTCGACGAGGACCATGGACTCGGCCTGGAAGCTGGCGACCAGGGCAACTCGATGGAATCGCTTGTAGGTCCAGGTGAGGATGTCCTCGGCGCTGCCGCGCCGCAGATCAAACACGGCGTCCATGATCAGGCAATCGCACCGATTGCGACCGGATTGGCCTGATATGTATTGCGGCCTACCTCCCGCGCATCCAGAGGTGCACCGCCGCCTGGGCCCGCCACGGACGCCACCGCTCCGCAATCGCGCCGACCTCTACAGGCGTGACCGTTTCCCCGGACAGCGCCTCGATCGCCCGGCGCAGCCCGAGATCGCCGGCCGGAAAGGCGTCGGGTTCGCCCATGCGGAGCGCGAGGTATTGCGCCGTCCAGGGCCCGAGTCCGGTCACGGCGGTCACCGACGCGACCTGGTCCTCGAGCGGCAGGCTCCGATCCAGGCGCACGCTTTCCTTCCCCACCGCCACGGCGAAGTGGTGGATCGCAGCGATCCGCGCGTTGGTGAGGCCGAGAGCTCCGAGATCGGTGTTCGCGAGCACGTCAGGTGGCGGAAACAGGTGGGTGATCCCGAGTTGGGCGAGGCCCTGCACGGGAGTTCCGCAACGCTCGACCAGCCGCCCGGCGATGGTTCCGGCGCCGGCCACACTCACCTGCTGCCCGATGATCGCGCGCACCCCGATCTCAAAGGGGTCCCACACCCCCGGGACGCGCAGTCCCGGCCGTTCCCGCACCGAAGTGCCGACGAGCGGGTCGCTCGCCAGAGCCGCATTGGCCGCCTCGATGTCGGCATCGAGGTTGAAGAGGCGCCGAACCTGCTGGACAACGTGAATCAGGCCGCCCCAGTGCGGCAGGTGCGCGGTCAGCAGGAGGTGATCCGGGCCTCCGGTCGTGACCTCGATCGCGCCAGGATCGCCGTCCACCTGGATGGACCTCTGGTAGGTGCGATCGGCGACATGTTCAACACCGGTGATAGCCCTGGATGTGAGGTAGCCGAGCATCGCGTCCCAGTCGAGCGGACCTTCGAAGTTGAGGCGTAGCAGCAGGCCGCCGTCAGCAACGAGGCGATCGGCGGCGCGGCGGCGAGCGCGCAGTTCGCGCGGGGTGGCGCGGAATATCTCGCTCACGGTGCGGTTGAACTGGCGAAGGCTGCCGAACCCGGATGCGAACGCGATGTCGGTGACCGACAGATCGGTGTCATCGAGCAGACGGCGGGCGAAATGCGCCCTGCTCGAACGCGCGAGCTGCAGAGGAGTGACCCCCACCTGCTCCTGGAAGAGGCGGCGCAGGTGGCGTGCCGAGACTCCCAGGCGGGCGGCCACCGCGTCTTCGCTCGCGCTGCCGAGACCCCCGTCGACCACGAGCCGGATGCCCCGGCAGACGGTCTCGGAGGCGGCGCGATCCTGCGGAGGGTTGGTGCGGTATGGGCGGCAGCGCAGACAGGCGCGGAATCCCGCCGCTTCGGCCGCAGCGGCAAGATCGAAATGCCTGACGTTTCCGGGATTCGGCCGCGCCGAACACCCTGGACGGCAATAGATGCCGGTCGTGACGACGGCTGAGAATCCACTCACGGCAACACTTGTATCGCGATGACGGCGTCAAGCACTGGCCGGATCCGGACGTGTCGGCGGATTCGTCCGGAAATGGCCGGTCGCTGTCCGCGCCCCGGGTTCACTGTTGCCGCATGACAGGTTCCGAGATACCAACGTCGTTCGGCTACGCGGCGACGCCCCTAGGACGCGTGCTCGTGGTCTCCACTGACACCGAGCTGGTTGGGCTTTACTTCGACGCCCACGAGCGCACGCCGGAGGTGCAAGAGGCTGAGGCCGTCGACAGCGTTCCGTTGATCGCGATCGCCGCGCAGCTCGACGAATACTTTCGTGGCGAGCGCAGCACCTTCGACGTCCCACTGCGGCTCGACGGCACACCCTTCCAGCGGGCGGTGTGGTCTGCACTCCTCGAGATCCCGTACGGAACCACATGGACCTACGCGCAGATCGCCGGACAGCTCGGAAACCCAAGGGCGACGCGGGCGGTGGGGGCGGCGAACGCCCGAAACCCAATCTCGATTGTCGTTCCATGCCACCGTCTCGTCGGATCGGGCGGCGGCTTGACCGGCTACGGCTGGGGGCTGGATCGCAAACGCCGGCTCCTGGAGCTTGAAGGCGCGATCGAGCCGGCGCTCAGCTCGGGCTGAGCCTGACCTCGAGGGTGTCTCGCAGGATCGGCGCCATAGCCGTCGTGACCCCGTTCGCATGGTGGGCGCCGTTCCCGTTCGACCCGTTGGCCGCATGCACAGGGTTATCGGGACGATCGACCGGCGCCCCTTCGGCGCAGTTACCGAAGAAGTCCTTCAACACCTCGAGTTGACGGTGGACTGCAGCCTCGTTCCAGCCGTGCCCCTGGTCGCTGTCGGTGAACACGTGTAGGTCCGGCAGCTTCGCGATGAGGCCTTTCAGCCGCTCAACGTCCACGAGGCGATCGTGCCTGGCGACGATGATCAGCGTGGCGTCCGCACGGGCGGCGACCACCGACACGTCGTCTCGGCGGAGGCAGTCGTTCAGCCACTCCCGCGCTGCACGGGGGTCGGCTCTCCGCTGGTTCTCGTAGTTGATGTCGGCAGTACGGTTGTCGACTTCGCCTTCGACGATGACGAACCGCTTGTAGAGGTCGCTGATCCAGCGCTGCCGGCTCAGCCAGACCACCCCATCCCACATCGGGCGGCGGCTCAGCAGCCGCACCTGATCTCGATAGCGGCGCCGCATCAGGTCCGGCGACAGCAGCGGCGTATGAAGCACGAGACGTTCCGCCCGATCGCCGGCCCGCTTGGCCAGTGCGCAGGCGACCGTGGCCCCCAGGCAGAGCCCGCCGACGTCGAAACGATCGATATCCAGCTGCGTGAGGAGATCGAACAGCAGATCCGCCATGGCACCGGAGGTGTGGCGTCCGCGCAGCGGCGGTGAGGCACCGTTGCCGGGCAGATCCGGAATGATCAGGGTCCGGTGAGCGCCAAGCTCACTGAAACGCCCGCCGAACTCCTCGGCTGAGCTGAGGAACCCGTGACAGAGCACCAACGGCTTGCCCTGCCCTCCGACGAGGTACCGAAGAGGCTGGCCGCGGATCGTGGTGAACCGCTCCTCCATCATCCGCGGGTCAACGTTTGCGTTCGACGAGACCCCTGCGGCCAGGTGCGCGTCAAGACTGGTCGCCTTGCATCAATGGCGTCATTAAACGCATAGGAGGTGCCCGTGCGCGGTTCGGTGGCGTACACAGGGCACCCAACGCCTCCCGGCAGGCATGATCCTGGTCCTGGCTGCGACACCGATTCAGCGGCTGGTTTGGACAGTTGGAGGCGCTTCGGACCTGTCTGACATCGCTCTCGCCACCTGCTCGCTGCTCCCCGATCTCGATGGGGACGAGCGACTGCTGATCCCGGCACTCAGGGCCCGGGGCCTCGTGGCCGAGGCTCGGGTGTGGGACGACCCCACGGTCGCGTGGGATGCCTTCCGTCTGGTCGTGATTCGTTCGACGTGGGACTACTCGGCTCGGCGTGACGCGTTTCTCAGGTGGTGTCAGCACGTCCCGCGCGTGCTGAATGACGCCGCAGTGATCACGTGGAACACCGACAAGACGTACCTGCGCGAACTCGTGGCCGCGGGAATCCCTGTTGTACCAACGATTTGGATCGCGCCTCATCAGGCTGGATCGTTTGACCCCCCGTCGGGTCACATCGTCGTCAAACCGGCAGTCTCATCCGGCGCGCAGAACACTTCGAGGTACGGTCCGGGCGACGGCGTGCGAGCACGGACACACATTGATCGGCTGCTGTCGGAAGGGCAGACCGTGATGGTGCAGCCGTATCTGCAGTCGGTGGATGCGGATGGTGAGACGGGTCTCATCTACATCGACGGAGTCTTCTCACATGCGATCCGCAAGGGCCCATTGCTGCGCGTCGCAGGTGTGGCGACCGATCAACTCTGGGCGCCGGAGGACATCAGCGTTCGCGAGCCCCGAGCTGAGGAATTCGCGGTGGCGGAAGCGACCATGGATGCCATGCCATGGCCGCGTTCGGCGTTGCTCTACGCGCGCATCGACCTAGTCCGCGGTGACGACGGATTGCCGCGACTCCTCGAGTTGGAGCTAGCCGAGCCCTCGCTGTTCCTCGGGCTGGGAGCCGGCGCCGTTGAGCGGCTCGCGGAGGCCGTCGCCACCCGAATCCGGCCGGATTGACCGCCCGTTCCGGTTCTGTCGATCTCGCGTCGCGCGCTCTGCCTTGTTGGTGATGATCAGCCGGGTGACGAGCGCGCTGAACGTCTCATCGGGGCCGAGCGGCTCCTGCCGCGACTGCGACGGCCGGCCACTCATCTAGGAGGCCTCTCCGGACGCCGCCGTGTCAGATCCGCGCACCAACCGCGGCGCTGACCTGCCGTCCACGCGCCGCGACGTGCCGTGTGGAGCACGCCGGCGTTCCTCGCGCTCCGGAACATCAGGCCCGGACCGTGCTGGTGCCACACGAACCCGAGACAGTGCGTTTCTCGGACGCAAGGGGCGCAGGGTGTCGCGCGCGCTCCACGCTGCCATCGAGTCGAGCAGATCGGCCGCGAGAGTTGGACGCCCGAGCCCGAACCCCTGTCCGAGCGGAATGTTGAGCGACCGGATCTGATCACTGACCAGCTCGTTCTCCACGCCCTCGGCGATGACCGCCGCGTTGTGTGCTCGCGCAAACGACAGTGCGGCGTTGATCGCCACGCGCGAGCTTCGCCGCGACGAGCTCACCGTCAGGCTCCTGGCGAGCTTGACGAACTCGGGCTGCGCGGTAGCGAGCAGCTCCGTCGTGGCGAAACCCTCGCCGAGATCGTCGATGGCGAAGCGAATGCCAGCTTTGCGATATGCGGCGAGCACGGTCTGAAGGCGATCCAAATCGCGGACGCTCTCGTGCTCGCCGATCTCGAGCACGAGGCGGTTGGCGGGACGGCCCGTCCATTCGAGCAGCAGCAACAGTTGGTCGACGTCGTGGAGCGGATCGAGCAGCACAGCGACGCTGACATTGATGAACAGCAGAATCTCCTCGGGGAGCGCTGCGGCCTGACTCAGGGCGGCCCTGCGGCACAACCAGTCGAGATCGCGGATGTGACCTGAGCGATGCGCAACTTCGAAGAGCGTTTCGACGCTGTCAGATGGTCCATATCCCTCGGGGCGCGCGAGCGCCTCGTACCCTTCAACGTGTCCGTCGTTGAGATCGACAATCGGCTGATACACCGCGTGGATCGGCAACCCAGCCACCAGTTCTCCGATGAGTTCTGTGACCGAGGATCCGGATGGCGTGACCTGCTCGGCACCGTGAACTTGACGGCCGACCACGCGATCCCTCCCCCGACGCTTGGCTTCGTACAAGCACTCGTCAGCCCGCTTCCACGCCGACATCGGGTCGGTGCCGGCGGGCGCCGACGCCCAGCCGAGGCTGATGTTCGACCGACCACCCGGGGTTGGGACGAGATGCATGGCGGCACGAAGTCGTTGCGCGGCGGTCGCTGCTTCCGCGGCGTCGACGTCGAGGAGGACCGCCGCGAACTCGTCCCCGCCGACGCGAGCGATGACGTCCCAGCCACGGAGCATCAACGCCAGCGTGGTGGCGACCGTGCGCAACACCGTGTCGCCGGCTTCATGGCCGAACTCGTCATTCACACGCTTCAGATGGTCGACGTCGATGGCAAGAATCGCGAACGACTGTCGCGGGATGGTCCCCAGGATGCGGTCGAATTCACGACGGTTCTTGAGGCCGGTGAGGCGGTCCGTGGACGCAAGCTCGGCCATCCGGAGCGCCTCGTTGCGCAATGCTCCCTCTGCGCGCAGCCGTGTGATGAGGTGCCCCGCGTCCGCCCCGATGTCGGTGATGGCTTCGAGCGTGAACGTCTCAGCGCTCGGCAGCGTCTCAAAGAAGTAGGCGAGCACTCCGACGATCGCCGAGCCGGTGATGATGGGACACGCGATCGCGGAGCGAACGCCGAGGACCTTCGCCGCATCAGATGAGACCGCGGTGCCCAGCTCACTGAGATCCCGAACAGTCACCACGGTTCCCGTCGTGCGAACCCGCGCGATCAGCGCGTCCAGAGCGCCCGGCTGACCGTCGGACGCAACGTCGATCGCGTCCAGTGTGCTTCTGGGAAACGCATGTCGAGACGTCGAGTCCGGCCGTCCCTCTTCCTGGCGGGCAACGAACATCTCGCTGAAAGTCGCACCGAGACTGAACGTCGTGAGTTCCAGCAGACTGACGGCCACCTCATCGATATCGACGCAATCCTCGAGCGCCCGCACCACCTGGAAATGCAACTCGCGACGCCGCTGCTCCGCCTGCTGGGTCAAATCCCGCGTGACAGAGAAAAACCCGCGCAACTCGCCGTTATCGCCAAGCATGGGGGTAACTGATACGTCGGCCCAGAAGCGGCTGGAGTCCTTGCGTATCTGCCATGTCTCATAGGGGAGATGCTCGGTCCCGACGCTGCGCAAGTCGGAACTCTGCCCTGCGAGAGGCCAGGTCGCCGGATACAGACTTGAATAGTGGCGACCGATCATCTCGTCAGCGGAATACCCGAAGATCCGCTCGGCGCCGGTGTTCCAACTCGCCACGTTGCCCGCGGGATCAACCGTCATCAGCGCCTCGTCAAAGACCCCGTCGATGAGTGCCCGTAGGTTCGCTTCGCTCCGGCGTACGCCCGCCTCCCAATGTTCACGCTCGGTGACATCGCGAAGCGTGACCAGCAGGCGATCGCCGTGCCTGCTGATGCGAACGTCGCGCACGTCGTCGCCTCGGGCACCACGGCGCTCAACACCATCGAGGGCGCGCGCGGATCCGGTCGTGAGCACTTCGCGCAACGCGGCCTCGAACGCTGCAGCCTCTTCGGGCTCGAGATCCAGGCACCCAACGCTCAGGAGCGCTCCGGGCGCGAGCCGCGTCCCGGCATCGCCGTCCAGCTCGCTCGCGGCAGCATTTGCATACTCGATCCGGAAGTCGGACACGAGATGCCGCCGGCCGAACACAGGAGAAAGGATGACTACCGCATCGGCCATGGCGTCAAGCCACGACCTGTCTTCCGGATCCAAGCCTCCGGGGTCGGGAAATTTGCGTTCGGCCGCCACGCGGGAGCCCTCTCCTCAGCAACCCGGCGAAGAGCGGTTTCGCTGCGTGCCCGTTGCTGTAGCGCCATAATCAGCGCAGGTGACTATCGCGTCTGTCCTACACCGCACATAGGTGCTGTGGGCGACGGAATGACCGTAGACCCGACAATCGGGGTCGTGCTGCCCGGCGAGAATCGGATTCTCACGGCGCTTCCTCCCCTGGAGCGGGTGGAACTGTTCAATGTTGTGCGAAGTGTCACGCTACCCGCGAAAACGGTGCTGTTCGAACCCGGCGCCTCGGTCGACGCCGTCTACTTCCCCACCGACGGCGTGATCTCATTGGTCACCCCACTGCACGACGGCGCCATCGTTGAGGTCGCCACCATCGGCAACGAGGGCATCGTCGGCATCCCCCTGGTACCAATGGGAGCGCTCGCGGTCCGCGCAATCTCGGCGGTCGCCGGCCACAGCTTGCGAATGGAGGCGACCGCATTCCAGGATTTGTTCGAGCGTAGCTCCGCGTTCCAAGTGCTCGTGGACAAATACACGCAGGCACTCTTTGGACAGATCTCGCAGGCCGCCGCATGCAACCGACTGCATTCCAGCGAGGAACGTCTCAGCCGCTGGCTCCTGATGAGTCACGATCGCGTCGGCTCGCGTCAATTCATGATCACGCAGGAATTCCTGGGGCAGATGCTCGGCGCGAGACGATCCACCGTGTCCGTGTCCGCAGGAATTCTGCAGCGCGCCGGACTCATTCGATATGTCCGTGGGCACGTCACCATCGTCGATCGTGAGGGACTGGAAGCCGTGTCCTGTGAGTGTTACTCGGTCATCCGCACGGAATTGGAACGCGTGGTCCTGGGCTCATCACAACCGGGCGAGCCGCCTGGCTCCTAGAGTCGCTGGATCGCCCCGCGCACCCCGAAACACACCGTGACTGCGGCGCCGTCCGGCGAGCAGCATCTACTGACGCACGGGAGTCAGCGGGCAGTGGTCGTCGAGCTCGGCGCCGGCCTGCGCTCGTACCGCGCCGGCGGCGTCGATATCGTTGACGGCTACCGCCGCGCCGAAGTGTGCGAAGGCGCCCGAGGGCAGCTGCTGCTGCCATGGCCGAATCGGATCGCCGGAGCGACGTATCGGTGCGACGGCGAGGCCATTCACATCCCCGTGAATGAACCAAGAACCGGATCCGCCATTCACGGGCTCACCCGCTCCATGTCCTGGCGTCGCCTTGAAGCGTCGGCGGACTCCGTCACCCTCGCACTCGAGCTGGCGCCGCAAGCTGGATACCCGTTCACGCTTGGCCTTGTCGTCGCGTACGCGTTGGATGCACATGGCCTGCGCGTTCGAGTGACCGCTGTCAACCGGGGCCTTGAGCCGTGTCCATATGGGGCGGGTGCCCACCCCTATGTCCGGGTCCAGGGACGCGGGTTGATCAATGACGCGCTGCTGCATGTGCCCGCGGATGCGACGCTCGAAGCTGACAACCGTGGCATTCCCACCGGCACGGCGTCGCCCGTGAAAGGAACGGCGTTCGACTTCCGCGCGCCGCGCCGAATCGGGGATATGACGCTGGATACGGCGTTTACGCACCTGCAACCGGACTCCGACGGAATGACGCGCATTTCGCTGACGTCGGTGGACCGTCATCACGGTGTCGTCGTCTGGATGGACGGCACCCACCCCTACGCGATGATCTACAGCGGCGACACGCTCGCCGACACAGCGCGACGTCGAGCGGCGCTCGCGGTCGAACCCATGACCTGCGCTCCCGACGCATTCAACTCGGGGGCAGGACTCGTGATGCTCCAACCTGGCGCGGAGCATTCGTCGGCATGGGGGATCACGCCGCTCTAGCATCGACGAGGCCGTCTGCCTCGTCGCTTGTTCCGCTCCTCATGTGGTCCATCGGTCTCGGCAGATGGTATGAAGCACTGGTGACCACGACCGGGCGACCGTCCCTCGCCCTCTTCATCAGCGAGCCCGGACGTGCGCTCGCCGACTACGGAGGCCTTCTGGCTGCTGCTCCTGTGCTCCTGCGGGCCCCGCATGGTGACGGCCATCCCGTCCTGGTGCTCCCGGGCCTCCTCGCTGAGGATGTCTCCACCGCAACCATGCGGTTCTATCTGCGCTCGCTCGGCTACGAGGTGCATGGCTGGCGCCTGGGTCGCAATCTCGGTCCTACGCCGGAGATCCTGATGGGGATGACCGAACGTCTCGAGCAGCTACACCGCGCGACCGGCCGGCAGGTCAGCCTCGTCGGCTGGAGCCTTGGCGGCATTTTCGCTCGCGAGCTTGCGCGATCGCGACCGGGGCTCGTGCGCCAGGTGGTCACGCTCGGCAGCCCGTTCGGCCTCGCCGACCCCGCAGACAGCCGAGCCAACGCCGCTTATCAACGGCTGGGCGCGCTCCACGTGAGCCGCGGGTCGATCCCGCAGCGAGCGCGGTTGCTGCGGCCCATCCCGGTCCCCACCACAGCCCTTTACTCGCGGCTTGACGGCGTGGTGCCCTGGCGAGCGTGCATCAACACGCCGGGGCCGCTGCGCGAGAACGTCGCCGTGTACAGCAGCCACATGGGCATGGGGCACAACCCAGCGGTCCTCTGGGTGATCGCCGACCGGTTGGCTCAGGACGAAGGTGTGTGGCAACCCTTCCAGGCTCCCTCACTCGTCCGTCAGCTTTTCCCGGAGCGTCCCGCCGAAGCCGCCTGACCCTGCAACGACACCGCGCGACGGCGTGATGTGCGGGGCGCGCGCTTCTTGCGCTCGCGCGGCGCCGCTTGCGGCTCGCCACCGGCCGCCTCGACAAGCTCGCGCATCCCGGACTCGATACCGTCGCGCAGCACGTCGATGTCAGCGACCGTGTCGTAGTCACCGGTGATCCCGAACAAGAGCCGTCCGCAGTACGAAAAGATGGCGATACTGATCCGGACCGACCCCATGATCGGAACGTAGGGATACGAGTACACCATCCGCCGGCCGGCGACATACAACGGGTACTGCGGCCCCGGGACGTTGGTGGTCACGGTCTGTAGCGCTCGCTGCGGCGTCCGTGCCGCCAGGCGCGCGCCGAGAGACAGGAGCATCGGCGGTGCAAACCCGGCCAGCTTGATCAGGGCGTCGCCGGCAACCGCCTGCTTTGACCCTTTCAACATCGAGAGTTGCTCGGCGATGACCCTGAGCCGTTCCGCGGGGTCGGCTATGGACACCGGGAGCCCGGGGAAGATTCCCGCCACGCGATTGTTGAGGGTCCCGCGCTCCGCGTCACTTCGCACCGAAACCGGCACGAGCGTGCGCACGACGCGGTCGTGCACATCCTCGCCTCGGTGTTCGAGAAGCGCACGGAAGCCGGCGGTGATCGCTGCGAGCACCACGTCGTTGACGGTGCCACCAATCCCCTGACGCACCGTTTTCACGTCGTCGAGGCTGGCCTCGGCCCAGCTCCACCGCCGATGCGGCCCGATCGGTCCGTTCAGCGACGTCGCGGAGCGTTTTGCCCACGCCGAAAGCGACCGCAGCAGCGCTCCGGCATCGGCGATCCGAGCGCTGGGGGACGCCGTGATGCGCCACGCGCCGGACACATCGCGGAGGCGGCCGAGCGGATCAGCAAGCGTGCGGACCAGGCCGTTTGCGGCCAGTGCAAACCTGCCCGGCTCCGATTCCGGCTCCCACTCCTCGGGCTCGTCTTGACGCGGAGGACCATCGGTCGCGTCGAACATCACGGTCAGCAGGTCGGTCGCCGACACGCCGTCGACCATGCAGTGATGCACCTTGGAAATGACCGCCCATCGCCCTTCCTCAAGTCCCTCGACCATCCAGAGCTCCCACAGCGGCTTGCTGCGATCGAGCAGCTGCGCGAACACACGGCCTGCGAGATTGCGCAACTCGTCGCGCCCACCGGGGGGTGGTACGGCAGTCCGGCGGATGTGGTACAGGATCTGGAAATGCGGGTCGTCGACCCATACCGGCCGTCCGAGCCCGCCCGGGGCAAATCGAACCTTCTGCCGGTAGCGAGGCACCAGGGGCAATTTGCCGGCGATGAGCCGGACGAGGTCCCCGTAAGCGGGAGCCGGACCCTCGAGCACCGCAACCGATCCGATGTGCATCGGATTGTTGCCGTTCTCGATGTGCAAGAAGGCCGCGTCCTGAACGCTCATCACATCCACGTCACGTCCCTCCAGGTTGGGTCTGGCACGTCAGCACCGATGTCGGTCGGGCGGTACGGCGGATCATCACCGATCGGCCAGGGGGAAAGCCATGCGCCAGACGGTCGCGCGGCCCGTGTGCCCTGCCTGAACCTGGATGAGCGGTACGCTGTTCTCTGTTGAGACGCAGGAACAGCACCCCACTCGGATCACGTCGAATGCCGAACCCCTCTGCCCGAACTGATCTGAGCCGGCGCCTACTGGTTGCCGGAGCGCTGTTGATTGCCACCGCGTCCTGCGGGCCGACCGCGGTTGTCCACGCTGGGACAACCGCCGCGGCGCTCACCGGGTATATCGCGGCGGTGGAGCCCATCCGGCTCGGTGTGAACACACTGCTGAATGGCGCCGACCCCATCATCAGCGGGTGGAAGGCCCACAAGCTGACCGACGCGCAGGCGTCCGCGCAGATGGGGACGCTGGAGGAGGCCTTTGCCGGCTTCACGGTCGACATGGCAGCACTCCACCCGACGGATCCCACGCTGGCGAGCATCAATGCTCCGTATGCACACACGTTCATCCTTGAAGACTCGTACTTGAACGCGCTGGTCAACGGCCTGGGTGAGGACAACTTCTCACAGCTCCCGAACACACAGGCCGATCAGCGCGCGTCGATCATCGAGTGGCGCGTCCAACTTGAAGTGCTCGCGCGCACCCTCCGTATCACGCTCCCCACGGACCTGCAACAGGCCGGCCGGGGTGAGATCGCTCCGTCCGTGACCGGGGGCAGCTGACGGACGCGGTCCGCTGATCAGCGCACTGGTCTCGACTTTTCCGGTTTCGCGCTGCACGGGACGCAGCGTGCGGCCCACGGCACCGCCGCGAGGCGCTCCGCCGGAATCACGTTGCCGCAGATGACGCATCGGCCATAGGTGCCTGCGTCGAGACGCTCGAGCGCGTGATCAATGTCGGCCACGGTCGCGTAGATTGTCCGCGCCTGGTACGCATCGTTCATGCGCCCCACCGCGTACGAGGTTGCGTCGCCGATGCGTTTTCCGAAGCCGAGGTTGGCAATTTCCGCGGGGTCGTGCTCGCCGAGCTGATCCACCTTGGCGATGATCTCGGCACGCTTCTCATTGAGGAGGGCGCGCGGGTCGCCGGCTGACAGCGGCGGCTCCGAACGCATTCGCTACGCCACCGCGCCAATGCCGACGCCGCGAAAAGTGCCTCGGCAGCGCGCCGCCGGACAGACACTCATCGGGCGAAGGGTACCCCGGAGCCAGTGGTTCGATCTCACGCACCGGGTCACATGGCATCGGGATATGGCGATTCGCTGACGGAAAGCGACCATTTCGTTGTCAGTCCGAGGATCGGGACACAGCACACTCATCGGGTGGCCACCCGCTCTGCCGATCTGCGCCTCGGGGTTCTCACCCGGCTGGGGCATTCCCTGCCGGGCACGCGAAGCCCGGAGGAGGCTGCGGTCGAGGTTGTCGACGCGCTGACGGCTCTCGATGTGGCCGGGATCATCAGCACCGTGGAATCCGACATCGCAGTGGTGCTCGCGGTGAACCTTCCCGCGTCGGTCTCAGACCGGATGTCACCGCGCCTCGCCGCCACCATGGTGGGCATGCGGATCCCGCTGGACGCGGTGGCATCGCTGCGGCAGCCGGTGCGGCTCCGCCGACCGTACTTCGGCACCGCGGATGCCGCGGAGACGCTGCGGCGCCTCACCAACGATTCGGCGCTGGCGAAATCCCTCCCCAACACCGCTGACGAGCGCGAAGTCTTCGCGGTGCCGGTGACATGCCGAGATCGCGTGGTGGCTGTGCTCACCGTCTACGGCCCGGGGTGCGTGGCGTCTCTTGGTCCAACCCTCGAGGCCGTCGCTGCGATGCTCGCTGGCGCATGGTCCAGCGAGGCCCACCAGCCGGTCGAGCGGTTCGAGACGCAATCGTCCCCGTCCACAGATCGCCGGCTTCGCAGCACCATCGAAGCGATGCTCAGCGAGGGCAAGATCGTCTCTGCCCTCCAACCCATCGTCCGGCTGGTCAATGACACCGTGATCGGATACGAAGCGCTTGCCCGCTTCCCTCCGCGGACCCCGATCCGAACGCCAGACCAACTGTTCGCTGCGGCGGCGTCGCTGAACATGCAGTCGGCGGTCGACCGCGCCTGCGTGCGCGGCGCGCTGCAAGCAGCGTCGAACATCGGCGAGGCTGACCTGTTCGTGAACGTGCTCATCGGCACACTGGTCGACTATCGTGGGGTCGCGGCCCTCAACAAGGCCGTGCAGGAAGCGCGTGTCGACCCTGCGGCTGTCGTGCTCGAGTTCAGCGAGCGTGAGCCGGTCCCTGACCTGGCTCTCTTGCAGCGGATCGCCGCGGAGTTGCGGGCACACGGCTTCCGCATCGCCGTGGACGATGCCGGCGCGGGACACGCGAGCATGCGCGTCATCGCCGAGTTGCGTCCCGAATTCATCAAGGTGGATCGATCGCTCATCACCGCGATCGACGCCGATCGCGCTCGGCGCGCACTGGTGGTGGCACTCCTGTCGTTCAGCGGCCACATCGGAGCGCGCGTGATCGCCGAGGGCATCGAGACGCAGCGCGAGCAGGAGACCCTGCAATCGCTCGGTGTGCAATTCGGGCAAGGCTGGCTCCTCGGGCGCCCTGTGCTTCCGCATCCTGTGGAGGGCGACACCTCGATGGAGGTGGTCGACGCGACCTGGTTCGCGCAGCGTCAGGTCTCTCCCACACGCGTCACCGCAGCCGCCGAGCAGCCTGCCGAGCCCCTCGTGACGATCTCCGACAAGACGTCCGCCGCACCTCCGCGTCGCGGGCTCGCGCGGGCACTGAGCGACGCGGCGCTCGCATTGCAAAGCGAGCACGATCCGATGCGCATCCTCGGTGTGATGGCCGATCAGATGAGCAGGGTCGTCCCCGTAACGGAGATGGCCATTTTCGTCGCCGATTACGAGACCTTCCGCCTCGTCCCGGTACTCGCCACCGGTCCCGACCGCGACGAGATCATGGCCGACAGCATGTCCTTGGACGCGGGGATCACCGGATGGGCGTTTGCGAAGGGAACACCGCAGAACGTGCCCGACACGTCGATGCACCCGCTCGCGCGCCAGATTCCGGGCACATCGTATGTCCAGGAGTCACTGCTGCTGGTACCGCTGGTGGCGACCGAGCACAAGCTCGGGATCATCAACTGCTGGCGCATCGGTGAAGACCAGTTCAGCGCTCGCGAGCTCGAGGCGGCCTCGCTCTTCGCGCATGTGGCCGCCTCCGCGTGGCGCAACGCGCAACTCTATGTGGAACTCGTGAACGCGGCGATGACCGATCCGCTCACCGGCCTCTACAACAGCCGGTGGTTGCGAGACACGGGCGAGCGCGACATCGCTCGGGCAGCCCGGGACGGCAAGCCGCTATCGTTGCTGCTCGTCGACCTCGACCACTTCAAGACGGTGAACGACAGCAGCGGACACGCGATCGGCGACATCGTGCTTCAGCGCGTTGCGGCGCAACTCCGCACCACGGTTCGCGGTGCCGACGCCGTCGTCCGACTCGGCGGCGAGGAGTTCGTCGTGCTGCTTCACGAGTGCTCGTCAGAGGGAGCTGCGGCCGTTGCCGAAGTGGTTCGGCTGGCGGTGCGCGATGTCGCCATGCCTGACGGCTGTGCGCTCGAGGGGCTGACAGCGTCGATCGGCATCTCCACGTATCCGGATCATGGGCTCACGCTGGATCAACTGCTCGGCGGTGCCGACCGCGCGATGTACTCGGCAAAGCACGCGGGGCGCGATCGCTCGGTTCGCGCAACATCAATGGTCGGCAACAAGATCATCACCCTGCCACGTCGCCGTCCGACCCGTGATCCGACCCCCGAACTGATCTCCGGACACTGAGACCGGCGCCCCGGCTGGACGGGGCCCGTGACGCGATGCAACGCATCGCTAGACGGACGGCGTCGTTGCGATCACACGACACAAGCGTGTCGCGGAGTACCGAGTAAGTGCGCTCGCGTACAGACCACACCTTGCGCCTCAACCAACGTCGTTGGTGGGGGGCCGCCAATCCGTTTCGAGGTCACGCCCCAGGTGTTCGTGCCGCCGCTCGACCCAACCACCGCGCCGATTCCACTCTCGATGGTCCACCCATCATCGCGCAGCCACCACCGCGAGGTGATCGGGCGAGTTAAGCCTCACCTGCCAATTGCGCAGATGAGCGGCGAGTCGCTCCTGCTCGCAACGCTCGCGCTGTGCAACGAGTCCGACGACATCACCGCGACGCTGCGGAAATGCCTTGCCATGCTCATGACCGCCCTCGACGGCCGCGTCGGCGAGATCTGGCTCCGTGCGGGCTCCGACCGCGACGTCGAGTTGCGATACTCGTCGTCGGACGGGACGCCCGCCGTCAGCGCCTTTGAGGCACAGGGAAAGGCCCTCGGCATCGGCGTCGGTCCGGCGCTGATCAGCCGAGTGGTGAGAACGGGGCGTGGATCGGCGGTTACTTCCATGGTTGCCGACGGAGTCGGTGGGCGTGCCGCCGAAGCGACCGCTGCGGATATCCACAGTGCGATGACGTTCCCGCTCCGTGGCCGGGGCGGCGTGCTCGGGGTCCTGGTGATCTTCCGGGCGGCGGCGGAGCGATCGCGTCGCGACGCACTGAGTGCCCTCCCCTCCATCTGCCACCACCTCGGACGCTTCATCGAGCGCGTGCGCGCAGAGGCGACCATCCACGAGGCCGCGATGGATCTGGCGGCGCTCGCATCCACCGATTCGCTCACCGGACTCAAGAACCGCCGCGAATTCGACCGTGCCCTCCGGACCATCCCGCGGCTGCCATTTGCTGTGCTCTCCCTCGATGTCGACAGCCTCAAAGCGATCAACGACTCCGAAGGGCACACCGCAGGCGACGCCTTGCTGCGCGTCGTCGGCCACACGCTCGGACTGCTGGTCAGAGGGTGGGACGTCATGGCCCGGGTCGGTGGCGATGAGTTCGCAGCGCTGCTGCCGGAGGTCGGCGTCTTCGGCGCCAATCTCGTGGCCGAACGCATGAGGGTTGCGATGCACTCGCTCGTGCTGGGCACGGGGCCGGTCCGCATCACCGTCGGCTGGAGCGCGGCTCCCGCAGGAGCGGATCCGATGTCCGTGTGGCAACGGGCCGACGAGGCGCTGTATCAAGCGAAGCGCGCGGGTGGCGACCAGGTTGCAGGCGCGTCCTACGAGGGCGGAGAGGCCGGGGACATCGCCGAGCGGTCCTATTCCGACGTGGTGACGCGAATCCTCGAAGGCGGCGCGCTTGCCACGATGTTTCAGCCCATCGTGAACCTGCGGGACGGCTCGGTCATGGGGTACGAGGCACTCTCCCGCCCCGAGGGATTCGCCGCCATGGACTCCGTCGAGGCGGTCTTTGAAGCCGCTCGAACCGGGGCACGGATTCGCGATCTCGACTGGGTGTGCCGGCGCAAGGCAGTCGAAGACGCCATGGCCCTGCCCCAGGAAACGCCCCTGTTCCTGAACATCAGCGCGGCAGCGCTGCTCGATCCGGTGCACGGCGTGGACCAGTTACTCCTGCTCCTCCGTGCAGCCTCGCGACGCCCGGACACCGTCGTGCTCGAGATCACCGAGCACGAGCGGATTCGCGACTACGCTGTGCTCGCAGACGTGCTCGCCTCCTACCGAGCCGAGGGCATCCGCTTCGCCCTTGATGACGTCGGCGAAGGCCACTCGACGCTCGAGTTGCTGGCAGCTTCTTCCAGCGAATATCTGAAACTGGGACGGAGCTTGACCATGACGTCGACCCGCGTCGGCTCGCGCGCCGCGATGGACGCGACTATGGCCTTCGCCCGTGTCAGCGGCGCGATGGTTATTGCCGAGGGTGTCGAGAACGAGTTCGTCGCCGACCGGATGAAGGCGGGCGGTATCACGCTCGGGCAGGGCTTCGGTCTCGGCAAGCCGACCATGGCGTCCGACCTCGAGGACGTTGCCAGTGCGCTGGCGGACCGTGCCGCGCTCAGCGGCCTGCGCCCGCGATCGACCGCACCCGGCTACGCGGACTAACCTGCGGGCGAGCGTCGGCTCGCAGTCAGTCAGAACCCGGTGGGGTGATGCCGGTTCTTGCCATCCCGATCGCTCGTGCCGGCAACCACTGGGACGAGCGCCAACTCCTCACGCAGCGCCGCGCTCGCAAGCGCGAACTCAGCATCGACACTGTCGATCATGCGTGCATCCTCGGCCGCATCCGCGGCGGCAGCACGTGCCTGCAACTCGCCACAGCGTGCAGCAAGCGTCCCGGCCCCGAAGGTGCTGGCGCTCCCCTTCAGGCTATGGGCGAGCTTGACCATCGCCCGGGTATCGCCGGTCGCTTGTGCGGTGCGAAGCCCCGCCACACGCGCCTGACCGTCCTTGAGAAACAACCGGACGAGCTTGTCAAACTCGTCCGGGCCGAGCTCGCGCAGGCCCATGACGTACGACTGGTCGAGCGGTCCGGGTGTGGCTTCGCGCGGTTGCGTCGCCGGCCGTCGAAGACGCGGCTCGGTCCAGAGCGTCACCATCGCGGCGAGCTGGTCGGCTTTGACCGGTTTGCTCAAATACGCGTCCATCCCGGCCGCAAGGCACTTCTCCTCGTCGCCGGCCATCGCGCCCGCGGTCATCGCGATGATCGCGGTATGCCGGTCCGTACCTTCCCGCCGGCGTATCTCACGCGTCGCTTCAAAACCGTCCATTTCCGGCATCTGACAGTCCATGAGCACGGCGTCGTAGCTCACCCTCGCGAGCGCCGCGAGCGCGCCGACACCGTTGTCTGCGATGTCGACTGTGTGCCCAATCTTCTCGAGCATACGGACGGCGACCCGCTGGTTGACCGGGTTGTCGTCCACAACAAGCACACGCGCTTGGGCCTCTGGCGGTGCTGGCTTGAACGTGTACCTGACGTTGTCGGTGAGGACCGCGTTGCCGCTCTCATCTTCTTCAGCCGCGAGCAAGGTGGCGAGGCAGTCATAGAGATCGGCGATGCGCGCCGGCTTCGTGAGAAACCCGCCGAACCCCGCCTCCTGGGCAACCTTGGTGTCACCGGGGTGCGCAGACGACGTCAGCAGCACCATCCCAACCTCGTTGATCCTCGGGTCGCGCCGGATCGCACGCGCGAGTCCTATCCCATCCATTTCCGGCATCTGATAGTCAAGGACCGCCAGCTCAAACGGGTCGCCCGCCGCGGCTGCGTCGTGCAACCCGACCAGTGCATCGCGACCGCTCGCGAAGCTCTCGGATCGCGCGCCCCAGACTCGGAGATTTTGTTCAAGGATGACTCGATTGGTCTTGTTGTCGTCGACGACCAGGACCCGGACACCCTGGAGCGCCATGCGCGATGGTGCCGGCCGGTTCGCCGCGACCGACTTGGTCTCGAGCGTGAGCGTGAACCAGAACGTGCTCCCCCTGCCGGGCTCGCTGACGACGCCGACCTCGCCCCCCATGCGCTCGACCAGTTTCTTGCAGATAGCGAGGCCGAGGCCAGTCCCGCCGAACCGTCGCGTGGTCGATGCGTCGGCCTGGATGAAGCTCTCGAACAGACGGCCCTGCTGGCTGGCATCGATGCCGATTCCGGTGTCGCTCACCTCGAAACGGAGGCTGACCGAATTGTCGTGCTCCGATTCCTTGCGCACGCGCAGGATGACCTCGCCAGCGTCGGTGAATTTGACCGCGTTGCCGAGCATGTTGATGAGGATCTGACGGATCCGCCCTGGATCCCCGCGCACGCGCATCGACATCTGTGGGTCGACCATGACAGCCAGTTCGAGATCCTTCTCGTCAGCTCGAGGCGCCACCACCTTCGCAGCTTCCTCGACGACCGCACGAAGATCGAAATCGATGACCTCGATGTCGATCTTCCCAGCCTCGATCTTCGAAAAATCGAGAATGTCGTTGATGACCGTGAGGAGTGACTCGGCAGATTGACTGATGGCCTCCGCGTATTCACGCTGCTCGGTGTCGAGTTTGGTCGTGAAGAGCAGCCCAGTCATGCCGATGACGCCGTTCATGGGCGTTCGGATTTCGTGGCTCATGTTGGCAAGGAACTCGGACTTCAAGCGTGACGCTTCCATCGCCTGCGCGTGAGCGGCGGCGAGATCGTCCTCGATGCGCTTGCGCTCGGTGATGTCGTTGAACGTGATGACCGCTCCGGTCGCTTCGCCGGTCACCGCCGCCTCGTCGACAATCGGGAACGCGGAGTACTCGGCGGGGAACGAGCTGCCACCACTCTTCCACATCACTTCCGTGGCCACTCGGCAGCTGCCGCCCCCGTGCATTGCCTTGTAGATGGGGCTGTCGATGAAAGCGATCGGGGAGCCATCCTCCCGGTGGTGGTGGAAGAGCGGATGCGTCAGCTCACCCATGACCTGCGTGATGTCGACTCCCAGCGTCGCGGCGGCGGCGGTGTTCATGAAGGTGCACCGTCCATCCGCGTCGATGCCGTAAATCCCTTCTCCGGCGGATTCGAGCAGCATCCGCAGACTGTTGGACAGACGCGTGCGCTCGACGTCGGCAGCGACGTTGTCGCTGCGCAACTGGTCGGAGAGACTGCTGAGTCCGACGGCGCCGGCGAGCGGTGGAACCAGGATCCGCGCTCGATCCGACTCAACACGCGTGAACCCGACTTCGCCCTTGCTGCGCAGCACCATGACGGCGCCGATGCTCTCGCCGCCACTCATCATCGGGATCGCCATGACCGGACCGGTCTGAGTCGTATTACGGTACGCAAGGGTCGACGGCCCCCACCCATCGGCACTCAGATCGCCGATGAAGATCTGGCCGCTCTGCACTGCGCGCATGCTGGGCGAGTCGCCGACGACTACCGATTCGTCGATGGCAGGGTGACCATCCACGATGCGAAGCCCGCTGGGGTCGTTGAGACTGATCACGATTCGCTCCGCACCGACGAGCTTCGCTACGTGCGCCAGCAGACCTTTGTCGAGGACCTCGGACTGCTCCACGCGACCACTCATGCGATCGACCGTCACGCGCTGCCAGGCCGCGAGGAACTGCGCGAGCTCGTCAACCTCGTCCCGGAGCGTGAGTCCTCGTGTCGCCTCGTGTTGGGCCACGGGTGGGACCGTTCGTACGATCTTGAACCGGCGGCCCACTGGCCCGAGCGTCGCTTGGAAGCCCACGACACACAGGATGGTGACGACCACCGACACGAGGATGGGAACAATGATCACTGAGGAGCCTCCACGGAAATTTGGGGGAAGTGCGGTGGCAAGGTGGTCATCGGGGCTGCGAACATCTCGCTGCGCAGTCGAATTGCCGAGGTCACGCGGCTGACCAGATCGCGGGGGCTGAAGGGCTTGACTATGTAGTCGTCCGCTTCGAGTGAGAAGGCCATGACCTTCTCCGAAGGCGCGGCATCGCCAGTCAGCATCACGATCGTGGTGCGCTGGTTCGCGGGGTCCTCACGCAGGACCCGGCAGACGTCGAAGCCACTGATGCCCGGAAGGTTCACATCCAGCACCACGCAGTCCGGCCTGAAGTGCCGCGCCATCGTGATCGCGACCTCGCCGCTCGGCGCCTCACGAACCTCGAAGCCTACCGCCGCAAGACTCGACCGCGCGAGCTGGCGCACGTCAACAGCGTCGTCAACCACGAGCACCTTTCCTATGTGCGCGCTCTCGTTCGCCCTGGCGCTGCGCTGCGTGTGACCACCCACATAGGCCCGAGCCTCGACGAGGAGTCTGTCGTCGATGGCCGCGGCCGATCCCGGACGCGCGTAAAAGAATCCCTGCGCCTCGTCACATCCCAGCGTCCGCAACCTGACCACCTGATCCGCGGTCTCAACACCTTCGGCGACGACACGAAGGTCGAGCGCATGCGCCATACCCATGACCGCTGCCACGATTGCGGTGGCCTCGAAGTCCCGGCCCAGGCCGTCCACGAATGACTTGTCGATCTTCAGCTCGTCGAGCGGAAACCGTTTCAGATACGCGAGTGACGAGAATCCGGTGCCGAAATCATCGACCGAGATGCTCAGCCCGAGTGTCTTCAGCTCGCGCAAGGTCGCGATCGCCAGTTCGGCGTCCTGCATGACCATGCTCTCGGTCACCTCGAGACACACGGTCGCAGGGTCGATACCCGACGTACCGATGATGGTCCCGAAGCCTTCGGCGAGGCCCGCCTCAAACTGCCGCGGTGACACGTTCACGGCGACCATCAGTGGTTGATTTCCCGGAAGCGCCGTACGCCACCGCTTGGCGTCGAGGCAGACCTGCTCGAGCACCCATGCGCCGATCGGTACGATCAGTCCCGACTCCTCGGCGAGCGGTATGAAGTCCAGTGGTGAAATTAACCCACGCTGGGGGTGATTCCAGCGCAACAGGGCCTCCACCCCGACCGTGCGATCGGTGACGAGTGAGACCTTCGGCTGGTACTCGACGTAGAACTCGCCTTTGTCAAGCGCCTGGCGAAGGGCGCTTTCGTTTGCCATCCGCACCATGCGCTGCGCGTGCATCTCGCCGCTGAACATCTCGTGACGTCCCGCGCCGCGTAGTTTTGCGCGGCGCATCGCGGCTTCCGCCTCGCGGATCAATGGCTCAGGGTCGCGGAGCGGATCCCGGCTCAGCGTGATGCCGATTCCGACGGTGATGGTCAGGTCTTCGCCAGCAATCGACATCGGTTGCGCAAGTGCTGACGCGATCCGTTTCGCAATCACCTTGGCTGCATTGGCATCCGCAATGTCCTCGCACAGGACGAGGAATTGGTCGCCTCCCGAGCGTGCAACGGTGTCCAGCGGCCTCGATCGACTGGTCCGTCGGAGCGACATCTCGAGTCGCCGGGCCACCTCGCTGACGAGCTGTTCTCCGGAATGGTTCCCGGATCGATCCCCGAGGCGCGTCGCGATATCGGCAAAGTGATCGATGTTGATCGCCAGTACCGCGGTCGACCCTCGGAGCGACGGTGCGCGCTCGAGTCCACTCCGGATCAGGTCGATGAACAGCGTGCGATTCGGAAGCCCCGTCAGGGAGTCGTGCAGCGCATGAAAGACAAGTCGATCCTCGGCACGCCGGCGCTCGGTGATGTCGTGCATTGCGACCATCGCCCCGAGCAGTTCACCATCCGGCTCAAAGAGCGGCTCGCCGTTCGCCGTCATGGTGCGCCGGCGACCAGACTTCGTAACCATCACCAGCTCGACGTCGTGGACTTTCTCTCCTCGAAGCGCCCGGCTGAGCGGCGTGTTGTCGACCGAAATCGGCGCTCCATCCAGCTGAAACAGCTCGCCGTACTCCGACCACGGCTCGGGCAGCAGACCGCTCGCGTCAAGACCTGTCAACACCTCCATCGCGTGGTTGATCAATGTGATCCGACCGTACTGATCGCAGACGACCACGGGGTCCTGCATCTTGCCAAAGGCTGCACGCAGGAACCGGAGATTTTGATTTTTGGGGTCTGTGTGGTGGTGGGCCGCCAGCGCGGGTTCGGACTCGGGCGTCAACGCGCGCGCGTTCTCTGGACTGTCCCAGCTCGTGAGTGCGGCGCGGGTAGGCGTCAGAAGATGTCCTGACCGCAGGCCCGTGGCCGCGCTTGCGCGAGGCGCGAGGCGCGACGAATCGAGATCATGGTTGCCAAGCCTTGAGGAGTGATGTCATCACCTCTGGTGTCCCTGATCGCAAACGCCGGCGCGCTCCGCCCGATCGGAGCATAGGTCGACCCTTTGTATCGATCTCGTCCGTAACGGAACACACACACGCGGCGAGCAATGTCGCAGCAGCCCGAGAGGTTTTCGGATCTCGATGGTCGCAGGTCGACGCCGCCGCTCAACGAACGGCTGCTGTCACCGCCGGCATGGCCAGATGGTCGTTCATTCCACTTCCGCCGAGCACAACGTGCAGCAGGACAAGAGCAAAGGTCTGTCCTCTGCCGCACATACACGGACGTTGTGCAAGTCCGTGACAAGCCTGCGATTCCGCTCACAGCATGTGACGTGGACGAGTGCGAGCAGGCGCATGTGACAACCGACGGAATCGCACCGGAGGGATCGCACAACCAGCGCGTTGGTAGGTGTGCGTCCCGAGTGCGCCACGTCGTATGGATGCAACGCAACGTACGACCTCACTCAGACGGATGCGCTGGTGTTCGTCACTTGTTGACCACGTTGCATCCATCGCCGGGGGTCACTGTGAGGTCCAGTCACCAACGCGGAAGGGAATTCACTCATGCGTCGCACTACGCTCTCACTTGGATTCAAGGCGGCCGGCGCGGCAATCCTGTCGACCACTATGGCGGCTCTTCTCATCGTCGCAAGCAGCCAGTCCGGCATGGCGTCGATCATCACGCCGGAGCATTCGACTCCATCGAATATCGCGGCGGGAGTCCTCGGTGTCGGCACGCATGCCAATGCGCCGACCACAGCAGGGACGGCCCCTCCGAAAGTCAGTGCGGCCGGCATCGCGATGCCCGTCAGCCGGTCCGGCGCCGCCTCCGAAGGGTCCGAATCCGGCGCGCTCCACGGCTCGCTCACCGGGTCGGGCAGCGGCGTTCGACTGACATCGGCACCCGATCCCGGCACCCCGCTCCTCAAGCCGGCGCTGGTCGGGCTCCTCAACCGTGGCGGCCCGCCGCCAAGCGCATACCGCGCCGGCGAGGGTGGCTATGTGGTCAACGGCACGCAGGATGACCAGGGCATCAGCGACGGCGGCTACGTCTCCTGGGCCGAACTGCAGCCGGCTGCCGGTGGAGCCATCGCTGCCAACAACGCGATCGATCAAGCCATCAGCGATGTTCGCGCCTGGAACGTCGCCAACCCCACGCACCCGGAAGCCCTCAAGGTCCGGATCGCCTCGGGCATTCACTCGCCGGCCTGGGCATCGAACCTCGGCGGCTCGTGCTTCCAGGTCACCGATCCGTCGTCCGGTGCCTCGGGCTGCTGCCCGCGCTTCTGGACCACCGCGTTCAGCGCTGCTTACTACCAGTTCGAGGCTGACCTCGCGGCCGGGTACGACAATGTTCCCGAGATCGGCGAGATCGTCATGGCAAAGAACACCACCGTCTACAACGAGTCGCTCATCCGCCAGACCTCGGATCCCGCAACCCTCGCGGCCCTGAATGCGGCCGGCTACACCACCGCCCTCGACGAGCAAGAGCAGGTTCAGGAAGTCGAGTCGCTCGGCACCTACTGGAAGTTCACGCACGTCGGTTTCGCTTTCAACCCGTACCAGACCTCGAGCCCGGTGGGCACGAGTGAAGCCTTCACGCAGACGCTCATCAGCGATGGCCGTCAGGCCCTCGGCGCCCAGCTGGTCGTCGAGAACAACAGCCTCCGCTCCGACTACCTCGCCGGCTCGGGCAACTACCAGACGATGTACGCCTTCATGGTCCAGACGGGCGGACCGATCGGTTTCCAGTCCGCGACGCTCGCCCGTACGGGCTCGCTGACCGGCGTCCTCGACGGTGCCCTGGCGATGAATGCCGGCAACGTGGAACTCCCCTCAGGCTACGAGTCCGATCTCACTGCAGCTCAGATCGCCGCAATCAACGCGCAGTTCTGACGGCCGCCATGGCATCGATGGCCGTCGCGGTCAGTCGCAGACCGGTGACACCGGTGGAGCCTCGGTTCGACGGGGCTACGCTCGATCCGATGGCCATCGTTCATGCGCCCGTGACAACCGTCCCGACCACCGAGGCGGTGCGGGCGCTCGCGCCGCTCCTCGGAGCCGGCCTGGACGAAGCCTCCGACAGCACGGGTGGTCTCGTCCAGCGAGTGCTCGCGCTCGCGCGAGTGCATCTGGGACTTGAAGTCTCGTACTTCTCCCGGTTCGAGGACGGCATGCAGGTCTTCGAGGACGTGAGCGGCGACAGTGATCCGTTCTACATCGCCCCGGGACGTCGCACCCCGCTGGAGGTGACCTACTGTTCCAAGGTCCTCGGGGGCGAGATCCCGAACATCATCCCGGACACCCGGGCCGATCCGAGAACCAGCGACCTGCCGGTCACGCAGCTCACCGGAATCGGCGCTTATGCAGGTGTCCCGGTGATGCTCCCCGACGGCGAGGTGTACGGAATGCTCTGCTGCATCGGCAGCGAAGCCCATAACGAGATCGATGCCGGCGACGTGCGATTCATGCGGGTGCTGGCGGATCTGCTCTCGGAAGAGGTCCTCCGCCGCCGCCCCCTGGACGACGAACGCGCCGCGATCGGCGCGCGCATCGACCACGCGATCAGCGGTGGCGGGCTGCGGATGGTCTACCAGCCCATCGTGCGGCTCGATTCCCTCGAGATGGTCGGCGTCGAGGCGCTCAGCCGGTTCGACGGCGGACCCCCGACTCCCGACACGTGGTTCCACGAGGCAGCCGGCATCGGCCGTGGCGTCGAGCTGGAGCTCGCTGCACTGCGC
>JBEPVD010000019.1:0-57570 GCA_041691155.1 Candidatus Dormiibacterota bacterium | reverse complement strand
GCTAGCCGGTCGCCCGGCGGCGGCGGCGCGCCGAGAACACGAACAGCAGTCCGAGCAGGCCGAGACCAATGCTCGCAAAGCCGGCGCCGTCCAAGCCTCCCGTGGCCGGGATTGTGATCGCCGTCTGGATCGCCTCGACCAGCGCGGCCACACCCACAGTCGGTGAGGTGCTGGGCGCGTAGTTGGCGGTGCCGTCGAAGGCAGCGGCGATCAGGTGTGTGCCGGTATGTGGGTAGGTCGTCGTGCACGTTGCCCTGCCCGTGAGCGCGTTGACCGCAACCGCGGTGCAGCCGGCGATCGGGACACCGTTGTCGGTGAAGACGATCGTGCCACCGCCGGGATTCGACACGACAGTCGCGGTGTAGACAACCGTTTGATCAGGCGCGGCGGGGTTGAGCGACGACGTCACTGTCGTTGAGGTGGTGGCGAGCGTCACCGAGAACGTGGTCGTCGCCGTCGAACCCGTGTAGTTGACATCGCCCGAGTAGGTTGCGGTGACCGGGTACGTCCCGACCCCGAAGAACGTGGTCGGAGCGCAGCTGGTCGCCGGCAGGATCGCCGTGCACAGTCCGGTGCCGCCCGACATGTAGAGGACGGTGCCGGTTGCATCCGCGGGCAGTCCGGCCTCGGTCAGCGTCGGATTGATACCGAAGGGAACGCTCGCCGGCGCAGGGGCGACCGTGAATGATGTCGCAACCTGCGTGACGGTGAGTTGAGTGGATGCGGTGGAACCTGCATAGCTGGCGTCACCCGAGTAGGTCGCGGTAACCGCGTACACGCCGGCGGCAAGGGCGGTCGATGTGGAGCAGGTGGTGGCGGGGAGCGTCGCGGTGCACAGCGTCGTCGCGCCGGATGTGAACACGACGGTGCCGGTCGCGCCGGCATTCAGGCCGGTGGCTCCGAGCGTTGAGCTGGTGCCGTGAGCAACGCTCGCGGGTGCAGCACTTGCGGTGAATGTTGTTGGTGCGAGCGTCACGGTGAGCGTGATCGACGCCGTCGAGCCGACGTGGTTGCTGTCGCCCGAGTAGGTGACGGTGATCGCATAGCTGCCGACCGGCAGCGACGTCACCGTGGCGCAGCTCGAGGCGGGCAGGGTCACCTGGCACAGTGTGGCCGTCGCCGTACTGAAGTCGAGAGTTCCGGTGGCACCGGCGGGAAGGCCACTCGCCGCAAGCGTTGAGCTCGTGCCGAACGGAACGCTCGGAGGTGTCGCGGTCGCGGTGATCGACGTCGATGCTTGCGTGACGGTGAGCGCCGTCGATGCGGTCGAGCCGGCGTAGTTGACGTCGCCCGAGTAGGTCGCGGTGATCGGGTAGCTGCCCACGACCAACGATGTCGATGTCGGGCAAGTCGTCGCCGGCAAGGTCGCGGTACAGAGTGTCGGGCCACCCGACGTGAAGGTCACCGTTCCGGTCGCGTCACTCGCCAGACCGCTTGCGGCGAGCGTCGATGCGGTGCCGTATGGGACGCTCGGCGGCGTGGCGACGGCGGTGATCGCAGTCGTCGCCTGAGTCACCGTCAATGCCGTCGACGCAGTCGACCCGTCGTACGTGTCATCGCCAGAGTACGTCGCGGTGATCGGATACGAGCCCGCATCGAGCGAGGTCGAGGTCGTGCACGTGGTCGCAGGTCGCGTGATCGTGCACAACGTGGCCCCGCCGGAGGTGAAGGTCACGGTGCCGGTCGACACGCCGGGCAGTCCGCTCTCAGCCAGCGTCGAGCTCGTCCCGTACGTGACGCTCGCCGGGGTGGCAGTCACGGTGAACGTGGTTGGCACCATCCAGACGACCGGAACCGGATCGGTGGTCTCGAGCGCGCCGCCGGATGGCGAATAGCTCGCGGTCCACATATCGGTCCCCGGACTCGCGCTGGTGTAGGTGTCGGTGCCACTCCCGGAAGCACCGGTGATGACGACTGCGGTTGCGCCGGCGTTCGGACCGCTCACGCAAGTGAGCGTGACCACCGCGCCGTTGACCGGTGACCCGGCGCTTTGCACCGACGCGATGAGCGACTGACTGGTATTGATGTCACCGGTGCCCGACGGCCCGGCGAGGCCCACGGCTCCGGCGGACAAACCACCACCCCGGCCCACGATGTATGGACAACCCAGGGCGGTGCCATCCGGAGGGGTGTACGCGGGGTTCGGGCAGATGCCGCTCGCGACAACGTGTCCGGCGGCAGTGTCAATGGCATATGGCACGAAGTCGGACGGCCAGGTGCCGAAGTATTCGTGCACTGAGCAACCCCAGTTGGAGAGGTTCGCGTCGGTGACGCCGATGAGCTGCTGCGCCGATGCCGCGACATGGATCGTGGCCGAGCAGCTGTTCTCCGTGTAGATGCTGAACCCTGACTCAAGACCGGCGAGCAGCGGCGAGGTCTGCGCGGAGTTCCCGCCGAAGCCGTAGTAGCAACTGAGGTCGTCGTACACACCGGTCAGCCCGGCCTGGGCACCCGCGTAGGCAAGGGCGTGACTGATCAACACGTCAGCCCCCGGGCGGCTCACGCGGTGGAATACGGGGTCTGTCCCGATGACGATGATGTTCCCGTTCACGATCGGAGCCCATGTCGACTCGTTGCTGACGGCCGCAGCCTGGATGCCCGGGTTGGAGCCACACGTCGGGTCACCGAACACCAGCAGCTGATACGAGGCGAACTGCGCCTGCGTCATCGAGTCCCAGGTCGCTCCGCTCACAACGGTGACAGTCCATCCCTGGCTTTGCAGATCGGTTTGCTCGACCGACGGCGAGCCGCTGACCGTCGGGCCGTAGATCAGCGCAAGCGGCCCCGCTGCCCGGGCGTGAGACGCGGGGGCAGCGACGGCGCCGAGGACGCCGACGACGAGGCCGATGATCGGCAGTGCTGCGAGTGACCGTCTGCGGCGATTCACGCGCCCGTGGCCCGAATGCGTGGAGCTGACCCCGGATCCGAGCGGAGACGTTGGCAAGTTGGCATGGATCGGCTGGAAGTCTTCGTGAATTTCTTCAAGGCCTTGCAACCCTGGGCCGATTCGACGGTGAGGATGCGCGCCCGAGGTTACAGAGGCCGACGGTCTCGCGACAACAACCGGCTCGATTCCATCCATCGTACGCCCGGCAACGTAAACCGCAAATGGACTTTTCCCTGGCCATGAGGTCCCGCACCAGCGACGCGGCAAGCCCCAAGAATCCGCGCCTGGTGCAGTGTCAGCGCTGCGATTTCCGGACAGTCTGTGACGAAGGTCGGGCTGCGGCGCTGGCCGAGTGGGGGTGGCAAACCCTGGGCCGAGCGGCCATACTGCCTCCAGGTGAGAAGTCGTTGAGGGGGTGGACCATGCGTCGTCGTACAGTCGTGATAGGGATGCTTCCGTTGGTGCTGGGGCTCAACGCCCTCGCCGGCGGGGGGGCCGCGGCACAGGCCGCGAGCCGAAGCGGCGATACGCTGGTGACCGTGGGGAGTCCGTCGAGGGACTTCCCCCGAAACAAGCAGAACGAGCCCGCCGTGTCGGTAGCCATCGACGCGGCGCACCCCAATATCGTCGTCTCGGGCTCCAACGACGAGATCGACAACGCTCCCTGCGCGGGAAGCAACTGCGGATTCACGCCTGGCGTCACTGACAACGGGGTCTACTTCTCGTTCAATGGCGGTCGGAGCTATAGCCAACCGACGTACACCGGATGGACGGCGCGCAACGGCACACCCCACGTGGGACCGATTGGCACCGTGCCGGGGTACTACCAGCGAGGTCTTGTTGGTGACGGTGACCCGGCGCTCGCCTTCGGGCCGACGCCTGGTCCTCACGGTTTCTCTTGGTCGAACGGCTCGAGGCTCTACTACGCCAGCCTTGCCTCCAACTTCCCCGGCCGGAACACCATCAATGGGTTCGAGGCCGTTGCGGTGGCGCGGACCGACCACGTGGCCGCGGCCGCTCACAACGATCAAGCCGCATGGATGGCCCCGGTGATCGCCTCCAACGACCTCAAGCGCAGCACCTTCAGCGATAAGGAGGCGGTATGGGCTGACAATGCGGCCACCAGTCACTTCTTCGGCAATGTGTACGTCTGCTGGACGTCCTTTGGCGTCACGCATTCGCCGATCGTGGTCGCCCGTTCGACCAACGGCGGCGACACATGGTCGGACCCCGTGAAGGTCACCAGCGGGCTTCCAACCGCGTTCACGGGCCCCACCGGCTGCACACTGCGCACCGACAGCCACGGAGCCCTCTTCGTGCTCTGGTTCCAGGACAACTATCCGAAGACATCCCATCAGATGATCGCCCGCTCGGTGGACGGCGGGAAAACCTTTTCACGGCCGCGTGAAGTCGCCGACGTGCACGATGTCGGCAAGCTCGACCCGGTGCATGTCGCCAATCAGGATCCTCGGTTCACCTTCGACGGCATCGCAGGCGCACGCACCTGGAGCGTCATCAGCGCCGACATCGCCAACGGCGCACCCTCCGGCGCCGACGCCACCAATGCGATCGTCATGACCTGGTCTGATGCGCGCAACGGCCTCAACCACGAGGAGGCGTTGATTGAAACCAGCACCGACGGAGGCCGTGACTGGACAGCGCCGGTCGCTGTCCAGCAAGCCGGTGATCGCCCCGATTTCCCTGCGATCGCCATCTCGCCAAACGGCACCGACGTCTATCTCACCTACGACGCCTTCCTGGCGCCGTGGCGTTCCACGACCTGGACCTCCCGGCCGATGCTTGGTGTCGTTCGCCACGCCCGCGTGGGTGGCACCGGCCTGGTCGGCGCATTCACGACGCTGCACCGTGGGGACGTTGGTGACGCACGGGGCTCGTCCGAGAACAATCTGTGCTGCGAGTTCCTTGGCGATTACAACTACGTGTCCGCCACCCGAACCTATGCGGCCGCCAACTGGAACGACGTGCGCAACGCAGCGGTCTGTCCGACGATGAATGCCTACCGGCAGTCCTTCCTGGATCCGACACGACTGCCCAAGCCGTCGCCCGCGCAGGACTGCCCGGCGACATTCGGAAACAGCGACATCTTCGGCGGCTCGTACACGTCATAAGGTGACGGCCGTCGCGCGCGGGTAGCCCCAGCAGCTATCCGCGCGCGGTCAGGTCGTCCAGCATCGCGAAGAGGCGGTCAGCGACACGCTTCGGGTCGATGCGATATCCGCCGTGTTCGTACTCGTTGGTGATCCACGGACTGCAGTTGCCGAGGAGCGCCACCGTCTCCAGCGCCATCTCCCGCTCGACATACTCGTCAGCCCAGTACAGCGTGCCGACCACCGGGATCGTATTGGCGCGCAGTCGCGCGATGTCGTACAGCGGTGGCCAACCCTCAAACTCCGCGAGCGCATCAGCGACGTCGCGGAGTGGCCGCAGTTCGCGCAACTCCTCCATCATCCAAGGGAAGACGGCTTCCCCGGTGAAATGCGGCGCCGGCTGGGCATCGACCGCGTATCGAGGATCCGCGAGCCGCGCACGTTCCGCAGCCCATCGGGTCGCGGGCCCATTTGAATAAGCAGCCTCGTGGAGCACGGTGTACACGGGATTGGTGGCCGGCGACATCATCCCCGCAACGTGCGCATGCACGACGCTGCTCAACATACCGAGCTGATCGAGATCACTGTCGGCGCGTTCGATGATGCCGTGCAATTCCGCCGCGCCGTGCTGCAGACCGATCATCCCGCCGAGCATGAGAAAACGACGCGCACTGAGCCGCTGCCCCTGTCCGTCCACCTCCGTGCCGCTCGCCAAGTGATCGACGATGCGCCGAACGTGCGCCGCATCATCCGGGAACCGCGCGAAGTAGTCGGCATTGCGGTTGGCCACGTGATTGAACAGACGCGTGCAGATCTCGTCCGTCTCATGCAGCACCGGTGCGAAGCCGCCGGTGATGATCACCCCAGACACGTGCTCGGGAATCTGCGAGAGATATGTGAGCGAGCAAAAGCCGCCGAAGCTCTGACCAAAGAGATACCAGTCGGTGTCTTCACCATAGAGGGTGGCGCGTAACCGATCGGCATCGCGAATGATCGAGTCCTGTCGGAAGTTTCGAAGGTAGGCACACAAAGCGTCCGTATCGGCGACCGGTAGGGATCGCGCGTCAAGCGGTGTGCTCAGTCCCGTGCCACGCTGATCGAGCAACAGCACTCGGTAGCGCGTGAGCAACTGTTCGAGCCAGCTGCCGCGATGATCCGGGAATGCCACCTCATGGCCCGGTCCGCCTTGAAACCACACGATGGCCGGCCATTTGTCGTCGCCGGCGTGCTCCGCGGCAACAACCTCGCGCGCGTGAACACTGATCTGCGGGCCGGAGGGCTCATTCCAGTCAAGCGGGACCTCGATACGGTGCGAGGTCACCACCATCCGATCGACGGCGACATGCATAGACATCAGCGCGATTGTGACCGCCAAGCCACGGGCCAGGAAGTCGCCTCAGCCAGCCGCGTCGGCCCGCTGTCGTCTATGGGTGGAGTCGGAACTCTCTCCAGAAACCGACCAGCGAGGCTTCATCTCCCTCGGGCTCAACATCCTCGGGAAGCTGGGTCCGCCACGGAAGCATCAGGTCGAACACGACCTCCTGGATCGTCCAGAGGATGTCCATGACCTCGGTGATCTTGACCTGGCGACGAGCGAGTGCGGCCTCCACGGTGGAAAGCGCATCCACGTCTCCGGTCTTGCGCACCGCGCCGCGCGCGAAGATGAACACCTTCTGCGCCCGTTCGGCGACATCCGGCGGAACTTCCTTGATGCCCTGGAGGTGGGTTTCCTCACAAAGCTCGATGGCGCTGTCGACCCGCTCGACGAGCCGGCGCAGGCGGGTCCGCTCGACGACCTCGCGGCGATGCCTGCGGCGGGCGGCGTGCACTTCTTCAGTGGCGCTCCCGATGAGAAGCCCCGGGTCGACTACCTGACTACGCTCCAGTACCACGGGTTCTCTTATCACGACGCCAAGAGTACCCTGCCTGGCTGTTGACATCAACAGCACATTTAGGGTGAGATTGATGCATGGATCGCATCAATGCCGACCTTTTGCGCACTTTCGTCGAGGTAGCCAAGGTCGAGCACCTCGGCCGAGCGGCCGAAGCGCTGCACGCTGATCAGTCAACCGTGTCCCGAAAAGTGGCCCGTCTGGAGCAGGAAGTCGGGGTGCTGCTCTTCGAGCGCATCGGGCGGAACATCCGCCTGACTCAGGCCGGGCGGCGGCTGGTCGGGCGCGCGGAACGCATCCTCAACGAGATCCGCGACGCGATCGCCGAGGCCGAGGGCGCTGTGGCTGCTGAGAGTGGCCGGGTCTGCGTGGCCTTCCTCCACACGGTCGGGGCCCGATGGCTCCCGGAGCGCCTCGCCCGATTTCTCGAGAGCTACCCGGCCGTTCGGTTCACCCTCGAGGAGGGCACGACCGCCGAGGTGATGAGCGGGGTCCTGGGTGGCGACTACGACCTCGGCATCCTGGGACCGCCACCGACCGGCGTCGTCGACCTGGAGATTCATCCGCTGTTCCGCGAGCGGGTCGCCGTCGTCGTCCCCGTGAATCACCGCCTTGTCGGGAGGAGTTCGGTGACCCTTGAGGATGTGGCGAGCGAGCCACTCATCCTGCCCAGGTCGCGCAGCGGCCTCCGCCGGGTCATCGATGCTGCCTTTGCAGCGCAGGGGCTGACCACCCGGGTGGCCTACGAGGGCGACGACTTCACGATCGTGCAGGGCCTGGTCGAAGCCGGCCTCGGGATCACACTGATGCCCATGCCCCTCCCGGTGCCGAGCACCAGAGTGGCGGTCATCCCGCTTCGCGACCCACCGATCGCGCGTACCATGGCCCTCTGCTGGGATCGGCGACGGACGCTGCCGCCGGCCGCCAACCTCTTTGCCCAGCGGCTCCTCGCTGAGGCAAGCGAACCCTTCGAACTCGCGGTCACCGCCTGACCGCCTCCCCACGCAACTCAACCCCATGATCACCGTCGCAATTGCCCTGATCGTCATCGCTGTGCTGCTGGCCGCGGGCGGCGCCACAGCGCTTGCGCTCAGCGCGCGCCGGAACAACGCCCACCCGGCGCAGGCGCCGATCGTGAGTCAGAGCCTCGCGGACGCCCAGCAATATGCGGCATCGCTGGTCGCCGAGGCGCGAACGACCGCGCTCCATTCGCATGAAGCGGCGATGGAAGAAGTCAAGGAACGGCTGGCCGCTGTTGAGGGTCGGGAGGCGGTCATTGCCGAACGCCACAAGCATCTGCGCGAACGCCGGGAGATATTCGACGACCGGCGATTCGCCCACCGCAAGCGGCGTGACGAGATCGAAGAACGTCGGGTGGCCGTCGCCGAGGAAGGCGTGCAGATCGAAACGACGCTACGCACGAAGGCTGCTCTGGATCGCGACGCCGCCGCGGTGCTGGTGCTCGATCGTGTCCAGTCCGAGCTGGTCGCCGAGCGCGCGGCGCTTGTCGAAGCGACCGTGGCCGACATCATCGGCGACCGGGTCGAGACCAGCGCCAATGACCTGATCCTCCAGGCCGTCGAGCGCCAGGACGCATCCAACGTGGACAGTGCCCCGCGGATGTCGCCGATGTCATTGGAGGAGCTCGACGAGCACGGCCGCGAGCGCGTGCTGGCGGCACTGGCGGTGATCGCTGAGCAGACCGGAGCGGAGCTTGGCATCGACACCGAGAAGCAGCAGGCAACCTTGCGTACCGTTGATCCGATCGGACGCGAGATCGCACGCCAGGCCGCACTCGAGGTGGTCGACCGGCGTCTACAGGCCGCCGAGGTGCCGCCGGTCATCCAACGAGCCCGTCGTACCACGCAGCGAAAGGTGGTCGAGGTCGGTGAGCGTGCACTTTGGCTGATGCAGATCGAAGGGCGTCCGGAACTTGCTGAACTGGTCGGCACGCTCCATCACCGCTTTTCTTACGGACAGAACGCGCTGCTGCACTGCGAGGAGACCGGACATCTCTGCGGGGTGATCGCCGCGGAACTCGGTCTGCCGCAAGCGCTCGCGCGGCAGGCGGGAATGCTGCACGACATCGGCAAGGCGGTCGACCACGATGTCGAGGGAGTGCATGCCCTCATCGGCGGAGAGTTGCTGCGGGTGCTCGGCGTGGACGCCGGCATCGTCCACGCAGTGAAGGCGCACCACTTCGACGAGGAGCCGTCCACGGACCTTGCAATGCTCACGATCTGTGCGGACGCCATTTCGGCATCACGTCCGGGAGCACGGCGCGACACGCTGGCCACATATCTGCTTCGCCTCGAACAGTTGCAGACCATCGCCACACGGCACGGTGGCGTCGACCGCGCGTTTCCGCTGCAAGCCGGTCGTGAGTTGCGGGTGTTCGTCAAGGCGTCCCAAATCAAGGACACCGATATGCCACCACTCTCCAGCGAGATCGCGCGCGAGATCGAGGCGGAGATGCAGTATCCCGGCGTCATCAAGGTCACGGTGATCCGCGAGACGACCGCGACCGCGACCGCGCCGGCCCAATTGGTGCCGGTGCGCGCAGCTGTCGCTGACCACACGAACGGTCACCACGATGCCGTGGCCGACGAGACGGACGGCGACGAGTCTCAGCCCTCCGACGAGAGCTGAGTCACGTCCGGCACGGGCGCCCGCAGGTGCTCAGTGATGACGCGTGCGGTCTCTGCAGGGCGCTCATGAAAGAACAGGTGCCCGCAGCCTTCGAACGGCCGTAGCTCGGCACCCGGAATCTGGCGCGCGAGGATGCGCGCGTTCTCGAACGGTGTGACGACGTCCTCGGTGCCGTGAAGCACGAGCGTCGGCGCGGTCACCGCTGCCAATCGCTGGAACGAGTCGTCCGGCTGCCACATCGCGGCGAACTGCGCGGAGAACACCCGAGGACGCACCGGATGCTGCGCGCGCTCCCGGATCTGCGCTTCGATGAACTCGGGATGCGCTCGACGAAACTGCTCCGAGTAGAGCACCGTGCAGGCGATCCTGTATGCGTCCTCCGGCGTCCGAGCGCCCCTGCCGAGGAGCTTCGCCTGATCCGCCGGCTCGGAATCGACGCCGCTGTCACCACCCGGCGCCGTCGCGGCGAGGATGAGGTGGGCGACACGGTCGGGATGGTCAGCGACCATGTGCTGTGCGATCAGACCGCCCATCGAGGCACCGAACACCGCCGCGGCACGCACTCCCGCGGCATCCAGAACCGCCACCGCGTCCAGCGCCATCGCCGGCAACGTCACGGTACCGCCGCCTTCGGACCGGCCAATCCCACGCGGGTCGAAGGTGATGACCCGATGATGTCTGGCGAGATCCCCGACGATCGGGTGGAACGCCGACCGTCCAGCACCGAGGCCCGGAATCAACAGCAGGGGATCGCCTTCGCCGTCGATGACCACCGACAGCGCCATGCCGTCGGCGGTGTACGCGGTCAATCGGGTCTCGGACACGGCTCCACCATAGCGGGGCGCCGGTGCCGCACCATGCACGCTGCCGTGCCCCGCTTCTTCATCGACACCGCGCAGGTGGCCGAACAGCGCGCAACGCTCACCGGCCCTGATGCCGAGCACCTCTCGCGTTCCCTGCGTGCGCGTCCCGGCGAGGTCATTGTGGTCGTGGAGGGAGGGGCCGTCGAGCACGGCCTGAAGCTCGACGAGGTGACGCCTGCACGAGTGTCCGGCGCCATCATCTGGAGCAGGCCCGCCACCGGGGAGCCGCGTCTCGCCGTACATGTCCTGCAAGCTGTCCCATCGCAGGGGATGGACGATGCGATCGAGGCGCTGGTGGTCGCCGGCGCCGCGTCGATCCGGCCGGTCAGCACCACACGGACGGTCGCGCGCATCGACGCCGCGCGCGCCGCTCGCCGGGTCGAACGCTGGCGGCTGATCGCACGCAATGCGGCGCAACTCTCGGGGCGCGCGGGGCCACCGGAGGTGAGCGACATGGTTGCGTTGCGAGCAGCCGTCGAGCAACTCCCGAAGGGCGCACGCATCGTGGTCTGCGCGGCGCGAGCTGACGCGGTACCGATCGCCACTCTTGACCCCGGCCCGCAGTCCACCATCGGGCTCGTCATCGGCCCCGAGGGTGGGCTCGACGCCGCCGATTTCGAGATTCTCGACGCAGCCGGTGCGACCTACGCGCACCTGGGTCCCCGCACATTCCCCAGCCGGCTCGCCGGGGCCGTGGCGACATCGGTACTGCTGGGTGCCGCCGGCGACCTGGCGGGCACCGCATCGCCGGTGCCGTCATGAGCGCGATCGCCGGCACCGCTGCATCGCCGGTGCCGTCATGACCCCTGCGCTGGACCGGCCGATGCGTGTCGCGCTGACTGTGCTCGGGTGCAAGGTGAACTTCGCGGAGATGGCCGAGCTTGCGGGGAAACTCGCCGCCGGTGGATGCGACATCGTGCCCGAGCACGAGACCGCGGACGTACGGGTCCTCAACTCCTGCACGGTCACCACGCAAGCGGACGCGACCACGCGACAGCGGATCCGCCGGCTTCGACGCCTCGATCCCGGCGCCCATCTGGTGCTCACCGGGTGCAGCGTGGACGCCAATCCGGATGCGTATCGCGCCGTCGACTCCGTCTTCGCGAATCGTGACAAAGACAGCATCGCGACCCATGTGCTCGCGATGTCAGTGCAACCAAACGCTGTGGCGAACGCCGCGCCGGCGATGCGCGCACGTGCGTTCATCAAGGTACAGGACGGATGCGCGCATCGCTGCACGTACTGCATCGTCTGGCGCGCACGCGGTGAGTCCACAAGCGTTCCGCCGGCAGCCGTGCACGAACGCGTGCGGGCGGCGATCGACGACGGCCATCGAGAGTTGGTGCTCTGCGGTGTCGACCTCGGATCATACGGGCGTGACATCGGGACCGAACTCGCCACCCTGGTCGAATCGTTGCTCGACGTCTGCGGTACCGCCGCACGCCTCCGGCTCAGCAGCATCAATGCCAACGACGTCACTCCGGCGTTGATCCGCCTGAACGCCCACCCGCGCCTCTGCTCGCACTGGCACATGCCACTCCAGAGCGGCAGCGACCGGGTGCTGCGCGCGATGCATCGCGGATATCGGCGTGCCCAATATGTGCGCGTCACGCGCGCACTCCGCGACGTGAATCCGTTGACCGAGTTCACCACCGACATCATGGTTGGGTTTCCCGGCGAGACGGACGGCGATCACGCCGAGACGCTCTCGCTGGTGGACGAGGTTGGATTCCTCGAGGGCCACGTGTTCCGATGGTCGCCGCGACCCGGCACGCCCGCCTCGGACCTCGAACTGCGGGTCAGCGATGCTGACGCTCGCCGCCGTAGTGCCGAGGTTCGGCGCGCGACCAGGCGTACCGGGGCCGTATCGCTGGAGCGGGCATGCGGACGCGTACACGAAGTCGCGTGGGACGACATCGACGACGTGCGCGCCCATGGGCTCACCGCCGGCTACCACGAAGTCGTGGTTGAGCATCCCACCGGTATCCGCGCGGGCGGATTGAACCTGGTGCGCGCCGATACCGTCGCGGGGACCTGCTTGCGCGCTACCCTGCTGCGCGCATGACCGATTGCATCTTCTGCGCCATTGCGGCGCATCAACTGCCGGCGACATTTGTTCGAGAGGACGATCAAGTGCTGGCCATTCGCGATGTCAACCCGCAGGCGCCGGTCCACATTCTCGTGCTGCCGCGCGAGCACATCGAGTCAGTTTCCGACCTGACGCCGTCACAGGACGCGATGTGGGGGCGCATGCTCCACGTCGCGCAGTCCATCGCAGAGGACGAGGGCATCGATGAGACGGGGTTCCGTCTCGTCGTCAACACCGGCGCCAACGGCGGGCAGACGGTCGACCATCTGCACATGCATCTGCTCGGTGGACGCCCGATGACCTGGCCGCCCGGCTAGGTCGGGTCAGCCCCGGAACGCCTCGCGCAGCGAGTCGAAGAACCCTTTCTTCACTTCCGCCGGCTTGCCGCCGCGTCCTTCGAGTTGCTCGTACAACGCCCGCTCCTGATGCGAAAGGTGGCTCGGCACGACCACACGCACGACACAGATGAGGTCGCCGCGCCGTCCAGTGCGGACGTGCGGTACCCCAAGACCGTGCAGCTTGATCTGACGCCCCGGTTGCGTTCCCGCAGGGACCTCAACCGGATGCTCGCCGTCAACGGTGGCGATCGCGATGGTGTCGCCGAGCACCGCCTGGGGCACCGAGATCGGCAGCTCGTACAGGAGGTCCTGCCCACGGCGGACGAGGTTCGGATGCGGCTTGACGCGGAAGCCGAGATAGAGATCACCTGACGGACCGCCGCGTGGGCCCGGCTCGCCTTCGCCGGTCAACCGCAAGGTCACGTCGTCGTCCACGCCCGCCGGAATGGTGACCTCCACGGTGTGCCGGCCCTGGAGGCGTCCCTGCCCGCGACAGACCGTGCACGGCTCCGGGATCACCTGGCCCTCACCGCGGCAGGTCGGACAGGGCGTCACGTTGGTGACCTGGCCGAAGATCGACTGCATCTGACGGCGGACCTGTCCACTGCCCGAGCACGTCGGACACTGGGCGGCGGTCGTACCGGGCTTGGCGCCCGAGCCGGCGCACTCGGTGCACTGGGTCGCGCGCGGCACTTCAACAGTGCGCTTGGCGCCGAAGACCGCTTCCTCGAACGTGATCTCGATGTTCATGCGCAGGTCGTCGCCGCGCTGCGGACCGGTGTGTCCGCGGCGCCGGCCGCCGCCACCGAAGAACATGTCGAAGAGGTCGAACGCGGAGTCAAACGAGAAGTTGCCGAAGTCCGGCGCTGCGCCGTCAGGGACGTGACCGTACGCGTCGTAGCGCTGCCGCTTCTGCGCGTCGCTCAGGACCGAGTAGGCCTCGCCGACCTCCTTGAACTTCTCCTCGGCCACCTTGTCACCGTTGTTGCGGTCCGGATGGAACTGCATCGCCAGCTTCCGATACGACGCCTTGAGTTGCTCAGGGGTGGCGTCGCGCTGGACGCCGAGCACCTCGTAGTAGTCGCGTTTGACTGTTGCCATTGCTCAGCTTCCGGACGCCGGATTGCGCGGATGCACCACTCGGACGATTGCCGGGCGAAGCAGGCGATCGTGCAGACGGTATCCCGGCACCAACTCCGCGACGACCATGTCCTCCTCGACGTCGTCGGACTCCTCGGCCGCGATCGCCTCGTGGATCGAGGGATCAAAGCGCTCGCCGACGGCCGGCACCGGCACCACACCAAGCCGCTCCAGCGCGGTCTCGAACTCGCGGACGACGAGCTCCAGGCCGCTCATGAAGACCTCCTCGGCGCCCGCCTCGCTAGCGTGGTCCACCGCCCGACGCAGGTTGTCGAGCACCGGCAGCAACGCGAGCGCGGCATCCTCGCTCTCGTAGCGCCGTACGTCGGCGATCTCCTGGGTCTTGCGGCGCTTGAAGTTCTCAAAGTCGGCGGCGAGACGAAGATAACGGGCGTCGCGGTCGTCGATCTCCCCGGGCGCCGCCTCCCCGGGCGCCGCCTGCTCGGGCTGCCTGCTCGCGAAATTCCGCGCGTCGTCCAGATCCTGTTCTTCGGTCGTCATGCGCTCACTATGCCCACGGTCAGCTCAAAGCACGCCCGACGGCTCGGCCGACGCGCTGGGCGACGTATCGCACCCGCGGCCCCACCTGCGCGTATGCCATCCGGGTCGACCCAAGGACGCCGATGGTGCCGCGGCGCTCCGCCCCGGCCCGGTAGGTCGTGAGCACGAGGCTGCAGCGGGAGAGTTCGGCCATGCCGCTCTCGCGCCCGATCATGATCTGCACGCCACGGTCGAGGTCGGCGGCGCTGATCAGGGCGGCAAGCATGCGCTCCTCTTCCACCACCTCGATGACCTGGTGGAGCAGGTCCACGTCACCGAACTCGGGGTGATGGAGCAGGTTCCGGACGCCGTCGTGAAGGATGAGCGTGTCCTGCTGCGCATCGCAGACGGTCATGAAGGCGATGATCTGGGCGACGAGCTCGCGCTCGAGCTGCGCATGGGTGCCTACCGATTCCGGGAGCCGCGCCAGTCCGGTCGAGTCGAGCCCGACCGCGAGAGCGTTGAGCCCCGACGCGATGGCGCTGAGGACGGCCTGGTCGGCCGGAGCACCCAGGTTGAGGGCGTGCTGGCGGACAAGGTTGCCCTCGAGCACAAGGATCAGCAGCGCCTGACCGTCGTTCAGCCTCACCAGGTCCAGGTGCTTGATCCGTACCCCCAGCGCTTTCGGTGCTGTGACCAGGCTGACCGCGTCGGCAGCCTGCGCGAGCGCTGCGGCCGCAATCTCGAGGATGTCCTCGACGCTGGTCGGCATCACCGCGAAGAACGGATCCATCTGGCGCCGCACCGCCGGCGGCACATCCTCCTCGTCCATGAGGAAGTCGACGTAGTAGCGGTAGCCCAGGTCGGACGGGACCCTGCCCGCCGATGTGTGCGGCTGGATCAGGTACCCGACCTCGCTCAACGTGGCGAGCTCGTTGCGGATGGTGGCCGACGACCAGGTGGCCAGATGCACGGCAAGCGACGCCGACCCGACCGGCACCCCGGTGCGCGTGTAGTCGGCGACGACCGCCTTGAGGATCTGCTGCTTTCGCTGGTCGAGCGGGACGTTCTGCACGTTTGAGGCCGGTTGCGACGGTGCGCCCACGGCCGATAACCGGCGCTTTAGCACTCGTCTGGGTTGAGTGCCAAGCGTACCAGCTAGGCCGCCTGGTCGCCCACGAGGCGAAGCGTCACCTGGTTCAAAACCGCCTCTCCGCGCGCCGTCGCGCGAATCCGGTCGCCGTCGATGACGATGAGCCCGAGGCCCTCCAGGGACCGGGCCTCGGCGGCGATCGCCGGGTCGATGCGGACGCCTTCTCGGAGGCGGAGACCGAGCATCACGCGCTCCTGCTCACGCATGACCTGCCCCACCATCTCCGAACCGGCGACAGGAAGCACTCCGGCGCGAATGTCGCGGCCATAGGCGGCAATACCGCGCCCGTGCCAGTACCTGACCGAGATCGCAAGGGGCTCAGCTTCAATGCCGATGGCGGCTGCCGCTGCCACAGGCAGATGCCCGTGGGCGCCGACGCCGGCGGCGGCGTAGTACCCGTTGTGCCAGTAGACGAGGTTGTGGCGGCACTCCTCGCCCGCCACCGCGAAATTGCTGACCTCGTACTGGGCATAGCCGGCCTGTTCGAGCACGTCGACAGCGATGCGGTGCTGCCGCATCGATCGCCCTCCCTCGACCGGCGTGACCAGCCCGCGCCGCACGCTGGTGTGCAGGGGTGTGCCCGGCTCGACGGTCAACTCGTAGCACGAGATGTGGGTCGGCCCGGCCGTGACCACGCGGTCGATCGTGCGCCGCCAGCGGGTGTCGCCGAGACCTGGAATCGCATAGATGAGGTCGCAGTTGATGGACGTGAATCCCGCTTCACGCACCTCGGCGACCGCCGCAAGCGCTCGATCGGCGTCGTGCACGCGGCCGAGGAATCGGAGCGCGTCGGCCTCGAGACTCTGGACGCCGATGCTGATCCGGTTGACACCCGCCTGTCGCCAGACGCGTGCCCGCGCCGACGTGGTGCTCGATGGATTCGCCTCCATCGTGACCTCGGCGTCCGCGGAGACCGAAAACGTCGCGTGCACCGTCTCCACCAGTTCCGCGAGCAGCGCCGGGTCGACCAGCGATGGCGTCCCCCCGCCGATGAACACCGTGTCGAGGGTCAGCCGTCCGAGCCGCTCGCCGAGCCGGCGCACCTCGGTGGACAGCGCGGCCATGTACGACTCGGACCCGGTCGCGCCGGCGACGCTCGTGAAGTCGCAGTACTCGCACTTCCGTTCGCAGAAGGGGATGTGCAGGTAGAGGGCGTGGACGTCCTCGAGTTCGGTGTTCAGGGCGTCGGGTCCGGGGATTCGGGGTCGTGCCCCGCCAACTCGTCCATCTTCTCGACGTTCGTCTTCGCCTTCGCCGACTTCGGGTCGGGCACAGGTGTGTCCTTCGTGGGTGCGTCCTTCGCTGTGGCCTTGCTGCCCCGAGGCGCTCGCGGCGCGCGCGGTTGGCGTGGGGGCATCGGACGCCGTCGCAACCTTCGATACAGCGGCGGGTAGATGTAGAAGGTGGCGACAAAACTGATGAGGTCGACGAGGATCAGCCCGGCCACAAACCCTGGGGTGGCAGTGACCGTGGTGATGCCGGCCACGGTCGTCGTCGAAGCCTTCGGAGTCGGCGATGCTCCGGTGGCGGAGGTGCCTGATGTGGGGGTCGGGGTTGCGGCGACCGTCGGCAATGGTGTCGAGGAGGTCGATGTCGAACCGCTCCCGGTCGCCGGTGCAGTCGTGACTGTGAACCCTCCGATGAGGAAGGTCACCGCAAACGAGAGGACCAGCCAGATGAAGTACTGCGTGACCCCGGCCATCGCGGACTCGACGAACCGAAGGGTCCGGGTCTCCTTGGAGATGAACTTGGCAATTGGCGCCGCGAGGATGGCGCCGAGCACCGCGATCAACGGGTTGAACTCGTCGAGCGCGAGCAGGAAAAGACCGAAGTTGATCTTGATGTTCGACAGCGTGAGAAACAGTCCCGAGCCGACCACGAGCTCGGCCACTGCGATGACCGCGATAAAGATCGCGTAGGAGCGGGGCGCCCACGGCTCGTAGGGGACGTCACCCGGCCGTATGCGCGGCGGCGGCCCTGCCTTGGAGTTTGTGCGCGTCTTGGTGCTCGGCAACGCTTTCGCATTCGGCTGCTGCTTCGCATCCGACGCGCCGTTGCGCTCCTTGACCTGGGCAGTCTGCTTGGTGAGCGACACCTCTGCGCGGGTGTTGCGCCCGACCGCGTCGGGCCGCCGGCGCGGCCGTTTGCGTGGTGGATTCGGCCGGGGCATCAGCGGTTCACCTACTGCTCATCCATCTTGAGGACAGCCATGAATGCCTCCTGGGGAATGTCCACGTTGCCCACCCTCTTCATGCGTTTCTTGCCTTCGCGCTGCTTCTCGAGCAGCTTGCGCTTCCGCGTGATGTCTCCGCCGTAGCACTTGGCAAGCACGTCCTTGCGCATGGCGGACACCGTCTCACGGGCGACGATCTTGCCACCGATCGCTGCCTGTATGGGGACTTCGAACAACTGGCGCGGGATGAGTTTGCGCAAACGCTCGGCCAGTTTCCGCCCGTGGGCGTTGGCCCGGTCGCGGTGCACGATCATGCTCAGGGCGTCGACGCGCTGACCGCCGACCAGGATGTCGAGCTTCACCAGCGACTCGGCGCGGAACCCGGTGATCTCGTAATCCAGGGATGCATAGCCGCGGCTCCGAGACTTCAACTGGTCATAGAAGTCGTGGATGATTTCGCCGAGCGGGAGGTCGTAGGTGAGCGCAACGCGGTCACCCGGTTGGTAATCCATGTGCTGGAATTCGCCGCGCCGCTCCTGGCACAACTCCATGATCGCCCCGACGTAGGCGCTCGGCACGATGATGGTCGCCTTGGTTCGCGGCTCCTCGATGGCCTCGATGTACGAGGCGTCCGGGAGCATCTCCGGATTGTCGATGGCGAGCACCTCCCCATTGCGGAGTCGCACGCGGTACTCGACGGTCGGCGCCGTGGTGATCAACGACAGGTTGAACTCGCGTTCCAGGCGCTCCTGCACGATCTCCATGTGGAGCAGGCCGAGGAAGCCGCACCGGAACCCGAAACCCAGTGCAGCGGATGACTCGGGCTCGTAGATCAGCGACGCGTCGTTGAGGTTGAGCCGCTGCAATGCTTCCTTGAGGTCGGTGACGTCGTCGGAGTCGACCGGGAAGATGCCCGCGTAGACCATCGGTGTCACCGCCCGATAGCCGGGGAGTGGATGCGTGGTGGGGTTCGCGGCGTCGGTGACCGTGTCGCCGACCTTGCTGTCACGGACGTTCTTGATGGACGCGATGAAATATCCGACCTCGCCGCACAGGAGTTCGTCGACACGCGTCATCGCCGGGGCGAACACGCCGACCTCGTCGACGACAAATTCGCTCTTGTTGTTCATCATGCGAATGCGCATGCCACCGGCCATGCGTCCGTCCACGAGCCGGACGTACACGACCACACCGCGGTACGCGTCGTACTTCGCGTCAAAGATGAGCGCCCGCAACGATCCGTCGCGGTTGCCCTTGGGCGCTGGCACTCGTTGCACGATGGCTTCGAGCACCGCCTCGATGCCGATACCCTGACGGGCGCTGGTGAGAATCGCATCGTGCGCGGGGATGCCGATCACTTCCTCGATCTCGCGCCGCACCAGTTCCGGGTCGGCGTTCGCGAGGTCGATCTTGTTGATGACCGGAATGACCTCGAGATGATTCTCGATCGCCTGGTACACGTTGGCGAGCGTTTGCGCTTCGACGCCCTGGGTCGCGTCGACGACGAGCAGCGCGCCTTCACACGCGGCGAGCGAGCGCGACACCTCATAAGCGAAGTCCACATGCCCCGGCGTGTCGATGAGATTCAGTTCGTACGTGATCCCGTCAACGGCGGTGTAGGCGAGCCGCACCGCCTGCGCCTTGATGGTGATGCCGCGTTCGCGCTCGAGGTCGAGCTGGTCGAGCACCTGGTCCTGCATGTCGCGCAGCGCGACAGTCCCGGTGGCTTCGAGCAGACGATCCGCAAGTGTCGACTTGCCATGATCGATGTGCGCGATGATGCTGAAGTTGCGGATCCGGTCAAGGCGCATACGTAGCGGAGCGGATTCCTAGTTCTGTTGGGCGCTGTCGCCGTCGTGCGCGCTGCGCAGAATCTCCCCAAGGTCGGAGAGCCCGCGCCGGCTCCCCGAGAGTCCCGGCTTGACGCGGTGTGCCAGCACCATCGGCGCGACATGCTCGACGTCGTCGAGCACGACGGCAGGGCGATCCCCATGCGCCGCCAGCGCTTGCGCAGCCTTGCGCGTGACGATGTCGGCGCGGTGGCCGTCGACCTCCAGCTCAATGCTCAACGAGGCGATGGCGACCAGGATGTTGCGGTCGACCACGACATCAGAAAGGGTCGACATGGCGCGCGCGATGCGATCCGCCTCCGCCTGCTCCGAAGGCTCGAAGCGCGCGGCGAATGCCGCGGCATCCTCTTCGAACGCCTCGCGGCGCTCCACAATCTCAACCCGTTGCCGCACATCGCGAATACCTTCGACGTCGACGCACAAGCCGAAACGGTCGAGCAGTTGCGGACGCAACTCACCCTCCTCAGGGTTCATGGTGCCGACGAGAATGAAGCGCGACGGATGCGACACCGACACCCCTTCCCGCTCGACGGTGTTCTGCCCCATCGCGGCGGCGTCGAGCAGCACATCGACGATGTGATCATCGAGGAGGTTCACTTCATCCACGTACAGGATGTTGCGGTTGGCTTCCGCAAGCACGCCGGGCTCGAATTCCTTCTCGCCCCGCTTGATCGCCGCCTCGATATCGATGGCGCCGACGACCCGATCTTCGGAAGCGTTGATGGGCAATTCCACGACGCGCATGCGGCGGCGTCCGCGTGGCAGCGTTTCGCCGTTGGCCACGCGAATGGTGCACTCGAAGCACTGTAGATCGGCGTCGTCAGGCGGGCATCCGTACCGGCAATCGGCCACGACATCAAGTCCCGGCAGGAGTTTCGTGAGCGATCGCACGGCGGTGGACTTCGCCGTGCCCTTCTCGCCACGGATCAGCACACCGCCGATGGCGGGGTTGATGGCGTTGAGGATGAGCGCCTGTTTCATCAGGTCCTGCCCCACGATGGCCGTGAAAGGGAACACGCTTCGTCCGGTTTGCATCGTGGTCATTGTGCCATGCGACCTCGGAGCGACTTCTCCACGCCCTCCACGATCGCCCCCTGCGAGAGATCGTAGAGGCCGAGATATTCGCCACCGGCACGGTCGGCCAGATCGCGACAGGCGTTGAATCCGTAGCCGCCGAACAGCGGTGCGCGGTTGTGACTGCCCACCCGAGGCATCGGGCGCGTGGTGTGGTCCCGTGCGGAGTCGATCACCAGCATGTGCACGTTGTCGGCGCCAAGTTGCTCCGCAACCCGTTGCGCCTCCACGAGCGGTTCCTCGCCGAACAGCGAGATATTTCCTCGCCCGTCGCTGATGAGCACGATCAGCGGGTACACCGTCGGGTCGCGCAGTCGCTCGGTGCGAACGATGCGCAATCCCGCCACGAGCCCGTGCGTCAACGGCGTCGTGCCCCCGACGGTGAGGCGCTTCAAGCGTTGCTCGGCAAGGTCCACCGACGACGTCGGCTGCAGGATGACGCGCGCCGAACGACCCGAGAAGACCACCAACGAGACCTTGTCGCGTCGCAGATATGCGTCGCGAAGGAGCGAGAGCACCGCGCCCTTGGTGGCCTGCATTCGTTGTTCGGCATCCATGGACGCGCTGGCATCGACGACGAAGACGATCAGCGTACCGGTGCGTCGATGGCGCACCTTCTGACGGAGGTCCTGGCGCTCCAGGTGCAACAGCGGACCGACCCGATCCGCCGGCTGCTCGGCACGGCGGCGCAGCTGATGCGGCGCGGCCGCTCGCATCGTCGCGTCGAAAGCGACGTCGGTGGTTTTCTCGGTCTGGGTTGCGCGCACGTACCGACCGCGTTTGTCGCTGCTCTGCGAGGGGCTCCGCTTGCCGGTCGTTGACCGGCTCCGTCGATCGCGCGGCAACGCGATCTTGCGCACCGGGAAGATCTCACCCTCGAAGAGTTGCTCAGCGCTCCGCCGCGTGACCGCCTGGGTCGCCTGCTCACTCCCCTGGACCTGGCCGGGGCTCTCGCCTTCCTCGCCACTCCCCGACTCGTCGGGCGCCTCGTCGCTCTGTTCGGACGTCTGCTCGGAGACGATCGCCGCCTCGGCCTCCTGCGCCATCTCCTCAAAGCGCTCGCGCGCTCGATCGGTAGCAGCGCCGGCCGCCTGGGAGCCGCCGTCCTGCCGGGTGCGACGGCGATGGGCAAGCGCAAGCTCGGCCGCGGTGGTGGCGTCGGCGGTGGTGACCAAGAGTTCCTCCGCAGGCTCGGCGGCGGTGCCCGCGGTCCATGCGGTCACCACGCGATCCGCCTCCTGCCACGCGCGCACGGTCCGGGCCGCGCCGCTCACGACGATGTCGGCGCGGTGGCCGAGCGCACCAGCATCGATACACACGAGCGCGATGAACCAGCCGATGGTCGGTGTGATCCCGACGCTCGGCAGCAGCCGCTTCGCCTCTTCGATCACCTCCTGCAGGTGCCGTTCGGTGCCCTCGAAATCGCGGTCGAGCTGTGCGCTATCCAAACCGCGTTGCGCGTCCCGCTCGATGATCCGGACCCGATCGTCGATGTCATGCAGACCAGTGATATCGACGCAGAGCCCGAAGCGATCGAGCAGCTGCGGGCGGAGGTCGCCCTCCTCCGGGTTCATCGTGCCGACGAGGATGAAGCGCGACGGGTGCGAGAACGAGATCCCCTCGCGTTCGACGACGTTCCAGCCCATCGCGGCCGCGTCGAGGAGCACGTCGACGATGTGGTCGTCGAGGAGGTTCACCTCGTCCACGTAGAGGACCCCGCGGTTGGCGTCGGCCAGCAGCCCGGGATCGAAGCGCCGCTCGCCGAATTTGATCGCCGCCTCGGTGTCGATGGTACCGACCACCCGATCCTCCGACGCGTTGACCGGCAATTCGACGACCCTGGTGCGACGGCGCTCCACGACTGGAGTGGCGCCGCCCGCGAAGCGCTCGCGACACTCGTCGCACCAGTTCGCGGGAGTGGCTGGGTCGTCGCGAAACCGGCAGCCGGCAATCACGTCGATATCGGGCAGGAGGCGCGCCAGGGCGCGGACCGCGGTGGATTTGGCGGTCCCTCGCTGGCCGCGAACGAGCACGCCCCCGATGCCCGGGTTGATGGCGTTGAGGACCAGGGCTGTCTTCATCGCCTCCTGGCCGACCAGCGCCGTGAACGGCATGAGGGAACGTGAGTTCGGCATCGATCCCATTGTGCCAGCGGTATCGAGCGCCCAGCCTGCTACAAAGCCTCGATGCAGAGACCTCTTCGCGTCCTGCTCGAGGCAAGCTGTCTTATCGATGGCCGCCGGGACGCTGGGATCGGGCGCTACGCGACGCAGCTCATTGCGGCCCTGGCGACGGTGCCCGACGTGGAGATCACGACCTCGGTGCCCGAATCACCCGGATGGAGCGAGGCTCGGCCCGCGAGGTTCCTCCGGGCCCAGCCGCACGTGCTCTCGGACGCGCTGGCCCAGCGCCCACACCTGGTCCATGGGATTGGTGGGGAGCCCGTCCTCGGATTTCCCATGAACCGGCAGGTGGTCACCATTCACGACGTCGAGATGTGGCGCACAGCGGGGGGGACCGGCCCCGGCGCCGCCGCGCGCCAGTTGTACGCTGCGCTCCTCGCCCCCGCGATTCGCGCGACCGCGGCGGTCATCGCGGTGAGCGAGACCACGCGTACCGAGGCGATCGAGACGCTCCGGCTCGATCCCGAACGCGTGCACGTGGTCCCTCATGGCGTCTCCCCGCTCTTCTCCGCTCGTCCCAAGCTGCGCGACGCTCGCACCGCCGCGGCCCTGGGACTCGAGGAACCGTTCGTGCTCTGGGTCGGCAGCCTTCGCTCACGCGATCCACGCAAAGGGCTCGACACGCTGCTCGACGCGATGGAGCGTTTTCCGGGTGGTGGCCCTCCCCTTGCGATGGTTGGCGCACTGGGGCCCGAGGCGGACCGGCTGGCGGCCGAGGCGTGGCGGAAACACGTCCAGCTCGTGCTCTGCGGTCCGACCGACGATGCAGACCTCGCCTCGCTCTACCGGCAGGCGGCGGTTGTGGTGCTGCCTTCGGCGCACGAAGGTTTCGGGCTCACCGCGCTCGAAGCGATGGCGTCGGCCGCGCCCGTGGTCGCTTCGGCGGTCGGGAATCTGCCGAATCTCGCGGGCGACGTGGCCGTTCTGGTCCCGTCAGGCGATCCGGTGGCGCTCGCCGAGGGCATCGAGTCGGTGATGACCGAGCCTGTCCGTGCCGCGAGGATGCGACACGAAGGGATCATTCGCGCGTCCGGGTACACATGGGAGCGAACCGCGGAGATGACCGCGGATGTGTACGAGGCGGTGGCGACGTTCACGCCCCCGCGGTGACCTGGTCTGGTCAGAGATCCTCTGCGATAGCCCGGCGCTGATCCTCATCGAGTTGCACGGTCACGGTCAGCGCCGGGTGGTCGGTGCCCGTCGCGATCGTCGACCCGCTCAGGATGGCGGTGCGCTGGGCGGGCTCCAGGGAGAAGCGCAGGAAGTGTGCAACGGCGGTCTCGCCAGGAGGTGACACCGCCTCCGGAATCCCGCGAACCCGCGCCCCGGCCACTTCGATGAACACGGTGCATTCGACACCCTCGAGGCGCGCAGCCGCGGCGCCGAGGTCGGCCGGGTCCGCCACCTCGAGAAAGAGTGCCGCCGCGAGCTCGCCTGACGCGGGCACCACAGCGTTGAAGGCTTCGATCTCGCCGGCGACGCGCTGCGGGTCGTCGATGCGCTCCGTGCGCAACGCCTCCTCCAGCGTCGACTGGATGGTGTCCCGGTTTTCGAAGACCAGCGCCACCGACTCACCGAGATGGACCCGCCGGACGCGCTTCAACTCAGCGACCCGCTGCCGCTCATCGCCGCGCGCGATCTCATAGGCCGCGCCGACCCGCACGTCGTCCGAACTCATCTGGGCCGATCCCTCGATCGTCACCGGCACCTCCAGCACCCGTTGGCGCACCTGCGGTTGATGGTCGTGGACTCTCGCACGTCGGCGGCCCCGGGCGACCCCAACGGAAACCTGACCTGGGCGCTATGATTTCCATCCCGATGGCAATCGTCCCCTTCGACCGCAGTGTCCTGAAGGTCAACCAGGCGATCCTGATGACCGGCATTCTCGTCGGTTACGTCGCCGGCCTGGCGTACCACCCGATCGCGTATGTCATCCCGCTACTTGCCGTGATGATGCTCGCCGCCGTTGCGTCGCCCTCGCTGAACATGCCCAGGCTGCTGTACCTGCGGGTGCTCAAGCCGTCCGGGATCGTGAAGCCTCGCGTCGTGCAGGAAGACCCCGCGCCACACCGCTTCGCCCAGCTGGTCGGGGCGATTTTCCTCACGGCGGCAAGTGTCTTCGTCGTGACCGGCGTGCTCCTGGTCGCCTGGGTGCTGGCCTGGATCGTCGCAGCACTGGCATTTCTGAACTTCGCATGGAACATCTGCGTCGGCTGCATCATGTACGCGCAACTCGTCCGGATGGGCGTGCTTCCGCTGTCGCGCGAACCCGCGCGATGATCCTCCTGCTCGCGCCGTTGATTGCCTTTGTGGCCATCGGTGGCGTGGCACTCGTGCTCCGGGTACAGCGAGGCGGACAGCGCGAGCTGGTGGGCAGCGTCGTGGAGACGTCGAGAACCAACAGCCGGCTGCCGTCCATCCTCTACTTCACCGGCGAGAACTGCACCATCTGCCACACCGCGCAGCGCCCCGCGCTGCGCGCGCTGGCCTCGGGGATCGACAGCAACCTCGAGATTCGTGAGGTCGACATCGCCGTCGAGCCGGAGCTTGCACGGCGATACCGCGTCATGTCGCTCCCGACGACCATCGTGCTCGACGCCGACGGTCAGGTGACCGAAATCAATGTCGGCTTCGCCAGCAGCGATACCCTGCGCCGGCAGCTGGTCGGCGCCGGGATGCCGGTCGCCGCATAGCCAACCGGGTACTCTGAGCGCATGGCCGTCACCGAACGTGCTCCTCGGGTGCGCACGCTCTCGCCGAGCGATCTGTACGCCGTCGACGATCTGCTCGCTGACGACGAACGGCTGATCCGGGACACGGTTCGCGCCTTCGTCCGTGACCAGGCGCTTCCCGTCATCCCCGAGCACTTCGAGGCGGGCACCTTTCCGCGGGAGCTGATTCCAGGACTGGCGGAACTCGGCGTCCTCGGGATGCACCTGCACGGCTACGGGTGCGCTGGAACCTCCGCGACGGCCTACGGCGTGGCCTCGGAAGAGCTTGAGGCCGGCGACAGTGGGTTGCGCTCGTTCGTCTCCGTGCAGGGGTCACTGGCGATGTTCCCGATCTCCGCTTACGGCAGCGAGGAACAGAAGCAGCGCTGGCTGCCCGAGATGGCCGCCGGCCGCGCGATCGGATGCTTCGGGCTCACCGAGCCTGACGCCGGCTCGGATCCGTCATCGATGCGAACGGCCGCACGCCGTGACGGGAGCGACTGGATCCTCGACGGCACCAAGATGTGGATCACCAACGGTGGCATGGCGGACATCGCCGTGGTCTGGGCACGGACCGACGAGGGCGTGCGCGGCTTCCTCGTCGAACGGGGGATGCGCGGATTCACCACGTCGGACATCCACAACAAGCTCTCGTTGCGCGCGTCGGTGACGTCGGAGCTGTCATTCGATGCCGTGCGTCTGCCGGACACTTCGGTACTGCCTGGCGTGACCGGGATGCGCGGGCCGCTCTCGTGTCTCAACGAAGCGCGCTTCGGCATCGGATGGGGCGCGATGGGCGCTGCGCGCGCGTGTTTCGAATCCGCCCTCGAGTACAGCAAGACGCGGGTCGCGTTCGGCAAACCGATCGGAGCGATGCAGTTGACACAGCAGAAGCTCGCCGACATGGCCACGGCCATCGTGCAAGGGCGGCTCGTGGCACACCGCCTGGGAACGCTCAAGGACCAGGGTCGTCTGCACCCCGTGCAGGTGTCGATCGCGAAGCGCGCCAACGTGCGCGCCGCACTCGACATCGCGCGGAGCGCGCGCACCATTCTCGGCGCCAACGGCATCACGCTGGAATATCCGGTCGCGCGCCACATGGCCAACCTCGAGTCGGTGCTGACCTACGAGGGCACTGAGGAAGTGCACACGCTGATCATCGGGCAGGAACTGACCGGCGAGAACGCGTTCGGCTGACGCCGAACAGATCCTCACCGGTATGCGCCGTCAACCCTGCGAGCGACGGTGCAAGAGGACGCCAGGGTCAGTCAACTGCGGCTATATCGTCTTTCAGGTGCCATGGGCGCGATAAGAAGCGGGTTGATCGTGGTTGGCCTCGGATTGGTGCTCGGCACGGCAACCTCGTTCGGACAGACATACCTACCCGGACAGCTCAACCAATTCGCGAACTGTTACTCGATATGGCTGACGGTCTCGCTGGTCGTTGGTCTGCTTCTGCCTGACAAGCGAGCAGCGATCATCGGCAGCGGAGCGGTGTACGTCTTTGCGCTCATTGGGTACTACGTCGTGACCGACATCCGCTTCAACGCGGGCAATGGACACCTCTCAACGATTCTGGTGTGGTCCTTGGGCGGCTTCACGATCGGTCCCGTCCTTGGATGGGTGGGCTATGAGTGGATACACAGGCGTCGGACCCTGCCGGAGGCGTCGGCTTTGGTCGGTGCCTTGTATATCTCGGAGGGACTGTATGAGCTACTGGTACTGTCGTACAGCGTCGGTTTACTGTTCATTGTTCTGGGGCTCATCGGTGCCCTTGCCCTCTATCGGCGAACGTCAAGTGTTCTCGCGATCGGACTCCAGTTGATCGCGTTGTCAGCGATCTTCTATGTCAGCTACGCGTATGTGTTCGCGGCGCTGGTACGGCTGAATAACTCTTCGTAAGACCAACGGGTTCTGCACTCGCGGGCGCGTTCAGGCCGCGTCGTCCCAACTCTCCGTCTCGCGGAAGGAGTGATGTCCCCGCCGGGCGACGATCAGGTGGTCGAGGACCGGCACGCCGAGTAGCGAGCCTGCGCTCCGCAACGCCGCAGTGACCAATCGATCGGCACGGCTCGGCGCGGGATCGCCGCTCGGATGGTTATGGCCGATGATGACTGCAACCGCATCGCTCCGGAGCGCCGGACCGAAGACGTCGCGCGGCTGCAGCCGTGAGGCGTTGATGGTGCCCACCGCAACCGTCTCGAGCCGGATCGGCCGGTGACGGGCATCGAGTAACAGGACCACGACCTGTTCGCGGCGCGCGCGCCGGAGTCCGTCCAGCATGAGCAGCGCGTCACGGGGCGACCCGATCGCGGGACGATCGTCATCGGTCCATCGTTCCGCGAGTTCCCACATGGCGGCGAGCCGCTCCGCTCGCTCGCGTGGCACGCCGTGTTCACGAGTCAGGCCGGCCGCATCGAGCGCGCGGCGCTCCCACCACGGGATGCGCGCGACGCGATTGGCCACGGCACTCAGTTCGGCAGCCGGTGCTGAGCCACCGAGCGCACGGGCGAGGAGTTCCGCCTCACCAGTTCCGGGATCGGGTCCTGTCTGCATGCCGCCGATAGTACAACAATTCTGTGTATCCGCAGCGGCCAAAGGGTCAGCGGGTCAGCAACATTCCCACGACGAAGATCAGGACGATCACCACGCCGGCGACACCCACGGCGAACCACCCGCTCCCGGCCGCGATCATCGATGGAAATGGCGGCGCCGCCACGGACGGGTCGGTGGCCGCGGGCGCGCCGAGCACGTCGTCGGGTGCCGCCACCGAGATCACCCTCACGCGCCCGGCAGCATCCTCGGGGAGTTCCGCCGGGTCGAGCAGCGCGGGCGCGACGGCAACACTGCGGCGCCGGCGTTGCGAACGAACCTCAGACACCACGCTCGCCTTCGGCGATCAAGGCCTCGAGGACCTCGTCTGCGAACGCGCGATATGCCGCGGCGGCCTCAGACGACGGCGCCATCACGGTCACGGGTTCGCCGGCAAGCGCCGACTCCTGGAGCCGCACGGTCACCTTGATCACCGTGTTGAACACACGAAGGTTCGGGATCGCGCGCAAGCCATCGAGCAGGTCGCGCGAGAACCGCGTGCGCATCACGACGAATGTCGGCAGCAGTCCCAGCACGCGCAGATCCGGGTTCAATTCCTGACGCACGTGGTGCACGGATCGCAGCGTCTCCTTGAGGCCTTTCACCGCATAGCCCGACATCTGCATCGGGATGATGATGAAGTCCGCGGCCGCGAGAACACTGATGGTGTGGAACGCGAAACTCGGCGGCGTGTCGAAGAGGATGAAATCGTAGTCGCGACAATCGCGATCCAGCGCACGGCGCAAACGCGTTTCGGCGTCGAGCGTGGTCGGCAAACCGGCTTCCACCGCACTGAGATCCGGACTCGCCGGCAGCAAGTGGAGTCCCGGCCATTTGGTGCGCACGATGAGCTCGTCCACCGACTGTTCGGGTTCGAGAATCGCGTCCGCAACCGTGTGCGTCAGCGAGTACGGGTTGAAGCCAAGTCCTGACGTGAGGTTCGACTGCGGATCCATGTCCACCGCGAGCACGCGCCGTCCACGCTCTGCGAACACGGCCGCCAACGAGGCGCAGGTGGTTGTCTTTCCCACCCCGCCCTTTCCGGAAATACAGGCGATCGAAACAGCCACCGCGACGGGTTAGTCTAGTGCAGGCCGTCGCAACCGGCACACCGGAGCAAGCACGGCGTCGACAGGTTGGTTCAGCTTGGAGCCACCCGGACTGTCGGGCGCACCGCCGGTGCGGCCGCCATGTCGTCTTCCCAGGCACGGTTGAGACGGCGCTGTGTGATCGCCATCAGGATCAGGCCACCGATGACCGGCACCAGCATCCAGTAGATGACGCGCGTCGGCCGCAGTTGGACGTCCGTGGTACGCCCCATCCGGTCTTCAACGATGCGGACGCGCTCGAGCGTCATCACCGATGCGACCGCGCTGAAGGGGAGCAGCAGCTCGAGGTAGGGGATCGCCACGCAGCCGAAGAGCAGGCCGTACGCCTCGAGCACCGTGAAGTGCGGGTCGAACGGCAGGGCGACGTTGAGCACGGCGAGCACGATGCGCACGGCACCGACGATGGTCACGAGCCAGCCGAGCGCCCACGGAATGGTGACCGCGGCGGTGGAGCGTCCTGGGACGACGTGCATCCGCGTGTCGAAGTTGCCGACCTCGCGATTGACGCGGTGGTACCAGATCAGGCTGTAGATGCCGAGCGTCACGATCGACAGCGCGACGATCGCAGCGATCGAACGGTGTTTCCCAGGATGTCCGAATGACGTGACTTTCAGGAGCCCTTTCTCGGGCGTGGTGATCGCCGCAACGACGGTCACCTCGAGGGGATCGGCGTCCGTGCTCACCACGTCAGGCGGCGCGATGGCGCCGTCGAGCTCGTGCGCGGGTTCGTCGGTGCCGTCAGCCACCGCGCCCTCGGCACCTCGGGGTGCTGACAACGGCCATGCCCAGTTGGTGGGGGTTGGCGTCGCCGGATCGCCGCTGGCAGCGGCCGTGGCGTCGGGGGGGGTCAGAGTCGCGACAGCGGGCTGCATGTCCGGCCGCGATGCGGTATCGGTCATCCCGTGTTCCTCGTGTACGGCGCCGCCTCGGGCGATGCCGCGTGCTGCTAGTGGGACGTCGGCGCTCCGGGTACTGGATTCGAACCAGTGGCCTTGCGGTTAACAGCCGCCTGCTCTACCGCTGAGCTAACCCGGATCATGACCCAAGTCTACCTGCCGTGACGCACCGTGCCCCCCCGAGAGCAATTCGTCGCGGACGGCGACTCCGTCGCAACCCGCTACTCGAGGTAATCCTTGAGCTTCTTCGACCGCGACGGATGGCGAAGTTTGCGCAGCGCTTTCGCCTCGATCTGGCGGATGCGCTCGCGCGTCACACCGAAGCGCTTGCCCACCTCCTCGAGAGTGCGTTGATGACCGTCGATGAGGCCGAAGCGCAGTTGCAGCACGCGGCGCTCGCGCGGCGTCAGCGTGTCGAGGATGTCCTCGACCTCCGTGCGCAACATGGTGAGTGACGCGGCATCGGACGGTGCGGTGGCCTCTTTGTCCTCGACAAAGTCGCCAAGGTGCGAATCCTCTTCCTCGCCGATCGGAGTCTCGAGTGACACCGGGTCCTGGGACACCTTGGTGATCTCGCGGACCTTCTCCGGCGTGATTCCCATCTCGTCGGCGATCTCCTCGTCGTTGGGCTCACGACCCAGTTCCTGGAGCAGACGGCGCGACACACGGACGAGCTTGTTGATCGTCTCGACCATGTGCACCGGGATGCGGATGGTTCGCGCCTGGTCAGCGATGGCGCGGGTGATCGCCTGACGGATCCACCAGGTGGCGTAGGTCGAGAACTTGTAGCCCTTGTGGTAGTCGAACTTCTCGACTGCCCGGATCAGCCCCATGTTGCCTTCCTGGATGAGGTCGAGGAAGGACATGCCACGGCCGATGTATTTCTTGGCGATGCTGACGACGAGGCGGAGGTTGGCTTCGGTGAGTTGGTTCTTCGCCTCTTCGTCGCCCTGCTCGATCAGCTTGGCGTAGTGGACCTCCTGCTCAGCCTTGAGCAGCGCCACCCGGCCGATCTCCTTGAGGTACATCCGGACCGGGTCGTCGAGCGACACCGAGTCGATGGCTTCCGCCTTGGCGATGAGTTCCTCGTCGATCTCGTCGACGGTCTCGAAATCCTTGTCACCGTCACTGACCTCGATCCCCATCTCGCGGAAGACGTGAAAGATCCGCTCCAGATGGTCGGGCTCGACATCGATCTCCGGAAAGGCCGCAAGGATGTCGTCGGGCGTGAGATATCCATGGTCCTTGCCCTTGATGATCAGCCCCTCGGCTGCAGAGACCAGCAGATCGGCTCCAGACGGCGGGGGCAAGGCGGCGGCTCGGGATCGGGTAGAGGTTGCGGCGGTGCTCACTTCAAATCTGTCTCATACGGCGCAGGCTGACGCGCGCTCTGCAAGGGCCGCCGGACGGTGGGTTCAAACGACTGCGCTCACAATAAATGTGAAAGCCGTCTGAGTGTGCCAATTCGGGCAATCGGACAGAGGGATCCACGCAGGGCACGGGGATCATCGTGGCTCATGACCGTGGAGATCAAACATGCGCGTGCCCGCGTGTAGCGCGATCGTCGTATCAGCGTACGGCCAGCGTACGGCGGAGATGCGGGGCGTCGGCGGCGAGCTTGCTGAGCTCGGCCGCGAGGGCGTCGGCGTCCTCGGTTCGACCCTCGTCCCGGGCTCGGTGCATCTCGCTCATCGTCGTTGCCATCGTTCGAACGACCCTTGCCTCCTGAACCCTTCGCAGGCAATCAGCAATGAGTTGCTTGATCGCCTCCGGCTCGGCGGCGTCGGCGAATTCGGGAACTTCTCGCACCAGCAGGCCGGCGGCACGCCGCTGGTCCCCGGGAGTGAGGCGTCGCAGAGTGAAACCGGCGGCGTCGGTCGAAGCAATCTCAAAGATCCTCCGGGCGGTGGGGTTCGTGAACTCCTCAGGCTCAAGGCCGCTGTCGGATCGCAATGCGGAAGCAAGCTCCGGTCGGATCAGGACCACTCGGGCAAGGTGCGCTTCCCACGCAGGGATTGGCTCGTCGGCCTCCAGCGACTCAGGATCCTCAGGCGCTTCGGCCGCAGCCTCGACCGGAGCGGCCACGACGATCCTGGCGGGCCGGCGGGTGCCGTCTCGCATTGACTGGGCCAGGTCAGTCGCCAGTGGTCGCGCCCCGATGTTGAGGCGACCGGCGGCCTGTTGAAGATAGAGCTCCCGGGTGGTCGCCTCAGGGATCCGGGCCAGCAGCGAGACGGCCCGTTCGGCGGCGGCACGCCGCGCATCGACGCTTCCGCCTTCGCCCACGGCAAGCGCGGCGTCGAGCAGCACCTGCCATGCGGGCGGGGCGTCGCCGATCACCCGAACAAAACCGGCCGGGTCGGTTCGAACCAGGTCGTCGGGATCCTTGAAGCCGGCCGGCAGGCGGCAGATCCTTGCCTGGAGTCCCTCGGCGGCGATGACGTCCACAGCGCGTGTGGCCGCGACCCGCCCGGCATCGTCGCCGTCGAAGCAGAGGATGAGTGTCTCGGCGATCCGGCTGAGGCTGTGCACCTGCTCACGGGTCAGGGCCGTGCCGCTGCTCGCGACCGTGTGCTCGATCCCGGCAGCATGCGCGGCGATGACGTCGAAGTAGCCCTCGACGATGACCGCCGACCGCTCACGCGCAATCGCCGCTCGCCCGAGGTCGATGCCGAAAATGGCCGACGACTTGTGGTACGCGGCGGAGTCAGGGCTGTTCAGGTATTTCGGCATGGCGTCGCCGAGCGCACGGGCGCCGAAACCGAGCACCTCGCCACGGTCGTCGCGGATCGGAAAGACGAGGCGATCGCGAAAGCGATCCCGCACCCGGCCGCCACGGGGTGGATGGACCAGGCCCGCCTCGACGAGTTCCTCGACGGTTGCGCCGCCCTTGCCGGTCAGATAGCGAGCGAGCGCGTCCTCCCCGGCCCCGCCCGCCGGGGCGAAACCGATGCCGAATTTGCGAGCGAGCGCTTCGTCAACACCGCGATCGATCAGCAGAACTCGCCCTGGCTCACCTGCCCGCTCCGCCCAGAGCACATGCTGGTAGTACGCGTGCGCCTTGGCGTTGAGCTCCAACGAGCGTTTGCGTTTCCGCCCGGCCCCGCGATCGGCCCGCGGCCCGGTCTCGAGCTCGACACCTGCACGGTCGGCGAGCAGTTCGAGCGCCTGACGGAAGTCGATCCGCTCGATCTGCTCGATGAACTTGAAGAGATCACCGCCCTGGTGGCAGCCGTGGCAGTACCAGACCTGGCGCTCGGGGCTCACCGTGAAGGACGGCGTCTTCTCGGGATGGAACGGGCACAGCCCACTGAGCTCACGTCCCGCTCGATGGAGCGTGACGTACCCCCCGATCACCTCGACGAGGTCAAGCCGCGACTTGACCTCAGCGACAGCGTCCCCAGCCATGGCCCGCCAGCCTCGATCCGCTCGTTAGCGGCTGAAGAACCAGCGGCGGCGCTTGCCTGCGGGGTCCTGTGGGTCCGGCAATCTGACCTCGAGTTCGCTGATGCGACGGTCGCGGTCAGCGATGCGACGATCCTTCTCTGCCTGCGCGGCTGCGTGCTCCGCGCGCGCGGTCTGCAGCTCCAGTTGCAGTTGCTTCACGAGGTTCTGGCGCGCGTTCAATTCCGCCTCGAACCGTTGCCGCTGCTCGGAATAGATCCGTTGTTCGAGCGTGTGCTCCCAACGGTCGAGCAGGCCGGCGACCAGTTCGCGTGGATCGAGTGAGGTCATCGACGCAACGTCGCGGCGCGGCTCACTGGACTCGATCTCGACGATGGACCCATTTCGACCGTGCCCCGTCTGTGCCTCCGCGGCAAGCTCCTCGGCGGGCGGGGGCACGACTTTGTCGGGCCACGACGAGGATTGCGCAGTCCCAACGACGTCCACGGATTCAGTCTGATCCACGGGCGCGGGCGCGACGTGGTTCATGACGTCCGGCGGTGGGGGCGGCGGCGGCATCGCTACCGGTTCCGTGAGAGGACTCTCGATACCCAGGTCCCCGAGACGCACGAAATAGCGCACACCATCAGCGGCATCCTCACGACGCGATGGGACGTCTCCCGCCTCGACGCGACGAAGCAGAATACCGAGCGGGAGATCCAGCCGACGGGCAACCTCTTCAACGGGAAGGTACGGCTCTGTACCGGGCTCGGTAGTGATGGCGGCGGGCATAGGTGTCTGCGGCCAGGACATCAGGCTAAAGAGTAGGCCAAACGGCACACCCAGCGAGCGGCCGCCAGAGATCCGTTACCAGTGACCTAGCGCCCGATAACCTCGATCGCGTATGTCGAATTATCGGTCAGCAACACCACGCCGCCCAGCTTTTCGGTGATCACCGCGCGTACCGGTGATGTTGCGAAGACCTCCGGTGCGTCCTCGTGTTCGATAACCGTACGCCGGATCGCATATGGCATCCCGGGGGTCGGGGGCAGGAGTTCATCGCCCTCGACAACGTGCCCGTCATCAAGCATCTCAGGACGTCCGTTGCGGGTCCCGATCTTGCGGATCCTCACATGCTCGGTCACCGAGGCTGCACCTCCATGTCAGTGGAGAGTAAGCGGTTCGGTCACGGTGGCGGCTCGCCATACCCGTAGAACAACACTTCGCGGTCGTGAAACAGGCCGGTTTTGTCGACACTGCCCCCGAGCTTTTCAGCGACTCGTCGCGAGGCCGTGTTCTCCGGATCGGACACGATGTGCAGGTACGGCTCAAGGTCCGCGTCGCGAAACTGCCTGAGCCGGAGGCGGTCCGCCTCCACTTCGCGGGGATACCAAGGAGCTTCGGTCAGCGGTCGCGCTCCACCCGAGCGAGTCGTGCGTGCGCCGCCGCGAGGCGCGCCGCCGGCACCCGGAACGGCGAACACGACACGTAGTCGAGGCCGAGCTCCTCGCACAACGCAATGGAGTCCGTGTCGCCGCCGTGCTCGCCGCAGATGCCGACACTCAGCGTCTTGCGCACCGCACGCCCCTCCTCCACCGCCATGCGCATGAGCCGACCGACACCGTCGCGGTCGAGAGTCTCGAATGGATTCCGGGGCAGGATCTTGTCCTCGACGTACTTGAGCAGGAACTTTCCTTCGGCGTCGTCACGCGACACGCCAAAGGTCATCTGCGTGAGGTCGTTGGTGCCGAACGAGAAGAAGTCGGCGAACTCCGCAATCTGACCGGCGGTCAGCGCCGCACGCGGCACCTCGATCATCGTGCCCACGAGGTAGTTGACCTTGCTCTTGGTCTCCTTGAAGACTTCCTGCGCGGTGCGGTCGATGACCTCACGCGTGCGGCGCAACTCCTCACGAGTGCCGACGAGCGGCACCATGATTTCCGGGCGCACATCGACCTTCTCTTTCTTGAGCGCGACGGCGGCCTCGATGATGGCGCGCGCCTGCATCTCGATGATCTCCGGGAACAGGAGTCCGAGCCGGCAACCACGCAGACCGAGCATCGGGTTCTGCTCGTGCAAGTTCTGGACTGCGGCGAGCAGGTTCGACTGCGTGCGATAGGACTTCTCGGGTTTCCCCAGCGCCTGGGCGCGGGTCACCTCGACGAGCAACTCCTCGAGCGAAGGAAGGAACTCGTGCAACGGCGGATCGATGAGCCGGATGATCACTGGCAATCCGTGCATCGCCTTGAGGATGCCGTGGAAGTCCCCGCGCTGCACGGGGAGCAGCTTCGCCAGCTCCTTGCGACGCTCGGTTTCGTCCGCCGCAAGGATCATCTTCTGCACGATCGGCAGACGGTCCTGCTGCATGAACATGTGCTCGGTACGGCACAGCCCGATACCGCGTGCACCATACGCTCGCGCGCGCTCAGCATCCTGCGGGTAATCGCCGTTTGCCCAGACCTCGAGCCGGCTGACCGAGTCGGCCCAGCTGAGCAACTCCTCGAACTCTCCAGTGATCTCGTCCGGCTCGATCATGGGGACAGCCCCTTTGATGACGCGCCCTTGCGAGCCGTCAAGCGTGAAGGCCTCCCCCTCCTTGATCGTCACCCCACCCACAGAGAACTCACGTGCCTTGAGGTCCACGCGGATCGACTCCGCACCGACGATGCACGGCTTGCCCATCCCGCGCGCGACGACTGCGGCGTGTGAGCTCTTCCCGCCGCGCGAGGTGAGCACGCCTTCCGCGGCGATCATGCCGTGCACGTCGTCAGGGTTCGTCTCAACGCGCACCAGGATCACCTTCTCGCCGGCGGCGACCATCGACTCGGCGCGATCCGCATCGAAGACGGCTTTCCCGTAGGCGGCACCTGGCGAGGCGGCCAATCCTGTCGCGATCACGGTGACTTCCGCGCCGGGATCGATACGCGTGTGCAGCATCTGATCCACCTGCTCCGGCTCCACGCGGAGCAGTGCTTCGCGCTTCGTGATGAGCCGCTCGTGGACCATGTCGACGGCGATCTTGATCGCCGCATCGGCGGTGCGCTTCCCGCTCCTCGTCTGGAGCATGTACAGCGTCCCGCGCTCGATGGTGAACTCCATGTCCTGCACGTCGCGGTAGTGCTTCTCGAGCTTGCGCGCGATCTGCTCGAACTGCCGGTACGCCTTGGGCAGTTCAACGGCCATCGCGGCGATGGGTTGCGGGGTGCGAATGCCTGCGACCACGTCCTCGCCCTGCGCATTGGTCAGGTACTCGCCATACAGCTTGCGCTCGCCGGTCGACGGGTCGCGCGTGAACGCAACGCCCGTACCCGAGTCGTCGCCCATGTTGCCGAACACCATCGACTGCACGTTGACCGCCGTACCGAGGTCATGCGGAATCTTGTTGTAGTTCCGGTAATCGGTCGCGCGCTTGTTGTTCCATGATTCGAACACCGCGCCGATGGCGGCGCGCAGTTGCGCCATCGGGTCCTCGGGGAACCCTGTCTTGGAATGGCTCTTGACGATCTTCCGATACTCGGCGATCAACTCCTCGAGCGCCGGGGCGGTGAGGTCGGCATCGGTCCTGGCCCTCTTGCGTTTTTTCATCGCGTCGAGGGCCTCCTCGAACAGCTGGCCGTCGATGTCGAGCACGATCTTGCTGAACAACTGGATGAAGCGGCGGTGGGCGTCCAGCGCGAAACGCCGGTCGTTGGTCAGCGTGGCGAGACCCTCGAGCGTTGCGGAGTTGAGGCCGAGGTTGAGGACCGTGTCCATCATTCCCGGCATCGAGAATCGGGCACCGCTGCGCACGCTGACGAGCAGGGGATTGCGCGGGTCGCCGAATCCCTTCCCGGTGGTTTTCTCAACGCCCTTGAGCGCCTTCTCCACCTGCTCCCAGAGTCCGTCCGGAAATTTCGCGCCCTTCGCGTAAAAGGCGTTGCAGGCCTCGGTCGTGATCGTGAATCCGGGTGGCACCGGGAGGCCGGCGCGGGTCATTTCGGCAACACCAGCACCCTTCCCGCCGAGGAGGTCGCGCATCGAGGCACTGCCCTCGTCGAATCGGTACACCCACTGATGGGCGCGCGTCGCAGAGGCCTTCCTGGCGGCCGTGCCTCGTGGCGGCGCCGGGCGCGACCGCGTCTTCGACGAACTCTTCGACGAGCTTGTGCCCCGGGTGCCTACCGCCATTCGCCAGCCCTCACGGTGATCTGTGTACTGCGCGCGCAGAAGCACGCGTCAGCGTAGCATCGGGCCGCCGCGAGGCAGAACGCCGGGCAGGCCGCGCCGGCGCGCGGTCAGGACTATTTGGTCTTCGATGCCTTGCGCGGATGGTGGTGTGCTTTGGCCTTCGACCATTCGGCGCGCTTCGGCCGGTCGACGACACCCGCCTTGTGGAGTGCCGGTCCGAGACGCGTGGACATGAAGTCGTCCTGATCCTCTTGCGTCTCCCAGACCTCGATGACGATCCACCCGCCCTTGGTCGGTCCGGCGGTGTGGGTCACCAAGCCGTCCGGCCAGTCGCCAACACCGGACTCCATGTCGATGCCGAGGTCCTTGTTGACCGCGTCATACGTGTCTTCGCCGAAGCCTTCGAACTCGAGAATCAGCAGTTCAGCCATTGCAATGCTCCCAAAGAATGCGGGTGATCTCCCTTCCAACGAGGGTCGTCAGGATGATGCCAGAAGGGTCACAGGATGAGCATCGCGTCGCCGAACTCGTGCCAGAGGTAGCCGCGCTCCCGTACTTCGACATATGCCCGCTCGAGCAGGTCCACGTCGAGCAGCGCGGCCAGCATGTCCAGATGCGTCGCCGGCGGCTCGTGCAACCCGGTGAGGAGTGCATCAACGACGCGCAAGGTCGTGCGCGGCGTGATGACCAGGTCCGTCCATCCCGTCATCGGCCGCACCACACCGTCTGCGTTCGCGACCGTCTCCAGGGTTCGGATGACACTGGTGCCGACGGCGACGACGCGCGCCGCGCCGTTGATGCGATCGGCGGTCTCGGCACGAACCGTGAAGTGTTCCTCGATGAGTGGCTTGTGGAGATCGACGTCGTCGTCCTGGAAGGAGCTCAGGCCGCAGTGCAACACGATGTCGGTCACGTCGATGCCGGAGCGCCGCAGCGCACCGAGCAGTTCCCAGGTGAGATGCCGTCCCGCTGAGGGGATCTCGACCGAACCGGGGATGCCCGCGTACACCGTCTGGTAGTGCTCGAGTGGCACGGGGTCGGGAACATACGAGTAGCGAATCGGTTCGCCCTCGCTGAGCAGGGTTTGGACCGCATCGCCGTGCTCCACCACCATGCGCCAGAGCAGCGGCGCGTCCTCGCGCGGCTTGACGACACGCAGGCGGAGGCCACTGGCCGCGGTGAGGCGCTCGCCGGCGACGAGCGCGACGTTGGCGTGCGGTGGCACGGTCTCGACCGCGAGCGCATCCCAGTCGCGATCCCGAATCGCGCCGGCGCGAAGTTGCACGGCGCGTCCATCCGCACGGGTGACGCGCAGCGCGGCCGGCAGGGTGCGGCTCGAGTTGACCACCAGCAGGTCGCCGGCGGACAGGTATATGCCAAGACGCGCGACGGTCGTGTGCGTGATGCGTCCTGACGCCCGCTCGACAACACACAGACGCGCGCCGTCGCGGCGCATGCCGCGGAGTTCGGCGGGAAGCGACGCGCGCAGTTCGCGCGGTGCGGCAATCATTCGAGGTTCGCAGCCTCAACCCGATCCGCGGCTGGGACCCTCCCAGCCAGGAGTGGGAGCATCCGCGCTGCCACATCATCGGGACGCAGCAGATCGTCGGGGTTGGCACCTGGATCCGCATCCATGTGCATCACGGTGTTCATGTCCCCCGGATCGACGCTGATGATCCGCACCTGCGTGTGCTGCAACTCCGCAGACCAGGTGCGCGTGAGGGCATCGAGTGCCGCCTTGGAGGCGCTGTACAGACCAACCCCTTCGTAGCCGATGACTGCAGCGTCAGTGCTGATGTTGATGACCAGTCCGCGGTTGCGCAGGAGCATCCCCCCGATGACCGCCTGCGTGAGGCGCATCGGTCCCAGCACGTTGGCGCGCAACACATGTTCCAGCGCACTCGACGGGGCGTCGGTGAGATGCGGGACCGGCGTCGGGCCCAGCTCTGCCGCGTTGTTGATCAGCACGTCGATCCCGCCGAACCGCTCCAGGGACGTGGCCGCGAAGCGCTCGACATCGCCTGAATCGGACACATCCGCAATGACTGCGATGACCGTGGCTCCGAGGTTGCGACACGCCTCCGCCACCGCTTCGAGCGCCGCCCCACCACGAGCGCAGAGCGCGAGCGACGCGCCTTCGCGCGCCGCGGCAATCGCGAGCGCCCTGCCAAGACCCCTCGAAGCGCCGGTGATCATCACCGACCTGCCGGTCAGACTTCCCATGCGCCAATCCTGCGCCGGTCAGCGTCCCAGCGCGTCCACCTGACGCACGACGCCAAGGTCCGTCATTGGGCGGACCCCGTCAGTCGACGAGGCCTTCCCGGATCGCCAGCACCGCGGCTTGCGTGCGGTCGGCCACGCCGAGCTTCCCCAGCACGCGGCTCACGTGGGTCTTCACGGTCTTCTCCCCGATGGCAAGTCGCACCGCGATCTGCTTGTTGGCCAGGCCCTCGACGATCAGCCGCAGCACGTCACGCTCGCGGGCGGTGAGGTCGGCATGCGCCGGGTGTGGAGCGCCACCTCGGCGCATCAGGCGCGACGCCACCGACGGGTGCAGGGCCGGACGTCCGGCGTGCACGTCTCGAATGCCGTCTGCCAGCGCCTGCGGATCGACATCCTTGAGGAGATATCCAGCCGCGCCCGCCGCCATGGCGGCGAAGATCTGCGCGTCATCGGCGAAGCTCGTCAACACGAGCACGCGGGACGCGGGCGCGACTTCCAGGATCCCGCGGATCGCGCCGATGCCGTCGCCGCCGGGCATCACCAGGTCGAGCAGGATCACGTCCGGCAACGTCGCCTCCGCAACTCGAATCGCCTCAACGGCGCTGGCCGCCTCGCCGACGACATCGATGCCGTCCTGAAGCCGGAGAAACGCCCGCAAGCCCTCGCGAACGACTGAGTGGTCATCGACGACGATGAGCCGGATCGGCTCGCTCATGGTTGCGTCAGCGGCAGGCTGACCGTCACGGTCGTTCCGGCGCCGGGGCGACCCCGCACCTCGAGACGCGCGCCAATTTCATGGGCACGCTCTCGCATGGTCGCGAGTCCCATGCCCCGTCGCGTGCGTGGCAGTGCTGCCGGGTCGAAGCCCGGGCCGTCATCACGAACCCGCAAGGTCAGGGTTTTCGCGCCCGCGCGCAACGTCACACGGACGGACGACCCGGATGCGTGACGCATGGCGTTGTGCAGCGCCTCCTGCGCGATGCGCAGCAACGCATGCTCCGTCTCGAGCGGTAAGTGGATGCCCTCCGCGGCGTCGACCGTCACGCGGGCTCCGCTGGTGCGCAACGCCTCGACGTGGTCCGCGAGCGTGGCTGCAAGCCCGTCTCGCTCGAGGCTCCTGGGGCGCAGTGCATGCACGAGTCCGCGCAGCTCCTGCAGCGCTGAGGTGGTTCGCTGTTCGAGATCGAGGATGGCGACGCGCGCATCATCGTCGCGAGTGGTCATCGCCGCCGCGCGCGCCGCGAGCACCAGGCTGAACAGGGTCTGCGTGGCGGCATCGTGCAGCTCGCGAGCCACTCGGTTGCGCTCCTCCACCACCGCGAGCCGCTGCGAGCGAGCGTACAGGTCGGCGTTCGCGATCGCGACGCCCGCGTACGCGGCAAGCGTTTCCAGGCGACGTGCGTCGAGCTTGGTGAAATGGCCTGAGCGATGGCCGCTCAGGAACAGGTTGCCGCGCACGCTCCCGCGGTGGGTGATCGGCACGCCGAGAAAGTCAGTCAGCGTCGGATGGTGGGCCGGGTAGTACGAGAACCGGGGATGCTCCCGGATGTCGTCGAGCAGGATCGGACCCTCCTCGAGCAGCGCCCCGAGCACACCGTGGGTGCGCGGCAATTCGCCGATGGTGGCCGCGACGCGGTCGGTGATCCCGGAGGTCACGAAACGAGCGAAACCGCCGCCACCGTCGGGAACGCCGATGGCCGCATAACGGGCCGTCGACTGCCGTCGTGCCGCGCGAACGATCCGCTCCAGCACTGCGTCGAGGTCGGGCGTGTCTCCCAGCGCGAGCAGGTCGAGCACACCGGCGGCAACAGCATCGGTGTCACGCCGTGCACGCACCACGTCGGGTGTCTACCCGGCGGTCGCGCCGCTGGCCCGCTCACGCGCCCGAGCGCGCGCGGCGTCGAGTTGATCACGAAGCGCATCCCGCAACCCGTCGATCGGCACGCGAACCTGGGACATACCGTCGCGCTCGCGAATGGTCACCGCGTGGTCGTTCAAGGAGTCGAAATCGAAGGTGATCGCCAGCGGTGTGCCGATCTCGTCCTGTCGCCGATACCGGCGGCCGATCGCCTGGGTCTCGTCGTACATGGTCGCGAAGTGCGGCCGCAGATCGTGCTCGATGCGCCGCGCCGGCTCGGTGAGCTCAGCCTTTTTCGACAGCGGCAGCACGGCCACCTGCACCGGCGCGACGTCCGGATGCAGGTGCAGCACCACGCGCTTCTCGCCGCGCACCTCCTCTTCGTCGTAGGCGTCCACCAGCAACGTGATGAAGATGCGATCCGTGCTCACCGCGGGCTCGATGACGTAGGGGACATAGCGTTCGTTGGTCTCGGTGTCGAAAAACGACAGGTCACGCCCGCTGTGCTGCATGTGCGTCTTCAGGTCGAAGTCGGTGCGATCGGCAATACCCTCCAGCTCACCCCAGCCGAACGGATACTCATATTCGATGTCGCTGGTGGCGGTGCTGTAGTGGGACAGCTCCTCCTTGGCATGCGGACGCAGACGCAGATTCGCCTTGCGCACGCCCATCTCCTCGACGTGCCAGCGGAGACGCTCTGCGCACCAGTACTCGTGCCATTCGCGATCAGTGCCCGGCTTGCAGAAGTACTCCATCTCCATCAACTCGAACTCACGGAGGCGGAAAATGAAGTTTCCCGGAGAGATCTCGTTGCGGAATCCCTTACCCTGCTGGGCGATACCGAAGGGAAGCCGCCGCCGTGTCGAATTCACCACGTTGGCGAAGTTGACGAACATGCCCTGCGCGGTCTCGGGACGCAGCCACACCTGCGCCGCATCCTCTTCGACAGGACCGATGAAGGTCTTGAACATGAGGTTGAACTGACGCGCACCCGTGAGCACGCCGCCGCACTCGGGGCAGCCCGGAACGTCCGGAGACTTGCCACGCGCGACACGCTCGGCAGCGAGATGGTCCTCGCGCCAGCGCTTCTTGCACGGTCCGGTGCAGTCGACGAGCGGATCGGTGAAGCCGGCGACGTGCCCGCTCGCAACCCAGACCTCGGGGTTCATGAGAATCGACCCCTCGATGCCCTCGACGTCGTCGCGAAGGTCGACCATCGACTGCCACCAGCGGGCGCGGATGTTGCGCCGCAGGCGGACTCCCAGCGGACCGAAGTCGTACACGGCATTGAGGCCGCCGTAGATCTCACTGGACGGAAACACGAACCCGCGCTGCTTGCACAGCGAGACGATTTTCTCGATGAGGTCGGATTGGGACGTGTTTGCCTGCACGGTGTCCTCAGCCATGGCGGGTCAGTCTACCGGCAGCCCGACAGCACTCCGGCCCTCGATCGCGCGGAGGACGTCGATCGATCGCAGGCGACGATCGAGGTGGTGAGCAAGTTCCGCCTCGACGATCCGCTCCAGGGTCTGGAGCGTGGGCGCGTCGAGCCGGAGCCGAAGCCACAGCCCCTCGTCACCGTCGGCCGCCGCGCGCAGGACCTTGATGACGCGGACGGAGCACGTCACCGCCTCGGCATCGTTGGGAGCACAGCGCGCGCAGAGCAGCCCGCCTCCGACGGCGCTGAACCACGCCCTCTCCTCGGGGAGCCGCCGCTCGCAGCCGACGCAATCGAGCAGCTGCGGGGCGTAGCCGAGCCGATCCATCATCCGGCGCGCAAACCAGACGGTCGCGGCGCGAGGGTCGCGCTCCGGGTCCGCACATGCGGTGAGCGCCCCGGCGACCAGCGCGTAGATCTCCGGGTCCGCGTGGTGACTCTCGAGCACCCGGTCGGTCAGCTCGGCACAGAGCGACGCACACGCGGCGCGGCGCGCGTCGCTGCGCAACGGTGTCGCGGCCACGGTCTCCGCTTGCGTGAGGACATCGAGCTCTCCACGCCCGCGCGCGAGCTGCATGCGACTGCGCGTGAACAGGTCGGTGCGCGAGGCGAGCCGGCTCTGACTCTTGCGCACGCCCCTGGCGATGACCCCGATCTTGCCGTGCTCCAGCGTCAGGACCGTGAGGATGCGATCGGCCTCGCCGTAATCGATCCGGCGGAGCACGATCCCCTCATCGCTGTAGGTGGGCATCCGGCCATCATGCGCACTACTGGCCTCGAGCGTGCGCCGGGGACTCCGCCGGGGTGTCACCGACCTCCTGCTCATCGTCGTGGTCGCCGAGGCGCGAGCCTCGATCGCGCACCAGCGACACCGGGCTGGTGATGCGCACGGTCTGGATGCTCTGACGCCGGACCGCCTCCACCGTGAGCGTTGCGGAGCCGAGCTGGATGGTGGCGCCGACTTTCGGAATCTCCTGGAGCTGTTCGTAGACGAGACCACCGACGGTGTCGGCCTCGACATTCGGAAGCTCAATCGCGAGCGCCTCCTTGAGGTCGTCGACCGGGAATCGCGCGCTCACCACAACCTCGTGGTCGGAGACGATCTGCAATTCCTCGACTTCGCGCATGTCGTACTCGTCGCGAATCGGACCGACGATCTCCTCGATGAGGTCCTCGAAGGTGACGATGCCCGCGGTGCCGCCGTGCTCGTCGACGACCACAGCGATGTGGACCTTGCGCTCCTTCATCTCGCGGAGCAACTCACCGACATGCTTGGCCTCGGGCGTGAAGTAGGGCTCGCGCGCGACCATCGTGAGGGGTCGCTGGTCGTCGCCACTCACGCCGTGGCGCAGCAGATCCTTCGCATAGACCACGCCGACGATGTTGTCGACGTTGTCCTCGTACACGGGAATGCGCGAATACCCGAATTCGATGATCACCTTGATCACGTCGGCGATCGAGTCGGTGGACTCCGACGCGACGATGTCCACCCGCGGGACCATGACCTCGCGCACTGACTTGTCAGTCATCTCGAGGATGCCGTGGATCATCTCCCGCTCCTCCTGCTCGACGATGCCCTCCTGCTCGCCGACGTAGAGCAGCAGCTTCAACTCCTCTTCCGTGACGAACGGGCCGCGGACCGAATGCCCTCTGGTCGCGACGCGAACGATGAGCCGCGACAACGCGCTCAGACCACCGACCAGGGGACGCAGCAGGCGCGTCATGAACAGCACTGGGGCCGCCAGCACCAGCGCGAATCGCTCGTTGAAGCGCAGCGCGAGGGATTTGGGCGCGATCTCGCAGAAGATCAGCACGACGATCGAGAGCGCGATCGTGGCGATGGCCTGCGGGACGTTGCGCCAGTAACCGTCGATGAGCAGGGCGGTGGCGGTCGAAACCACGATGACCGCAACCGTGTTGAGACTGAGGATGGTCGACAGGTACGAGTTCGGATCCGCATGCAGACGCGCCACGGTCTTGGCGCGTTTGTTGCCGTCCTCCGCAAGGCTGCGCATGCGGATTCGGCTGACGCTTGTCAACGAGGTCTCGGCAGCCGCGGCGAACGCGGCGATGACGAGACCGATGACGATGACGACGATGAGTGGCGTCATCGGCTCGAAGACGGTGGTGGGTCTGAGCCGCTCACCGGAACAATTCGCTCACGCTCCGTCCCTCGTGGACGCGCACGATCGCTTCGGCGATCAGTGGTGCGACCGAGAGGATACGAAGCTTGGGCGCGTCGTCAAAGCTGTGGCTGCCGTTGTGGTACGGGATGGTGTCGGTGATGCAGATCTCGTCGATCGGCGCTGCGTGCAGTCGCGCGACGGCGCCGTCGCTCAACACACCATGCGTCGCCACCACGTCGACGGATTTCGCGCCGCTGGCGAGCAACGCGACGGCGGCGTTGACGAGCGTGCCGCCCGTCGAGATCAGATCGTCGACGATGACGCAGGTGGCGCCGACGACATCACCGATGACGTTGACGACTTCGACGGTGTCGTCGCGCGGCCGGCGTTTGTCGATGACCGCGATCGGTGCGTCGAGAATGCGTGCGAGGTTGCGAGCGCGGTGCACCCCGCCCGTATCCGGTGAGACGACGACGACGTCGTGCCCGTGCCGTTCACGCACGCGCCGGGCAAGGATCTTGGTGGCAATCAGCGCATCCACCGGGATGTCGAAGAATCCCTGGATTGCTTCAGCGTGCAGGTCGACGCAGATCACGCGGTTGGCGCCGGCGAGCTCGATGATGTTGGCCATCAGCTTGGCGCTGATCGGGTCTCGCGCCTGGGTCTTCTTCTCTTTGCGCTGGTATCCGTAGTACGGAATCACCGCGGTGATGCGCGAAGCCGAAGCGCGCCGCAATGCGTCGAGAATGATGAACAGCTCGATGAGGTTGTCATTGACCGGATCGCAGGTCGGCTGCACGAGGAAGACGTCGTGACCGCGCACCGATTCGCGGATCTTCACGTCGAATTCGCCGTCGGCGAACCGCGTGATCTCGACATCGGCGAGCTTCACGCCCATCTCGCGCGCGATTCGCTCGGAGAGCTCGGGGTTTCCGCTCCCGGAGAGCAGCAGCAGCTCGCCGTAGGGGTTCGAATCGTTCATGGCCGCATAGCCCTCCGGGCCGCCCACCCTTCGATGTTCCGCTGCCGGCTGCGGCCGACTGCGAGCGCGCCGGGGGGCACGTCATGGTCGACGAACGACCCGGCCCCGACGTACGCGTCGTCCCCGATGCGGACCGGCGCCACCAGCGTCGAATTCGTGCCGACGAAGACGCGATCCCCGATGGTGGTGCGGTATTTGGCGTCGCCGTCGAAGTTGCAGGTCACCGTGCCGGCGCCGATATTCACGGCCTGGCCCACGTCGCTGTCGAGCACGCAGGAGAAGTGGCTGATGCGGGTTCCGGCGCCCACGGTGCTGTTCTTGACCTCGGCATGCGTCCCCAACTCTACGCCCGACGCGAGCACGCTATTCGGACGAACCCTGCAATAGGGGCCGACACGCACCTCGTCGCCGAGTTCGCACTCCTCCATCTGGGCAGCCCCGACGACCACTCGATCGCCCGCTGTGACGTCTCTGAGGACCGCCATCGGCCCGATCTTGCAATTCGATCCCAGCGTCGTGGCGCCGAGCAGGGAGGTCATCGGGTGGATGACGGTGTCCGGGCCGACGACCACCATGGCGTCCACATATGTGGTACTCGGGTCCTCGATGGTGACGCCGGAGAGCATCAGGGCATCAAGGGTCCGCCGTCGCAGCACTCCTTCCGCAGCGGCGAGCTGGCGGCGGTCGTTGACCCCGACGGTCTCATCAGGATCGACGGCCACAACGGCCTCAACAGGACCGGTGAGGAGTTCCACGACGTCGGTGAGGTAGTACTCGCCCTGGGCGTTGGCAGTGCCGAGTTGGTCGAGTGCCGGCCAGAGCTGGGCGCCGTCGAAGACATAGACGCCGGCGTTGCATTCCAAGGGCAATGGCGCCCCGGGCGGTAGATCCGCCTCCTCGACGATGCGCACGACGTGACCGCCGGCATCGCGGATGATCCGGCCCATTCCGGACGGGTCGGTCGGGATGGCCGCCAGCAGCGTGCACGCTCTCGGGCTCAGGGCGTGGGCGGCGAGGAGACGCTGGAGTGTCTCGGCGCGGATGAGGGGAGCGTCGCCGCCGATGACCAGGACCGGACCGCTCGATCGCAATGCCGTGGGGACGCTGCGGAGTGCGTCGCCGGTGCCCAGCGGGTCCGTCTGCTCGACGCATTCGGCGGCGTCCTCGATGAGATCGCGGACGGCTGTTTGGCCGCGTGCGACGACCACGACTGGCGTCGCGTCGGTCGCCTCTCGAACCGCGTCCACGACGTAGGAGATGAGCGGACGCCCGCCGAGGGGATGGAGGACTTTGGGGATGGCGCTGCGCATCCGCTTGCCCTGCCCCGCGGCGAGGATCACCGCGGGGGGACCGTCACCCATGTACCGGCGAGTATACGGGCTCCCCTGGAACTCGCCCGGAGACGGACCCGTACGATGGTCGACATGCGCTCGTCCACGATCGACATCGACGGCCCGATCCACGTCGCCGACTTCGGCGGTGCCGGGCGCGCGATGCTGCTGATCCACGGGCTCGGTGGGTCGCATTTGAACTGGATGTCGGCGGCGCCCCGGCTGGCCGAGCACAATCGCGTGCTCGCGATCGACCTCCCCGGGTTCGGTCGGTCGCCGCTGGCGGGGAGACGCTCGACCATCGCGGCCAACGTCGACGTCGTTACCCGGTCGATCACCTGGCTCTCGGACGGCCCGATTGTGCTCATCGGCAACTCCATGGGTGGCTTGCTCGCGCTCGGCGCGGCCGCCCAGCAACCGGAATTGCTCCACAGCCTCATCCTGGTGGACCCGGCGGTGCCGGCGCCCGGCTCAGCGTTTCCGCCCCACCTCGACCGTGTGTCGCGAACGTTCGTCGCGACGGCGTTCGTCCCCCGCTGGGGTGCGCGGCGGATCAGCCGCGCCGTCGCCGCGCTCGGGCCTGAGAGCCTGGTATGGGAGACGATGCGACTCTGCAGCGCCGACCCGAGCCGCATCGATCGGACCGTGGTCGATGCGCACATCGCACTCGAGGCTGAGCGCCTTGCCGAATCCTCGTGGCACGAGTCCTTCTATGCCGCGACGCGATCGCTGGTGCGCGCACTGGCGCTGAAGAGACAGGTGATCCGATGGATCCACAGCGTCGTCACCCCAACGCTGCTGATGGAAGGCGACCGCGACCGTCTGGTGCCCGTGGCGTCTGCTCGTTACGTGGCCTCGCTTCGTCCCGACTGGGAGTACCACGAGTTCGCAGGAGCCGGCCACGTGCCCATGCTCGAGGTGCCGGACGAGTTCATCGAGGTCACGAGTGACTGGCTGGAGCGGCACGACCCTGCGGTTGCACCTGAGAGTTCCGCAGTCTTGACTGCCACGCGACCCTGACGAGAGGGTCACACGGGCTAGGCCCGGTTAGGATCGTCGTCTCCACTGGGGAGTCGCCAAGTGGTAAGGCAGCGGACTTTGGATCCGCCATCCGAAGGTTCGAATCCTTCCTCCCCAGCCTCGTCAGCTTCGGCGACGGGTCCTCACCGCAGCGCCCGGGGCGACGGCGGCTTTCGGCGCCAGCGCGTTGCGCAGGCGCTCGTCGGCGATCGCGCTGGGGACCGCCTCGGGGGCTCCGTCGGGCGCGACGACAGTGATGCGGCGATCGCGAACCGGGACGGCCGTCGGGAGCGTCACGGGGCGTGGCAGCGGGGCGGTCACGACAACATCGAGCGCGAGCCGGGGCGCGATGCCGAGCCCGCCCCAGAGCTCGGTAGGCGGAGTGTCGCCATCCATGGGAAGCGCCACCGTGAGAAAGACTGGCAGCCCCTCGTCTGCGAGATCCCCACTGACGTGTTCGGCGGGGATCGTCTGCTCGTCGGCGAGCGAAGCGAGCAGTGTCGAGAGCAGGCGGTGCTCGTCCGCCGTGTCCCCACCCCAGGCCGTGAGCAGGTAGCGCAGCCTGTAGCGATGGAGTGGGGGCCGGCGACCGACAACGCGCCCGTCGTCGTTTCGAATGTCCTCCCAATCGTTCTGCCGCCGGGTCATGTCCTCGCGGACTTCCCAGAGATACGCGTCGACGACACCACCGGCGATGTTTTCGGCCCACGACCGGGTGGGTGCCTCGAACACGACGTCGACGCCTGTGCGCTGGAGCGCGGTGGCGAGCAGCAGCGAGCGCAGCGCCGCATCGACGTCAGCGATCATCGCGCTGAGGCTGACGCGGACTGAGGCGGGGCGCAAGGGAGACACAGGCAGCCGAACGGGCACTCGGCGCTGCCCCTTCGGGCAGATGGCCGTTCCCCGACGGCCGCCCGTCCGCGCCTCGCGACGCGTCCATTCGTGTGCCAGCCTCGACATACCTACGTGCCCCACCGGTGAGGAGACTGCGAATGCCAACGTACCTGTCGCCCGGCGTCTATGTTCAGGAGGTGTCGTCGGGCTCGAAGCCCATCGAGGGCGTCGGCACGGCTGTTGCCGCGTTCGTCGGGCTGACCGAGAGAGGTCCGGCCAACACACCGACCCTGGTCACCAACTGGACGCAGTTCAATACCGTGTTCGGAGACTTCGTCGAGGGCTCGTACCTCGCGCACGCTGTCTACGGTTACTTCCTCAACGGTGGCGGCGGCGCCTACGTCGTTCGCATCGGCTCGGACGGCGACCCGGCACAGGCGAGCGCGGGCGCGGAGCTTGTCGCGCGCGGCGACCCTGGCCGTCCTGTGTACCGAATCACTGCCGCTGAGGGTGGCCCCGCCGGCGACGACATCGTGGTCGAGATCGGTGACCCCGGCGAAGAGAGCGAGGACACGTTCAAGGTGTCCGTGTCGAAGGGCGGCAAGGTCGAGGAAGTTTTTGACAACGTCAGCACAAAGCGGGGAGCGACCAACGCTGCGACGGTCGTCAAGGCCCGCTCCAAGCTGATCCGGCTCGAGGAGGTCGGCAACGGAGGCAGCATGATCGTCCCGGAGCGTGCGAGTGTCAAGCTCACCGGCGGTACAGCGGTGACTGCGGTGCGCGTGACCGCTGACGACTACGTCGGCAACTCCGCCGATCGCACCGGTTTCGCGGGGCTGGAGGCGGTCGACGAGGTCACCATGCTCAGTGTCCCCGACGTGATGGCCGCTTACCAGCGAGGCATCATCGACCTCGAGGCGGTTCAGGCTGTGCAGCTCGCGATGATCGCTCACTGCGAGCTCATGGGAGATCGCGTGGCGATCCTCGACGCACCCCCGTCGCTCAACGCGCAGCAGGTCAAGGAGTGGCGCATCGACAAGGCGGGCTACGACTCGAAATACGCTGCGTTGTACTGGCCGTGGATCAAGGTCTTCGATCCGCTCAAGGGTCAGGGGGTCATGATCCCGCCGAGCGGTCACATGGCCGGCATCTGGGCGCGGAACGACGACACGCGCGGCGTGCACAAGGCGCCCGCCAACGAGGTCGTCCGGGGCGCGATCACGCTCGAGTTGCAGATCACCAAGGGCGAGCATGACCAGCTCAATCCGTCGGGCATCAACTGCATCCGTGCCTTTCCCGGGCGCGGAGTCAGGGTGTGGGGCGCACGCACTATCTCGAGTGACCCCGAGTGGCGCTACCTCAACGTCCGGCGCCTTTTCAACTTCGTCGAGGAGTCGATTCTCGAGGGGACGCAGTGGGTGGTGTTCGAGCCGAACGACCCGCGGCTGTGGGATGCCGTGAAACGCAACGTCTCCGCCTTCCTGCGGCGCGTCTGGCGTGACGGCGCGCTGTTCGGCACCACGGCCGCGGAGGCGTTCTTCGTCAAGTGCGACGCGGAGAACAACACGCAGGACACCATCGACATCGGCCAGTTGATCATCGACGTCGGCATCGCTCCGGTGAAGCCGGCCGAGTTCGTGATCTTCCGCATCGCACAGTTCGCCGGCGGCGCCGCCGTCAGCGAGTGAGGGATTAGAAATGCCAGCAGGTCTTGGCGCGAACATGCCCAACGACGCCATATCGGCGGCTCGCTTCTCGATCACCGTGGACGGCTACGAGATCGCGCAGTTTTCCGAGCTGACCGGGATCACCACCGAGGTCGAGGTCATTGACTTCATGGAAAGCGGCGCCACGGGTGCAAACATCCTCAAGAAGCTTCCGGGAAAGCGCAAGCCTCCGACTATCACGCTCAAGCGCGGCAAGAACACGTCGATGGAGCTGTGGGCATGGCACGAGTCAGTTGTGCACGGCGACATCGTCGGGGCGCGCAAGAGCGGTTCGATCGTGATGTACGGCTACGACGGCACACCGGTGGCGCGCTACCACTTCCACGACGGTTGGCCGGCCAAGATCGCGATCAGCCCACTCAAGGCCGGGGCGAGCGAGGTCCTCATGGAGGAAGTGACGATCGTGTGTGAGTATCTCGAGCGGGTGGCTCCATGAGCCTGGCGTCGCGAGAATCGGTGGCCCCGGAGCCGGTGCTGACGACCGAGTTCGCCTTCGTACTCCCCCGCGGATACCTCGATCGCAGGGGCGTGCTCCATCGCGACGGCGTCATGCGACTCGCGACCGCGCGCGACGAGATCGGGCCGCAAAGCGATCCACGCGTTCGCCAGAATCCCGCGTATGTGACGGTGCTCCTGCTCGAGCGGACGGTGACCCGCCTCGGATCGGTCGCCGAAGTGGACTCGCACGTCATCGAGGGGCTCTTTGCCTCGGATCTGGCGTTCCTCCAGGACCTGTATCGACGGGTCAATCAGGACGGACACACCGAGGCCTTCGTCACCTGTCCGTCGTGCCAGCACGAGTTCACCGTTGACATCGCGGGTGACCACCCGGGGGAAGCATGACGTACGCGATCGATCAGCTCTTCGAGGAGGTCGCGTACGTCGCCTACTACTTCCATTGGGAGCTCGACAGCATCCTGGACATGCCGCACTCGCTCCGGCTGCGCTTCATCGAAGAGATCGGCAGCATCCACCGGCAGATGGGCGGGACGGGTGAGCTCTGATGCGCATGCCATGGCAGCGGCGCAGCGCGGCGCGACGCGCAACCATCGAGGCACCGGCTCCTGAGACGACTTCGCGATCAGCCGTTGAGAGTGCGTGGCGGTCGCTCACGCCCCTCAAGGGCAGCCTGGGTGGTCGCCCCCCGCTGACGGCGCGCTCCACGGAGCTCGCGGACACCCTGAGCAGACGATTGCGGTCAACCGCCGAGCGCCCGACGCTTGTGCATCGCGGCGGCCTCCCCGATGCAGCGGCCGCCGGAATGGTGCGCGGGATCGCCACCGCGGTCGTCGCGGCGGAGCAGGGCCGCCCGCGCACTCCGGATAGAGCCGACACCGCGGACGCATCCGCGCGCGAGCGTCCGGCGAGCGAGCCGGTGCCGTCCCCCGACTCGCCGGCCCGCGTCACCGCCCGCCGCGCGCCGGATGGATCGCTCACCACGGTTGACGCGGCCCTGGTGGCCTCGGTGACGCGGGCTCGCCGGCACCGGCCCACCCTCTCGACGCCTGACGAGCCGGACCCGGGCGTCGAGGAGCCGGCTGCGCCCGAGCCCGAGCCGGGCGCTCCACCGCCCGGGCTGCAGCGGACGGTGATGATCAGGCGGCGAATGGGCGATCAGCGGCCGCTCGGGCTGCAAGCACCGCTCTCCGACGCGTTGCCCCGACCGTCGCGGAAAGCAGCAACGTTTCTGGACGCCGACGCTGACGCCGACGCTGGGCCTGCTCAGCGCTCCGAGGTCGCGCCCCGATCGGTGGCCGCAACCGTGGCGCGGCTCCATGGTGCGGATGTCAGCGACGTGACCATCGAACGGGGTGCCGACGCCGACCGCCTGGCCGCGGCCTCCAAAGCGCGGGCGGTCACGCGCGACGGCGAGGTCTTCATTCCGGCGGAAGCCGGCAGGCTGGACACCGGCCGGGGCAGCGGGCTGCTCGCGCACGAGCTCACTCACGTCATCCAGCAGCGCCGCCTTGGCACCTCGGTCCCACTTGAGCACTCCCCGGCGGGTCGCCGGCTCGAGGCGGAGGCCACCACGACGGAGCGGCATGTCCAGGGCGACCTGGGCGTCCCCGCTCCGGCGCCCGCCGCCGCAGAGGCTCCAGCGAAAGTGCCGGAGCCGGTGACCACGCAGGCTCAGGACGATGAGGCCGCGGCCGCTGTGGGGCGCGCCATCCAGGAGGAGCTGATCGCTTCGGGCCGGGCGGTTCGCATGCCGGACGGGTCGATGGTCTTCCCGGGTCCAGGCGGTCATCTGCCCACGCAGCAGTCATCCCCCAGCCAGGCGGCGGCGGTCATGCAGCGGGCTCCCAACGATACGCTCGGTCCCGCCGACGCCGCTCCGACGCCGGCACCGTACGGCCTCCAGGCTTCGAGCGGCGCCCCCAGCGTGGGTGCGCCGGCATCACCGGCTGAGTCGAACGCGCCACCTATGGATGCGTGGCCGAACCAGCCCGTGACGTCACGCTTTCCCGCGTCGCCGGTCACGTGGCCGGCGCAGGAAGCGGCGCCGATGCCTGCGGCCCTGCCCCTTCCTCAACCGGGCGAGGCGCCCGTGCCCGCGGCCGTGCCGCTGCGTGAGCCGGTCGACGCGCGTCCGGAGCCGGAGGCGGTCGCCCCAACCATCGACCTCGACGACCTTGCCCGCCGCGTCTACGGGCAGGTGCGCACCCAGCTGCGCTCGGAGTTGCTGATCGACCGCGAACGCGCGGGATTGTTGACAGATTTTCGATGAGGACATGCCGTGGCCACTAACGAATCCTTCGGACTAGCTCTCAGGTTCACCGTCGACGTGGGCAATTCCAGTCTCGGCGCATGGTCCAAGTGCGAAGGCATCGAGATGCACTTCGACGTGGCGAAATATCAGGAGGGAGGCAGTCCCGGCGCGACCTGGAACTACACGCATTACGCTACCGGCCGCGCGAACTTCGTCCCCATCAAGCTGACGCGGGCGGTCACACCGCAGGCGTCGAAGGCGCTGCTCACCTGGCTGTCGCAGCAGGCGAGCTCACCCCAGTCGCCGCAGCCGGCGACGATCACCCTGCTCGACACGAATGGGGAACAGGTGCAGCAGTGGACGTTCCAGGATGTCTTTCCCACCAAGTACACGGGGCCCAGATTCGATGCGAGCGCCGCGCAGGTGGCGACCGAGGAGCTCGAGCTCACCCACCAGGGGTTCATGTGATGCCGGCCGCGCGCGCCTTGAGGGCCTGAGCGGTGCCGGCCGGCGCGACGACGCCTCGCGGCCTGGCGGCCAGGTTCCAGGTCATCATCGACGGCCAGGATCTCGGCTCCTGGTCGAAGTGCACGGGCCTCGAGGTCGACTTTCAGCACGAGTCCTACGAGGAGCTCGGGAACAACGCCTTCACCCATTTCCTTCCGAAGGGCGCGAAGTACTCACCGCTCATCCTGCAGCGGGCCTGCACCCCAGAGGAGTCGGTGGCTCTCCAGGGCTGGCTCAGCAGCATGGTGTCCCAGCCCACCAAAGGCACGGCCTGCATCACCCTGCACGACGCGGCACAGAGAGAGGTGATCTCCTGGACGCTCGCCGGCGTGTTCCCGAAGAAATGGACCGGGCCGCAGCTCGAGGGGAAGTCGACCGAGATGGCGATGGAGACTCTCGAGCTCGCTCATGAGGGGTTTCTGAGCTGAAGCGATGGCCGTAGGAACAGCTCTCGCCGCCGGTCTCGAGCGCGCCGCCCTGGAGGGCGCCGGGTATCGCGTGCAATTCATGATGAACCCGAAGCAGCTCGCCGTTCGGCGGCAGACGCAGTGGCACCCGCCGCAGAGCCGTGCCCCGAACAACGCGCCACCCGCGAGTGGCTCGCGGGGACAGTCAGGCGGCAGGGTCCCGCTCGGCCACGGCCAGCAGCAGTACACGGGATCGCAACCCGCGACCCTGACGATGACCGTGTGGTTCGATCAGTCTTTCGAGCCCGACGGCGACATCAGCGATGAGCTCGATCAGCTTCAGAACTGGACGTGTCCCACCGAGCGCGCGCCCGGGTCGCAGAGCAATCCACCGCGGCTCACCTTCACCTGGGGCACGCTGTACTTCGTCGGTCACATCTCATCCCTGAACGTCACCTACAAGCTGTTCGGCACCTCCGGACAGCCGGTGCGCGCCGAGGTGCAGCTCTCGCTCACCGAGAATCCGCCGCCGGTTCCCGGGACGAACCCGACCTCGGGAGGCATTGCCGGACGCCGCGTGCACGTCGTGTCCGCGGGGGACACGCTGCACTCGGTCTCCTATCGCGAGTACGGCAGGGCGACGATGTGGCGGGTGCTGGCTGAAGCCAACGGCATTGACGATCCGTTGCGCGTGGCGCCCGGCACGACGCTGCTCATCCCTCCCGCCCCGGCGAGGGAGACATCATGAGCGACGCACCGCTCACCAGCTGGCCGGTCGTCGAGATCGATGGGACGGCGCTTGTGGACAGGCTTCGCACGGGGCTCACCGGGGTCGTCGTCGACAACCATCTGCATCTGCCAGACATGTTCTCGATGGCCTTCGACGATCCCGGCCATGATCTCCTCACCGAGGCGGGGGTCAAGGTGGGCTCCGCGGTGAGCATCAAGGCGACGAGCCTCGGCGCCGATGCGCCCGACCTGCTCATCGGCGGGGAGGTGACCGCACTCGAGGCCGACTATGACGGCGGGTGGGACCGCACGATCGTCCGCGGATACGACAAGTCACACCGTCTGCACCGCGGGCGGCGCACCGAGACGTACCAGAACGTGAAAGTGTCGGATGTGGCAAAAACAGTTGCGACCCGTGCCGGGCTCGACGTGGACACGATCGACGACAGCGGCTCTGTACTGCCCTTCGTGTCGCAGGTGAACGTCACCGACTGGGACTTCCTCAAGGCGCGGGCGCGCGAGCTCGGGTACGAGGTGGGTGTGTTCGACGGCAAGTTCTTCTTCCGCAGGCCGGTCAAGTCGACTACCGGCCCCGCACCGGGCGATGCGGATTCGGAGAATCCTGAGCAGCTCGTCTACGGTCGCGACCTGGTGAGCTTCCGGCCCCGGGTCAGCTCGTCTGGCCAGGTGTCGCAGGTCAATGTCCGCGCCTGGGACCCGGACAACAAGGCGGTGCTGGTGGGCACGGCGGAGCCGGCCGCGTCGCACGCGCACCTCACCGATGATCCTGCCGGCCTTGCCCAGAACTTCGGCGCTGCCGAGTACCTGGTGCATGATCGCCCGCTGCCATCGCAGTCGGATGTCGACAGCACCGCGAAGGCTGTCGCAGAGCATCTCGGGAGTTCGTTCGCAGAGGCCGAGGGCGTGGCGCTGGGTAATGCCAAGCTGCGTGCCGGCAGCGCAGTCAGCGTCGGTCAGGTGGCCGACACGTTCTCGGGCAAGTACACGCTGACCCGTACCCGCCACATCTTCGACGACGAGGGCTATCGGACCGAGTTCGAGATCAGTGGCATGCAGGACCGCTCGACCCTCGGGTTGGCCTCCCTCGGGGCCACCAACGGCGCTGTCTCGGGCGGAGGACCACCCGTGCCCGGCGTGTTCATCGGTCAGGTCACGAACAACGACGATCCGAAGAAGCAGGGCCGCCTCAAGTTGAAGTTTCCGTGGCTGTCGGACAGCTATGAAAGCGACTGGGCGCGTGTCGCCGCGGTCGGCGCCGGCCCGAACAGCGGCGTCATGTTCCTGCCCGAGGTCGGCGACGAGGTGTTGTGCGCCTGCGAGTTCGGCGACCTGCGCCGCGTCTTCGTGCTCAGCCCGCTGCACAACGGCAAAGACACGCCCATGCTCGGCGATGGGCTCGTCGACGCCGGCAAGGTCAAACGCCGCGGCGTCGTTTCACGCAGGGGCCACAAGCTCATCTTCTTCGATGACGACTCGCAGTCGGGCATTGCGCTCATCAGCAGCGACGGCAATCTCAAGGTGTCGCTCAATGAGACCAACGGCGAGATCACCATCCACTGCAAGGGGAAGGTGACGCTCCAGACAGACAGCGGCGACATCTCGATCAAGAGCGGCGCCGACGTCGCGATCCAGGCGCAGGGCAACGTCAAGGTCTCCGGGTCCATGGGCGTGAAGGTGGACGGCGGAAGCGGCGTCGTCGAGATGAGCGGTTCGCTCATCAAGCTCAACTGACATGGGGGCCCCAGCGATCGTCATGGGCGATCAGATCACCGGTCAGTGCCCAATCCACATGATGCCCAACCCGGCCACGGGGATTCCGCAACCGTCGCCGCCGCTGCCCTTCTCGGCACCGGTCACGGTCGGAGTCGTTCCCACGGTGATGATCGGAGGAAAAGCCGCGGTTGTCGTCGGGTGCACGG
>JBEPVD010000018.1:0-59174 GCA_041691155.1 Candidatus Dormiibacterota bacterium | reverse complement strand
GCTAGACGCTGAACCCGGGGAGCGGCCTGGTGATCAGTCCCTGGTCGAGGTACCAGCGGATCGTCCGGCGCATGGTCTCCTCGATCGGGGTGTAGACAAGACCGAGATCGCGGGTCGCCTGGGTGCCGTCGTAGGCGGAACCCTCGATGAGCGTCTGCACCATCTCGCGGCAGAACCGAGTGGGCTTGTGCCGCACGCGGCTGACCGCCTCGAGCACGCCGGCTGCGGCCAGCGCGACTGGCGCCGGCAGAAACCGTGGGGCGTCCTCGATGCCGGTCATGCCGGCCAGCAGCGCCAGCCCTTGCCGCAAGGTCATCGACGCTCCGCAGAGCAGATATCGCTCTCCCGCCACACCGCGCTCCTCGGCGAGGAGGTGGCCTCGGGTGCAGTCGGCGATGTCGACGACGTTGAGCGGCCCGTTGACCGCCGCCGGCAGCCGACCGTTCAGGTACCCGAGCAGCAGGCGGGCGGTGCCGCTGGTGCGCCCCGGCCCCTGGACTGAGGCCGGGTTGACGCAGATGACGCTCAGGCCAGTCTTTGACGCGGCGCCAAGGACCGCGCGCTCTGCCTCGTATTTGGAGCGAGCGTAGTTGGACAGGAAACGCTGCCGAGCACCTGGCGTCTGACCGGGTGGTGCGAGACCCTTGTCGAGCGTCGCGGCCGACGACGTGTAGACGACCTTGCCCACCCCGACGGCCGCAGCGGCGAGTACCAACGCTCGCGACCCCGAGACATTGACCTCGAAGAGGGGCCTCGGATCCGGGAGACAGAACGCGTTCGCGCCGGCAACGTGATAGACGACCGCGCACCCGGCGAGACCAGCCTCCAACGACGCGCGATCTCGCAAGTCGCCGCGGACCGGTTCGGCGCCGAGCGCGGCGGCGTTGCGGGCGGAGGCATCGGATCGAACCAGCGCCTTCACCGGGCGGCCGGCTGCCACCAGGCTCGCCACGATCGAGCGCCCGAGAAAGCCAGTCGCGCCGGTCACGAGCGCCGTGCCGGCGGCGGGCTGCACGGCGGTCATTGTGGTCTCGTCACGTCAGTGGGTGAGCTTAGGGTTTCGCTCCGGGGGAGCCGATCGGGACCATCCCGACCAACCCATTGACATTCCCATCGGCAAGAGAGTAATTTCCGACCAACGTTCGATAATGTCGAATCACAGGAGTGTCGATCCATGGCCACTGCCACCAGGCGCATGCGCAAAATCATCAACGAACCAGATCAGGTCGTCAAAGAATCGCTCGCCGGGCTCGCAGCGTCGGTCCCCGACGTGCTCCGCTACGACGTCGCGAACCAGATCCTGGTCGCGGTCGGCGCGCCGAGGAAGGGCAAAGTCGCACTGATCTCCGGCGGCGGATCGGGCCACGAGCCGCTGCACGGCGGATTCGTCGGGATGGGAATGCTTGACGCTGCCTGCCCAGGTGAGGTCTTCACCTCGCCGGTTCCGGACCAGATGCTCGCCGCCACGAAGGCCGTGGACGGCGGCGCAGGCGTCATTCACATCGTCAAGAACTACACCGGCGACGTGCTCAACTTCAAGATGGCGGCCGACGAGGCAGCCGAGGAAGGCATCAAGGTGGAGGCCATCGTCATCGACGACGACGTGGCGGTGCAGGACTCGCTGTACACGGCAGGTCGTCGCGGCGTCGGCGCGACGGTGATCGCCGAGAAGATGGGTGGCGCGGCGGCAGAGCGTGGCGACCCGCTCGATGCAGTCGTGAGCGTGATCAAGCAGGTGAATGCGCGCGGCCGCTCCTTCGGCATCGCCCTCTCCTCGTGCATCCCGCCGGCGTCGGGCAACCCCATCTTCGACCTCCCCGAAGGCGAGATGGAAGTTGGTATCGGTATCCATGGCGAGCCCGGTAGGCGTCGCGCGCCACTCGGGAGCGCCGCGGAGATCGCCGACATCATGGTCGAGGCGGTCCTCTCCGACCTGGGCGCCAAGTCCGGGGCCGACCTGCTGGTGTTCGTGAACGGCATGGGCGGCACCCCGCTGCTCGAGCTGTACCTCCTGTACGGCGAAGTCGAGAAGCGCATCAAGGCCGCCGGCCTCAACCCGGCGCGCAACCTGGTGGGCAGCTACATCACCTCGCTCGAGATGGCCGGCGCGTCGTTGACGGTCGTCGAGCTCGATGACAAGCTCACCGGGCTCTGGGACGCTCCCGTGCACACGGCCGCACTCCGCTGGTAAGGCTGATGCTAACGTGACGGTCGCTATAGCAATGGATGCGCAGACCGTCACTGGATGGATGAACGAGGTAGCCGCGTCGGTTCGCGCCGAGCGCGACTACCTGGTTCAGCTTGACGCCGCGATCGGCGACGGAGACCACGGCATCAACCTCAATCGTGGGTTCGATGCCGTGGTGCTCGCTCTCAGCACCGAGCCGGACGGCACCCCGGGCAAGTTGCTCATTCTGTCCGGTAAGACGCTCGTTTCCACAGTCGGAGGGGCAAGCGGTCCGCTCTGGGGTTCTGCGCTTCGCAAGGCCGGAAGGGCCCTCGGCGAGGGGCCCACCTTCGACCTCTCGCAATTGGTCGATGCCATGGCCGCGGCGCTGGCGTCCGTGCAGGATCTCGGTGCCGCGGTGCTCGGTGACAAGACCATGGTCGATGCCCTCGACCCTGCGGTGAAGGCGATGCAGGCGGCGCTCGCTCGCGGAGCCTCCAGCGGCGAGATGCTCCGGTCAGCGGCGGAAGCGGCCGAGACCGGAATGCGGGCGACCATCCCGCTGCAGGCCCGCAAGGGGCGTGCGTCGTATCTCGGCGAGCGCTCGATCGGTCACCAGGACCCCGGCGCGACGTCCACCGCCATGATCATCCGCGCCCTGGAACGGACGGTCGCGAGCACTCCTTAATGGAGCGAGTGCTCGCCGGTGTTCCGGCGTCACCAGGGACGGCGTTCGGGGAGGTGCGGCGTCTCGACGCTGCGGGCGATGTCGACTCGACGATCCTCGATGAAGACGCGCGCCCGGCCGCGGCATCGCGCGCCCTCGATGCGCTGGGGCGGGCGGCGCGAGAGCTCGAGGGTCTCGTCGCGACGTTGCGTGCCGATGGACGCGACGAGGAGGCGGACATCCTCGACGCCGGGGTGATGATGGCCGAAGACCCTGTGCTCGGTGGCGCGGTCGAGGCAGCGGTGCTCGATCGAGGGCTCACCGCTCCGAGCGCGATCGTGATCGAGGTCGAGCGGATCGCCGCGCAACTCGACGCCCTCGACGATGCCGACCTCGCCGCCCGCGCCGCCGACGTTCGCAGCCTGGCACGGCGCGCCGCGCGGCTCTCGTCCGGTGACGTTCCGGGCACCGACCGGAGCAGCGCCGCTGACACGATCCTGGTCGCCTCCGATCTCGGACCTGCCGACGTCATCGAACTCGACGATCAGGTACGCGCGATCGCGCTTGCGGCGGGCGGCGTCACGGGCCATGCGGCGATCGTGGCCAGAGGGCTCGGGTTGCCGATGGTCGTCGGCGTCGGCGCCGAGCTCCTCACGCTCGAAGAGGGTGCGCCGTGCATCGTCGACGCCGATCAGCGCATTGTGGTCGTGTCGCCGGACGCCGCTCGCATTGACGCGGTACGCACGCTCATCGAGGCGGCCGGCGTCGCGAAACAGCGGGCGATGTCCGAGCGTGCCCTGCCGACGATCACGCGAGACGGCCGCACGATTCGCGTCCTGGCCAACGCGGCGACGCCTGCCGAAGTGCGCGCGGCACTGGCAGCGGGTGCGGATGGGGTGGGTCTGTTGCGGACCGAGCTTGCTTTTCTCGAGGCCAAGCACTGGCCCACCATCGCGGAACACCTCCGGACGCTCCGGCCGGTGCTGTCCCAGTTGCAGGGGTTGACGGCAACCGTCCGCCTCCTCGACTTCGGGGGCGATAAGACGCCGCCTTTCCTTATAGGAGTGAGTGGACGCGGCGTGGAGCTGCTGCTCGACGCATCCGAGGCTCTCGACGCGCAGCTGGAGGCAATCCTCGACGCCGGCGAGGGTACGCACCTTCGGATCCTGATTCCGATGGTCACCGAGCCCGGTCAGGTTCGTGCCGTGCGTGCCGCCGCGGCGAATATCGCCGAGGTCCGGGCACGGGAGGCTCCGCTGCTGGCCGCGATGGTCGAGGTGCCGGCCGCGGTCGCAATGGCCGATCGCATCGCCCCCGAGGTCGGGATGTTCAGCATCGGCACCAACGATCTGACCAGCTTCCAGCTCGGGATGGACCGGACTCGGCCCGGCCACTCCCCGTCGCATCACCCGGCGGTGCTCCGGTTGATCACCGATACCGTCGCCGCGGCTCGACATGCAGGGATCCCTGTCGAGGTGTGCGGGGAGGCTGCGTCGAATCCCCTGGTCATGCCGTTACTCGTCGGCCTCGGCGTTGACGAGCTCAGCGTCGGCGCAGCGCGCGTCGCGACCGTGCGCGCGTGGGTTCGCGCGCTCGACTACGAGGAGACGGCGACCGTCGCGCGGCAGGCGCTCAGCGCCGAGTCGGCGGCAGAGGTGGAGTCGATTGCTCGACCGCTCCGCTGCCTACTCGACGACGCCGGCTAGGGACTCCGCCAGCGCGTCGAGCGCAGCCGTCGCATCCTCGCCGTCGGCGCGCACCAGCAGCTCCGTACCGGCGGTGGCACCGAGACCAAGCACGCTGAGGATGCTTTTGGCATCGGCTTCTCGCCCGTTGGCTGCAACGACGATCTTTGCTTTGAAGCGCATCGCGGTGCGGACGAAGAGCGCCGCCGGACGCGCGTGCAGTGCAACGCCCTCCGGGAGCGTCATCGTCGTCTCAGAGCTTGCGAGCATCACGCGCACTCTCCGCCGCCCGCGCCACTTCGTCGAGCGTCGCACCGGACGACGCCACCACCGCAGCAGCCACAGCTCCTTCGACAAACGGTGCATCCACCAGCCGGAGGTGCCCGTTGCCATTGCCGTCGAGCACGTCACGCACCGTGAGGATCGAGCTGCCGAGGTCGCAGATCAAGAGCACCCCGTCACCCTGGTCGGCTCGCGCGATCGCTGCCCGCACAAGGATGTCCGAGGTTCCGAGACCACCGTCTTGATCGCCGCCCGCAGGCTCGATATGCACATCCGGCCCCGCCATCTGACCAGCGAGCAGGGTCAGTCCTGCGGCTAGATCTTGGCTATGCGACACCAGTACTATCCCGACGGCCACGGCGTTCCCTTGCTCTCACGCGATCGGTTCGGACTCACGTGTAGTCTACATCCTCGACCATAATTCAGCAATGCCGAATAGCCGCCGACCAACAAGCATTCAATCCGTCGATCGCGCGGCTTCGATTCTCAAGGCGCTGGCGGGCGGTCAAGGGCGCTTGGGCGTCAGTGAGCTTGCGGACCGGCTCGGTCTTGCACGACCCACCGTGCACGGATTGCTGCAGACCTTGCTGGCGCAGGGGTTTGTCGAGCAGGATCGCGTCTCCGAGAAGTACCAACTCGGTGCGGGCCTCTTGCAACTTGGCTTTTCGTACCTCGACGTCAACGAGTTGCGCTCGCGTTCCATCCCGTACGCGGCGCAGCTTGCGGTACGCACCAAAGCTGCCGTGCGCGTTGGCGTCATGCATGGGCCCACGGTGGTCGTCGTGCACCACGTGTTCCGTCCCGACGCGACGCTGCAGATCCTCGAGGTTGGCTCGCAGTTGCCGCTTCACGCAAGCGCACTCGGCAAGGCGCTGCTCGCGTTTGCGCCCGCCGACGTCATCCGAAATCTCATGTCGGAACCGCTCGAGCGCTTGACCAAACGAACCCCGACCGCCACCGCATTGCGCACGCAACTCGCAGCCATCCGGGTGCAAGCCATTGCCACCGAGCGCGATGAAGCGGTGCTCGGTGAGTCCAGTGTTGCCGCGCCGATCTTCGACCGCTCAGCCAATGCCGTCGGGGCTATCGCCGTGGTCGCTGACACCGAGCGCATCTACCCGCGCGGTCTGGCTCGCGGACTTTCGACCGCGGTGGTCGAAGCCGCGCGCGGGGTATCGAGAGAGCTCGGCGCCCCACGCTGGCCCTTCGAGGGGTAGTCGCGCCGGCCCGCCGTCGAGCGGGTCAGCGATCCTCCTCGTCGCGGCGTCGGGTCACGATCCGCAGCCGCACGCCGTTGAAGCCGAACACGGCGCGGATGCGATTCTCGAGGTAGCGCTGGTATGCAAAGTGCATCAGCTCGGGATCGTTGACGAACAGCACGATGGTCGGCACCGCACTCCGCGCCTGCGTCGCGTACAGAATCTTGAGCCGCCGTCCTTTGTGAGTCCGCGGCGGATGCTCGTCAAGTGCGTTTCGAATCAGGTTGTTCAGCGCCGGGGTTGGGATGTGGATGGCGCGCGCGTCGGCTACCGCGAGCACCGCCGGCATCACGCGCTTCAGATTCCGTCGCTCAGTTGCGGAGAGTGTCAGCACCGGCACGCCCGGCACAAACGAGAACGAGTCCTGGAGCTTCTTGAGAAACGCAACGTCGACACGATCCTCGTGCTTCACCAGGTCCCACTTGTTCGCCGCGATGACGAGCCCAGCTCCGGCCTCGATCGCATAGCCGGCAATGTGCCGGTCCTGCGCGTTCGCTCCCTCCGACGCGTCGATGACCAGAATCCCGACATCGCTGCGCTGCAACGCGCGCAGCGACCGCAGCAAGCTGTACCGCTCGACGTTCTCCGTGACGATGCCGCGCCGGCGAATGCCCGCGGTATCGACCAGACGGATCTGCCGTCCGTCGAGCGTCACCACAGTGTCGACGACGTCGCGCGTGGTCCCCGCGACCGGCGACACGAGCGCACGCTCCTCCCCCACCAGCCCGTTGAGCAAGGAAGACTTTCCGGTGTTCGGCCGCCCGATGATCGCGACACTCACCTCGCCCACCGACGGCTCGGTTCCCGCCGCACCGTGCTCCGGCAGCGTCTCCACAAACCGATCGAGCAGGTCGCCGGTATCGGTCCCCTGCAGCGCGGAAATCAAGATCGGTTCACCGAGTCCCAGCCGGTACAGCTCATCGGCCCGATACCGATCGACCTGGCTTTCCGCTTTGTTTCCGACCAGGATCACCGGAGTGCCGCCACGGCGCAGGGTCTGCGCGATCTCTTCGTCCAGCGCCGTCACGCCGTCGCGGATATCGACCATGAAGCAGCACACATCGGCCTCAGTGATCGCCATGTGCGCCTGCTCCCGCGTCGCGCGAGTCAACGCCGCAATGTCAGGCGCTGAATCCTTCGGCAACGGTACGTCGAGCCCCGCGGTGTCGACGACAGTGAAGCGCTTCCCGCCCCACTCCACGACGCCATACAAGCGGTCGCGCGTCAGTCCCGCGAACTCATCGACAATCGCTCGTCGTGTTCCGGTCAGGCGATTGAACAGGGTCGACTTCCCGACGTTGGGCCGGCCCACGATCGCGACCACGCCAACCGCCGCGGCGACCTCGTCGGTCTCCGGGCGCCGGCGCCGGTGCGCAGCGCCGGCCGGGCTCATTTGCCCCCGCCGGGCACCGGCGTGATGTCCAGTCCGATCTGCGCGAAGGGTGCCCTTTCACTCTCGAGTGCGAAAGCGTTGAGGTCCTCAGCACCGTCTTTCGTCGTCCCGACGATGATGTAGACATAGTCCAGCCACGCGCGGTCGGTGTCGAACTGCGAGGGCAGCGCCGGATGGTCAGGATGGCTGTGCCAGATCCCGGCGACGTCCAGTCCTCGCGAACGCCCGTCGCGATCGGCCCTGAGGAAATCCGCAGGGTCGAGGTCGTAGCGATCGGCGCTGCGCTCGGTCCACATGTTGCGAGCCGATGTCGCATCCACGATCACCATGCGCGTGCCGTCACGACGCCCGAGCAACACGCCACACCCCTCGTTGGGATAGGCGGCAACGCCCATCTCACGGATGCGCTGCTCGGCATTCGGAGCAATTGAGGCGTAGCGCAGGTTCACTGGTCGCGCCGGCGGTACAGCCCGGTCGACAGGTAACGATCTCCACCGTCCGGCAGCACCGTGACGATGACGCCGTGTCCGATCCGGCGCGCGATCTCGCCGCAGGCAAACAGCGCGGCACCGCTGGAGTGGCCGGCGAGGATCCCCTCGGACCGCGCCAGTTCGCGCGTCAGCTCATACGCGGGCTCGGTCTCGACGCCGATGTCCTCATCCGCAAGGGACGGATCGTAGATGCCGGGCACGATCGACGTCTCCATGTGCTTCAACCCCTCGAGCCCGTGCCACGGCTCGGCGGGTTGCACGCTGATGCACTGCACCTCCGGGTTCATCTCCTTGAGGCGCCGGGTAGTCCCCATAAAGGTCCCGCTCGTGCCGAGCGCGGCGACGAAATGCGTCACCGTCCCGCGGGTCTGGTCCCAGATCTCCACCCCTGTCCCGTCGTAGTGCGCTCGCCAGTTGGCGTCGTTGTTGTACTGGTCGGGCATGAAGAACAGGTCCGGGTTTTCCTCATACATGGCACGAACCATCCGGATCGCGCCATCACTTCCCTCGAGCGGGTCGCTGTATTCGACCTCCGCCCCAAATGCGCTCACCAACTGACGGCGCTCCTCACTGACATTGCCGGGCATCACCAGCCGTACCCGGTACCCCTTCGCCGCACCGATCATCGCGTAGGCGATGCCGGTGTTCCCACTGGTGCTGTCCATGATGATGCGCTCTCGGGACAGGCGGCCGGATCGCTCCCCGTCCTCGATCATGCGCAGCGCGGGACGATCCTTGACCGATCCGCCCGGATTGAGAAACTCGGCCTTCGCGTAGACCGCGACATCCGGGCTCTCGTGCTCGAACAGGCGAATACGCAGCAGCGGCGTGTTGCCGATACGCTCGGTGATGGTCTCCCCCATCGCCTTCGGCACGAGCTTCAACGCCGGCTGCGCCGGATGCTGTGGCGTCGTCACGCCGATCAGCTGGCCTCGGCTCCCTGCGCGACCCGGAAGCCCGCCGCACCGCGCCGCTGGTCGGCGATCACGGCGATGACAGACTCGGGACGGACCAGGACGGGTCCATCCCCGCCCGGCAGTTCGACGAAGACGCCTGCATCGGAAGCACTGAGCTTGGCGATGATCTCATCCACGCTGAGCTTGATCGAGAGATCTCCACCGTTGCCGAGACGAACGTGTGCCATGTGCTCCCTAGCGTAGCGGGTCCGGGCCGCCTGCGAGCCTCAACCGGCCGAAGCGGCCGTGAGCGCCGCGTCGAACTCATCCTGGAGATCCGAGATGTGCTCGATCCCGACGCTGATCCGCACCAACCCGTCCCCGATCCCGAGCGCGGCCCGCTGCTGGGGGCTGAGCGACCGATGCGAGGTACTCGTCGGATAGCTCACGGTGGTCGCGACGTCTCCCAGGCTCGGCGCCAGGCGCACCCCGTCGAGGGCGCGGATGAACGCGCCGGCCGCGATGCCGCCGCCTCGGAGGTCGATGCTGAGCATCGCGCCCGAGCCATTCGGCAGCAGCCGGTTCGCCAGCGCCGCTTCCGCCGGGCCGTGTGTGCCGGGGTAGTGGACGGCCGCGAGTTCGGCCCTGCCGGTGAACCACGTTGCGAGCGCCGCTGCGTTGGCGGCGCAGCGCTCCATCCGCAAACCAGAGGTGCGCAAGCCGCGCAGCGCCAGCCAGGAGTCGAATGGCGACAAATTGCAGCCCAGCAACCTCGCGTGCGCGTCGAGCCAGTCGCTTGCGGCACAGCCAGTGTCAACGAGCAGCACGCCGCCCATGACGTCGCTATGGCCGGAGAGGTGCTTGGTGAGGCTGTGGATCACGAGGTCGGCGCCGTGCGCGAACGGCTGGAACAGGAACGGTGTCGTGAACGTGGAGTCGACGATGGAGAGCGCGCCGGCGGCGTGGGCGGCGGCGATGATCGCGGGTGCGTCAACGAGCCCGATCAGCGGGTTGGTGATCACTTCGGTCACGACGGCGGCGACGTCACTGCCGAGCGCTGCGCCGACGAGCGCGCCGTGATCACCGCTCCCGTCCACCGGTAGGTCAACGTTGGTCAACTCCACCCCGAAGTTGCCGAGCGGGCCGGCGATCAACGAGTCGGTCCCGCCGTAGCACGGGCGCACCACGACGATCCGGCGGCGCGTGGGCGTGACCACGAGCGTCGTGGCCAGCAGCAGCGCCGCCTGTCCGCTCGAGGTCACGCGGGCGACTGGGGCGGCGGCTCCGCGCACCGTCTCCAGCTCGATCAGCGCCTCCTCGAGCCGTTGTGGATTCCCACCGCCATACCGTCGATACGTGTTCCTGCCCTCCATTGCCTCGTCCACGGACGGCAGGTCGGCATAGGCGCGGACCGAGGCGAGGCTCAGCGGCGCGACCAGATCGGCCCCGTCCTCCGTGTCGCCGCGACCGAGCCCGGCACGCGCCGTGCTCGTCGACGGATCCACGGGGCGTGTCATGCGGAGATGGGCTCGGTCTTCGACCGGAAGAAGGGCGCCTTTCCGGCGTAGGTCGCCGTCTCGCCGAGCTCGTGCTCGATGCGCAGCAGGCGGTTGTATTTCGCCACCCGCTCGGAGCGCGACGGCGCACCTGTCTTGATCTGGCCGGCATTGACAGCAACTGCGAGGTCGGCAATGGATGTGTCCTCGGTCTCGCCGCTGCGATGGCTGATGACGCTCGCGTAGTTGTGCGTCGTGGCCAGTGCGATGGTGTCGAGCGTCTCGGTGAGCGTGCCGATCTGGTTGAGCTTGATGAGGATCGCGTTGGCCACGCCGCGGTCGAATCCGAGCTGCAGCCGCTCCGTGTTGGTCACGAAGATGTCGTCCCCGACCAGTTGTACGCGCCCGCCGAGACGATCGGTCAACAACTTCCAACCGTCCCAGTCATCCTCGGCCATGCCGTCTTCGATGGAGACGATCGGGTACTTGTCGCACCAGCTCGCCCAGCGTTCGACCAGCTCGGCCGGCTCGAGGGTTGCGCCTTCGCCCTGCAAAACGTAGCGCCCGTCCTTGTAGAGCTCCGAGGCTGCGGGGTCGAGCCCGATCGCGACCTCGTGCCCAGGCGCATAGCCCGCGGCGCTGATAGCCTCGAGCAGCAACTCCATGGCCGCCTCGTTATGGTCGAGATCGGGCGCATAGCCCCCCTCGTCGCCCTGCCCGGTGCCGAGCCCGCGCTTGTTGAGGATGGAACGCAGCGCGTGAAAACACTCCGCCCCGGCGCGCAGGGCCTCGCGGAACGTCGGCATACCGATCGGCAGCAGCATGAACTCCTGGAAGTCGACGCGCGTCTGCGCGTGCGCGCCGCCGTTGAGGACGTTGAGCTGGGGCACTGGCAGCACGTGCCCCGAGTCCCCGCCGAGGTGGCGATACAGGGGCACACCCGCGGCAGCCGCAGCCGCATGACTGCACGCCAGGCTCACTGCCAGGATCGCGTTGGCGCCAAGTTTGCCCTTGTTCGGCGTACCGTCCAGCTCGCACAACCTGGCGTCGAGCGCGGCCTGGTCGACGACGTCGAAACCGATCAACTCGGGTCCGATCACCGCCTCGATGTTGGCGACCGCAGTCAGCACCCCCTTGCCACCGTAGCGCGACGGGTCGCCGTCGCGAAGTTCGACCGCCTCGTGCACGCCGGTGCTCGCACCGCTCGGGACTCGCGCGACCCCCTTGACGCCATCCGTCACGACAACCACCGCCTCGATGGTCGGGTTCCCGCGTGAGTCGAGGATCTCGAGTGCGGTGATCGCCTCGATGCGGCTCATGCCGGCTTCAGCGACGCCGCAAGCTCGTCCCAGAGCCGGCCGAGCACGCGGATTCCCTTCCAGTACATGTCGAGGGTGAACTTCTCGTTGGGTGCGTGAATCTGGTCGTCGGGCAATCCGAGGCCGACGAGGATCGCGTCCATGCCCATCACCCGCGCGAACGTTTCCACAGGCGGGATCGAGCCGCCGTCGCGGGTGAACGCGGGGGCCGTGCCAAAGACATCGCCCAAGGCGCGCGACGCGGCCTGCACGGCCGGATGGTCGATCGAGGTCACCACCGGGCGGCCGCCCTCCTTCATGGTCGCGGTGACGGTCACGCCAACCGGGGCGGCGGCAAGCACCGCATCGCGCACCAGTTCAGCGATGCGTCCGGGGTCCTGGTTCGGCACCAGGCGGCAGGTGATCTTTGCGCCCGCGCTGGCCGGAATGATCGTTTTCTGGCCCGGTCCGGCGTACCCGCCCCAGATGCCGTTGAACTCGAGCGTGGGACGCGCCCAGAGACGTTCTCGATCGCTCCAGCCGAATTCGCCGACGAGCGCCGGCACGCCGCCCGCCTCTTCGCGAAACTCGTCGGCACTGTAGGGGACCTTCCCCAGCAGGTCGCGCTCCTCGTCCGATGGCACGTGGACGTCGTCGTAGAAATGGGGGACCGTGACCATCCGGGTCTCGGGGTCGTGTAGCGACGCCAGGATCTCGGCGAGGGCGGCGATCGGGTTCGCCACGGCGCCCCCGAACCGGCCCGAGTGCAAGTCGAGCGACGGCCCCTGCACATGCACTTCAACGCCGGCGAGACCGCGAAGCCCGGTGCACATCGATGGGACGCCGGCGACCTCGAACCCGGTATCCGAGACCACCAGTACATCGGCGCGCAGGCGCTCCTGCTCGCTCTGGACAATCTCCTCAAAGTGGACCGACCCCGACTCCTCCTCGCCCTCGACGATCAACTTGAGGTTGAGCGGCAATTCGCCGCGAGCCGCGAGGACCGCTTCCACCGCCTTGAGGTGCATCCACACCTGGCCCTTGTCGTCCACAGCACCGCGGCCGTAGAGCTTGCCGTCGCGCACCTCCGGCTCGAACGGCGATGACTTCCATTCGTCGAGCGGATCTACCGGCTGGACGTCGTGATGGCCATAGATGAGCGCGGTCGGCAGCGACGGGTCCACCATCCGCTCGGCGTAGACGGCGGGGTGGCCGGCCGTCTCGATGAGTTCGGCCTTCTGGAAACCTACTCTGCGTGCCTCGGCAGCCAGGTATTCCGCGTTGCGGCGGACGTCGGCCGAATGGGCGGGGTCGGCCGAGATGCTCGGGATCCTCAGGAACTCGATGAGCTCCTCAACGTGTCGCTCCTGATTGGCCGCGCAGTACGCGTCCAGGTCCGTATATGACATGACCGAAGCCTAAAGGGGCAGCCACGCTGGCTGCATCCGTTGTAGCCTTCCCCGAAGCGAACTCACGTCTTTCCACTCCACGTCTCCCCAGGAGGTCGCCGTCATGGCCGTACGTGTCCTACCCACCGGGAATATCGGCATTCCGCTGCTCCCGCCGCCCGCACCGGAGCCATCGCCGCTCGAGGTTGAGGACGACGTACCCACGCTCCACCTCGTCGGCCGGAGCGAGCAGCGCCTCGCCGAGGCACTCTTCCAGACCGACGCCGTCGACGAGCCCTACAGCGCCGACACCGTCCGTGCCCTCCGTCTACTTGCGATGGACAATCTCGTGGACATCATCCAGCTGCGCGAAGCGGTCCAGGAACGCGATGTTCAGGTTGCGGCCCTCACCGGTGAAGTCGACATGTGGCGGACCCGCGCGCTCGAGGAGCATGCGAACCGTGAGGTCGAAGGACGCGAGGGCATGCGCCGCGAGCGCGAACTGGTGACCGTGCTGCACAGCGAGTTGGTTCGCAACGAGACGCTGACCGGGGAGTTGGCCTGGCGCCGCAAGCCCTGGTTCAAGCGCATCGGCGGGCACAACTGACCGGAGCCCGCTGCTCACTTCGCCCGCGCTGTAGCGTTGGCGCGGCGTCATTCGTAGCGTCTCGACGTGCTCGCCCCGTCGCCGAATCCGCCGATATCGAGGCCGAGGTGGACAGCCAATTCCGAGCGCACTTCGTCTCGAATGTGCGCGTCGATCACGTAGCCGGCGATCGAGGGCGGATTACCGCCGACCCTTTGGAGCGAGACCGTCCTCACTTGGTGGCAGAGGATGACGCCATCTTTGGTCTGACCGGCAACACCATTCGGGATCGCGACCTCGCGGGGAAATCGCGGTTCAGAGCGTGCCGCCGTGATCGGACACACGGTTGCCATTCCTGAGGCGTGGAGCGGTTCATACGAAACAACCAAAGCTCGGCGTCTTCCGCCCTGTTCGTGGCCTCGTACTGGTTCGAGGTCGAAGACCAGCACGGCCCAGCGAAGACGGTCCCCTACCCTCGCCGGCACTAGCGATTCCAGGCTGTCAGGTCATCCTCGGCGAACTCAGTGGCGATCGCTGCCATCTCTCTTTGAAACTCGGGGTCCAGGGCCGCTGCTGCCCAAGCGATCGAGTCCCGGGCGTCGCGGCGCATGCGCGCGAACTCGCGAACCGCCTCTGTCACAACGCTGTCCTGCGGCACACGCAGTTCGACGGCAATCCGCTGCACCTCCTCGATCGTCCCGGCGGAGAGGTTGTACGTGCGCTTGAGGGTGCTTGGGCCCGACTTCATGGCTGCAATCATACAGCCATTTTTACCCCCATCTCCGGACGTGTCGCGGACGATCCGGAGCTAGCCATTGACCTGCTCCTCGCTGATGTCCCAGAGCCGGCGCGCCAGCGCGGCGTCCTGAGCCTGGCGGCTCGAGACGGCCAGCTTCTTGTCTTCGTAGTACCCGCCGCTCTGCTTCGACACGTCGGGGGAATCCGCCAGCCAGACCATCGTCTGCGCAGCCTTCCGGGGACTGCGCGAGAATGGCGCCGCAATGATCATTGCGGCACTCATCAGCGCACCGTTGTTGCGGTTGAAGCCCGTCGCCACGAGTCCGGGATGAAAGCAGTACGCGGTCACACCGGTATCGATCAGGCGTCGCGCAAGCTCGCGCGTGAACATGATGTTGGCGAGCTTGGTCTCGCCGTAGCGGGTGAACCCACGCCCCTTGTATGAGTGCTCGGCGTTGAGGTCATCAAACGGAATGAGCTTTCCCTTGTGCGCATCCGACGATGTCGTGATGATGCGCGCCGGGGCTGAAGCCTTCAGCCGGTCGAGCAGCATCGTGGTGAGCAGAAACGGTGCCAGGTGGTTGAGAGCCCACGTGCGCTCGATGCCATCGGCGGTCAACTCCCGCCTCTCGAATATGGCGCCGGCGTTGTTGATCAGCACATCGATGGTGGGATAGCGCTCGAGCGCTTCGTTCGCGAGCGCGCGCACGGACGTCAGCGAGCTCAGGTCCGCATGCAGCACGTCGACCTTCGAGCCGCCCTCCCCCTCGATGATGCGCACTGCGGCTGCGGCTCGCGCGACATCCCTCGCCACGATCGCGATCTGGGCACCCCGTCTCGCGAGCGCTTGCGCACCAGCCAGTCCGATCCCACGCGTCGCACCGGTGATGAGGACCCGCTTGTCGCGCACTCCCGTCCACTCAGTCATCGCAAATGGAAGCCTAGCAGGGCCCGCTGGACAGCCTTAGGAGTTGCTGGGGAAGGCGAGGTTGACCGTGCTCGTGTCCGGCTCGGGCCACCGCGACGTGACCACTTTCGTCCGCGTGTAGAAGTGAATGCCGTCCGGCCCATACATGTGTGTGTCGCCGAATAGCGAAGCCTTCCAACCGCCAAAGCTGTAATAGGCCACCGGGACCGGGATGGGGACATTGACGCCGACCATGCCGACCTGCACCTCGAACTGGAACCGGCGTGCGGCGCCGCCGTCGCGCGTGAAGATGGCCACTCCGTTGCCGTACAGATTGTCATTAACCAATCGGATGGCCTCGTCGTACGTGTCCACCCTCACCACCGAAAGCACCGGCCCGAAGATCTCGTCGTCGTACACCTTGCTGCCCGGCTTGACGCGATCCACGAGCGATGGGCCGAGGAAGAACCCATCGCCCTCGGGCGTATTCCCGCGGCCATCGACCACGAGCTGGGCTCCGCCGAGCGCCTGGTCCTCGAGATACCCCGCGACCTTGTCACGATGTTCACGCGTCACCAGCGGCCCCATCTCCGACGACGCATCGCTGCCCGGACCGACCTTCACCGCCGGTATGCGCGCTCCGATCTTCTCCACCAACTGATCAGCGATGCCGCCAACCGCGACCACCGTGGAGATCGCCATGCATCGCTCCCCCGCCGAGCCATAGCCCGCCGAGACCGCGGCATCCGCAGCCGCGTCGAGATCCGCATCGGGCAACACCACCATGTGGTTTTTGGCGCCGCCAAGCGCCTGGACACGCTTGCCGTTACGTGTGCCCGTCTCGTAGATGTACCGCGCCACCGGCGTCGAGCCGACAAATGACAGCGCCTGTACGTCGGGATGATCGAGCAATCTGTCCACCGCGTCGCGCCCGCCCTGCACCACGGAGAAGACCCCGTCGGGCAGCCCGGCCTGCTTCCACAAGTCTGCAAACAACAGTGACGGCGAGGGGTCCTTCTCGCTCGGCTTGAGGATGAAGGTGTTGCCGCAGGCGATGGCGTTGGCGAACATCCACAGGGGCACCATCGCCGGGAAGTTGAACGGCGTGATGCCGGCAACCACGCCAAGCGGCTGCCGGATCGAGTACACGTCCACACCACGCGACGGCTGCTCCGAGAACCCGCCTTTCAGCAGATGCGGCACGCCGCACGCGAACTCGACATTCTCGATCCCGCGCGCGACTTCCCCCTTGGCATCGGAGAACACCTTGCCGTGCTCAGCGGTGATCAGCGCGGCGAGGTCATCGCGGTGCCGGTCAAGCAGTTCCCGGAAGCTGAACAGAATGGTGGTGCGCTGCGAGAGCGAAGCCGAGCGCCATTCCCGGAACGCGCCCGCGGCGGTTTCGACCGCCGCGTCGACCTCCGCCGCGGAGGCGAGATCGACCGCGCCCGTCTGCTCACCGGTGGCCGGGTTGAAGACCGGCCCCTGCTGACCGGAGGTTCCTTCGACTACCTGGCCACCGATCCAATGACTGATCCGCTTCAAGCGGCCATTGTCGCCTTCTCCAGGGTGCGCGCGGTGAGCACCTGGGTCAGGTGGCGCTTGTACTCGGCGGTCGCCCGGACATCACCGGTCGGATCGATGTCCGACTGGCACTGCGCGGCCGCGTCGGCCGCCGAAGCCCCACCGGCCAGCGCCTGCTCCACGGCAGCGCCCCGGCGCGGGGTCCTCGCCAGGTTCACGTAGCCCACACGCCACGTCGAGCCGGTCTCCTGCACCGCAACGCCCGCAATCGCCCAGTCATACAGCCGGCGGCGGAACTTCGTGTACGCGAACCGCCCGGTCGACACGGGGAACCGTATGGCGGTGACCACTTCGTCATGCGCGAGCGTCGTCGTGAAGATGTCGCGATAGAAATCGCGCGCGGCGTGCGTGCCCTGGTTGGTGACGATCTCCGCGTCGAGCATGAGCGCGAGCGCGTTGTAGTCACCCGCCGCGTCGCCGTGCGCGATCACACCACCGATGGTGCCGAGGTTGCGCACCTGGTTGTCACCGACGTCGTTGGCCATCTCCACAAGCATCGGGAGTGTCTCTTTCAGCACCGCGTTCCGCTGGATGTCGACATGGCGCATCAGCGCGCCAACTTCGACGGTCCCGTTATCACGCCGGACCTGGTTCAGGCCGGGAATGCCCTGAATGTCGATCAACGCGGTCGGCGTGCTCAGCCGGAGCCGCATCAACGGGATGAGGCTCTGGCCGCCGGCGATGACTTTCGCGTCGGCACCGAATTTGTTCAACAGCGACTGCGCCTCATCGACCGAGCCCGGACGGGCGTACTCGAACGGTGCCGTGATCATCCCCGTGCCTCCTTGATCAGCGACCACAATCGATCCGGTCGAGCCGGCATTTCCACGTGCTTGATACCGAAGGGTGCGAGCGCGTCGGTGATCGCGTTGATGACCGCGATGCTCGATGCGATCGTTCCCGCCTCGCCGATGCCCTTGACGCCCAGCTCGTTGGTGGGGCTCGGTGTCACGGTACGGTCCAGTTCGAACAGCGGCATCTCCGCCATCGTCGGCACCATGTAATCGAGCATCGTGCCGTTGAGCATCTGCCCGGTCTCGTCGTCGTACTGCACTTCCTCGAACAGCGCTTGCGAGATGCCCTGCGCAATCCCGCCGTGCAACTGCCCGTCCACCACCATCGGGTTGATGACGTTGCCGCAGTCGTCAACGGCGACATAGCGGTCGATCGTCACGGAACCGGTTTCCGGATCGACCTCGACCGCGCAGATGTGGCATCCGAACGGCCACACGAAGTTCGGCGGATCGAAATACGAGACTGCCTCGAGCCCATGCTCCATGCCCTCGGGCAGCCCTGCGCCGTACGACGCAAAGGCAAGCTCCGCCAGCACTTTCGCCTCTGCGGGGTTGCCGCGGACGAAGTAGCGGCCCTGGTCGACCACGATGTCGTCCTCAGACGCCTCGAACGCGTGCGCCGCCAGTTTCTTCGCCTTCTCGACGACCTTGTGGCAGGACTGCATGATCGCCATGCCGCCGACCGCAAGGCTCCGCGACCCGTACGTGCCGTAGCCGAAGGGCGTGTCACCAGTGTCGCCATGGCGGATCTCGACGGAGTCGTAAGGAACGCCGAGAGTGTCGGCGACGATCTGCGCGAAGGTCGTCTCGTGACTCTGCCCGTGTGAATGGGTCCCGACCGAGACGGTCACTGACCCGGCGGGATGCACGCGAACCATAGACGACTCGACGAGCGCTATGCCGGCGGCCGGCGCGGTCGCCGAGCTCGGGCCAAGCCCGCAGATCTCGACGTAGGTGCTGAACCCGATACCGGTGTAGCGACCCTTGGCGCGCAACTCCTCCTGGCGCTTGCGCAGCGCCGGGTAGTCAATGTTCGCCATGGCACGATCCATCGACTTTGCGTAGTCGCCGGAGTCGTAGACGAGACCGAAGTTGTTGGTGAAGGGGAACTCCTTGACGAAGTTCTTGCGCCGCACCTCGGCCGGATCCATGCCGATCTCGCGGGCGACCATGTCGACCATGCGCTCCACGAGATGCGTCGCTTCGGGACGTCCTGCGCCGCGGTATGGGTCGGTCGACATCCGGTTGGTGAAGACGCCGATGCTGCGGGCGTTGATCGCCTTCCACTCGTAGCAGCCGCCGCCGAGGAGGCACGCGACGACCTGGAACGCGCTGAACACGCCGTGGTAGGCGCCGATGTCAAGGAGTTGCGTGAACTTCAGGCCCAGCAACGTGCCGTCGCGGTTCGCCGCAATCTCAACGTCGAAGATCTGACCGCGACCCTGCGTCGTCGCCTGCAGGCTCTCGGTACGGTCCTCGATCCATTTCACCGGCCGCTCGCAAATCTTGGACGCCGCAGTGGCGAGGTACTCCTCTGGATACGGCCGGAGCTTCGCGCCGAAGCCACCACCGACGTCGTGGCTGACCACGCGGAATTGCGACTCGGGCACGCCGAGCGCCCCGCCGACGAACAAGCGGATGAAATGCGGCACCTGGGTGGACGTCCACAACGTGCAGCGGTTGTCGTACGGAATGTAGTCGGCGACGCACCCGCGAGTCTCCATCGCTGTCGGGAACATACGCTGCTGCGTGATCCGCTCTTTGAGCACGAAGTCCGCCTCGGCGAACACCGCATCGATGTCGCCCGCAGGGAACGCGGCATCCCAGCCGATGTTGTCGGGACGGTCACTTTTCACGAGCGGGCTGCCCGGCGCCATTGCCTTCTCGAGGTCCATCACTGCCGGTAGCGGCTCGTAGTCGACGTCGACCAGCTGCGCCGCGTCGTCGGCCGCGTACCGATCGTCGGCAATAACCACCGCGACCGGCTCGCCCTGGTATGCAGCCTCCTCGGCCGCGATCGGGAACTGATCGGGCACTTGCTTCTTATCGGCCACAAACGAGTTCGTGACGGGCAACGCTCCGAGGATCACGCCCTTGAAGTCCGCGGCGACGAGCACCGCAACGACTCCCTTCGAGGCGAGTGCGCGCGACGTGTCAATCGAGCGAATCCTGGCATGGGCATGCGGGCTGCGCACCACCGACATGTGCGCCATGTTCACGAGATTCACGTCGTCGATGAAGTTGCCGTGCCCGGTGATGAGCTTGGGATCCTCGCGACGCTGGATGCGGGCGCCGATCATGGACGTGACAGCCATTACCGCGCCTCCACGGATGCCGCGGTCACGGACGTCGCCTGGCCGGTCACTTCGGCCGAGCCGCCATTCATCGCGTTGGACGCGGAACGCACCGCTTTCTTGATGTTGGCGTAGCCGGTGCAGCGGCAGAGATTGCCCTCAAGCCCGCGCTCGATCTCATCGTCGGTCGGCGACGGATTCTGTTTGAGGAGATATGCCGCCGCCATGATGAAGCCGGGGGTGCAGAAGCCGCACTGGAGTCCGTGCTCACTCCAGAACGCTTGCTGGACGGGATGCAGCGTGCCGTCCTCCGCGAGGCCCTCGATCGTGGTCACGCTGCGTCCGGCTGCCTGGACTGCAAACACACTGCACGATTTGACCGCTTCCCCGTCGATGAGGACGGTGCAGGCGCCGCACTGACTCGTGTCGCACGCGATATGGGTGCCGGTGAGTCCGGCCACCTCGCGCAGATAGTGCACGAGCAGAAGACGCGGTTCGACGGTGTCTTCCCTCCGCCTTCCGTTGATGGTGAGCGCGACCGACTGGGTCATGTGGTCATCCTCCGGGACGGAATGGCGAGCGAGGGGCGGTGCCATGCTTGCATTCGCTCATGGGAAGGGTCAAGGGCAGCCAATTGATGACAGTCTGGCAAGAGCGGCCTTGTTGCCATTTCAGCATCGCATCTAACGCTACTGTGGCTCACAAAGCCTTCAACTGCGGCGAATGGCTACGCCGAAACCGCTCTTTCCTCGCAGTGGCGGACGAACCGCTGGACACGACAGCCGAATACGGTCCACAATGGCCAACTCATTCAGTCAGCGGGCAATCCGGGGGTTCCTCATGGGTCGCAGGGTCACGTTCTCGAGTCGCGTCGGAATCGCGCTCCTGGTTCCCGCCGCGATGCTTGCCGCGTGCGGCGACTCAACGACGAGTGGTGGTACTCCCACGCCCTCGAGCTCGGCTGCGGCCGGACCGTCGGTCCAGGCAAACATCGCAGCAGAGGTGCCCGCGGCAATCAAGGCCAAGGCCCCGCTCCAGATCGCGACCGATGCCTCCTACGCGCCGAATGAGTTCGTCGACCTCAACGGGAATATCGTCGGCTGGGACATCGAGCTGGCCAAGGACGTCTGCAAGGTGCTTGGATTGACCTGCACCATCAACAACGTCACCTTCTCGGACATCATCCCCGCGCTGCTTGAAAGCCCGTCCAAGTACCAGTTGAGCTTCTCGAGTTACTCGCCCACCACAGCCCGTGAGGCCAAGGGGATCGACTTCATCACCTACTACCAGGCGGGCGAAGCGTGGCTGGTGAAGGTCGGTGGTCCGCAGATCTCTGGAGCCGCCGACATGTGTGGTCACACGGTCGCCGTTGAAGCCGGGACGACCGAGGAAGCCGACGCATGGGGCTACATGGGCAAGCAGCCGGGCGGCGCCGCCATCACCGGTGACAAGGACAATTGCACGTCGGCCGGCAAGCAGGACATCACCGTCGCCACCTTCGACACGCAGACCGAGGCGAACGCCGCGCTGCTGTCGGGCCGTGCCGACTTCGGATGGGCCGATCAGCCGGTCGCCCACTACCAGGTGACGCTCGAGCACGGCAAGCTGGCAATCGGTGGGACCGCTTGCAGCGTCTATCCCTACGGTGTCGCGGTCGTGAAGACGCTCGGTCTGGACAAGGCGCTTGAGGATGCGATCAGCTACCTCATCACCAACGGCTACTACACGACGACACTGAAGGCTTGGGCTGTGCAGGATGGCGCGATCGCCGCGTCGGCCGTGAGCCCCAACGACAACAACGCGGTGGGCGCCACCTGCGTGCCGGCCTACTGAGATCTCCCGACCAGACCGCAGCGCCTGACGGGACCGGCTTTCGATCGTGAGCCCGGGAAACGACATCACGGCCACCCGGCCCGAAGCGATCAAGGCGATCTCGCTGCGCCATCCGTGGCGATGGGTGTTCGCAGTCATTGTCCTTGCGTTCGCGGCAGCTGTGATCTACACGTTCGCGACCGCGCCGAACCTCAACTGGGGGGTCGTCAGAGACTTCCTCTTCTTCCCGGAGATACTGCGCGCGATTCTGGTCACGCTCGAACTGACCGTCATCGCGATGGTCATCGGCATCACGCTGGGCGTGTTGCTCGCCGTCATGCGGCTGTCGGTCAACCCTGTGGTGTCGGGCGTGAGCTGGTTCTACATCTGGTTCTTCCGCGGCACGCCGGTCCTGGTGCAGATCTTCTTCTGGTTCAACATCGGTTCAATCCTTCCGTACCTCAAACTCGGCATCCCCTTCACCCATCTCGTCTGGGTGGGGACGACGAACCAGATCGTGACTCCGCTCCTGGCCGCGATCCTCGGTCTCGGCCTGAACGAAGCCGCATACATGTCAGAGATCGTGCGCGCAGGCATCATCTCGGTCGACACCGGTCAGACTGAGGCAGCGCAGGCGCTGGGCATGACACGGGTGCTGGTCATGCGCCGGATCGTGCTCCCGCAGGCGATGCGCGTGATCATCCCACCGACCGGGAACGAGACGATCTCGATGCTCAAGACTTCATCGCTCGCCTACATCGCCACTGTCGGCGAGCTCTTCTTCATCCAGAAGCAGATCTCCAACTTCAACTACGACATCATCGAACTGCTGGTGGTCGCGAGTATCTGGTACCTGGCGATGACGTCGGTGCTCACGTTCGGCCAGTACTACGTTGAGCGGTACTTCGCACGCGGCTCGACCCGGCAGCTCCCCCTGACACCGTTGCAGCGATTCCGGCGCATGGTCTTCCACGCCCATATCGCGACCCCGGTCGGTCCGACGGAACCATCGCCGGCATACCCGCCACATCGCCAAGTCTGATGGCGACTCCAATGGTTCTTGCCGAATCTGTCCATAAGTCGTATGGCCGTCTCGACGTGCTGTGCGGCATCGATCTTCAGGTGGCGCCCAGGGAGGTGCTCTGTATCGTCGGACCCTCGGGCTCCGGAAAGAGCACATTCCTACGCTGCATCAACCACCTCGAGAAGATCGACGCGGGCAGACTTTCGGTCGACGGCCAACTCGTCGGCTACGAGCAACGTGGCGACAAGATCTACGAGCTCCCCGAGCGCGGGGTCTGCCGCAAGCGCGCAGAGATCGGCATGGTCTTTCAGCGGTTCAACCTCTTTCCGCACATGACCGCGCTGCAGAACATCGTCGAGGCGCCAGTGCGGGTCAAGGGTGAGGACCGACGCGCCGCCGAGGAACGCGGACGAGCGCTGCTCGCGCGGGTGGGCCTCGCCGACAAGGTCGATGTGTATCCCAACCAGCTGTCCGGTGGCCAGCAGCAACGAGTCGCCATCGCGCGCGCACTCGCCATGCAGCCGAAGCTGATGCTCTTCGACGAGCCGACCTCCGCACTCGACCCCGAGTTGGTCGGCGAGGTCCTGGACGTCATGCGTGGACTCGCGCGGGACGGCATGACCATGGTCGTGGTGACGCACGAGATGGGGTTCGCGCGGGAGGTCGGTGACTCGCTCGTGTTCATGGACGCCGGTGTCATCGTGGAGTCAGGAAACCCGCGCGAGGTGCTCAGCAACCCGCAGCACGAGCGGACCAAGTCCTTCCTGTCGAAGGTGCTGTAGACACTGGTTCCGGCGGGGCTCATCACCAGCCGAACAGCCTACCGCTACGATGGACTCCCACAAGGAGGCGGACATTGCCACGCTCACGCCCGACCATCGCCCGCAAGCAGATCGTGTTGATTGCGCATGACAACCGGAAGGCGGATCTGCTCGAATGGGCGCGCTTCAATCGCAACACACTCTCACGCCACGACCTGCACGGTACCGGCACCACCGGTTCTATCGTTGCCGATCAGTTGGGACTGCCCGTGCAGCGATTCCTGACCGGACCACTGGGTGGTGATCAGCAGGTGGGCGCCGCGATTGCAGAAGGCCGTATCGACCTCGTGATCTTCTTCTGGGATCCGCTCGAGCCGCATCCGCACGATGTCGATGTCAAGGCGCTGCTCCGCATCGCGGTCGTGTACAACATTCCGATGGCGTGCAATCGCGCCACCGCCGACTACGTGCTTTCCAGCCCTCTCATCGACGAGGTGTATCCGAGATCGCTCGATGCGGTCGCCGCACCTTCCGCAACTGGGTAGTCGGCACCGCCGGCGGGTGGCGTCACGTGTTCGACGAGCCAGGCCGCGGCAGCCTCGAGGTGCTCGCGGATCAAGGCTTCGGCCGCCGCCGGCCTCCCACTCTCGATCGCTTCCAGCAGCTCCGAGTGTTCGTGGGCCAGCTGACCGACGCTCGCGTATCCCTGGATGAGCTGCGTCAGGCAGATACGAATCTCGGTTTCGAGATTCCTGTAGGCACCTATCAATCGCGTGTTGCCCGTCCCGACGACGAGCGCGCGGTGAAACGCCAGGTCTGCTTCGACGATCACGCGCGGCGCGGTGTCCGCGCCAACTCGGCGGTGACGTTTTATCGCCCGCCTGGCCGTCTCCGGTATCTGCTGGCGGCCGGCGAGAATTCTCGACGCCTGCACTTCGAGCGCCGTCCGCAGTTGATAGATCTCGGACAGGTCATTCGCGGTCAGCGCCCGCACGAAGACACCGCGGTTGCGCGCTTTGACAAGGAGCCCTCGCCGGACGAGGCCGTCGAATGCAGCGCGCAAAGTGTTGCGTCCGACGCTGAACTCCTCCGCAAGCGCGGTCTCCACCAAGTGCTCGCCGGGCCTGAAGCGCCCGTCGAGCACCAGCCGCTCGAGCGCGTCCTCAAGGGTTTCGACGCGCGAGGCGGCATGCACACGCTTCACGTGGACGCTGCTGTGGCGGGAGCTACGCGCTCAACCGTCGCTGCCGGTCAGACGATCGACGTCGAGCGGTGCCGGCAGCGGCTGCAGATGCCTTCGCTGCGACCGTACGCGTCGCGGGTCGAGATCCCTTGGCCGCATGAACGGCACGGCCGTCCGGTGTCCATGCTGTAGAGGGCGAGTACGGTGCTCCAGATTGCTCTTGCCATGTCGATTGCTCCAAATTGCTCCAGGGGGATGGTTCCTGAGGTCGATTGTAGCACAATCTGGCGATTGACGCATTCGGTCGGGATGTCTTCGGGAGACTACTGGAACCAACCCTCGATGTCGATCACCGCGTTGACAGTGCCCAGCGCGTTGAAGAGGTTCACGTCACCCTCCTGGGCGCCGGTGTTCGGATCGAGCTGCACCACCGCGAGGTTCGGCAACACCTGGCCGGGGTTGTCGTTGATATCCGATGCGAGTGGGTGCGTGCTGAGATTCGCGGGATAGATGGTCAGGTAGGTTGCCGCGGTCGGTGCGATCGCGGTGAGGTTGGCGATCACCGCCAGCGCGGGGTTGCCGGCCGTCGGCGGCGGCAGACCGCCGATACCCGCGACACCCACCAGGAGCACGCCGCCCGGCGTCAGCGCGCGCCCTGCACATGGTTTACCGGACGCGGTGCGCGTATCGCAGATCCGGCTCGGGCCGATCGCCTGGTACTGGTCTCCCGCGGACGCGGACGCACCGCCGAACCAGCCATTGGCATCGAGGATGACGTTGATGGTTCCCGCAGCGTCATAGACGCAGACCGATGTGTCCGGGCCGCCCGTCGTGGCCGGCCCGAGCCCCACCATGACTCGGTTCGCCTCGACTTGACCGGGGTTGAGATTCAGCGTCGAGAAGGGCGGTGCATGCGTTCCGGTGTACGCGCACCCGCCAGTGGACGTGGTGGGGAACACGCTGAGGTACGTCAACGCCGTGCCCGCGACGCCGGTGATGTTGAGGACCGCGGCGCCTGCGTTGCCGTTGCCGGGGATGCCGGCAGCACCGGTCACATTGACGATGAGCGGATTCCCACCGACCACCGCGCCGTGCGCCGCGCATGCCGGGGTCGGTGACGTTGACCGAGTGTCACACACGCGCACCGGGGCGATCGCGTGGAACTGGCCGGTCACGTCGCTGGCCAGGTCCGGCTCGAAATATCCTTCCACGTCCGCGAGCACGTTGACCGCGCCGGAAGCGTTGTAGATGGTCACATCGCCGCTCTGACCCAGCGTGGCCGTCACCAGGTTGGGCACGACCGTACCCTTGGTGAAGTTCAGGTTTGAAGCCGTCGGCCGTCCGGTCCCCGTTGGGTACACGGCGAGAAGACTCGACGACGTACCGCTCACCGCGGTGACGTTGATCACCACCGCCGCGGCGTCAGACGGCACCGACTGGTGCGAGGTCGGATCGGTGTATGAGGTGATCGGGACGGTGCGCGTCACCGAGGTGCCGAGGGCGCCGCCCGCGCACTGGACACAGGACGTGGGGCGGGTGTCGAGAATCCGGTACGGCGTGAGCGGCACGTAGTTGCTGAGACCGGTATAGATGTATCCGGTTTGCGCGGTGAGCAGACTCGCGCCGAGCGTGGTGGTTGCCTGCACCTGCACGTATCCGGCCGCACCCGCCGGCGTCACGAACTGGAACGAGCCGCCAGTCACCGACAGCGGCGACACTGCTGTGCCCCCGATGGTTACGGACATTCCTGTCGTAAACCCGTCGCCCTGCACCGTGACGGTCTGGCCGCCGGCGACCGGCCCCGCGGCGGGGACGACCGCGCTGATGATCGGTGGGCCGCCCGTACCGAAATCATTGATGCCGTCAGGGGTTCCGAGCCCCGTCGGTCCGTCCCATCCGACCTTCGACGTGCACAGTGCACTGCCGGCGCAGCTGCCGTTCGATCCGCTGGTGACGTCGTTGAGGCCGACGGCGTGGCTGTAGAGATAGCCTGTGTTGAACGCCGACGGGTTGGTGGTCAACGCGAAGACTGCGGCGATGATCGGCGTCGACGCGCTGGTCCCGCCGGCCAGCAGCGTCCCACCCGCCCCGTCGAAAGTGTCGTAGATCTCCACCGGCGTTCCGGGGTCTGCGTCCGCCGACACGTCGGCGACCGCGCGTCGCTTGCACACCGCGTTGAGATTCGCATTGCTCGTTTCCCACGACGGCTGAGATTCGTACCGGCTGCACCCACTCCCGGCACCGCTCCATGCCGTCTCACTCCATCCGCGCGCGCTGCCGTCCGGCAGCAAGGACGTCCCGCCAACTGACGTGACGTACGGCGACGCGGCGGGGTAGTTGACGCCGTACCCGCTGTCGCCGCTCCCCGCAGTGATCGCGATCCCCGGGTGGTTGTAGAAATGATCGATCGACGATTCGAACGACACCTCGGGACCGCCATAGCTGTTGCTGATCGCGTTCGCATGGAGTGCCGCGGCCTCATTCTCGGCGGCGCCGAGATCGGTGCTGCCGGAAGTGTTTGCCTCCACCAGCAGGATGTGGCAGTTCGGGCACACCGCGGAGACCATGTCGAGGTCGAGCGAGATCTCCTTGGCCCACTGGTCGTTGGAGACGGGGTATGACGAGCCACCTGCCTGATTCACCTTGCGGAAACAGCCATTGGCGGTGGTGCACGGAGGAAGCGCGAACCTGCTTCGGTATGTCGCCAGGTCGGCTGCCGCAGCCGGATCGTCATACGCGTCGACGACGGCGACGGTCCGTCCCGTCCCGTTGGTGCTCGAAGGCAGGTTGTACGCGCTCTGCAGATCCGACGGCCCGTACCCACCGCTCGCCAGCGCTTGCGCGCCGGTGACCGCGGTGTCGACCAACGCAAGGCAACGGTAGAACCCAGGTTTCACCGGCCCGCAGACCGGCGCTGCCGAGCGCCCGAGATGGGCGGCGAGTATGTGATGAGCTCTCGCGTCGCGGGCGTTGCCCCTGCTCGCACCGGCATCCGCCGTGCCGATGCTCGTCGGCATCCACATGGCCCCCGCGAGGAGCAAGGCGCCTGCGAGCGACGGGATGAGTCGGGATCCCCGGCGGCCATCACGGCCCAAGTGCCTCACCCTTCCCATACTGAGGCCTGCGGACCACATATTTGATCGCACGCGCCGTGCCAACGTGGTGGCGATCGCGTCCGCGCGGGATGCTAGGATCGCCGCCGGCGTGGTCAACCTCGCCTGCCGCCCGTTCTGGGCCGCGGCGCGGAGCGGCCCTCATCTCTGAGCGAAGGTCATGACGGAAACAGTCGCTGCCCTTGATCCGACATCCCGGACTCTGCTGGCGCGGTTTCTCACCGGCTCGGGCATCGAGCTCGGGCCCGGCTCGCACCCGATGCCGCTGCCGTTTCCGGGCGTGTCGATTCAGTACGTGGATCGCTGGGAGCCCGAGGAGAACCACAAGCTGTTCACCAATATCGACGCAGGTGCCAGATTCCTGAAACCGGATGTCATCGCCAATCTCGACGTCGACGCCCTGTCTGCGTTCGCTGACGAGACACAGGATTTCGTCATCGCAAGCCATCTGCTCGAGCACCTGGTGGATCCGCTGCGTCAGCTGGGAGAGATGCATCGCGTGCTCAAGCCGGGGGGCGTGCTGCTTGTCTTCCTCCCCGATCGACGGTTCACGTTTGACCGCAAACGCTCGCCGACACCGCTCGCACATTTGATCGAAGATCACCGCGAGCAGGCGACGATCGCGAGCGACGAGCATGTTGAGGACTACCTCCGCAAGACGGACGTCTGGGACTCCTCGTGGAGCGAGCAGGACATCCAGGAGCAATTCGAACTCAATCGCCGGCGCTCGATCCATGTCCACTGCTGGAGCGAGGACGAGTTTCTCCCCGTACTGGAGCACTCGATTCTCCAGATGCGCATGCGATGGGAACTCCTCGACGCGGCCTTCATCGCTGACGCGAGCGACGGCTTCGAATTCGGGTTTGTACTCCGACGCGCAGCCGGAGATGCAACTCCCGACGTGCTTGCGCAGCGTGTCCGCCTCTCGTGGCGGGCGCTGGCGGCGAAAACACGGCAGCGCACGGACTCCGATCGGCAGATGGCGCGTCTGCGCGCCATGCCCGGCTTTCCGATCGCGCAGCGCGCCTGGCGGATGCAGCGCCGCGTCCGCGACTCCATCGCCAAACGCTGACGGCAGCGAACGCTTGCAACGCGTCGCCAATCTGTGCCATCCTCATAAGTCAGGACTTGGAAGGTGAGCGACGCCCTTTGTTGCCGTGGTGAGCCGCCCAGGGAGCCTGTGAATCGTCAGCTTGGGGGGATCGCGGTGCTGAAGCAGGGGTTTGGTCGAACTCTGGGCCGGTTTGCCGTCGCCGCCGCGCTGATTCTTCCTTCGTTCGCGGTCATCATCGGCCTCGGCTCCACAACGCACAACCCCGGGATCCCTGTGCCGGGAGACCTCGACGGGAGCGCATCAGCGCAGACCACCGGCATTGGCTACAACTTCGGCGCGCCGCCGATTGCGCCCGCGGGTTCGCTTGGCCCAAGTCAGGCGGTGACCTTCGTCCTCAAGGTGAAAAATAACGGGGTTGCCGACCCCGGCGGTCCCGTGTATCTGGCCTACAACTCGCCGGCGTCCGGCGATTCGACGACGGTTCCGGCAGCGCAGTGCGGCGGCATCTCGCAACTGGGCCACACGCCGGTGCTCTGCACCGCCAACGGCGCCGGCCAGGTGTCGCTGACCTACACGGCGCCTGCACAACCGCCCGCTCAGGCTGTCGTGCTCTTCACCGCCGGCAACGCCGCGAGCAATCCGTCGGTGAGCGCGCAGGATCACTACCTCTACGCGACCAACTTCCGATTCGCCTCCTCGCCCATCGCGAACCCCGGCAGCCTCTCCGCACACGCGAGCGTCGCCGTCACGCTGAGTGTTGACAACGCGGCGGACCAGGGCGTCCCGAACGACACCGTCTATCTGTCCTTCAATCCCGCCACCGGCGGAGGTTCGGCGCAGGTCACCGGCGGTGCGGCACTCACGAAGACGCCGACGCTGTTTCACACCAACGCCTCGGGCCAGATCAGCCTCACCTACACCGCGCCCGCGGCGCTGCCGTCGATCGGCATCGATGCGATCGTCGCGCAAGACCTCGCCAGGTCGCCGCAGATCACCAACAGTGACTCGTACGCGTTCGCGGCCGCAACACCGGTCATCTCGATCGGCGACTCAACCATTGTCGAGGGAGACGTGAAGCCCGGAACGCCCGCTGATTTCACGGTGACCATTTCACCGGTGCAGTCCACCGCGGTGACCGTTCAGTACATTGCGCTCTGCGGCAGCGGCGACAAGGGATGCGAGGAGGACTATATCCAGGTTCTCCGACCCACGACGATCACGATCCCGGCGCATGCTTCGTCGGCGACAATCCTCTTGCGGCAGTTTGCCTACGTCGGCGCCAACGCCGGTGAGACCTACGGCGAAGGGTGGTTCATGAATATCATGAATCCGAGTGTCGGCGTGGTCGGGCGCTCAGTGGGTGAAGGGTTGCTCCTCCCTGATCTCGAGAACGGCAAGACGACGGTGAACGATCTGTATGCGGGCGGCGCCGGTCTGGTGCCGACACCCGGTCAGAGCGTGCCGATGTACTTCACCGTCACGCTCGGCGGGCCATTGACGTCCTCGGTGTCGTTCAACTACGCGACCGCCAACGGCACCGCGATCGCCGGGACCGATTACGTCGCCACGTCAGGTTCGGCATCGATCCCAGCGGGAAAGACCAGCGCGGTCATCCCCGTGACGCTCCTTGGCACTGCGCCCCCAGGATCGAACAAGACGTTCACGTTCACGATCAGCAACGCGAGTGGCGGGACGACGATCTACACCGCGACCGGAACCGGCACCGTCCTGGCGCACTAGCCCGAAGCCGGTCAGCCAAGCACGACTGCCGCAACCGCGCCGGCGGCGAAGATCAGCGCCAGGTACGCCAGCGAATAGTGGAAGAGCAGCGCCGCAGCTCGCGATGACGCATCCGATCGGGCCCAGAGTGCCAGCCCGAGATAGCAGGCGCCGAGCGCTGCTGCCGCGATCGTGTACCCGGCGCCGAGCGTGAGCCCCGGCAAGAGGCTCGCCGCGACGAGGATCACCGTGTACGACAGGATCCTTCGGTGCGTCCGCGCGGTCCCGATGATGCCCGGGAGCATGGGAATGTTGGCGTTCTTGTAGTCCTTGCGCAGCAGCAACGCGAGCGACCAGAAGTGCGGTGGGGTCCACAGAAACACCACGACGAAGAGCGCAAGTGCCGGCCAGCCGACATCGCCGCGCACTGCGGCCCATGCGACCAGTGGCGGGAACGCTCCCGCGGCGCCGCCGATGACGATGTTGAGTGGCGTCCGACGCTTGAGCAACATCGTGTAGATGAAGACGTAGAAGAGTCCTCCGCCCAGCGCCAGTGCGGCGGCAAGCGGGTTCACCGCGACCGTCAGAACGACCACCGACGCCACGATCAGTGAGACCCCGAAGGTCAACGCCTGCCACGGAAGGATGCGCCCGGACGGGACGGGGCGGCTACAGGTGCGGGCCATCACGCGATCGATGTCACGGTCGTACCAGCAGTTGATCGCCCCGGAGCCACCTGACGCGAGCGCGCCACCGAGCGACGCCCAGATGAGCAGCCCCAGCGGCGGAATGCCCCGCTGCGCGATGAACATGGTCGCGACTTCGGTGATGAGCAGCAGCACGATGATTCGCGGCTTGGCGAGGCTCAGGTAATCGCGTCCGATGGCCTGCAACTGCGCGCGCACGCTGCGCGCGATCCCGTGATCTGCGGGACCGGTGAGCCCGCCGAGTCCGTCAGCGGGGCTCCGGACGATGTCGGTGCTCGATTGCATCCCCTGCTCCTACGCGCTCGGTGCGGCTGTTGCGCCGAGCAGCTTGGTGATCTCGGCGTTGAAATCGGCATCGCTCATCACACCCAGACCGCCGAGCACCACATCGGCGACACCGCCCTTGCTGTTGAGAAACACCAGCGACGGTGCGGATGGAATTTGGTAGTTGACCGCAAGCGTTGCGTTCGTGTCGGCGATGCTCGGGTACGGCACTTTGAATTGGGACTGAAACGCGAGCGCCGGCGTCGTGGTGTCCCGAAGGTCGACGCCGAGGAAGTTGACACCCTGTGGCGACCACTTCGCATCGTCGGCGTTCAGCTGCGGCTGCTCATCATGGCAGGGTCCACACCAGGATGCCCAGAAGATCAGCACCGCCGGATGTCCCCTGAACGCGCTGATGCTCACGTTCTGTCCGGTCAGGGTTGGACCGCCGGTTGCGGTGACCGTCAGCGCAGTCGCCTGGGGCGATGTGCGTGCAGCGCCGCACGCCGCGACCATGAACATCACGACACAGATCACCGCGACACGATCGACCCAGCTCATTGCGGCGCCACCATGGCATCGGTCGCGCGCCGATCGTCCATCTCAAACCACTTGATTCCGAGATAGAGGAGCGCAACCAGGAACGGCACGCTGCCGGGCACCCACATCACGCCTGCGGCGATCTGCTGGTCGGCAAGGAGCCCGCCGCCACCACCGGTCGGCGTCGGGTACGCGTAGAGCGGATGACTGGCGTACCCGATCCAGATGGCGAGCGCCCAGCTCACAAACATCCCGCCGAGCACCACCGCGCTGCGCCCCACCAACGACAGCCGGGCGGGTGCCGTGATCGGGCCGATGACCTGATCCCAGAACAGCAATCCCGTGACGAGGAAGAGCGTGTGCTCGAGGTCGTGGAACGAGTCGACCCGGAGCGTGAGGTTGTAGATCGTTGGGATGTGAAACACGAGCAGGTCGACGCTGAACGCAGCCAGGACGATGGTTGCCGCGCGCGGACCGGAGTGAAGCGCGCGCATCACTCGGTCGGGCCGCGTGCCGGTGATCACGAGCGGCTTGCCCTGCGCCGCCAGGTATCCGGCCCACGCCGTCCGGAAAGGATCGCCGAGCAGGATGAGTGGCGGTGCCACGATGAGTAGCAACACGTGCTGCACCATGTGATCCCACTGCAACGTGACGTCGAAGTACGCGATCGGCGAGACCAGTGCGAGGAGCAAGGCCCCGAGACCCAGGGTGAATGCGAGGTCACCGTTGTCCCAGCCGGGTCCACGGCCGAGCGCTCTTGCGGCTGTCCGCCGTCCCCGCCAGTACAGGTACCCAGCCGTCGCGGTGCCGACGATTGGTACTGGCTCAAAACTCCAGTCGAGGAGCGGGGACCAGAACATACCGGCCGGCTAGGTGACGAACTCGACCAGCGCGTACACCGCAAAGGCCACGACGGTGATGTACGACCACTGCTCAACGAGTGCGCGCGATTGCGCGGTCGTGATCGGTGACGCCCCACGGACGTGGCCCATCACGAGGCTCATCGTCCAGAGGCCCGCGAGGATGAACTCCGCGAGAATCACGCCGTACCACGCGACCGACACGTCGATATACGTGCCGTTCTGGAGATTCCACGCCGAACCGAACTGGTACATCAGGAAGATGCGAATGGCTCCGGTCAGGACGACAAACGCAAAGGCCAGCCAGAGCAGGCCGTTGACCGAACTCCGCGCTGCGCCTCGCTTCATGGCGTTCGATACGGCCCAGAGCGCCACCAGTGCCACGACCGGCGCGAGCAGCGCCACGAGCGCAAGGACCTCGGGCGGCCCACTGACGCCCCCGGGGTTCCAGCCGCCAGCGAAGTTGTTGGCCCGCAGATAGAGGAATGCGAACAGGAAGGTGAGCTGGAGGGTCGTGTTCGCCCCCAGCACCAACCTCGAGCCGACCGTCAGGGTTCGCGACGGTTCGGCAGGATCGGTGGCGTGTCCAGGACCGATGGTTGGCAGATCAGTCATCGTCTATACCCCACTCATCGCCGGCGACGCAGATCCGACCACTGCAGCCGGCGTCCCGGTGTCGTAGTCGTATGGCAACGCCCACGCCGTCGGGACGTCGTCGTAGTTGAACACAGGGACCGGCGTCGGTAGCTGCCACTCAACGCCGAGTGACTGCCAGGTATTGTCGGTCGCGGGCGTCGGCTTGATGATGACCTTCCAGATGAGGATGCCGAGGAACCAGGCCATTGACGCTCCCAGCCCGAAGGCGAAAAGCGACGCCGAGATGTTCAACGGCTGGAGGTACGCGGCATAGCTGATGGCACGACGTGGCATGCCGAGGATACCGACCGCGATCAGTGAGATGAACGTCCCGTTGAACGTGATGAACACAGCCCAGAACTGGTATTTGAGCCACTTCGTGTCCATGGAGCGCCCGGTCATCTTTGGTAGGAAGTAGACAATCGCAGCCATGAGCGCAAACACTTCGCCGCCCATGATCGTGTAGTGGAAGTGCGCCTGCACGAAGTAACTGGCGTGCAGCGAGAAGTCGCTGGGTACGTCGGACAGGAAAACACCGGTGAATCCACCGATCAGGAAGTTGAAGAGAAACCCGCCGATGAACAGCATCGGCGTCGAGAAGCGCACCCTGGCGCGCCACATTGAGCCGAGTGCGACCAGGAAGATGATGCCGGTCGGCACCGAGATCAACTCCGTGGAGAACATGTAGAACGGGCGTAGTGACGGCGCCAGGCCACTGACGAAGAGATGGTGCTGCCACACAGCGAAACTCAGCAAGCCGACTCCGACCATGCCACCGATGCCGACGCGATATCCCCACAACGGCCTGCGTGTGAAGACGGGCAGCAACTCCATGACGATGCCGAATGCCGGAACGATGAAGATGTAGACCTCGGGGTGCCCGAAGAACCAGAACAGGTTCTCCCAGAGGTAGGGGGATCCACCGCCTGAGGGCACGTAGAACGTCGACTGGAAGGTGCGGTCCAGCGTCTCCATCAGCACGGCACCGATGAGGGCAGGCGCGGCCAGCAGGCCGAGGAAGGACGTGACCAGCACCGACCACACGAAGATCGGCATGCGCGACAACGGCAGAGTCGGCGCGCGCTTGGTCAGGATCGTCGCGATCATGTTGAGACCGGAGAGCCCGATCGAGATGCCGATGAGACCGAACCCGATGAGGTACGAGTCCATTCCGATCGCGTTCTGGTCCGACAGCGGCGCATAACCGGTCCATCCCGTGGTGAACCCGCCGATGAACACGGTGGACAGCAGGATCAACCCAGCGGGCGGCAACAGCCAGAACGTCAGCGCCTCAAGTCGCGGGAACGCCATGTTGCGCGAGCCGATCATGATCGGCACGAAGTAGTTCCCGAACGGCCCGATGATTGCCGCCGACGCCATGAATATCATCAGCGTGCTGTGCAGTCCGACCAGGGTCAGGTAGGACTGCGCGTTCGCCACCGACGGAGTCGGTGTGAGCAGCTCGCTGCGGATGAACATCGCGCCCATCCCGCCGATGAACAGGAACGCAAGGATCATCACCAAGTACTGGATGCCGATGACCTTGTGATCGGTGGTGAGGCGAAAGTAACGGCCCAGGCCGCCGCCCTCGCCGTGCTGATAGGCCTTTTCCTCCGCGGTCGGCATCCGCCGGCCGAGCAACCTGCTGATCGGGTAGTTCAGAAAGCCCATGCCGGCCAGGAAGCCGACGGCACTCAGCGCATACCCGAGGAGGATCCCCGCATCAGAGCCGAGCGAGTTGTCCGTATCAAATGAGTAGGCGATCGCGACGCTGCCGATGGCCCAGCCGATCAGGAAGCCGACGATGGAACCAATGACGCCGAGGAGAAGTCCCCACTCATACAGACGTCGGGACAACGGGCGCGCCGGCAGTGGTCGTGCTGGGGCTACAGCGTCCACATCTGCTTCCTTCCGTGTGTGTGCGATTCCAACATCCTCATCCCCCGTAGATCGCCGGTGGTTCGAGGTAGGTGTGACTGTAGGGCTCGAGGTATTTCATGACCGGCGCGTCAGCGGTGGTCTGTTGCTGCACCCAGGCCGTGAAGTCCGATGTGCTCACCACCATCGCGGTGCTGTCCGCCATGTTGCCATGCCACAACCCGCACAGCTCAGCGCACTGGACCCGGTAGGTCCCGATCTGCGTCGGTGTCGCGGTCACAACGTTGTCGTTGAGTGGCACCGCATCGGCCTTCACACCAAGGGCGTAGAACCAGAAGGAGTGCGTGACGTCCAGGGACGTGATGTGGAACTCGATCTTCTGGCCGACGGGCAGGACGAGCTGCGCCGTCTCGATGCCACCGTAGGTCGGATAGCGGTAGGTGAACCACCACTGCTGCGCGATCACCTGTACCTCGAGCGGCTGGCTCGCGTCTGCCGGCTGGGGCAGGGCTGCCGAAACCGTGGAGACGCCGCCGCCAGGCTGGTCCATCGCGAGCGCGACCGTTCCGTACACCGCGATGCTGAGAACGACGACGAGCGTCACAGCGATCCAAGTCGTCTGGATGCGGTTGTTGCCACGCAACTCGGCGGCAGAGACCTCGGCGGTCGGTGGTGCCATCCGGTTCACGACAAACGTGCAGAACAGTGCGGCGAGCACGGCGGAGAACACCGGCCATGCCATGAGCGCGAGGAGCTTCATCGTGAAGCTCTCGTCTGAAGCGAGAGTGGACGCCTCTCCCGGAGGCATTGGGGACAGCGCGAGCCCGACGTCACCGGCGATGGCGAGGATGAGCCACGTCACGAAGACGGCGCGGAGGGCGGATGCTCTATTCCTCATCGCTCAGCCCACCTGCAACTCACCGGCCATGTAGCCGAGGGTCTGCATCGGACCGCCATTGCCGTACAGCGTTCCGGCAGCACATGGAACAAAGCACTGCCAGCGGTAGAGCCCCGGTTGATTGGGAACCACGAAGTCAAACGTCACGACATTGGTTGCACCGGCCGGCGCATCGTCGGCGACACCCACGAGCGGCACACTGACTCCGAGGTCCGGGATGGTGAATGTATGTCCGGGGCCAGGGTTGCCCGGATCGATCGCTTGCATCACCTTGCCGTTGACGGTCATGTCGTTACCGACGGTCCCGCGCACCAGGGCGAAGTAGGGATTGCGCAAACCCGAGGAGCCGTCCTGTTGGTTGATCGTCATGTGCACGATCGACCCCGCCGGCACATGGAGGTACGTGGTGGGGAGGTAGCCGACCCAGTTGGGATGCTCCCCCTTGCCCTCCCCGTCATTCCCGACGGCCGCCACCGTGGTGAGCGTGATGTTCACTACCGGCTTGCCGTTCGTGACCTGCGACGTCGAGGTCGCGACGATCGTCGGCGGCACGGGATTCAGGAATCGTGTCACGAAGAACCCGACCAGCACACCGGTGACCACGAGACTTCCGAGGAGCAGCCAGAGTCTCATTCGCATGTGCGCCTACCTCGTTGTGTGCGTGGCCGATTGGATGAGGACGGCATGACCAGCATTCGGGAGTGCGACGCCCCGCTGGCGTCGTTCAGTCGGTGAGACGCCTGGGACACGACAGGGCGCTGCCGGCGGTACCACGCCACGGCCGGCCCGCGAGCGCCAGGACACGTTGAATCGGGCAATCCCATGTTCTCCACTCAACAGGCTGCCGGGTCCGAATGCGCCATGATGGCGGTGCTGGGGCGCTGACGTCAAGCGTTTTTGCAGACTGGCTTGTTATCGCCAGTTTTGACGGTAGGCGCGGCGCGCGTCGATCAGTCGCTGCGAGGCGCGCCCCGAACGGACACAACCACTGCGCAAACCGTGCGCAACTTGCGCACATGTCTCGCGAAGCGCTGAGGGCCGAGACCTACAGTCACCGGTAGATCCCCGCCTCCGACGCCGTACTAACCGAGGTCGAACGGGCGCAGGTACTTCGCCGGGGTGTAATCCACGAATGCCGGAGGCAGCACGTTGTACGCAGGTCCGAGGGCGGCCGCGGCGGCTTCGAGCTCGCTCGTCTGCGTCCGATCGCCCCACCTGCCTGCGTCCACCCGATAGATGAGCGCCTGGAAAGCCGCGATGGTCTCAGCCGGCGTGAAGGCGCAATGCCCGGCGCGGTCGACGAAGACCTGACGGAGGAGGTGCTCGTCGCCGGTCCGGTTGACCGCCGACTTGTACGCCTGCTCGTTTTCGTTGACCACGAGCCCGTCACCGGTCGTGTGCATCGTGAGCACCGGGCGGCTGAGCCCGCCGTTGAAGACAATGTTGTGCGTCAAGTACGCAACCGAACTTGCGTTGGCGCTGATTGGCGTCGCTCCCTGGAGTGTCGCGAGATCGGCGGTCAGGCTCAAGCCGGCGGCGGCGTACAACGCCTGGACCTCTGTGTTGTCGACCGACCGTGCGAGTTGCTTGGTGAAGTTCACTCCCGTCGTCCAGGAGGGGTTGCCGCCAGCGCGTGCCTCGAGGTCTGCGCGGAACGCAAAACCGAACGGCCCATCCACGTGGGTCTCCCAGAGGAACTGGTTAGCTTCCTGAGCGGTGTAGTCGGTCGTGGCCGGTTCAGGGCTCCCGGTGGTGAACCATCCCGGGACGTCACCGAGCGCGCTCGCGAGCGCAATCCGAGCCTGGCCCTGCGGCGTCGCCTGTGCGGTCGCAAGAGCCACCTCAGCTGCGGTCAGGTTGGCGCTCGGATTGGTGATGTTGACCACCTGCAGCGAGGGATCGAGGAGTTGCTGCACTGCGAACGCGGCGTCGAGCGCCGTGTTCCAGGTGGCGACACCGCCCGAGTCCACGGCGCACATCGGCAGCGCGGCGGTGAATCGGAGCGGTGCAACCTGGACGAGTCCGGCGGTGATCATGCCGCCGAGCGAATGGCCCCATGCGATCGTCTGGCTCGGCTTGCCGACCAGACGCGTGAACGTGTTCACGGTGGCGAGCTGGTCGGGAATCGCATCCTCGATCGCCCACCCGGTCGAGGCGTAGGACGATCCGGCAAGCGCATACCCGTTCGTCAGCAGCCACTGGCCGGTCAGCGGGTCACCGACGTCGGTGGCCGGGTTCGGGCTGCCGGGGACCACATACCCGTGGCTGTAGAGGACGAGCGTGCCGTTCCAGGCGGGCGGCACCTGAATAAGGTATGTCGCGCCGTCCTTGAAGCTCCCGGTCAGCGTGGTCAACGAACCCGCGGCGAGAGCACCTGTCGAGCCGGCCCCGAGCAAGGCGGTCGCGGCGCCGAGGCCTGCGGCGACGAGCCCGGCCAGTCGCCCGCGCCGAGTCATTCGCGTGTTCTGCATGCCCACCCCTTCAGTGAACGCGCCAATGCGGATACGCCAGACGACGCTACTCCGCCGATCGGCCAGCGTCAAGGCGAGGCGATCACCGGGTAGGACGTTGGGGTTGATCCCGGCGCCGAGGCCGTCGGGGTGTGCTCGCGCTCCCACACGCCCCAAGAGTCAGAGCCAGCGCAAACAGTCCAACGGCTCCCGAGGAGCCAGGCCGGTAGTGACCGCGGAGAACAAGACCTAGCTCGCCGCCCCGGACTCGGAGGGGTACCGCAGCCCGATCTGGCGTCGCACTTCGTCGACGGTCCCCATGATCGATACGGTTTCGTCGAGCGGCATCACCGGGCTCTCGAGCAGACCTTCACGCAAGCACCGGGCCACCTCGATGGCCTGATGGCGAAGCCCATGACCGACTCGCGGCTCGACGTACTGCTCGGGGCGGTCATTGGACCGGCGCGTAAGCGTGAACGTTGCCGGGGCATACCAGGTGGCGTCGATTTCGATACGCCCGTTGGTGCCGACGATGGTGGCGCGATTCGAGGTGAACGCTCGCGAGGTCGTGGTGAGCACCGCGTGGGCACCGCTCTCGTGGCGGAAGAGCATCGAGGTCTGTCCGTCAACCCCGGTGGGGGCCGGATCGCTGGTGGCGACGATCTGCGTCGGTGTACCCAGCAAATACGAGGCGAATGACACGGGGTAGATCCCGAGGTCGAGCAACGCTCCTCCGCCAAGCTCGGTCGCAAAGATCCGGTGCTCGGGGTTGAACGCAAACCACTGGCCATGGTCGGCGATGAGTGTCGTGATGTCTCCGATCACGCCGGAGTCGATGAGCTCGCGAACTCTCACGATGTGCGGGAGGAATCGCGTCCACATCGCCTCCATCAGGAAGAGGTGTCGCGAGCGCGCCAGCGCAACAAGGTCGGCGGCCTCGGCCTGATTGATGGTGAACACCTTCTCGCAGAGCACCGGCTTGCCGGCCTCGAGCGCCATCCTGGTCGCAGCGTGATGGCCGGGGTGCGGCGTGGCGACGTACACGGCATCGACGTCTGGATCACTGACGAGTTGCTCGTAGGACCCATGTCGTGCGGGGACGTCGAAGCGGTCCCCGAAACGGTCGGCTTTTGCCTGCGTGCGCGAGCCGACGGCGACCGTGCGCGCATCACTCACCAATTGCAGATCTCGCGCAAATGTGGCGGCGATGCCGCCGGTGCCGATGATTCCCCAGCGAAGTACAGGCTGTCCGGTTGATTCCATTCCTATTCCTTAATACCGAGCAGTTCGACAGGGTGGTGAGTTCGCTGCCACCGTCGACAACACGAAGGTGCACATCTTCCGCGCCCCGGGCCCGGGGCTGCATTCTGGGACATGCTCGGCGCCGACAGCGCGTCGCTTCCGCGAGGAGGGTTCGGGATTGGGCCTTCCGGGATGAGTTGTGGCCGGCGCGTGACGCTAGGGATGGGCCTCGGGCGCCGGGTCCTGGCCGAAGACACCGGCGTCGCCGAGCGCTTGTATCTGCTGCTTGCTGTAGCGACACAGGGCACGCAATACCTCCTCGGTGTGCTCCCCACGTGAAGGCGCGCGAGTGGGAGCAGGCGCCGGCTCGCCGACACGGAGCGGCGATGCCACCTGTCGCACGGACCCGAATGTCGGATGCTCGACGGCGACAATCGCGTTGCGGAACTGGGCCTGCGGGTCATCCAGTGCGGCCGCGACATCATTGACTCGCGCACAGGGAACACCGGCGGTGGTGAGTCGCCGTAACCACTCGTCGGTTGGGTGCTGTAGGAATGCGTCCTGCAGGATGCCGAGGAGCGCTTCTCGATCGGCATATCGCGCCGGCATATCCCGAAAACGAACATCTGCCGCGAGATCCGGCCGTCCGAGCACGTCCACGAGCAGCGCCCAGAACTTCGGCTTCGCGCACGCGACCACCAGCCATCCGTCACTCGTCGCGAAGTTTTGAAACGGAACGATGGATGGGTGCGCGGAATTCGCAACTCGCTCCGGGACGTACCCAGCAGTTGCAACCCAGGTCGCGATGTATGAAAGTTCCGCCAGCGCCGTCTCGTACAGCGAGATGTCGCAATCGCATCCGACGCCGTCTCTACGCGCTGCCATCACCCCGGCGAGGATGGCGATCGCCGCAACGTAACCGCCCGAAAAGTCGACAAGCGAAAGTCCGCTCTTCGTTGGCGGTGAGCCCGGACCTCCGGTGAGGCTCATCCACCCGGCGAGTCCTTGCATCGTGTAGTCGTAGCCGCCCTCGCGAGCCCGCGGGCCGGTCATTCCGAAGGCACTGAGCGAGCAGCAGACGATCCGTGGGTTGATCGGACTGAGCTGCGCGAACGTCAAACCCAACCGCTCGGGTTGATCACCACGCAGGTTCGAAAAGACGACGTCCGCGGCTCGAGCCAGATCCTGCAACACCTTCCGCGCACTCGGATGGCGCAGATCGAGTGACAGGCTCTTCTTGTTCCGGTTGAACGTCTCGAAGAACAGAGAATCCTCGCCCTCCTGAAAGGGCGGGACATACCTTCCGATGTCCCCTCTTGATCCCGGGTCCTCGATCTTGATGACTTCCGCGCCGAGGTCGGCGAGCTGGAGTGTCGCCCATGGCCCCGCCCCGTACTGTTCGACGGCCAGAACACGGACACCGTCCAGGGGGCGTCTCCGGAGTGGTGCTGGACTTGTGCTGGTCATGAGTGGATCGGCAAACCACTGAGATGGTAGCTGGGATCGATTGGGGAGCTTGGGCACGGTGACGGTTCGAGCACCGTCGGGGACGAGCGCCACGACATCGACCGCTTCGATCTGGCGGGTGGATGGTGACCCCAGGAATCAGCGAGTAATCTACCGTTCGACCCGCGCCCAACTCCGGCATCAGATAGGTCTCATGGCCACTTCGCCGCTCCTCCAGATGACCCAGACGACACCGACGTGTCTCTGGAACGATTCGGCCGCGATCGACGAACTCTCCTACGCCATCGAGCATGGCGCAGTGGGTGCGACGTGCAATCCCGTGATCGCGGCAGCGGTGCTCAAGGGTGACCCCGTGACCTGGCAGCCCCGCCTCGAAAGCTTGATACACGAGATGCCGAGGGCGACCGAGGACGCGATCGCCTGGAGGCTCGTCGAGGAGCTGTCGGTGCGCGCGGCCAAACTGCTCGAGCCTGCATTCGCTGTGCACCACGGTCGCAACGGCCGCCTCTCCATTCAGACGGATCCGCGGCTGTTCCGCGATGCCGAGGCGATCGTCGAGCAGGCACTGCGCTTCAATCAGCTCGCGCCGAACATGATCGTCAAGATTCCGGCGACGCGCGCGGGAATCGAGGCGATTGAGGAGGTGACCTACCAGGGCGTGAGCATCAACAGCACCGTGAGCTTCACGCTCGCGCAGTGCATCGCCGGGGCCGAAGCTGTCGAACGCGGGCTTCGCCGGCGCGACCACGATGGCAAGGACATTGCGTCGATGGGGCCGGTGATCACACTCATGGTCGGCCGCCTTGATGACTGGCTGAGAGTCCGGCTGGAGCGGGACGGCGTCGCCATCGACCCTGGGTATCTCGAGTGGGCAGGGGTGGCCGTGTTCAAGAGGGCGTATCGACTCTTCATCGAGCGCGGCTACCGCGCGCGGATGCTGTCCGCGGCGTTTCGCAACCACATGCACTGGAGCGAGTTCATCGGCGCCGACGCGGTCGTCTCGCCGACGTACGCCTGGCAGCGGCGCATCAACGCGAGTGATATCGAGGTGACGCCACGCATCGACCGCCCAGTCGACGCGCGGACGGTCGCCGCGCTGCTCGCGCACTTCCCCGACTTTCGGCGCGCGTACGAAGAGGACGGCTTGAGCCTTGATGAGTTCGATCATTTCGGCCCGACCCTGCGCACGATGCGTCAGTTCGTGGCGGCGGTTGGCGAGCTGGACTCGTTTGCGCGCGACGCGCTGATTCCCAATCCCGATATCACCGCGACGCTGTGACGCGGTTCGCGTTCGACATCCACGACGGCACGGCCACGGGACGCGGACCGAAGCTGACCGGCCTCCTCCGCGCAGGCGATGAGACGAAGCACATCTCTCTCGATATGGCCACGGGATCGGGCGGTGATGCCGTGCAGCTCGAACACGGCCGCGAGCGTCTCGTGGTCATGTTCCGAGGACAGGTCAAGGTCGTCGTCGATGGACGCGACCTCGGCATCGCGGGAGGTCGCGCGAGCGTCTTCACGCGTGCTGCCGATGCTGTGTACCTCCCGCCGGACGCGACCGCGTCGTTGGTTGGTGACGAGAGTGCGGAGGGAAACTTCGTGGCTGCGATCGCAGGTGCCGGCGCAGGCCAGCGCAGCCCTGGCGATGCTCGCATCATCCCCTCGGCCTCGCAGGGCGCCGTGACCGCTGGTCGCGACCTGTGGGAGCGCACCGTCCGGACGATTCTCGGCCCCAAGGACGCTGCGTCACGACTGCTGGTCGGCGAGACCATTCATTCGGCGCTCGGCACGTGGTCGTCCTTCCCGCCGCACCGGCACGATCGAGAGTCTGACGATGAGGTGCGGCTCGAGGAGGTGTATCTGTACCGCGTGGACCCGAGCAACGGATTCGGCGTGCAACTCCAGTACGACACCGACACCGGCGCGGAGGACGCGCGGATCGTGCACGACGGCGATATCGCAACGATCCCTTCAGGCTTCCATCCCGTTGCGGCGATGCCGGGTCACCGTCTGTACTACCTCTGGATCATGGCCGGCGAGGGCCGCGAGCTGCGCCCCTACCTCGACCCCCGCTACCGATGGGTCGACGAGCAGCTCTGATCTGAATTGCGCGCGGCTCCCTGAGGCCGCGAATTCGGTACGCGCGCGTAAGGTGAAAGGACGGCTGAACCTCCTGCTTGGGAAGCGGCCCTGTTGCCCCCTTCCCGGGCTGCTTCCCGCTCGCGAGTTCGGGCGCCTGCAGGGTCCTCTCGAAAATACTGGAAGTCCGAATGACATATCTCGACCGACAGACCGTGGTGGTGCCTCCACCGTCGCAGGGTCACGCACCAGAAGCGGCGCTCCTCGACGAGGGCATTGCGGATCTGGTCCTGCAACTCTGGCGACATGGTTTCGAGACCGTGATCAGCGACGAGGGCGGACCGGATGCTGAGGGCACCATAGCTCCCGCGCGGATCGGCTTCCGAACCCATGCGATCGCGCGAGCGTTCGTGCGCATGGCGACTGGCGGCGAGCAACCGCCCGGCTGGGCAGTGACACAGGACGTCGGCCTGACCGTCGTTGCATTCCCGCGTGCCCTCATCCCTGCGATCACCGATGCGTTCGGCTCCGACCGCACGACCGTCGGCGCCCGGCATCCTGAGGCTGCCGCCGCCTATCACGAGGCCGGACATGCGGTCGCTGCCGCTCGACTCGGCCGGGCACTCGAGCGCGTGAGCATCGACGCCGAACCAGTCGAGACGTGCTGCGGTACGCCGGCACTCCCCCCGGGCCACGGGCAGGAAGCCTGGCTCCGAGAAGAAACAGTCGACATCTTTGGGGACTGGGCCGTGGTGCATCTCGCCGGCGCTGCGGCGGCAACAATTGGCGCGGGCACTGCCGACGACAAGAGTGCCGAGATCGACATTCAGTGCGCCACGGACTTGTTGGACTACCTGTCGGATGATCCTGAAGACACTCCGCGTCTCGTCACCGATGCCGCAGGGCAGGCGGATCAGCTGCTGCGCGCGTCGTGGAGCGAAATCGAACTCGTGGCGAGCGCACTCGTCGAGCAGCGCAGCCTCACCGCGGATGAGGTTGTTGCCCTGGTGGGATCGAGCCCCTAAGGGAGCACCCGGCTGACGAGGGCTGTCATCGCAAGCACATTCACGACGTGCCCCACGACCAGCGTCGACGGCGATGCAAGCTGCGCCGCGCGCGCGGCGGTGGCGATGCTGCCGATCGGCGCGCGCACCACGTGCTGATCGGCACTCGTGGCATGCGACACGATGGCCGCCGGGCGGTCTGCACCAAGCGCAGCGGCCAGGCTGCGGCAGATGGCGTCGAGTTGCGCGGGCATCAGCACCACCAGCGTGTCGACACTGCGAGCAATGTCAGCGAGTTCGCAGGGGTGGTCGCCCGCTCGATGACCGGTCACGAAGGCGACTGACGCGGCGACATCGCGATGCGTCACCGGGATACCCGCTGCCGCAGGAGCTGCGAGCGCCGCGCTGACTCCGGGAATCACCCGCACCGGGATCCCCGCTTGCTGGAGCGCATCGACCTCCTCGCCGCCCCGGCCGAAGAGAAACGGATCGCCGCCCTTGAGCCGGACGACGAGATCCCCTGCGATGGCCGCCTCGATCATCAGGTCGTTGATCTCCGCTTGTGTGATCGAGGGCCGCCCTGCTCGCTTGCCGACATCGACCAATCGCGTTCGCGGGCCGCAGAGATCGAGTACGCGCGCGTCGATCAGCGCGTCGTGCAACACGACGTCAGCGTCGGCGAGCACCGCACGCGCGGCCATGGTGATCAACTCGGGGTCGCCCGGCCCGGCGCCGGCCAGGACCACCTCCCCCATCGGCGCCCACCCCTCGGGGGCAACCGCGCTCTGCTCGATGACCAGGGCGAGCGCCGATGCCCCGTCCGGATTGCCGTCACGAAGCATCCTCGTGGCCTCGGATCGAAGCAGCCGCTGGTACGCGCGTTGCTGCCGAGCACTCGAAACCCCTGCGCGCCGGAGCCTGCGTCGCGTGCGCCCCATCAACTCGGTGAACGGTTCCCACTCCTCGCCGAGCATCACTTCGATGCGTTCCCGCAGCGCTCTCGCCAGATACGGGCTCTGTCCGGATGTCGAAATCGCCACCTGCAGTGACCCGCGTTTCACGAGCGCCGGAGCAATCCAGTCGCATTGATGGGTGACGTCGGCAACATTGAGGAGCACGTGTTCGCGGTCCGCCTCCGCGCGCGCCGCGCGCTGTCCATCGGGATCGCCGCTGGCGTCAACCGCCAGGTAGGCGCCGGCGAGATCACCGGACTGGAACGCGCGCCGCAGATGGTCGACCGCCGCGCCCGCCGTCCGCAGCCCCGCAGCCTTCTCGTCAGCGAGGGCGGTATCCCCGAACACGACGCAGCGTCGCTCGTGCAGGTCGAGGACGACCGGGTAGTAGGCCGACGTGGTCACACCGCTCCCTGTCACACGGAGACCGGAACGGGTTCCGCGGCCGGAACGCCCTCGATCGGGGGATGCAGCAGGCATTCCTTGTGGGTATCGCTCTCCCACCACCAACGGCCGGCACGCTCCTGTTCACCGGGGAGCGTTGCGCGCGTGCAGGGCTCGCAACCGATCGACGTGAAGCCGCGGTCATAGAGTGGGTGTTGCCGGATCCCATGCGTCCGGAGGTAGTCCCAGACCTGCTCGCGACTCCAGCTTGCAAGCGGAACCACCTTGATCATGCCGTCGTGACCGACGTCACTCGCGACCACCGGCGTCAGGGCGCGGGTCGGCGTCTGATCGCGCCGAAGCCCGGTGATCCACGCGTCGTAGTCGCGCAGGGCACCCGCGAGTGGGTTCACCTTGCGCACAGCGCAGCACTGGTTCCGCAGCGGGACCGACTTGAGGAACGGCATGTCGCCGTGTACCGATGTCATCGCCTCGAGTTCGCTGGCATCCGGCGCGAGAATGCGCAGCCGGATCGGAAACTGCTCGCGCACATATTCGATGTATTGATGCGTCTCCTCGTGCAAACGCCCGGTGTCCAGGGTGAGCACCTCCGGACGCGGTACGAGTTTGCACGCGATGTCGATGAGCACCATCGATTCCGCCTGAAAGCTCGCGACCAGCGCGACGCGACCAAAGCGCCGGTATGTCCAGGACAGGATGTCCTCGGCGGTCGCGTTCTGCAGGTCGGTCGCATTCACGCCGTCACCTCCACCAATGCGTGACGCTCGGCAAGCTCACCGACGCCCTGACGCCTGCACCAATCCCCAAACCCCTCGCCGGGGCGCATGGTGCGCGAGTACTCGTCGAGCGGACCTCGGAGCAGATCCGGGATGTCCTCGAGCTTCACGTTGTGCATATACAGCTCGTTGAGACGCGTGCCCTCGGTGTCGCCGCCAAGGAACACGTCGTACTTCCCGAGTGTGGTGCCGACAAATCCAACATCGCCGAGATACGGGCGCGAACAGCCGTTGGGACATCCTGCCATCCGGTAGCTGATGTTCTGGTTCTCGACGCCGGCGTCGCGCTGGATGAGGGCGATCTCGCGAATCAAGGTCGGTAGCGCCCGCTCCGATTCGGCGACCGCGAGCCCGCAGGTCGGATACGCGGGGCACGCCATCGAGTGCCGGATGGCGCTCGGGACGGTCTCGGAGCGGCCGACTCCCCAGTGATCCAGGATCTTAATCAGCATCGTCCGGCCCCGATCGTCAAGGTTGGTGAAGAGGACATTCTGCTGCGGTGTCAGACGCAGGGGCACGCGCAGTGTCTGCGCCACGTCGCGGAGCGCCGAGCGCAACTGCATCGACTCGGTGTCGTGGATTCGCCCGTTCTCCACGAACAATCCGTACGTGTGCGCACCGTCGCCCTGCTCGTGCCAGCCGAGGTGATCTTCCACCGGGGCCCAGTGCAAGAGACGCGAGGGTTCGAGGTCGAACGACACGCGCGACGCGACCTCATCACGGAACCAGTCGATGCCGCGATCGTGGATGAGATATTTGAGTCGCGCGTGCCGTCGATCAGTGCGGTCACCGTGGTCGCGATGTACCGCCACGACTGCGCGAGCGGCATCGACCACATGCTCCGGCTGCACATAGCCGAGGGGCTTCGCCACTGCGGGCCAGGTGTTCGGCTTGTTGGCAGTCCTGCCGAGACCCCCGCCCACCAGGAGATCGAAGCCGGCGAGACCAGCGTCCTCCGTGGCATGAGCCACGAGTCCGAGGTCGTTCGCGTAGATGTCGACACAGTTGTCCCCGGCGATGGCGATGGCGGTCTTGAACTTGCGTGGCAGATAGCGTTCGCCGTAGAGGGTGTCTGGCGGATCGCTTTGGTTGGACGCTGCCAGCTCGCCGTCGAGCCAGATCTCGTTGTACGCGCGTGTCGTCGGCGTGAGACCGGTGACCAGTGCCGCAAGCGTGCGATTGATCTCCGCGTGCAACGCATCGTTCCACGGGGCGGGGCAGGACATGATGTTGCGCTCCTGGTCGCCGCAACCACCGAGCGTGGTCAGGAGCCCGTCGTTGATTGCGCGGATGGCACGCTTCAGATCGCCCTTGAGCACACCGTGCACCTGGAAATCCTGTCGCGTGGTGATCCTCAGCGTGTTGTTGCCCCACTCCCCGGCGATGCGGTCGTGCGCGAGGTACGCCTCCGCGTTCACGATGCCGCCGGGGATCCGGGTGCGAATCATCATCATGTGGTGCTTGTCGCGGCCGAGTTTCCGCGCTTCCTTGCGCAGGTCGCGGTCATCCTGCTGATAGACGCCGTGAAACTTGAGAATCACCCCGGCGTCGTCACTGAAGACGGGCGTGTCCTCGAGCAGCTCATCGCTGATCGATCCGCGCAGACGATCGCTCCGCGCTTTGACCTGCTCGGCACCTGACATCTGCTCGACGTCGACAGTGCAACCGCACGTGTCGCACATGATCAGACCGCCGTGCGGCGCGCGACCGCGCGCACGCCTTGGTTGATACCGGGCATATGTGTTGGTCCTCGACCTGTGATGTCGCACGCGTCAGGACGTGTGCGATGAGTTGGCACTGTCTGCGCGGCACGCGGACCGCGACGCATCGGCGAGGCACCGAAGTGCCTCAACGCGAAGTACTAGCCGCTACAGCGAGCGATGCCCGAGCGGATTCGTCCCCAATCCAGCCACAGCCGGCGGGTGAGCGTGGGACGGGTCGCGCTGGTCATCTGCGCGCCCATCCTACGGAATCCCCACTCTGCTAGTCAACTTTTGTATTCGCGAACTCGCCGGATCAGGGGATCTCGATGTCCGTGAAGAAGCACGATCGTTCGCCGGTGTGGCACGCCGGGCCGTCGGGATGCACTCGGAGCAACACCGCGTCACCGTCGCAGTCGATGCGAACAGCTCGCAGGTGCATGGTGTTTCCGCTCGTCTCACCCTTCTCCCAGAGTTGTTGCCGAGAGCGACTGAAGAACGTGACGCGTCGCGTTCTGAGCGTTGCTTCCCAGGCGGCGCGATTCATGTGCGCCACCATCAGCACGTCGCCAGTGTCGGCATCCTGAACGACGGCGGTGACAAGCCCCTCGCTCCCGAAGCGGGGCTCAGTCGTTTCGCTCATCACCGCACCTCCACGCCGTGTTCGCGAAGGTATCGCTTTGTCTCGGGAACCGGATAGCGGTCGAAGTGGAAGATCGACGCGGCCAGCACCGCGTCGGCTCCGCCGTCGACGAGCACGCGTCGCAGGTGCTCGGGCGTCCCCGCCCCGCCGCTCGCGATGACCGGGACATCGACCGCGCCGGCGACGGATGCGGTCAGTTCCAGGTCGTAGCCGCTCAGGGTGCCATCGCGATCCATGGAGGTCAGCAGAATCTCCCCGGCGCCTCGATCGGCGGCCTCGCGTGCCCAGTCGACCGCGCGCCGCTGCACATCGACCCGGCCCCCATGCGAAAACACGGCGTACTGGTCGCCCGCACTTTTCGCGTCGATGGCGACGACCACGCACTGGCAGCCGAATCGATTTGCGGCCCGCTCGATCAGTGAAGGATCCTCGAGTGCGGCTGTGTTGAGCGACACCTTGTCAGCGCCAGAGCGCAGGAGCACGTCAATGTCATCGATCGTGCGCACACCGCCACCGACGGTGAGCGGGATAAAGACACGATCCGCGGTTCGCCGCACCGCGTCAAGGAGGATCGCGCGCCCGTCGCTCGACGCGGTGATGTCGAGGAAGACCAGCTCGTCCGCCTGATCGCGGTCGTACCGCGTGGCAAGTTCGGCGGGATCGCCCGCATCCTGGAGGTCGACGAACGCGACACCCTTCACCACACGACCGGCGGTGACGTCAAGGCAGGGGATCACGCGCTTCGCCAGAGTCATCAGGCGGCGTTCCCCGCCACGCGGAGCGCCGCCGGCAGGTCGACGTGGCCCTCGTACAACGCCTTGCCCACGATGACCCCTGCGGCACCGGCAGCCGCGCACGCCGCGATGTCGTCGACGCTGCTGATCCCGCCGGACAGGATCACCGGTCCGGCGAAGAGGTCGATGCATTGCTGGAGGCCATCGAGATTCGGTCCGGTGAGGACACCGTCCCTGGTGGTGTCCGTATACACCAGACCCGCGCTCCGCCAGGTTCGCCACCGGCGCAGCAACTCCGTCAACGGCAGGCCGTCCTCCGTCCACCCTTGCACGCGAGCGACTCCAGCGCGAACGTCAAGCCCGAGGAGGACGCGTCCCTCGGTGGCATCGCAAATCTTGACGGCGACGTCCGGCTTCAGCGCCGCAACGCTCCCCAGGATCACAAACGACGCTCCCGCATCGATCCAGTGCGCAGCAGTCGAAACGTCGCGGACGCCGCCGCCGATCTGCACCGCGCAGCTATGGTCGACGCAGACGGTCACGATCCGGTCGACGGCGTCCGCGCTCGCGCGAACCGGGGCGCCGCGTGCGGCATCGAGGTCGACGACATGCACGCGCGTCGCTCCTGCGGTGATGAAGGTCCGCGCGGCGACGGCAGGATCATCAGCGTAGACGGTTGCATTCGCATGCTCACCCAGGCGCAGTCGCACGCACCGGCCACCCTGCACGTCGATCGCGGGAATGATGACCACCCTTCAGCCCACGGGATGCGGCAGGACCGGGACTGCGCAGCGCGCAACGAAGTTCGCGTAGACGCGCAACCCGGCGGCACCGCTCTTCTCAGGGTGAAACTGCGTGCCCATCACGTTGTCGCGCTCCACCGCCCCCACGATGCGGGTGCCGTATTCCGTGTTCGCGACGACGTCATGGTCCTCGGCAACAGCGGCGTAGGAGTGCACGAAGTACATGTACGACCCCGACACGACTCCGTCGAGCAGCATCGATTCCCGAGCCACGTCGATGGTGTTCCACCCCATGTGGGGCACCTTGAGTCCATCGCCGGGATTGATCTGCGCAACCGTACCGGGCAGCAACGCCAATCCTTCGCCGCCCTCCCCCTCGGCACTCCTCTCGAAAAGCAGCTGATGACCGAGACAGATGCCGAGCACCGGCCGGCCGGCCTGCGCCAGATGGCGGACCGATTCGCCGAGTCCGGTTTCGCGAAGCGCCAGAGCGGCAACTGCGAAGGCGCCGACACCCGGAAGGACGACACCATCGCAACCCGCGATGACGGTCGGATCGTTGCTGATGAGCGGATCGCCACCTGCTATGCGCAGTGCCCGCTCGACGCTCCGCAGGTTGCCGACTCCATAGTCACAGACACCGACCACCGGGCTCACAATGTTCCCTTGGTCGACGGCACGCCACCGCCGATGACTTGAAACGCGTCGCGAGTGGCCAGGCCGAGCGCTTTGAACGCCGCTTCTGCGATGTGGTGCGGGTTCTCGCCACGAATGGCATCCATGTGGATGGTCGCACCGGCCGCTTGGGCATATCCCTTCACGAACTCGGACAGAATCTCGACGTCGAACTCGTTGATGCGACCGCGCAGCAACTCCATCGCGTAGACGACGTGCGGACGTCGACCGTAGTCCACGACGCACCGCACCAGGGACTCGTCGAGCGGTGCGTGCGCCTCGCCAAACCGGCGAATGCCGTCGCGGTCACCAAGGGCATCGCTCACGGCGGCCCCGAGCACGAGCCCGACATCCTCGACCAGGTGGTGGGCATCCACGTCGATGTCACCGGCGCCGTCGAGGGTGACGTTCATCCCGCTGTACTTCGTGAACGCTTCCATCATGTGCCGGAAGAACGGGAGCGGCAACGTGATGGTCGCGAGACCGGTGCCGTCGATCAGCACGCGCGCGTCAATCCGCGTCTCGCGCGTGTCCCGGTGTGCGGCGCCTTCGCGCAGGCCTGTGGTCATGGGGTCTGTCGAACGCGCATGCGCGCCTCGATCGCCGCCCTGTGTGCGGGCAACCCTTCCGCGTCCGCGAGCTGCATCGCGACTGGGGCAACGGCCGAGAACTCGGCCTCGGAGAACTGCACCACGCTCGGCCACCGCACGAAATCCATGACGGCGAGCGGACCCCGATAGCGCGCCGCCCCTTGAGTCGGCAAGGTGTGGTTGGGCCCGGCGACGTAGTCGCCGATGCTCACCGGCGACATCGCGCCCACGAACACCGCACCTGCGTTGCGCACCTGGTCGCGCAGTCGTTCTGCGGCGGCTCCCTGCAGTGAGAGGTGCTCAGGGGCAAAGGCTGCGGCCAGCAAGACCGCTTCGTCGAGCGAAGCACAGTGCACGACCGCGGCGTGGCGGCCTGCGGCGAGGCCGATGATCTCACTGCGGGCAGCCTCGCCGGCAACGGTTGCAAAGCACGCGGCGATCGAAGTCGCCAGGGTTGCGTCGGTGGTCAGGCACACGGCCCATGCCAGCGGATCGTGCTCGAGTTGCGAGATGAGATCGGCGGCGACCATCTCGGGGTCGGCCCCGGCCGACGCAATCACGAGAATCTCGCTCGGTCCCGCGAGCTGGTCAATCCCGACGGCACCGAACACTTCGTGTTTGGCAAGCGTGACGAAGGCGTTCCCGGGGCCAACCACCTTGTCCACCCGCTCGATGCGCTCCGTCCCATATGCGAGCGCGGCGATCGCTTGCGCGCCACCGGCGGCGATGACCTCGGAAACCCCCAGCAGATGCGCGGCGCCGGCGATCAACGGATGCACACGACCCGACGGTGCCGGAGGGCTCGCCACGACGATCCGCTCAACCCCCGCCACCTGCGCGGGGATGACCGACATGAGCACGGTGCTCGGGTATGCCGCGCGGCCACCGGGCACATAGCAGCCGGCGCGACCCAACGGCACCGGATGGAGCCATGCACCACCGCTACCGCGATCGAGCACGTCACGTTGGGGCGCGTGAAACTCGCGGATGCGTTGCGCCGCAGCGGTCAATGCGTCCCGCACCTGCGGTTCCAGGCCGTCCCACGCATCGCGCAACTCATCCGGCGCTGCGCGAGCCACCTCGACATCGACGCCGTCGATCCGGAATGTCCATTCGCGAAGTGCGGCGTCTCCACCCGCGCGGACGTCGGCGATGATCTCGCGCACCGCGTCGTGCAGGCTGATCTCGCGGTGGAAGATGGCGGAGAGGCGCCGCAAGCTCTCGCCGTCGAGCTCCGGCGTGGTGAAGCCCTCGCGCTGGCGATCGACGATGAGCGCACGGAACTGACCGGCGTCCAGGCGATTGAGAGTCACCATCACGCTGCTCCTTCAGCCATGCGCACCGCGGCGGCGCGTCGTAAGGCCGTCGCGAGTCCGCCCACGGCGTCGTTGCGAGTTTTCAAGGCAGCGTGGTTGGCGATCAACCGCGCTGTCGACGCGCCTGCCACCGCAACCTCGACCAGGTCGTTGGCGGCCATGGTCCTTCCAGTCGCGGTGATGTCGAGCACACAATCCGCAAGCCCAGTCTGCGGCGCCAGTTCGACCGATCCGTGCAGCTGGATCACGACGACGTTCATCGAGCGTGCCGCGAAGAAGCGACGGGCCGACGCCGGATATTTCGTCGCCACCCGCAACGACTGCGGCCACTGTCCCCGAGCGATCGCAGAATCCCGTGGGGCTGCGAGCACCAACCGGCAGTGACCGAACCCGAGATCGGCAAGCTCATAACACTCCCGATCGCTCTCCCAGAGCACATCCTTGCCCACGATCCCGCACTCGCACGCTCCCATCTCGACATACACAGGCACATCAGTCGGCCGGACTTTCACATAGATGTCGTCGTCGTGATGAACGCTCAATTCGCGCTCGAACCGTGCCGGATCAAGACGCGCGACACCTGCTGACCGCAGCAGGTCGCACGCTCCCTCGAGCAACGTGCCACCGGGCAAGGCAATCCGCAGTCCCTTCATTGCTGATGCGACGCCAGTGCGCTCACGGCGGAGTCGAGCGTGGGGTATTCGGTGCCTCCCTGCGGCGCGGAGAGCCGCCCGGAGGCACTGACGTGGACATCCCCATCACCGCCCTCAAGGAGATCGCATGCGCACACGAGACTGCGTTCGCGTGCAGCCCGTGCCAGCGCGAGCGCTTCCGTATAGCCGTGCTCATCCCAGCTGATCCTCAGCACGGGCGGTGAGCCGTGTATGGCTCCGGTCCGAACCATGCTGTCATGGCAGCGATCCACGTGCAGGACGAAGCCTGTGGCCGGCAGCGGGGACCCGAACCGGGACAGGAGGGTGTCATAGCGCCCGCCCGAGCCGAGCGCGAAACCGGAGTCGGCGCTGAACACCTCGAAGGTTGGGCCCGTGTAGTAATCCCAGTCACGAACCGCGCCGAGGTCAAGCTGAACTCGATCGGTGATCGCATGCGCGTCGATGAGGTCCCAGAGTTCCGCGAGCTCGCGCAGGGCTCGCTGTGGCCGTTCGCCACGAAGGCCACTCGCCGCGGTGTCGAGTATCTCGCGGCCCCCGCGCAGGGTTGGAAACGCAAGCAACAGGCGTCGCTCGGCATCCGCCATCTCTGTATTGGCGAGCGCGGACTCCACAGCCACCAGGTCACGCCGCGCCAGCGCCGCCAGCACCTCGTCTCGCGCGCCGCCTTCAAGGCCCGCTGAGTCGAGGAGGCCGGGAATGAAGTCGGCATGACCGACGTCGACCTGGATGTGCTCCACGCCGCCACGCTCGAGCGCGGCCGCCGCGAGCGCGATGCATTCGGCGTCTGCCGCAAGTCCCGTCGCGCCCAGGAGTTCGCACCCCGCCTGCAAGCTCTCACGACGGCGTCCGGCATTGAGGGGCTGGTTGCGCAGCACCGGTCCGGCATAACAAAGGCGGAGAGGGAACGGACCTTCGCGGAGTTGCGTGGCAACGACGCGGGCGACACTCACCGTGCGCTCGCCGACCAATGCGAGAAGCTCGCCGTCGGAGTCCATGAAGCGGAAGAGCGCCGACTGCTGTGCCCCACCGACCCCGGCCGCGATGGTGTCCAGCGGCTCGATCAGCGGCGTGACCATGAAGCCGAATCCCCACGACTCGAAGGTCTCGATGAACGCGTCTGTCAGGCGTCGCCTGCTCGCCGCAGGCCCAACCAGATGATCCACAAAACCGTCAGCACGCCCATGGTTGATCGCTTGGGGTGGGAGCGCGTCAGGGCCTCTCATGCACGGAGTCTACGTGCCCGCTCGAAATTCCCGATCCGCTCGCATGCGATTCGACGCCCGCGAGGAATCGGAAATTGGCTAGTCTGAGCCGCTCATCGCCGACAGGGCCGACAGGAGGCGGTCGGTCGACGGCGTGTCCGCGATGGTGATCCGCAGCGCCGAGTCGAGCCCCGGGAGCGGGAAGTGCCGTACCAGAATCCGATCCTCACGAAGGCGCGCAGCCACCGCTGTGGCGGCCGTCCCGGACGGCGGCACCGCGAGCACGAAGTTCGCGTGCGACTCCTCCACCGCCCAGTCGAGCGCTCGAAGATGCGCGGTCAGGCGCGCGCGCTCGCGCACGACGGTGTCGACAATTCGACGGTGATGCTTGGTATCGGCGAGGGCTGCGATGGCGCCCGCGATGGCACAGCGATCGACCGCGTACGAGTCGCCCACCGCGTTCAGATCAGCGATGAGGTCCCGGCTGCCGAGCGCGTATCCAACCCGAAGGCCGGCAAGCGCGTGGGACTTCGAGAGCGTGCGGATCACCAACCAGTTCGGGTGTGCCGCGAGCAGCGGAACGCACGATGCCGGCGCGAAGTCGCAGTAGGCCTCATCGATGGCGACGACTCCGGTTGCGGCGCTGATCGCCGCTTCCAAGGCGTCGGACTCGATCCAATGCCCGGTCGGCGAGTTGGGGTTGACCACGATGCGAAGGACACCCGGGTGCTCCGCGAAATCTCGCGGAAGTCCCCCGCCGGCCAGGACCGCCACGCCGACGTCGTGGACGGAGAAAATTCTCGCGAGCACCGGGAGCAGCGAATATCCCGGCTCGGTTCGCACCACGGTGTCGCCTGGTGAAGCGAACGCCCGGTAGCAGACGTCCAGCACCTGGTCGGCGCCGTTGGCGACGAAAACCTGCTCCGGCTCCACGCCGTGGTAGCGAGCCAACGCGCTTCGCAAGGGCTCCGCGCGCGGGCTTGGATAGCGCGCGAGGCCGGCTGCAGCGCCTGCAACTGCGTCGGCGACTCGTGGCGACGCGGGCAGCGGCGACTCGTTGCTGTTCAACTTCAACCAGCCGCCGGCATCCTGCGGCTGCTCACCTGGCGTGTAACCAAAATCGGCGCCGAGTGATGCGCGGAGGTACCTCGACATGGCATCAGAAGGATAGGAGGTTGACGCCAAGGACCGGGCGCTGTTGCGCTCCACCGGTCATGCAGACATCCGTGCGCCTCGCTAAAAAAGCCGTCTCGCCCCCGAGGAGTGGGTCTCTACGCGCACGGATGAGGTGACGGCGACCACGTAGCACCGGATCAGACTCCGCAAAGAGCCCCTTCCTCGAAGGGGCTCTTTTTTGTTTACCCACCAACACAAATGGAAGTCATGAGCATCACCTCGTTTCACATCATCGACAGCACGCTTCGTGAAGGCGAACAGTTCGCGTTCGCCCACTTCACGATCGACGAGAAGCCCGCGATCGCGAGCGCACTCGATCGCTTTGGCGTCGACTACATGGAGCTCACGTCCCCCGTGGCTTCACCACAATCGGAAGCGGATCTGCGCCGGCTTGCGCAGACGGAGCGCCACCGCCGGCTGCTGACGCACGTGCGCTGCAGCCTCGATGATGCCCGGCGCGCCATCGATACCGGCGTTGACGGCGTCGACGCGCTCATCTCCACGTCGTCACGCCTGCGGCCGGTTTCGCATGGTATGAGCATCGACGAGATCATCGAGAACGGGACTGCGGTGGTTGGGGAGATTCGGGCAGCCGGGCTGGAGGCACGCTTCAGCACCGAGGACTCGTTCCGATCCGACCCTGACGATCTGGTGCGCATCTATCGCGCGATCGACCGAGCAGGGACTGATCGAGTCGGCCTCGCCGACACCGTCGGTGTGGCAACGCCGTCGCAGGTCTACGACCTCGTGTCGCTGGTCCGGCGCAACGTGGGATGTGACATCGAGTTCCACGCTCACGACGACACCGGGTGCGCAGTCGCGAACGCACTCGCCGCGCTCGAGGCCGGCGCGACCCACATCGACACGACCATTCTTGGCGTCGGCGAGCGCAACGGCATCGTTCCGCTGTCCTCGATGATGGACCGCCTGCACACGCTGCAACCGGAGCTCGTCGACCACTACAGGCTCGAGATGCTCCCCGAGCTTGACGCGATGCTCGCGGCAATCCTCGGGATCGCCGTGCCATTCAACGCGGCGGTGACTGCTCCAACCGCGTTTCACCACAAGGCCGGCATGCACACCAAGGCGGTCCTCGCCGATCCCGGCGCATACGAAGTCCTCGATCCAGCGCACTTCGGAAGAGAACGCAGCATCCTCGCGGGCCACCGTCTCACGCATCGCCACGCGATCGGCGATCGCGCTTCGGCGCTGGGTGTGCTCCTCAACAACGACCTCCTTCGCAGCCTCACCGCCGAGGTGAAGCGACGCGGTGACGACGGGCCTTTGGACGGCGCGATCCTCGATGCGTTGATCGTCAGCTGGGCACAGGCGTAGGAGGACGACATGGGCACCATCACCGAGGAACTCTTCAGCCGGCGGCTCGGACACGCAGTGCACGCCGGGGACACCGTGATCGCCGCGGTTGATGTCGCCTGGCGCACGACGTCACCGGACCCCTCGCGATCGAGGCCTTCCACACCTCGGATCTCCCCGTCTGGGATCCAAGCCGCATCGTGTTCAGCTTCGAGCACGTCATGCCCGCCAATACGGTCGCGGCAGCCGAGTTGCATCGCGTGATCCGCGAGTTCTGTGTGGAGCAGGGGGTCACGAACCTCTTCGCGTAAGGGATCTGTCACCAGGTCATGGTCGATCGCGGCTTCGCCCGACCAGGCGGCATCGTTGTCGGCGCCGATTCGCACAGCACCACCTAACGGGGGCGTGGGCTGCTTCGGCACAGGTCTCGGATCCACCGACATCGGCAGCTCACGTGTCGCGGCGCCGACGAATTGCTGTCCACCATCGGCGGACGCGCCCTGGTCAAGCTCCGCGCGGCAGCAGACGCACGTCGTCGCGGCGTGGCTGCGGTCGGCATCGCGGACGGTCGGCGGCCCCAACCCGTATCGTTCGCGATCGCGTCTGGGGGAACCTGGCTCCGGTAGCTCCGCATTCGCCGGGGAAGTTTGTCGAACGACGCAAGGCAGCGTCATCGCGATCTGGGAGGACGACCGGCGTGAGTGAAACGGATCGGCTCGAGGCCTTCAGCGATGGCGTGATGGCGGTGATCATCACGCTCATGGCGTTCAACGTGAAGCCGCCCGACGCTGCGACGTACCAGGCGTTGCGCGCCGATCTGCCCGAGTTGCTGGTCTACGTGCTGAGTTTCATGATCATCGGGACGTACTGGAACAATCATCACCACCTTCTTCGCGCAACCGATCGCATGAATGCTGCGGTGATGTGGAGCAACCTCCACCTGCTGTTCTGGTTGTCGATCCTGCCGATCGCGACGGGGTGGGTGGGTCATTTTCCGGATTCCGCGATCCCGGCTGCCGCGTACGGAGTGTTGGGTCTGGCGAGCGCGCTCGCCTACTGGATTCTCGTGCGAACCATCATCAGTGCGAACGGGAAAGACTCGCGGGTGGCGAAAGGGATCCGAGGTGACGTCAAGGGCAAGCTGTCGCTCGTGCTCTATGCCCTTGGTGTCGGCTTGGCGTTTTTGTCACCAATCGCAGCCTATGCCGCGTATGTCGTGGTCGGCGTCATGTGGTTTGTTCCCGATCGCCGCCTTGCGCCGGTGTCAGTCTGACGCACGCAGAGGCGTTGACAACATCGCTGACCGACGACGTATGCTGAACGGCTGGATCGCCCGCCGCATCCATCCGCAGGGCGCGTACTTTTCCCACCGGCGGCAAGGCAAGTAGTGGAGAGTGACGATGGAGAAGAACACGATCTGTCTGTGGTACGAGAAGGACGCCGAGGAGGCTGCGCGCTTTTACGCTCGGACGTTTCCCGACAGTGCGGTGAGCGCGGTGCACCGCGCTCCTGCCGACTATCCAAACGGCAAGGCGGGCGACGTCTTGACCGTCGACTTCACGGTGTGCGGTGTAGCGTGCCTTGGCCTCAACGGCGGAGACACGTTCAAGCACAGCGAGGCCTTCTCCTTTCAGATCGCCACCGACGACCAGGC
>JBEPVD010000017.1:0-59846 GCA_041691155.1 Candidatus Dormiibacterota bacterium | reverse complement strand
GGTTGTGGCAGACCGTGGTCGCCAGTCCCTGCTTGTCCACGGCGAGCGCGAACGCGGTGCGCAGGCCTACCGCCGCAGCGGACTCGCCGACGAACGGTCCACCCGTCGACGGGTAGCCGATGTTGAAGCTCACCCAGGTGGTCCGGCCCTTGGGCTGGGTGAGCAGATCGGGCTTCTCTTTCGAACTCGCCTGAATCGCCAGGATGTTCGCGAGCGGCACGATGTTGCTGTCACCGCCATAGCCGATGATGTCGTAGCCGCCCTGGAAGAAGGCGTCCACAGTGGTCGGCGCGGTCGACGGGTCCTTGATGTCGATGTTGATCTTGGTCAGAACTGGCTTCGGCGAACCCCACCAGTTCGGAACTGCCGAGAACACGATCGACTGCTTGGCGGTGTACGAGGTGAGCTCATAGGCGCCGGTGCCGACGAGGTTGGCGGGAGTCTGCCACCAGTTGACCGGATCGACGCCCGGGGCGTTGATCACCTTCTCGTCGACGATCGCGCCGACTGTGCCTTCCAGCGTCCACGCGGTGAGGCACCAGCCGCAACCGCTGCTGAGCTTGACCTGCACGGTCTCCGGATCGGTGGCCGTGAGCCCGCTCATCATGAACGAGGAGTTGCCGGCCGCCAGCTGCTTCTCGATGTTCCCCTGGAACGTCGTTGGCGTACCTGACGACGGGGGTGCCCCAGCGGCCGTTTGCACGGCGCCATAGCCTTCAATGGCACTCAGGATCGAGGAGTACGCGCCGTGGAGAGCAACCGCGCGGTTCCACGAGTACAGCACGTCCTTCGAGGTGACGGCATCACCGTTCGAGAACTTCGCTGCCGGGTTGAGGTGGATCGTGTAGGTCATCCCATCCGCGGAGATACCGCCGTTGGTGGTGGTGGGGACGGTGGTGGCGATGTCCGGGGCGATCTGCAGCTGATCGTTGAACTTCCAGAGGTTGTCGAAGACGTTCTGCATGAGCTCGGTGTCGACCTCAGCATCCATCTCGCCGGGATCCCATGTGCCCGGGTCCTGGAAGACGGGGAACTTCAAGACCTGGGTACTTGCCAGTGTCTTGGTGGAGGTGGTACTCGACGTGCTTCCGCACGCCGCGGCGGTGAGCAGGCCTAGCACGCCCAACCCGATGCCGCCGATGGTGAATTTGTTCGCTCGCAACACGCGATGCCTCCCGATAATGGCTGAAAGCCGCCCTTGGCCCAAGGTTTTAGCCTGGTCCCTGAACCAACCTCACATCGTGTGAGGCGTGCCGGATCATATCGAGTTGCAGGAAGCCGTGCGGTCGACGACGCCTCATTTCATCCCGTTGGGGGATTGTCTCGTTGAGAATTCGTCCTGTTGGGGGATGCCGCGCCCGACCCTTGGGGGGTGCGCTGGTGGAGCCAGGGGGGCTCGAACCCCCGACCTCTTGCATGCCATGCAAGCGCTCTTCCAACTGAGCTATGGCCCCGCGCCATGGTACCGGGCACGCGGCGACGGGCGGCGATATGAGGCGCACCGGGATTGCAGTCACAGGACATCGGTCGTCTGCATCATTGCGGACCGTTAGCGGACAATGACTGCGCCAGTGCAGCGCTGCGATTGTGTCGCGGCGACTGCGACATCTCCTGACCTCCGGAGGCTTGATGCCTGACGCTGCCAACCCCGACCGTGACGCCACCAATGCCAATTCCCCAATTGTGGCGGCTGCGGAGCGGCTCGTCCTGCGCATCGAGGCACTCGTCAACCAGGTGGCGGAACTGAAGGCCGACAATGCCACGCTTCGGCGCGAGGTTCGAGCCGCGGTAGCGCTGTTCGATCGGGCCGGAGATGCCGCCGGGGCCGCCCGACCGGCTCGCCGCAGCGCTGGCCCGGCGAGCCGCCATGCCAAGAGCCGGAGGCGCGGCAAGGGTCCGAAAGGCAGGGCGACGCCGGCCTCGGTGACGCCGGACATCGTGCTCGCGACCATCGGCAAGCTCGGGTCGGCAACGGCGTCGGAGATCGCCAAGGAGTTGAGCGTGCTCGGCGATCAGGTGTCCGGGCGCGCCGTGCGCTGGCTGGCGGAGCGTGCAGGGGCGGCGACAGTCGTCGGTGACGACGGCCAGTTGCGCTACCGGCTACCGGCCGCCGCACCTCGCAAGTACTGACACGCATCGCGCTGCGTTTCGAACGCCGCCGCGGGCGATGCTCGGCTTCGAGTTACACTTTCATGCATGTTTTCACATGCAGATAGCCTTGTAAGAATTGGGCCGCGCCGTCTTGCTCTCGCAGTTGGAGGAGCGGTCGCGCTGGCCGGAGCCGGAGGGTGGGTCGTCGTGCATCAGACGTCGCCGGGCGCGCCAACCCTCGTGGGGGAGACCGTCGACCCGCCCGCCCCGCCGACGGTGCTCGTGTTCGTCAGTGGGGCGGTCACGCACCCGGGTCTCTATCAATTGAGTCCCGACGCTCGTGTTGCCGATGCGATCGCTGCGGCGGGCGGAATCACCACCCTGGCCGATCCGGGGCATCTCCCGAATCTGGCGCAGCGGGTGAACGACGGGCGTCAGATCAACGTTGCTTTCCTGAAAGCAGGAACCACCGTCGCCAAGCTCGACGTCAACGCAGCGGCGCTGAGCGACCTGGAACAGGTGCCCGGCATGCCCCCGGGACTTGCGGGCGAGATCGTCCAGTACCGCACGCAGTGGGGGCCATTCACGTCGATGAGCCAGCTCCACGGCGATCTCGGCGTCGACGCCGCGACCGTCACCGGCCTCGAGCACTATCTCCGCGTCGTCCTGACAACCCCATGATGGGGCTCGCCGGGTCTCCGGCCGGTCGCCGGGCCGCAAGTCTCTGGGGCGCCTTCGCGCTGTGCTGCGCCGCGGGTTTTGTGTCATCCCTCCAGCTCGACGCTCTGTTCCCTGTCGCGCTGGCGGTCGCGGCGTGCTCGCTCATCTGCGCGGCGATCTCGACCAGGTATTTCGTCGGGTGCCTTGCCGTTGGCCTTGCGGTGCTGCTGGGACTCCTTCGCGGAGGGGTCGGAGTCGTGAGCCAGGGTCCCGGGGCAATCGCCGGTAACCTCGGCTCGCGACCGCTGACGCTGATCGGGACGGTACGCAGCGCCGGCCCGGGCGCTGGAGCGGAAGCGATCATCGATGTGGCGCGCCTGTCCGACCACCACGAACGTCGCGTGGTGACCGGCGGCGTCCTCGTCAGCGGTCCGTTGATCCCCGCGCTCTCGCCCGGTGACGTCGTCGAGGTGGACGCGGCCGGCCTGCGCGCCCTCAATCGTCGCCCCGGCGTCGGTTCCGCGCAGTCGCTGGAGCGCTCGGACGTTGAGGCGATGGGGGTCGCACCGCAGGTGTTCGTCCTCGCCGCGGGCGGCCCGTCACTCGCTCGAGGCCTTGCATGGGTGCAGGGCCGGTTGGTCGCCGCCGTCGACGGCTCGCTTCCAGAACCGGCTGCCGCGCTCCTGCTCGGCATCGCTTTCGGCATCCACGAGCCACTGAGCGTTGCCGTTCGGACCCCACTGCAGGACGCAGGGCTCATCCATATTGTTGTGGTCAGTGGCCTGAAGGTGGTGCTGCTGATTGGATTGGTCCGGGCGCTCGGTGGGGTGCTCGAGTGGTCACGCAGGCGCACCCTGCTCGTTGCCGTCCCGTTGGTGACCTCGTACGTCCTTGTCAGTGGCGCCGGACCGGCGGCGATCCGCAGCGCCTTGATGGCTGGGGCGGCGATGTTTGCATCATCCGCTGGGCGAAGGACAGACCCAGTGCCGATGCTTGCGCTCGTGGCCGCGCTGATGCTGGCGGCGGATCCGGGGCTCATCGCGGATCCCGGCTTCCAGCTCTCGTTCGTCGGGACCGCGGGCATCCTGCTGTTGGCGGAGCCGATCGCCCGGAGGCTACCTGGTCCCCGTCTGCTCGTCGAGCCGTTCGCGGTGACGGTCGCCGCCCAGCTGGCCACGCTGCCGATCATGGGTGGCACGTTCGGTGTCATTGCCCTGGCCGGGCCGGTTGCCAACGCGCTGGTCTTGCCGCTCCTCCCTTTCATGATGGTCACCGGAGCCTCGGGAGCCATCCTGAGTTCTCTGCTCCCGGGTCTGGGGTGGCTGCTCCTGCAGATCACCGGTGTCGCAGCCGCAGCGATCGTCGATCTCGCGACCGGGATCACCGCGATCCCCGGTGCGGCGATCCAGGTCGGTAACTGGCCGGCCGCCTGGTCGATCGCCGAGCTGGCTGGGCTGGGGGCCGGCCTCGGCGTGCTCGCCGTCAGCAGCGGCAGGCGACACCCAGTTGACGTATTGGAGGTCTGACGGGTGACTCTTCGAGAGGTCGTCGCAGCCGGTGTCGCCGCAGTCATCGCCGCCGGAGCAGCCTGGGCGGTGGCCTCACGTCCGGACGGGCTGCTGCATGTCACGATCCTGAACACGGGATCGTCGCCCGCGGTGCTCGTGCGTACGGGGAACGGCAACCTCGTGCTTGTGGACGGAGGGTCTGCGCCGACCCTGTTGCTCGCGGCGCTGGGCCGGGAGCTGCCTCCGGGCACCGGCCATCTCGACGTGGTGGTGATCACGGGAGGCGAGGAAGCGGCCGTCAACGGGCTCAGCGCGCTGCCCGGCCACTACACGGTCGGCACCGTCGTCATCCCTGGACCGCTGAATCCCGGAGCGAACAGCGTCGTCGCGGCGCTCGAGACGTCCGGTGGCACCGTGCTCGAGGCAGGGGGCGACGCCTGGTCCTACGGGGGCGCCACCTGGCGATGCCTCGGCTTCATCGCGGTTGCCACAGCCCGGAGCATGTGCGCCCTCACGGTCGCCGACCCCACCGGGCGGCTGCTGGTGCTTGGCGACGCCGGAACCGCCGACCAGGACGAGTTGAGCGCGGTGTACGGTGCCGCGCTCGGCGCCGATCTCCTGGTCGCGCCCCCCGGGGGAGCGGTAGCGCCGGTGCTGCTCGCGACGGTCCGACCGGATGCAATCGCCGTGCCACTCGCGCAGGGCGTTCCCGAGGTGCCCGTGGCGAAGGGCTACGCGACAGATCGGACCAGCACCGATGGTGACCTCGTATACACCGGCGGGAGTCACGGCCTCGCCGAAGGCCCCTGATGGGCGGCTGCGATACTGCGTCAGTGCAATCCAACCCCCCGACGAGCCGCGTTCCACTGAACCGACTCACGCTGATCCACGGCGAGGAGCGGTTTCTCGTGGATCGGTCGGCACGGGAGTGGCGTGACCGCGCGCGACCTGCGCAGCTGGACATCGAGATTTTCGACGCACCGGGCCGCCTGAACGAGCTGCGCCACGCCGTCGCGGAAATGCCGTTGTTCGATCCGGAGCGCGCGATCCTGGTTCGGGATCCACCGCAGCTGACCGGTGCCGCGAAGCGCGGTGGCGCCGACCCCCCCGAGCGGCTCATCGCCATCCTGGGTGAACTTGCCCCGACGACCGTGCTCTGTCTCGTCTCGCACGCCAAGGTGGCAGATCGGAATCCCGTGCTCGCCGCCGTGAGGCAGATGGGCGGCGAGATCGTCTGGCACCCCGCCAAAAAGGGACGGGAACTCCGGACGTGGGTCGAGTCAGAGATCGCAGTGCGGGGGCTGAAGCTCGGACCTGGATGTATCGAGTACCTCATCCGCGTCGCCGGTCCCGATCTGGGAAGCATCGCCTCCGAACTCGACAAGCTCGTCGCCTACGCCGGAGGGCGCCCGCTGTCCATCACCGACCTTCGCGCCGCGGTCGCCGGCGACGAGGCGGCAGGGCTGTACGACACGCTCGGTGATCTCCTCGGACCGACTCCCGCGAAGGGCGCCGAGACGATCGACCAACTCCTGTCAGAAGGACGGGCCGGTCAGTATCTGCTGGCCATCCTCTCCGGACAGATTCGCGACCTGGTGATCACCCAGGCGTACTTCCAGGGGCATGGATCGCGGTCGGGCCTCGCCGCGGCGCTGGGCAAACCCGACTGGATGGCCGACCGATTGAGCCGTCAGGCCGCGAGCGTCTCCCAGGAGGTCGCGACCGGGTGGCTCGGAGCCCTGCACGATGTCGATCGGAAACTCAAAACGGGCGAGATCGCTGACGCCGACGGCCTGCGGCTGGCCGTACTGCGCGCAGCTGCCGAAGTCACTGCGGAACGAGGAAACCGGCGCCGCTAGAGCGCCCGGTGCTTATTTGCTCTTCGGGGCCTTGGCTGCCGGCTTGGCAGGGGCTGCTTTGGCAGTGGCTGCTTTAGCGGTTGCGGCCTTCGGTGCCGGTGCCTTCGCGGCCGGCGCCTTGGCTGCGGCTTTGGCGGCAGGCTTCGAGGCTACCGAGCGAGCAGGCGACTTCGCGCTGCGGCCCTTGGCCCCACCCGCTGCGGCGGACCGCACGGCCGCGCCTTCGGCGCCTTCGGCGGCGTTGGCAAGTCGAGCGGCCATCGTCGCGAGCCGCGACTTACGGCGTCGAGCGTTGTTGCGATGCAGCACGCCCTTCTCCGCGGCACGGTCGAGCGCCTTGATTGCCGCATGCAACTCGGTTTCACCCGTGGCGCCACCCTCGTCGAGCAGCGCGTGGCGCGCCTTGATCACCTTGGTGCGCACGGCGGATTTCACAGCGCGGTTGCGCTCGTGCTTCCGCTCGCTGGACCTGATGCGCTTGCGCGCGGATCGGGAGTTGGCCATGGTCGCTCTTCTACGTCTCTCAATAACTGGGGCGCGCCGTCCGGGCACCAGCCTGGGACGCACGAAGTGAGCAGTATATCAGCGACTGTGTCTCACCCCTTCACGCGGGTAGTTCCCGCCTACGCCAAGCTGAACCTGTCGCTGTCACTCGTCGCACGGCGCGCGGACGGCTGGCATGACATCGACAGCGTGCTCGTCCCCATCGACTGGCACGACCTGGTCGGCATCAGTGTCGCGCCGGCGGACGTGGACAGCTTCTCGCTCCACGTGACGGGCCCGGCTGCCGAAGGCGTGCCGGCCGGCGAGGCGAACCTGACATCTCGGGCCGCTCAGACGCTTCGCGTGCTGGCAGCGCGCCCCCTGGCCATCAAGGTCTGGCTGAGCAAGGCGGTCCCGCACGGCGCCGGTCTCGGCGGGGGCTCTGCTGACGCGGCTGCGGTGCTGCGCGCGGGGTCGACCGTGCTGGCCGGATTTGGAATTTCCCTTGATCCCGAGCGACTGGCTGCGGCCGCACTCGAAGTTGGCAGTGATGTTCCAGCGCTCCTGCAGCTCGAGCCGCGGCGGGTGCGCGGTCGCGGCGATCGGCTCGAAGCGCTGACCACACCAGCCATCCACCTCGCAGTTGTCCCGACCGTCCCCAGTTCGACGGCGGATACCTACGCTGCAGTGGATCCGGCAGAGATCGGCGACGACGGTCGCTCGGGACGGCTCGCGGCCCTCCTCGCCGCCGGACGGCCTCCCGAGGACGGACTCATGGGCAGCGCGCTGGAGGCTGGCGCCCGCCGCGCGAGCCCTGAGCTCGATGCCGCGCTGAGGCGTGCGCGCGCGGTGGTCCCGGACGTCATCTGGCACCTCACGGGGAGTGGCGGAGCCGTGTTCACGGTGGCCCGCGGCCGCGAGCACGCCGAGGGGCTCGCTCGTCGAATGCAGAGTGCAGGATTCCCCTCGCGTGCCTGCCGGACCATAGGCTGAGTTCGCCGCACTACAATCCGATCCCCAGTGGCTGTCGCCGATGCGCCTTCCGTCCTGCCGCCCGCACCGGAGGCCTGCGAGCATCCCGCTCCGGTCATCGGGATCATGGCGCATGAGTTCGCGCATTACGAAGGTGCGGTCGGCCCCGAAGGCCTCCGCCGCACGGTCACCTACTACGGTCCCATCGTCGGCGGACTCCCTATACGAGCATGGCATTGCGAGGTGTGCGGTCTGCTCCGGCTCAGCTATCCGGACGGTCGGACCGAGGAGCGCCGGCTGTTCCCCGGACCGCAGCCTGGATTGCTCGCCGAAGCCTCGCCGGTGGCCACGGAGCGGGTGCACTACGGCATGCAGGCGCGTGTCTCCGGTCTGACCGCGCAACCGGCGTTCATCGACCAGCTGACCGGTGGGGCGTCGATCGTTCAGCCCATCCAGTTCCCGACCATCACCCTCCCGGAGTGGGATGCGATGACATGGCTGACCGTGCTCGGGATGTCGTCAGTGCTGGTTGGATTGCTGCTTGCGGGCCTCTTCGCCACGTTGTCGTACAGCACGCCGAGCATCGAGTTGCCGCTCATTCTGATCGTCGTCTTCATCTTCGTTGGCGTCCTCGCGCTGCGACTCCTGGTGCTGGCCATCAACCACTTCGCACCCGCGGAGACACTCACCCCGAGCGTCGCGGTGACGATGCGGGGCAAACCCGAGCTCGACGCGGCGACAAGGACTGTGGTCTTCCTCCTCGTGCTCTGCGTCGCGGGGCTGTTCCTCAGCGCGATCCTCGCGACCTACACGTATGCCACGCCCGGAGCGGAGTTGCCGGTCGTCCTGATCAGTCTTGCCTGTGGCGTCGTCGCCGTGGCGATCAAGCTCGTCGACGTGACCGTTCGTCACTTCAGCGGCAAGTAGCCGACGGGCAGGGAGTCGATGCCACTCCAAGCGCCTCCCGATCAGGACATCGTCATCGTCGGCGCGACCGGCGACCTGGCCCAGCGCAAACTGATTCCGGCGCTCTACAACCTGCACATTCAGAAGTTGCTGCCCGCCGGTTGCGACATCATCGGCGCGGCGCCGTTCGACTGGAAGGACGAGCGTTTCATCGACCTCGCCGAGTCGGCGGTCAAACAATTTTCGCGGACACCGCTCCAGAAGTCGGCGTTCAAGTCGTTCGCCGCACGGCTGCGCTTCGTCCCGCTCGGCGAGGACGGGAATCTCGCGCCGATCCGCGCCGCAGCGAAACGAAATCGGCGGCTTGCCTATCTCGCGGTCCCACCTTCGGCGTTCACGTCACTCATCGACGGGATCAAGACTGCGGGGCTTGCCGAGGGAACGTCGATCATCATCGAGAAGCCGTTCGGGCATAACCTTGCGTCAGCCGAAGAACTCAACAAGACCCTGCACGATGTGGTTCCCGAGCAGCGCATCTTCCGCATCGATCATTACATGGGCAAGGAGACCGTACAGAACCTCCTCATCTTCCGTTTCGGCAACTCGATGTTCGAACGGATCTGGAGCCGGGACGCGATTTCGCGCGTCGAGATCACGGTTGCGGAGTCGCTCGGCGTCGAGCAGCGGGGCAAGCTCTACGAGGAGATCGGCGCGGTCCGCGACATCGTGCAAAACCATATGTTCCAGGTGCTCTCGCTGGTTGCGATGGAGCCGCCGCTGTCGTTCGACGCGGAGGCCATTCGCAACGAGAAGGTCAAGGTGTTGCAGTCCATCCAGCCGATTCATCCTCATGATGTGGTGCGCGGGCAGTACACCGCGGGAAACATCGACGGGGAGCAGGTCGTGGCCTATCGCGACGAACCCGGAGTCTCAGCGAAGTCCACGACCGAGACATACGCGGCACTGCGCTTGCATCTCGAATCATGGCGATGGTCTGGCGTGCCGTTCCTCCTGCGCACCGGCAAGCGGCTCCCGACTCGTGACACCCGTGTGGTGATCACCTTTCACGACGTTCCGCTGCACTTGTTCAAGACCGCCGGCGTGCACACGCTGCACCGTAATCGTCTCGTGGTGCGCATTCAGCCCGACGAGGGCATCGCGATGTCCTTCGTCGCCAAGGTGCCTGGTCCCGAGGTCACCGCGCAGTCGGTCGACATGAACTTCAACTACGGCGATTCGTTCAAGACTTCGCCGCCTGAAGCGTATGAACGTCTGCTCCATGACGCACTCCGTGGCGATCACACGCTCTTCATTCGCGAGGACGAGGTCGAGTACGGTTGGAAGGCAGTCGAGCCGGTGATCGACGCGCCACCCCCGATCACGTTCTACCCGGCTGGGAGCTGGGGGCCGGACGATGCGGCGCGCATCGCGAGTCCGAGTCGCTGGGACGACTCGGTCGCCACCGTATGAGTGACGCACTCATCGGCGTCGACCTGGGGGGCACGAGCATCCGGGCCGCGGTCGCCATCGGTGACGTGACGCACGGCGAGCCGGTGCACCGCGATACGCCGTCACGCGACGGCCCCGCGGCGGTGTTGGACGCAGTTGCCGAGTGCGCGCGTGAAGCGGCCGGCGCCACCCATATCCGCGGGCTCGCCATCGGCATTCCGGGACCGCTCGATCCGGGCGCCGGCGTGGTCCACGACGCCCCGAACATGACCGGCTGGACCGAGGTTCCGGCTGCGGCAATGCTCTCCGAGCGCGTTGGTTGTCCGGTCGTCATCTGTCACGACGCCGCCGCCGCCGGCTATGCGGAATTGAAGGCGGGGGCGGGGAGAGGCGCACGCCATCTGCTGTTCATCACGGTCAGCACCGGTATCGGCGGCGCGCTCTTCATCGACGGCGACCTGTACGACGGTGCGACCGGGTCAGCGGGCGAGGTCGGTCACACCCCCATCAGTGACGATGGACCGAAGTGCGGCCAGGGTCATCCCGGTTGCCTCGAAGGCACCTCCTCCGGAACGGCAATCGCCAATCGCGCGCGCGCCGAGCTCGCGGCCGGTACCGAGTCGTCGCTGCAGGGTGTCGACCCCGGATCGATCGATGCTCGCGCGATCGTGACTGCGGCAAATGCAGGTGACGCGCTCTCGCTCAAGGTGTTCGAGGAGGCGGGTCACGCACTCGGCCGGGCCATCGGCGGTTTCATCAATGTCCTGGCGCCCGACGTCATCGTGATCGGCGGCGGCCTCATCCATGCGGGTGAACTACTGCTTAAACCCGCGCGCAATGCGGCAACGGAGATCGCGTTCGAAATTCCTTATCGACGCTGCAAGATCGTCACCGCCGCGCTCGGCACCGACGCGGGCCTCATCGGCGCCGTCGCCTGGGCGGTGCGCAGTTTCGGGGGCGACCCGGGCAGAGCGCGTTAGGCCGGCGTCGCCGGCCAGCCCGAGCCCTACAACGCATATGACCCACCGGCCGCGAGGCCGATGGGTCACGAGATAAGAGTTGCGGTGCAGTTGCGTTACGCGAGAACCGGCTTCCTTGCTGCGGCATCAGCGGCCGAGTGCGTGGTGGTGCGCACCGACTTCCTCGAAGTCGTCCAGCTGAAGATCTCGAAGACGAAGGCTCCGAAGACCACGATCGCCGCGATGAGGAGTCCGATGGCTGCGTAGCCGGCGAACATTCCGATCTGGCCCCAGCCGTAGGCATTCAGCAACATGCCGCGAAGCGTGGTGCCCTTGAAGATGGCCGCCACTTCGCCCGCGAGCTTGGTGTTGGTGGGGTCAGCCTGAGCCGCGGTGCTCAGCTGCGAATAGGTCTGGCCGCCTGCGATCTCATTGAGATGCACGCCGATGAAGCTGTTTGCGTAGACCTGCGCCTGCTGTCCGGTGAGCAGTTCCTGGCCGGCGTACGCGGTCATCGCCGCGGCGTCCGACTTCGGGAGCGAGGTGAGCGCCGGCGAGCCTGCCGGTGGGAAGTAGATCTGCTGCGCGGCCAGCTGGTCGTGCACGGTCGACGTCGCGAAGCTGCTTGCCCAGAAGGCAAAACCACTCACGAAGCCGAGGATGCCGATGAGCCCGATCTGCAGTACGAAAATCCGCCAACGCATTCCACTGGTCATGGTGGGTGTCTCCTTTATGGGTGTATTTGGTTGTGACCTGAACCCCATACTCGCGGCGACTCCTTGTCGGAACCAGTGCCACAAGGCATCAGACCGTGTGACCAGCCGAGCTGCTTGGCTGGGACAAAGGTCCCGACCGGTCCCGGCTCTAGGACCAGCTCTGGGAATCGCCGTCGTGACGACGCTTCGCCATGAAGGCGGCGACCTCGGCGCGACGTGAGAGATCGAGCTTCATCAGGATGTTGCTGACGTAGTTCTTGACCGTCTTTTCGGCGAGATGGACGTGCTCGCCGATCTGCCGGTTGGTCATCCCTTCCGCGACCAACCCGATGATCCGCCGCTCCTGAGGGGTCAACTGCGCCACGCCGTCGTCGTCGCTGCCCGAGAGCACATCACCCCGGATGCGCGCGAGGACTCGTCCGGTCACGGAGGGATCGAGCAGGGACTCGCCCTTGGCGACGCGATGGATCGCTTCCAGGAGGTCGTTGCCGCGGATCTGCTTCAGGACGTATCCGGAGGCGCCGGCCATGATGGCGCTGAACAGGGCCTCGTCATCGGCAAACGAGGTCAGGATGAGCACTCGGGTCTCCTCCCGCTGCGATCGGATGTCGCGGCAGGCCTCGATCCCCGAGCGACCGGGCATCCTCACATCCATGACGACGACGTCGGGCGTGCCGGCCGCCGCGGCCGCAACCGCCTCGTCCGCGGAGCCTGCCTCACCGATGACATCGATGGTGAGGTCGGACTCCAGCAAGGCTCGAAGTCCACGGCGCACCAACTCATGATCGTCGCAGAGCAACACGCGAACACGAGTGGTTGCCACGGCACCAAGTGTAGGCGCGGGGACGTTGGTCACAGGCATCGGAGCCGAGATGCTCTGTCCTGCGCCCGCCGAGAGGCCGATGCTGGTTGGCGAGATGCTCATTCAGGACTTCGTGCAGGTCGAACTCCCCTTCGACGAGATCAGGGCGCGCGTGCTCGCCGACCCTCGTGCCGTCATCGAGTCGAGCGCGGCCGCCGCGTACCGCCACGGGGAGCGACTCTCGCTGCGGCTCACACCGATGATCGGGCATCCACGCTTCGGGAAGGCGATCGTGGTGGACCTGGCGACACCCTACGAACGCGCGGATCAACTGGTCGTGCCGATGCATTGGTGGGCGCCGGGAGCCACCCGACTCTATCCCCACCTGGACGGCGATCTGGAATTCGCACCCCTGGGTTCGATGTCGATGCAGATCACGCTGATGGGCAGCTACGATCCGCCGCTCGGTTTTGTAGGAAGGCGGGCGGACGTGATGCTGTTGCATCGCGTGGCCGAAGCAAGCATCCGCTCGTTCCTGCTGTCCGTCTCCCGCAACCTGGAGCGCCCCACTCCGGCGCTCGTCAGCCGGGGCTGACTCGAGACCTCCGGGGACCTGTGTCTCGCGGCACCGACCACGTCGCGACCGTGCCCTGAGCAGCACCCGGCTGAAAACTGAACGATCCCCCGAGTCCCGCTGCGCGCTCCCGCAGGTTCGCGAGTCCCTCCCCGGTGCCCGGTTTCCCTGTTGTAGTGGCGCCGTTGTCCTCCACGGTCACGGTCACCTCGAGTCCGGCACGCAGGCGAATATCGACGCTGGTTGCGTGGGCGTGGCGGATGACGTTGCTCAACAGCTCGCGAAGAACAGCCAGCACGTGCTCGGCCAGGTCGGCTCCGACGATGGTGTCAACTGCGCCGTCAAAACGGACGCGCGGCGCGAACCCGAGGTTGGGCGTGACTTCGGCCGCGAGTGCAAGCACCCGCACGCGGACGCTGTGGATGCCGCGGTCCTTCGCCTGCAGTTCAAAGATGACGCCGCGGATCTCTCGGATGGTCGCGTCCAGGTCGTCGACGGCCGCCTGAATCTTGTCGGCCACCGCGGGATCTTCGATCAGGCGGGCGAGCCCCTGCAGGCCGAGCCCGGTTGCGAAGATGCGCTGGATCACGGTGTCGTGGAGGTCGCGCGCAATGCGCTCGCGATCGTGCAGTACCGCCAGTTCCTGCACCCGCTCGTGAAGGCGAGCGTTCTCAATCGCGACCCCCGCGGCGCGCGCCAGCGCAACCGTGAGCGCCTCATCCGAAGCCGTGAACGGGCCGCCGCCACGCTTTTCGGTCAGATAGAGGTTGCCGAAGACCTCGTTGCGAACGTGGATGGGAACGCCGAGAAACGTCCGCATCGGGGGATGTCCATCAGGGAACCCGACAGACTGCGGGTGGCGGCTCAGGTCATCGAGCCGCAGCGGGCGCGGCTCATGGATGAGTTGTCCAAGGATCCCGAGCCCCTTTGGATAGTGACCGATCTTTCGCACGCCCTCCGCGTCGATGCCTTCGGTGATGAACTCGACGAGCAGGATCTCGCCCTCTGCCGACGCTGGCCCCAGGACGCCCACGGCACCGTAGCGGGCGTCGGTCTGGTCACAGGCCACCTGGACGATGCGCTCGAGAACGGCGGGCAATTCGAGATCGGACGAGATCGCGAGGATCGCGTCGAGAATTCGCTGTACCTCTGGCATGCGGAGAGGGTAGCGTCCTTTGGCCGGCGCCCGAGTGACCGTCGCTGTTGCGATATTCAGAATATACTGAATATCGTGGATGGGCGACCGGTGACGGAGGCGCAGATGACGTTCATCGAGGACATGGGACAGCTCATGGCGGGATGGGGGATGCCTCGCAACACCGGCAGGATCTACGCGTATCTGTTGCTGCAGCGCGACCCGGCAACGCTCGACGGCATCGTCACCGCCCTCGGCATCGCCAAGAGTGGTGCGAGTGTGGCGTCACGTCAGCTCGCGCAGCTTGGGCTGGCACGTGCGGTCGGGCAGCCTGGCACGAGGCGTGTGCGCTACGAGGCGTTGTACAACCTCGAGTCCATATTCGCAGCCCGCACGCGGCAAATGGCCGACCTGGTTGCGCGGCTGCGTCAGGGAGCGCGCGTCGCCCCCGCGGGCACGGGACGCAGGCGGCTGCTGAACATGGCTACGTGGTGCGACGACCTCATCAACGAGTTCCCGCGCCTCGTCCACCGCCTCGAACGGCGTCAGACACGATGAGCAGCGCGATCGTCATGACCGGGCTGACGAAGGATTACGGAGCCAACCACGGCCTGTTCGACCTCGACCTCGAAGTCGCCGAAGGCGAGGTGTTCGGTTTCCTCGGTCCCAACGGCGCCGGCAAGACGACGTGTATCCGACTGCTCATGGGCGTCATCCACGCAACCGCCGGTGGCGCAACCATCTTCGGTCTCGACGCCGTGCGCGACTCGGTTGCGGTGAAGCGTGCGGTGGGCTACCTGCCGGGGGAGCTCCCCCAATACGGGGGGATGCGTGGCAGTGAGGTGGTCGCGTATCTCGGTGCGATGCGTGGCGGGATCGACCGGGCGCGCGTCACGGAAATTGCTGAGCGCCTGCAGCTGGACCTGGGGCGTCGCTTTCGCGAGTACTCGCGGGGCAACAAGCAGAAGCTGGGGCTGGTATTGGCCTTCATGCACCGCCCACGGCTCTTGATTCTCGACGAGCCCACGGGCGGACTCGACCCGCTCAACCAGCAGACGTTTCACCAGATGGTCGGGGAGGTGAAGGCAGAGGGCACCACGGTCTTCCTGTCCTCGCACGTGCTTTCCGAGGTCGAGGAGACCTGCTCACGCGTGGGCATCATCCGCGACGGCCGCCTCGTGTCCGACATGACCATGGACAAGGTCCACGAGTTGCGCTTCCACGAAGTCGTCATTGAGTTCGCCGGCGACATTCCCGCAGCCACAGTGCGGGCCGCCGCCGGTGTCGAGGATGTCGCCGTGGACGGCCCGCGTCTCACCTGTACGGTCCATGGCGGGTTCGATCCGTTGCTGTCGGCGATTCGCGGCGCAACGGTGATCGATCTCATCAGTCGCGAACCCAGCCTCGAGTCGATCTTTCTCAGCTACTACAGCAAGTGATGCCTCCGCGGTTGCTGTTGCGCCTGCACAGGATCGGGCTCATCGCGATGACGTACTTCGCGATCTTCTACGTGCTGGTCAACAGCGCGGCGTATCCGATCATCGCCGGCAAGACGCGCCTTGCGCAGGAGGCATTCGGGCACTCGATCGCGGTGCTCGGAGCACAGTTCACGTGGCTGCTCCCGGCACCGATCCGTCCGGATACCGCGGCGGGATACCTGCAGTGGCGCGGCTACGGTTTGTTTGCGATTGTGTTTTCGGGGTGGGCACTCTTCAGCGCGTGCGGTGCGGTCCGCCGTGATGAGGACCGTGGACTGGTGGAGTCGTGGATGTCCTCCGGCATCTCGCGCCTCCGGCTTCTGCTCACGCGCATCGGATTCTTTGCGGTGCTGAGTGTCGAGGTCGTGACCGTCGCCGGCGTCGCCGCCTGGCTCGGGTGTGTGATCGCCGGCCTTCCCGCCGATGTCTCGGGGCTGGTCGGCGAGAGCGCCGCCCTCTGGGCGTTGACGATCGCCTCCTTCGGTGTCGGCCTTCTGGTTGCGCAGCTTGCCGGCGACTTCCGCTCCGCGGCCGGCGCGGGCGGCGTTGTCCTGGTCGCCATGTTCCTGCTCGACAGCATCGGCAGGTCGAGCCTTCCACGCCCCTGGTTCACGGATATCTCGGTGTACGCGCTGTTCAACCAGTCGAACGCGGCCGCTCCCGGCGGCGCATTCGATCTCACTGCGACGCTTCTCCTGTTGGTCGTGGGGGTCGCAACACTCGCGCTCGCGGTGGCCGCGTTCAATCGCCGCGACATCGGGTCAGGACTGCTCCGCGGGCGCCAGCGCGGTGCGGGCGACGTCCACGAGGCTTCACGCAATCCTCTGCTGCGGATCCCGGTCGTGCGAGGGATCTGGATTCGAAGGGTTGGATCGCTGCTCTGGATCATCGGCGTGAGCGGGACAGCCGCAGCAGTCGTGCTGCTCGTGAACACCACCGCGACGTTCTTCGCGACCACGCCGAGCTTGAGTCCGTTCCTGCGCGGCTTTGGCGGCGATGTCCGCACCATCCTGCTGGCATTGATCTGGCTGAGCTTCGCGCAGGCGCTGCTCGCCATCTACGCGATCACATACGTCTCGCGGTGGTCCGGCGAAGACTCGTCTGGTGTCCTCGAGATGCAGCTCGCCGAGCCGCTGCCGCGCTGGCGCGTTCTGGCTGAACGTTCCGCCGAGTTGACCGTGATGGTTGCGGTGATCTCATTCATTTCGATGGCAGTGATCCTCGCGCTCGCCCCCTCCGAAGGGATCCCCGTCGACGTGGGGAAACTGGTCGTCGCAACCGCAATCCTGATTCCTTTCGCGCTCACCTTCGCCGCGGCTGGGGCGCTGCTGGCCGGGTGGCGCCCTCGGGCCGCCGTGGTGACGCTGTCAACGGTCGCCGCGATCTCCTATCTCGTGTTTGAACTCGGGCCACTCTTCAAGTGGCCCTCGTGGGCCGACAACCTGTCAGTCTTTCAGCTCTACGGCACGCCGCTTATCACGCCGGTGTTCGCCGGGGGCCTGATCGCGATGATCTGCATCGTCGCGGTGGGCTTCGGATCTGCGGGCGTCGTTCTGGCGCGGCGTGACATCGCGGCATAGGAGGTCGGACCGTGGCGGACCAGATGACCATGAAGGACCGGATCCGGTGGATGTGGTCGCTTGGTGACTACGGATCTCTCGCCGTGCATCTCGAGCCGCACGCGATCGAGCTCGCGCAGCGCAGCCGGCTCGGTGCGGGCACGGAGGTCCTCGATGTCGCTGCCGGCAACGGCAACTTCGCGATCGCGGCAGCGCGTCGAGGCGCGACAGTCATCGCGACCGACCTGACGCCCGCGATGGTCGAGCTCGGCCGATCCCGCAGTACCGCCGAGGGCGTTTCGATCGAATGGCAGGAGGCGGACGCGGAGGAGCTACCCTTTCCTGATGCCAGGTTCGACGTTGTCGGATCGGTCTTCGGCGCGATGTTCGCCCCAGACCCCGAGCGCGTCGCGAAAGAACTTTTCCGGGTCACCAAGCGGGGCGGACTCGTGGCGATGGCCAACTACGGACCGAAGGGTTTTCTGCCTCGCTTCACCGCGTTGATGGCCGAGCGCGGACCGGCGCCACCGCCTGGCATGCACTCACCGTTCGAGTGGGGTGACACCGACACCGTGCACGCGCGGTTCGCAGGTCTCACCGGATCGATCGAGGTCTACCCGCAGGCGCTCACCTTCGAATTCGAATCGCTTGATGCCGGTTGGGATTTCTGGGAGCGCACCAACCCGCCGCTGATGGCGATGCTGACCATGTTCGACGCCGACCAGGCCGCGCACATCCGCGAGGACGGCAAGAAGTTGTTCGCCGAGTTGAATCAGTCAGCCGGCGGCCGTGGCCTCACGCTCGAGTCGGACTACCTCCAGGTGCTCGCCCGCAAGGCCTGAATTCGCCCGGGCTGCGATGATCGCGTACTCGAATGCGTCCGCGAGCGCGCTCCAGGACGCCTCGATGATGTTGGTGCTGCTGCCGACCGTGCTCCATCTGCGGTGATGGTCACCGCTCTCGACGAGCACGCGCACCCCGGCCGCGGTGCCGTCGCGCCCATCGAGCACGCGGACCTTGTAATCGAACAACTGGGTCGCGCCGATCTCGGGATAGGTCGGCGTCAGCGCCTTGCGCAGCGCGGCGTCGAGCGCATTGACAGGACCGTTGCCCTCCGCGGCGGTGTGGACGACGCCGCCGCCAACCTGCACCTTGATGGTCGCCTCGCACACCAGTGACCGGCCCTCGCGTTGCTCGACGAGCGCGATGTAGTCGATCAGCGCGAACGGTGGCGGGTTGCCTCGCGCACGATGCACGAGCAGTTCGAACGACGCCTCGGCGCCCTCGAACGAGTGCCCGATGTGCTCAAGCTGCTTGACCTCATCGGCGACGCGCCGTGCCAGCGACTGGTCGTTGCTGAGATCCACGCCGAAGCCCGCGGCCTTCTCGAGCACGGTGCCGCGACCGGACTGCGACGTGATCACCGAATGCCGGCGGTTGCCGACCAGAGCCGGATCGATGTGCTGATACGCGTAGGACGCTTTGCTCATGGCGTCGATGTGCTGACCGCCCTTGTGGGTGAAGGCTGCCTGACCGATGTACGGCGCCGAGAGCGGTGGCGAGATATTGGCAATCTCGGCAACATCTCGCGCGATCTCGGTGAGACGGGAGAGCTGGAGCTCGTCGACCACCTGGAGTCCCATCTTCAGCTGGAGGTTGGGGATGAGCGTGCAGAGGTTCGCGTTCCCGGTACGCTCGCCGTACCCGTTGATGCATCCCTGCACCTGCACGGCTCCGGCTCGAACAGCCGCGAGCGTGTTGGCGACGGCGCAGCCGGCGTCGTCGTGACAGTGGATACCCGCAATGCTGCCGAAGCGCGCGGTGATGTCCCGAACCAGGGATTCCACGGCGTCTGGAAGTGTCCCGCCGTTGGTGTCGCACAGGGTGATCCGCTCGGCGCCCGCGGCAACCGCTGCTTCGAGGCAGCGCAGCGCATAGTCGGAATCGCTGCGGTGGCCGTCGAAGAAGTGCTCGGCATCAAAGACGACTCGCCGTCCGTTCCCAACGAACCAGCGCACCGACTCGCCAATCATCGCGAGGTTCTCGTCGCCGGTGGTGCGCAGGACATCCGCCACCTGGCGGTCCCACGTCTTGCCCACCAGCGTCACGATCGGAGCCATGGAGTCCAGGAGCGTTTTCAGTTGCGTGTCATCCTGCGCCCGGACGCCCGGACGCCGGGTCGCGCCGAATGCCGCCAGGGTCGCGGTGTGCAGCGGATGGGTCCGCATCGCCTCAAAGAATTCGGTGTCGGTGGGATTGGCGCCAGGCCACCCGCCTTCGATCACCGCGACGCCGAGCGTGTCGAGGTGGTCGGCGATGCGCAGTTTGTCGGAGACCGAGAAGCTGATGCCGACCCCTTGGGCGCCGTCTCGGAGCGTGGTGTCGTAGATCTCGAGGCTCACGTCGCGGAACCCAGTGGTTGACGGATGTGACGCTCCACTTCTCGCGCGACGGCGTCAGCCACCGCGTCGGTGCCCGCGGTGCCGCCAAGGTCGGCCGGGAGCACATCCTCGGCGATGCACACGTCGACGGCGGCTTCGACGGCGGCCGCGAGATCTTCGCGATGCAGCGAGTGACGCAGCAGCATCGCCATTGAGAGGATCGCGCCGTATGGGTCGGCAACACCCTGACCGGCGAGGCCGGGTGCGCTGCCGTGGATCGGTTCGTAGAGCCCGCAGTCGGTGGCGCCGAGGCTTGCGGAGGGCAGCAGGCCGAGCGACCCTGCAAGCACCGCCGCCTCATCGCTGAGGATATCGCCGAAGAGGTTCTCGGTCACCACGACGTCGATGGTCGACGGCTCCCGTATCAGGCGCATCGCGAAGGAATCGACGAGCTCGTGGGTCAACGTCACCCCGGGGAACTCGGCAGCCATGCGGGTCACGACGTCGCGCCACAACTGACTGGTGATCAGCACATTCGCCTTGTCGACCGAGATCAACTCGCCACGGCGTGAGGCCGCGAGCGTGAACGCAACGCGCGCGACCCGTTCAATTTCGGCGGTCGTGTAGACAATGCTGTCGCGCGCGGTCTCGCCGGCTCCGCTTCCGGTTCGTTCTTTCGGTTGACCGAAGTACGCACCCCCGGTGAGCTCGCGCACGATGACCAGGTCGGTGCCGTGGACCACCTCGGGTCGTAACGTCGTTCGGTCGACCAGATGCGGATGGACGCGCACAGGACGGACGTTCGCGAACACCTCCATCCCGCGGCGCAGCCCGAGCAACCCGGCCTCACAACGCTGGTCGCCGCGCAGATGATCCCAGGCGGGGCCGCCCACGGCGCCGAGAAAGACGGCGTCGGCTTCGCGGCACGCCTCGAGCGTTTCGGCTGGCAACGGCGTGCCGAACTCGTCGATGGCATGGCCACCGATGTGGTGCACGTCGATGCTCACCTGCGCGTCGGCGGCCTCACACACCGCTGCCAGGACGCTCAGTGCCGCGTTGACCACCTCCGGCCCGATGCCGTCGCCGGGCAGGACGACGAGGTTTGGCATCAGGCGCCCGCGCCGGCGCGACGCATGTCAGGCATCCAGGTGGGACGGTGCGCCTCGAAGGACGTGATCTCCGCTTCGTGCTCGAGAGTCAGCCCGATGTCGTCAAGACCCTCCAGCAACCGGCGGCGCTCGAACGCATCCATGGCGAAGGGAAAGCGCAGATCGCCGCACGAGACCGTCTGACGCTCGAGGTCGACCACGACGGTGATGCCGGGTTGCTCGGTGGCGAGATCGAGCAAGGCTCGGACCTCGTGCTCCGGGAGCGTCACCGGCAGCAGGCCGCTGCCGAGCGCGTTGGTCCGGAAGATGTCGGCGAAGGACTCCGAGATCACGGCACGAATGCCGCGATCCGTGAGCGCCCAGACCGCATGCTCCCGCGAGGAGCCACAGCCGAAATTCCGCCCGGTCACGAGCACGGTTCCCGGTGCGTAGTCCGGTTGATTGAGGACGAAGTCCGCACGCTCCGCGCCGGTGGCGTCGTATCGCCAGTCGTTGAAGAGAAACTCGCCGTACCCCGTCCGCTCGATGCGCTTGAGGAATTGCTTGGGGATGATCTGGTCGGTGTCGACGTCGGCGCGATCAAGCGGGATCAGCACGCCGTCCTCGTGATGAAACGGCTTCATGCTCCCACCGCCACCGGCGCATCCATATGCCGGACATCGACGAACCGCCCTTCGATGGCTGCGGCGGCTGCCATCACCGGCGAGACGAGATGGGTGCGTCCACCGCGACCCTGGCGGCCCTCGAAGTTGCGGTTGCTCGTGCTCGCGCAGCGCTCGCCGGGTTGCAGGATGTCGGGGTTCATCCCGAGGCACATCGAGCAGCCCGGATTACGCCATTCCGCGCCCGCGCTCACGAAGATCGCATCGAGTCCCTCACGCTCCGCCTGGGCTTTCACCTGCGCAGACCCTGGGACCACCAGGACCCGGAGGCCGTCGTGGACGCGCCGGCCGTCAAGCACCCCGGCCACCGCCCGGAGGTCCTCGATGCGGCCGTTGGTGCAGGATCCGATGAAGACGGTGTCGAGCTTGATGTCCTGTATAGCGGTCCCGGGTTCCAGGCCCATGTAGGCAAGCGCCCGAACCGCCAGCTCGCGCTCCGCCGCGTCGTCGAACGACTCGGGATCGGGGACGCGCCCGGTCACCGGCACCGATTGCGCCGGCGTCGTACCCCAGGTCACGGTGGGCTCGATCGACGCGGCGTCGATGCTGACGACGCGGTCGTACACGGCACCTTCGTCGCTGCGGAGTTCGCTCCATGCCGACACGGCGGCATCCCAGTCCTCGCCGGTCGGCGCGTAGGGCCGACCCTTGATGTACGCGAGCGTCGTCGCGTCCGGCGCGATCATGCCGGCGCGTCCGCCGCCTTCGATCGTGAGGTTGCAGAGCGTCAAGCGCTGCTCCATCGAGAAAGAGCGCACCAGCGACCCGGTGTACTCCACGGCGTGGCCTACGGCTCCAGCAGTGCCGATGGCGTTCAACACTCGGAGCGCCGCATCCTTGGCGGTGACGCCCGACGGCAGCGTGCCGTCGATCCGGACTTCCATGGTCAGCGGCCGAGCCTGGCGCAGGCATTGCGTCGCCAGCACATGCTCGACCTCGGACGTGCCGATTCCCAACGCGAAGGCACCGAAGGCGCCGTGGGTCGCGGTGTGCGAATCGCCGCACACGATGACCGTGCCTGGGACGGTGAGTCCCAACTCCGGGCCGATCACGTGGACGATGCCCTGCCAGCGATGGCCGGCGCCGTAGCAGGCGATCCCATATTCGTCGCAATTCTGCCGGAGTGCATTCATCTGTGCTTTGCTCATCGCGTCAGCACTACTGACGCCGTCACCGTCGGTGGGCACGTTATGGTCCATGGTGGCCACAACCAATCCGGGCCTGCGCACGGTCCGGCCCTCGAGCCGTAGGCCCTCGAACGCCTGCGGCGAGGTAACGTCGTGGACGAGGTGCAGATCGACATAGAGCAGGGCCGGTTCACCCGCCTCCTGAGCGACGACGTGCGCGTCCCAGATCTTGTCGAAGAGAGTGCGTGGGGTCATGCGGCGTGGGATGGTGCGCCTGCGGGCGTCGCCTCGGCGGCTTTGCCGACGATTGCCATCTGTTCGGGCGTGACGCGCGGACCTGCCGCGATGCGCGCGGTCAGGCGGTTGAGGGCGTGCACATATGCCTTGGCAGCGGCGACCAGGATATCGGTATCGGCGCCGTGGCCCGCGCTGAGTGCACCATCCCGACGGAGCCGGACACTCACCTCACCGACAGCGTCCATACCCTCGGTGATCGCCTGTATCGCGAATTCCTCGAGCTCGGCTTCGACCTGCACCAGCGAGTCGATGGCACGGTAGGTGGCGTCCACGGGACCGTCGCCAGTGGACACCGCCTCGTGCGAGAGACCGTCACTGAGCAGCATGCGCACCGTCGCCGTCGGCCGAAGGTTGGTGCCGCAACTGACCTGCAAGTGTTCGAGATGGAAGGTCTCCTCGGCACCTTGACGTTCGTCGGCAACGATCGCCTCGAGGTCGCGGTCAGTAACGTCGCGTTTGCGGTCGGCCAGCGCTTTGAAGCGCACGAACGCGCGCTGCAACTCCTCACCGTCGAGCCGGTAGCCGAGTTGCTCGAGCCGGTCGTGCAACGCATGGCGGCCACTGAGCTTGCCGAGCACCAGCGTTGAACCGGCGCCCACCTGACCCGGCTCCATGATCTCGAAGGTTCGCCGGTCTTTGAGCATGCCGTCCTGGTGAATCCCCGAGTGGTGCGCAAACGCGTTGGCGCCAACCACCGCCTTGTTTGGTTGCACGAGCATGCCGGTCAGCTGCGAGACCAGCCGCGAGGTGCGATAGAGCTGCGTGTGGTCGAGCTGCGTGGTGACGCCGTAGACCTCGGGATGCAGGCGCGTCGCCATCGCGACTTCCTCGAGTGCCGCGTTGCCCGCTCGCTCACCAATGCCGTTGACGCAGGTTTCGATCTGACGCGCGCCGCCGAGCACGCTGACCAGTGAGTTCGCGGTCGCAAGTCCGAGGTCGTTGTGGCAGTGCACCGACAGCACCACATCGCGGAGCGCGGGCACCTGTTCGTACATCCACGCGATCAGGGCGCGCCATTCGTCAGGCGTCGCGTAGCCAACCGTGTCGGCCAGGTTGATGGTGGTCGCACCCGCCTCGATGCACCCGTTGACGACGTCGGCGAGATACTCGCGCTCGGTGCGGCTCGCGTCCATCGGTGAAAACTCGACGTCGTCCCGGAAGGTCTTGGCGAGCGCCGTCATCGCCACCGCGCGGTCTCGAACCTCGGCCTGCGACATCCGCAACTGACCCTCACGGTGAATCGGCGACGTGCCGATGAACACGTGGATGCGTGCGTTCCGTGCCGGCTCGAGCGCGGCGGCGCAGGCACGCACGTCAGCTTCGAAGCAGCGGGACAGGCCGGCAATGACCGGACCCTCGACCTGCTCGGCGATGGCTTTGACAGCGGCGAAGTCGCCCGGCGAGCTGTGCGGGAACCCCGCCTCAATGATGTCGACCTTGAGGCGGGCGAGTTGATGAGCGATCTGCAGTTTGTCCTCGGCGTTGAGCGCGACCCCCGGTGACTGCTCGCCGTCGCGCAGCGTGGTGTCGAGGATGGTCAGCGTGTCGGTCATCGTTGCGCCTCCTCGCGCTCCGGCGCAGCGAGCACCTCGTCCATCCCCGGGGCGGTCCTGGCGTTGAGCCATTTCATCTTCGAGCGTAGTTCGGCGCCGACCCGTTCGATCGGAAGGTGTTGCTCCTCATCGCGATATTCGACGAAGTTCGGACGCCCGGCCTCGCTCTCCTCGATCCATCGCTTCGCGAAGCTACCGTCCTGGATGTCATCGAGGAGCTTGCGCATGGTGTCGCGCGTGCGCTGGTCGACGACCTTGGGACCACTGACGTAGTCGCCATATTCGGCAGTGTCGCTGACCGAATAACGCATCCAGGACAGGCCGCCCTGATACATCAGGTCGACGATCAGCTTGAGCTCGTGCATCACCTCGAAATAGGCGAGCTCCGGCTGGTAGCCGGCTTCGGTCAGCGTGTCGAAGCCCGCCTTGACCAGTGAGGTGATCCCGCCGCAGAGCACGGCCTGCTCGCCGAAGAGGTCGGTCTCCGTCTCCTCGGCGAAGGTGGTTTCGAGCACGCCCGCGCGCGTCCCGCCGATGCCACGGGCGTAGGCCAGGGTTCGCTCGCGCGCGATACCGGTCGCGTTCTGGTGCACCGCGAACAGACAGGGGACGCCCTGCCCGTCGACGAAGGTGCTGCGCACCAGGTGGCCCGGTCCCTTGGGCGCGACCATGCTGACGTCGACACCGACGGGCGGTTGGATGAGGTCGTAGCGGATGTTGAATCCATGGGCGAACATCAGCATCTTGTCCGCGTGCAGATGGGGCGCGATGGCCTCGTCGTACAGCGCCCGCTGCCCGGTGTCGGGGGTGAGCACCATGATCACCTCCGCCTCTTCGCAGGCGGCGGCCGGGGTCAGGACGCGCAGCCCTTCGGCTTCGGCGGCCGCGCGGCTTCGACTCGACTCGGGCAGGCCGACGCGGACATCGTGACCCGAGTCGCGCAGGTTCAACGCGTGCGCGTGCCCTTGCGAGCCATATCCAAGAATTGCTATCGGCCGGCGCAGCGCCTCCGGATCGGCGTCAGCGTCGTAGTACATCCGAGCGGTCATGGGATCGTCGCCTCCTCTAGCGATGCGTCAGACGGTGCCGGTGGTGTCGCCCGCCACGGTCGGCGTGCGCGGAACGTCGGGCTCGGATTCATCGCCGTCCACGGCGAAATCCATGAGCCGGATGCGGGCTTGATCGCCGCGGACCAGCGCCACGACGCCACTCCGGGCCAGTTCCTTGATGCCGTACGGGCGCATCAACTCGATGAAGTTGTCGATCTTCTCGGCGCTGCCGGTGACCTCGACGATGACCGAACTCGCCGCGACGTCGACGACCCGACCACGGAAGATGTCCACGAGGTTCAGCAATTCGGTGCGCTCTCCCGGCGGCGCGTGCATGCGCACGAGCACCAGCTCGTGCGCCACGTTGCGCAGTCCCGTGATGTCGTCGATGGTGATGACGTCGATGAGCTTGGCGAGCTGCTTGGTGGCTTGCTCCGCCTGCTGGCGGCCCACGTGGACGGTGATCGTCATGCGCGACACCGAGTCGTCATCCGTCGGGCCGACCGACAGTGAGTCGATGTTGAAACCGCGCCGGCGGATCATCGACGCCACCCGCTGCAGCACGCCGGGCTTGTTGTCGACGAGCACCGAGAGCAGCCGGCTCTGGCTCATCAACTGGCCTCGACGAAGTCGAGCATGCCCTTGCCGAGCGGGACGATGGGATAGACGTTGGCGTTGGGGTCGATGTTGAAGTTGAGGAGCACCGGTCCCTTGTGCGCGATCGCCTCGTCAAGCAACCGTCCGACGTCCTCGAGACGGTCGGTGCTCATCGCCTTCATGCCGAATGCGTCGCCGAGCTTGACGAAGTCGGGCGTAAAGGTCAGATCCACCGCGGAACGCACGCCGTCGTAGAAGTCATCCTGGAACTGGCGGACCATCCCCAGCGATGAGTTGTTGAGGATGACCACGTTGACGTCGATGTTGTTCTCGACCATCGTCGCCATCTCCTGCATGTTCATCACGAACCCGCCCTCGCCGGTCACGCAGAAGACTGTCTTGTCCGGGTTGGCGAGCTTCGCGCCCATCGATGCGGGGAACGCGTAACCCATGGTGCCGGTCCCACCCGAGTTGAGGAACAGGCCGGGCTTGCGATAGTTGAACCAGAGCGCGGCCCAGATCTGATTCTGGCCCACATCCGCGAGCACGATCGCCTCGTCCTTGCAGCGCGAATACATCGCTTCGAGTACTTCCTGCGGCTGGAGCAGTCCGGTGTGGTTGGTGTAGCGCACGGGGTGCTCTTCCTTCCACTGATCGATCTGGGTGAGCCACTCGTGCTCGCGCTTGGGCTCGACGAGCAGGTTCAATTCTCGCAGCGCCACCTTCGCGTCGGCGACGACACTCACGTTGGGGACGACGTTCTTGCCGATCTCCGCCGGGTCGATGTCGATGTGCACGAGGTGCTCGACGCGCGGCGCGAACGAGTCGAGGCGCGTGGTGACACGGTCGTCGCACCGCATCCCGATCATGATCAGCACGTCGGCGTCGCAGACCGCCTTGTTGGTGAACCCGGCGCCCATGAAGCCGACCATCTGCAGCGCCATGGGATCAGTGACCGGAAACGCACCGGTGCCGAGCAGGGTCCAGCCGACCGGAATGTGCGCTTGATGCGCGAGCTCGAGCAGCTCGGCCTCCGCTCCGGCGATCAGCACGCCGCGGCCGGCGAGGATCACCGGGCGCTTGGCGCCTGCGATGAGCTGCGCGATCCGCCGCAACTTCGCCGGATCCGGCCGCGGCGGCGCGGGATACGAACGCCGCCGAATGGGGCCTTCCGGGTAGTTGAAGGTGCTCATCGCCGCCTGCAGGTCCTTGGGGAAGTCGATGAGGACGGGTCCTGGGCGCCCGGTGCGGGCGATGTGAAAGGCCTCCTTGATGGTCGGGGCGATGTCCTCGACTCGCGTGATCAGGTAGGAGTGCTTCACCACCGACATCGTCGAGCCGATCACGTCGGATTCCTGGAAGCTGTCGGTGCCGATTGCTGTCGAGGGGACCTGGCCGGTGATGGCGACGACCGGAACCGAGTCCATGTACGCGGTCGCGAGTCCGGTGACGAGGTTCAACGCTCCGGGACCGCTGGTCGCGAAGACGACGCCGACCGAGCCGCGCTTGCTCCGCGCGTAGCCGTCGGCCGCATGGGCACCACCCTGCTCGTGGCGAACGAGGATGTGATGCAGTTGCGGGTAGCTGGGCAGATGTCGATACAGCCAGAGATTGGCTCCGCCCGGATACCCGAAGATGGTGTCGACACCCTCGCGGATCAGCGACTCGAGAGCGATCTGGGCACCCGTCAGCTGACGTGCCGGCTCGACCGGGCCGTCAGGCTGCGCGGTGGCGGTCGCAGGTGTGGCTGAGCGTCGATCCGTTCGGGCAGTGATCACTGGTAGTAGCGGCGGAGCGAGCGGCGCACGAAATCGTCGCTCTCCTCGTGGCGTGGAGTGCCGGGCGCGAAACGTTCGGCGCGCGACGAATCGGTGCGCTCGGCATGCGAGCCGTCGTTCTGAGCCTGCATATCCCAGCGAGTCGGTTGGCCCATGCCGTCGTATGGGGTGGGTGCCTGTCCCGAGCCGGCCATGACTGATCCTCCAGTTGCTGTGCGCCGGGTACAAAAAAAGGCCCCCTCTGGGAGGGGACCTTTTGCTTCGTTCCGGCTTGGTGCTTTGTTTACTTGCGCACGCGCCTGACCTGAAGTCTTGGGGTCCCGCTCCTAATCAGGAGCAGGCTAACCAGCAGGACCAGGACCAGCGTGGAGCCGTACAACATGTGGCGCAGAGAATACGGCCTCAAGGTTCTCCACGTCAATACACGGACGTGTGACGGTCGCGCCGTATGCTTCCGCGCATGCCTGACGAGCGTGCGACGCGACGCAGTGCCGTGATGCTGCACGGCCCGGATCGCGCTCCAGCGCGCGCGATGCTTCGAGCCGTCGGGTTCTCTCGTGAGGATCTCGAGAAACCGATCATCGGTGTCGGTCACTCGTGGATTGAGACCATGCCCTGCAACTGGACTCATCGGGCGCTCGCCGAGCAGGTGAAGGCCGGTGTGCGCGCCGCGGGTGGCACGCCGATGGAGTTCAACACGATCGCGGTGAGCGATGGCGTGACCATGGGAACCCAGGGAATGAAGGCGTCACTGGTCTCCCGTGAGGTGATCGCCGACTCGATCGAACTGGTGACCCGCGGCCACAGCTTCGACGGACTCGTTCTGATCGTCGGCTGTGACAAGACGATCCCTGCCGCGGCGATGGCGCTCTGTCGCCTGGACATTCCCGGGCTCGTGCTCTACAGCGGGACCATTCAGCCGGGCCGTCTTCGCGACCGCGACCTCACCGTGCAGGACGTTTTCGAAGCGGTCGGGGCGTACAACGCGGGCCGGATCGATGCCGACGAGCTGCGAGCGGTGGAGGAGCACGCCTGCCCCGGGGCGGGGGCCTGCGGTGGACAGTTCACCGCGAACACGATGAGCACCGCGCTGGAGTTCCTCGGGCTCTCACCGGCCGGCGCCAACGCCGTGCCGGCGACGCACCCCGACAAGGCCGCCGTGGCCGAGGCTGCGGGACGTCTCGCGGTCCGGCTCGTGGAGGAGGGGACGAACTCGCGATCGATCGCAACCCGTGCCGCCTTCGAGAATGCGGTCGCGTCGTTCTCCGCGTCGGGCGGCTCGACCAACGCGGTGCTCCATCTGCTCGCGATTGCGGCCGAGGCTGAGGTGGACCTCGGTCTCGACGAGATGGACGCCATCTGCGCGCGCACGCCGATCTTCATGGACATCAAGCCCGGCGGTCGATTCGTCGCAACCGATGTGTTTGCGGCGGGCGGTCTGGGCGTGCTCATGCAACGGCTCGTCGAGCGCGATCTCGTCAATGCGAACGCCCGGACGGTGGACGGCCGGACTATCGGCGAGATTGCAGCGGCCGCGGTCGAGACGCCGGGGCAGGAGGTGATTCGGGCGGCGGACGCACCGCTGCAGCAGCACGGTGGGATCGCGATCCTACGTGGCAACCTTGCCGCCGACGGCTGTGTGGTCAAGCTTGCCGGCCACGACCGTGTCGCCTTCCGCGGTCCCGCGCGGGTCTTCGATTCAGAGGAGACGGCATTCGCCGCGGTTCGTGACCGGGCCATTCACGCCGGAGATGTCGTGGTCATCCGCTACGAGGGGCCGGTCGGCGGTCCGGGTATGCGCGAGATGCTCGGAGTCACCGGCGCGATCGTGGGCGCCGGGCTGGGAGACTCGGTCGCACTCATCACCGACGGCCGTTTCTCAGGTGCCACGCACGGATTCATGGTCGCGCATATGGCGCCCGAAGCCGCCCTCGGCGGTGGACTCGCCGCGGTCCGCGAGGGCGACGTCGTGAACATCGATGTCGCGACTCGTCGCATCGACGTCGAGATCGATGATGACGAGATGACCGAGCGCCTTCGAGGCTGGGAGCCGCCGGTGCCGCGCTACGCGACCGGAGTCTTTGCCAAGTACGCAGCGTCGGTCTCGTCCGCAAGCCGCGGAGCGATCACGGGGCGCTGACCCCAAACTGACCGACTGCGCCCCGGAGCCCGCGGCATCCGACGCAGCCGATGCAGTCGACACAGTCCGAGCATGCGACGCAGGCGATGCAGCGCGTGCAGCGCAGCGACGCGATGGTCAGCACGCTCCGCCGGATCGCTGCGCTGAAAAACGTGAGCACGCTGCCGGCAACCGCCGCACTGCCCACGGTGATCGCACTGCCGGCCACAGCCGCGCTGAAGGTTGTTGCCGCGCTTCCAGCCACCGCGGCAGAGCCGCGCGTCAGCGTCGACCCCGCCACCGCCGATGAGTACGAGGTCGCCGCCGAGCCCGCCACCGCAGTCGAGCGCCGGGTCGCGACGCTTCCGGCAACCGCCGCGCTCTCCACCGTCAGCGCACTGCCCTGCACGGCGGCGCTCGCTCGCGTTGGGTCCGAGCTCTGCGCATCCTCGGCCGAGAGCTCGCGCCGCATCGCGACAACCCGTGTCGCCGTGACCGCAAGGGCAACTCCGCTGCCGAGGATGATTGCGACGCGTCGCGGTGTCATTGAGATCATCGACCCAGTTTAGCTGGGGGTCGCGAATCGCCATCACCGCCGACGCGGCGTCTGCGAATCTCTGTGCGTTCCGCGAGAATCACGCTCGCGATGACCACGACCCCATCATCGATCAGCGGGTCCGGCGTCCCGGCGACGCCCCCGTCAACACCCAAGCCGCGTCGCGTGACCGCGATCCTCGCGGAGGACTGGCTGCTCGCCGCCTGGGTGGCTATCGCGACGCCCTTGCTCTTCCGCGTCCAGGGCGGCGCGGGTCCGTTCGACGGGGGCGCGCCGTTGATCGGAACTCTGCGTCTGGCAGCCGTGTTCGGTGCGCTGATCTGTCTTGCCGCGCGGCCTGACCCGAACGCGCCGGCCGGCGCGGCGGGGTCGATCATCCAGCGCGGCGCGGCGGGTCCTTTGACGGGCGGATTGCTGCTGGTGGCGATCAGCGGGTTCACCGGGCTTGATGTGATTTCGAACGTGGGGCTCGCCGTGATCGCCGCCGCCATCGTCGCGATGCTGGTCGTGCACTTCGCGGTGCCGCCGTTCAACGGCGTGACGCGGCGTGCCCTGGTCACCCCTTTCGTGATGGTCGCGGGCGGCCTCTTCTGGACGTTTATCGCGGCCATCAGCGGCGAGCCCGGCAGCGCGACGCCGGTCACCGCAGTCGCCGACCTGCAAACCGCGGTCGCCGCGATCGGGTTCCTGCTGGCGTTCTCGGCGGTGTTCTACGCGATGCTCGTGTACGCGCCGCGCCAGGTCGCCGAGCGTGAAGGTGGCTTCATCACCTGGGTGCTGCGCTACGCGCTGTTCATTGCGGGCGTGACATTCGGGCTGGCCTGGCCGCGGCTGTTCGGCGCTTAGCGAACGGTCCTACAACAGAGCGGAGCCGACCTCGACTTCCACGGGCGTTGGCCCACCGAGTCCCGTTTCCACTTCGACACCCACCGGCTCGTCACCGGCGGGGACGCCGTGCGCCTTGGTGCGCAACGGAATCTCCTTGATGAGCAGCGTCAAGAAAAACGCGATGACGAGGATCGGCACTGCCGCAAGGAAGACAACGTGCAGCGATTCGGAGACCGCGTTGATGAGCCCCGTGTGGATTGCCGGAGGCAGGTGGGCGAGTTGCGCTGGATTGCCCTCCAGCGACGCCGGGTTGATGCCATGTTGCAACGCACCTGCGGGCAGGTTCTTCTTGAGGTTGCTCGCCAGCTGGTTGCTGAAGATCGCTCCGAAAATCGCGACGCCGAACGACGCGCCCATCGAGCGCAGGAACGTCGCCGAGCTCGTGCCGACCCCGAGGTCACGCTGCTCGACAGCGTTCTGGACCGCGATGACCAGCACCTGCATGACGCAGCCAAGTCCCAAGCCGAGGATGACCATGTACATCGAGAGCAAGACGCGGGGAGTGTGTGGATCGATGGTCGACAGCAGGAAGACGCCGACCGCGGCAAGCGCGGTGCCTATGACCGGGAAGATCTTGTAGCGCCCGCGGCGGCTGATGAGCTGGCCGCTCGTGATCGAGGCGATGAGCAGACCGGCCATCAGCGGCAGGATGTTGAGCCCCGAGCTGGTCGCGCTCGCGCCGTCCACGAGCTGCAGGAAGACCGGCAGGAAGGTGATGGCGCCGAACATCGCGAAACCGATCACGAAGCCGACACCGCTTGCCACGTTGAAGACTTGGATGCGAAACAGCCGGAACGGCAGGATCGGTTCGGTGGCGCGACGCTCGACGACGACGAAGCCGGCCAGCATCACGACGCCGAGAATACCGAGACCGATGATCGGCAGCGACGCCCACGCGTATTGCGTGCCGCCCCATGTGGTCATGAGGATCAGTGACGAGGCGCCTGCCGCAAGGAAGAACGCCCCCAGCCAGTCGATGCTGTGCGAGATCTTGCGGGTCTGCGTCTTGAGGACGGTCGCGGTCACGAGGAGCGCGATGGCGGCAATCGGGACGTTGATGTAGAAGATCCAGCGCCACGACACGTCGTCGGTGAGGAATCCGCCGAGCAATGGCCCGGCGACGCTCGCCAGTGCGAACACGCCGCCCATCCATCCCTGGTACTTGCCGCGCTCGCGGGGCGGAACGACATCGCCGATGATCGCTTGCGCGCCGACCATCAGGCCACCTGCGCCGATGCCCTGGATGGCGCGGAAACCGATGAGCTCGACCATGTTCTGCGACAGACCGGCGAGCATCGATCCGACGATGAAGATGACGATCGCCAGCTGGAACAGGGATTTGCGACCGTAGAGGTCACCGAGCTTGCCGTAGAGCGGAGTCGAAACCGTCGATGCGAGCAGGTAGGACGTGACCACCCATGACAGCTGGTTGAGTCCACCGAGATCGCCGACGATGGTGGGTAGCGAGGTCGCGACGATGGTCTGGTCGAGCGCAGCCAGGAGCATGCCGCACATGAGCGCGCCCAGCACTGCGTAGATCTGTCGCTGCGTCATGCTGTCGCCCTTCGTAGGTGCTCGCCAGCGCCCTCGTGCACGGTAGCCGCGATGCGTTCGGTCAATATCACGTAGGTTTTCAATTCCTCGTCGGTAAGCGGGGTGAACACCTCTTCGGATGCTCTGCGCATCCCGGTTTTGAAACGGGCGGCGAGATCTCTTGCGCGCTCGGTCGGCACGACGTGTTGCACGCGCCGGTCATGGATGTCACGCACCCGGGTGACCAGTTCACGACGCTCGAGGCGGTCGACCAGTTGCGTCGCGCCCGAAAGCCCGATTCCCTGGGCCTCGGCGACGTCCCGCATGGTCATCCCATCACCGAGCAGCAGGCGGCGGATGACCTCCATCTGGTGGACGGTGATCCCGCCGAACTCGGCGAGCTGATCCTGCAGACTGGGGGTCATCACCTCCAGGAAGCGCTGGCGTAGCCCGGACTGCGCCGCCTGGAGCCGTTCAAGGAGGAGAGGGCGTTCCTTCATGGGCGATATAATACATCATGTGAAGTATTCAGCGTCTCCGGGGGCGCACATCGGTCAGGACTGAAGAAGCCCATTCGGAAGCGACGCCCTAGCATCAGGGTCGTACCGATCAGATCGCCCAGGGAGGAACCCCATGCCGACGACACCGAAGCCAGCGAAGACATTCACGCCCGAAGAACGCGCTGCGATGAGGGAGCGCGCCAAGGAACTCAAGGCGGCCGAGGGCAGGGCCGAAGGGGAAGCCACCGTCGTCGCGAAGATCAAGGAGATGCCGAAGCCGGATCGCGCCCTGGCCGAGCGGATTCATGCGCTGGTCAAAGCCGCGGCGCCCGATCTTGCATCGAAAACCTGGTACGGGATGCCCGCGTACACCAAGGACGACAAGATCATCTGTTTCTTCAAACCCGCATCCAAATTCGGCGTGCGCTACGCGACGCTCGGCTTCAACGACGCGGCGAACCTCGACGATGGCAACATGTGGCCGAGTGAATTCGCCATCACGAAATTGACCCCGGCCGACGAGAAGCGGATCAGCGCGCTCGTGAAGAAAGCGGTGAGTTGAGCCTAATTGGCGCGGAGCGGACGAGCCTCGCGGAGAATCGCCTCGTGTTGCGCGGAGCCAGGTATTTTCTCCGCTTCTGCGCCTGAGCGTGGCGACTCGGCGATCGCAGTTCCGTGGACGCGGACGCGCTGCCTTCCGGTATAAGTCGTGGACTGCAACAGCGACCTTCGCGGGAGGAATCACAGCATGGGAAGCCCCATCGTTCACTTCGAGTTCATTGGCAAGGACGCAGCCAAGGTCAAGGAGTTCTACTCCCAGCTGTTCGGCTGGAAGATCGGCGATCTGATGCCTGACATGGGCAACTACGGTCTGATCGACGGCGAGACGAGCGGCATCGCGGGTGGGGTTGGGCAGTCGGACGACGGCAAGCCGCGGTCCACGGTGTACGCGCAGGTGTCCGACCTCCAGGCCACGCTCGACCATGCGGTCGCGATGGGCGGCACCGTCGTGATGGCGCCGATGGAGATTCCCGGTAGCGTCACGCTGGCGTTGTTCGCGGATCCGGACGGCAACGTCGTTGGGATCCTCAAAGGCTGATCACCGACGAGGTGCTGATGCAGCACGGCGCGCGCCGCGACGTCGTGGCGGCAGCCACGTTCACGTCAAGATGGAGCGCGCCGTGATTCAGCACCCTTCCGCGAGCTTTGCGTTCACCGCCCGCTGCCGCATCGTGAACCGACCGGGCATGCTCGGACAGTTGACGTCGGCGATCGGCCTGGTTGGCGGCGATATCCGCGCTCTTGATATCGTGCGGGTTGAGCGCGAAGGCATCGTGCGCGACATCACGGTCCTCGCCGCGGACGCCGATCACGCGCAGCGGCTGATCCAGCGCATGTCGGCCGTGCTTGGTGTCGAGGTGCTCGAGTATTCCGACCGCACCTTCCTAGCGCACCTCGGCGGCAAGATCGAAGTCACTGCGCGCCAAGCCATTCGCACGCGGGACGACCTGTCGATGGTCTACACCCCGGGGGTCGCGAGGATCTGCCTTGCCATTGCCGAGGATCCACGCCGGGTGCGCAACCTGACCATCAAGCGCAACTCGGTCGCGATCGTCACCGACGGGAGCGCGGTGCTCGGCCTGGGCAACATCGGCCCCGAGGCCGCCATTCCGGTGATGGAAGGGAAGGCCATGCTGTTCAAGGAGTTCGGCAGTGTCGACGCCTTCCCGCTGTGTCTTGCGACCCAGGATGTCGATGAAATCGTGGCGACGGTGGTGAACATCGCGCCGATCTTCGGGGGCATCAATCTCGAGGACATCGCGGCCCCGCGATGCTTCGAGATCGAGCGCCGGCTGACCGCGGTGCTCGACATCCCGGTGTTCCATGACGACCAGCACGGCACCGCGATCGTGGTTGGTGCCGCGCTCATCAACGCACTGACGATCGTCGGCAAGCGCCTCGAGGACGTCCGCGTGGTCTGCTTGGGCGTCGGGGCGGCCGGGACCGCCGTCTCGCGGTTGCTCCTCGCAGCGGGTGTCGGCGACATCATCGGCGTCGACCGCGTCGGAATACTCAGCGAGGATCTTCCTGACCTCAACGACGCCCAGCGGTCGTATGCTGCCGCGACCAACCGCCATCACGTGCGCGGCGGCCTTCGCGAGGCGCTGACCGGTGCCGATGTGTTCATCGGTACGAGTGTCGGTGGCGCGCTGCACCCCGAACTGGTGGGCCTGATGGCACCGAAGGCGATCGTCTTCGCCCTCGCCAATCCGGAGCCGGAGGTGCAGCCCGAGGCAATCGAGGCCGTGGCCGCCGTCATCGCCACAGGTCGAAGCGACTACCCGAACCAGATCAACAACGTCCTGTGCTTCCCCGGGTTCTTCCGCGGTCTGCTGGATTGCGGGGCCAGCCAGATTACTGATGACATGAAGCTGGCGGCGTCGCGGGCGATCGCACACGTCGTCGGTGACGACCTGCATCCCGAGTACATCATTCCGTCGGTCTTCAATCGCGATGTCGCGCCGGCGGTCGCTGCCGCGGTGAGTGGCGCCGCCAGAACCAGCGGGCTGGCGCGCGAATTCACTGATCTCATCGATCCACTCCATGTGCTCGGAGTCGAGCGCCAGCACTGAGCCGCCTTCTCGGCGCACAAGTTATCCACAGGTCCCTGTGGACGGATTCACGACCGGATGAGGCCGAGAACTCCCGAGTTATCCACAGGGGTATGGGGAAGCATGGCGATCGCCTATGGCTCAGGTACCGTCACGTCGCCGACCTGCTCGAGGAGTTGCTGCCAGGTGTCGAACGACATGCAGAAGCGGCCCCCAACGCCGAACGCGGTGCCCCAGCTGTTCCAGAACCAGACCAGCTTGTTCGGGGCGTCGATCTGGTCCGCCACCACCTCATGACCGCCCCGCACGGTCGCGCCGTGAGCGATCGCGACCAGTCCCTTCGGTGACGGGGTGTCGAAGCTGGTGTACCAGTTGATGCCGGTGATCACCGGACGCAGCACGAGCGCTAGCAGCGCCTTCTCGATGCCGAACGCGTGCTTGTACGACGAGATCCAGCCGAGCTCCTTGGCCGCCTTGCATACCTCGAGGCCGCTGCCACCCGGATCGTTGGGTGGATATGGCTGACCCTCGAGCTTCGTTTCGAGCTCGTACAGCGTGATGGCATCGTGCTCATTGCGCGGCGTGCCGCCCTTGAAATCGGGAGCGGAATCCAACGCGCCGCAGAGTGCGTTCGCGGTGCACGAGCCGATGTCGCCCTGGTTGAGCGGTAGCCCGACCGCCGTGTGGATGACGCTGATGATCGCCGGCGCCGCGTCGGCAGGGTAGTCGCGGGAGCGGGGGTCATGGACGATGTGCCTGCCGAGGCGCTTGCCGCGCGTCACCTGTTCGGGGATGGTCGTACGAACCACGTCATCGCTCACGTCAGCACACCTCCTTGACCGTCAACGCCCGGTGCCGACAGCGCGATTCGCGTATCCGTCCGGGTCCCAATCTTCGGTCGCCGCGGGATGCGTGTCAATTTGCGACGACCACATCCATCGCAGTGCAAGACTCGCTCGCATGGAGATCGGCGAGCAGATCGCGCGGATCAGGGCGGACGGAGCGGCGCTTGCGGCGAGCGCTGAGGACGGCCCGTTCGATGCACTCGTACCAAACTGCCCAGGATGGGACGTCGAGGTCCTGCTCCGGCATATCGGTGAAGTGCACCGATGGGCGGCAACCATCGTTCGCGAACGTGTGCCCGCGCGGCTGCGCCGCGACTTCGAGGGACCACACGGGCGTCACGAGTTGCTCGCGTGGTACCGGGAGGGGTGCGACGCCCTGATCGCCGCCCTCGAGGCCGCCTCGCCGGACGAGTCGTTCTGGTTCTGGGGACCGGCCCCGAACGCGCTGGCCTTCTGGGCACGACGTCAAGCCAATGAGACCGCCGTGCATCGATGCGACGCGGAAGCGGCGCGCGGCGCCATCACACCCTTGAAGCCCGCACACGCACTCGATGCCATCGACGAATGGTTCGGGCTCGCGTTCCGCAGGGCGAGCGCTCCCGCGGGCGGCGGACGCATCCTGCGGCTCGTGACGACCGACAGCAAGGCCACCTGGAACGTCATTCTCGGTGAGCGCATCGAGGTCACGTCCGACCGCGGCGGCGGCCATTGCGAGCTGCGAGGCACTGCATCCGATCTCTATCTCTGGTCCATGAACCGGCGTGACACCGAGGGGATCACCGTCTCCGGGGACGACACCCTCCTACAGGTTTGGGCCGACAATGTCCAATTCTGATGACGTGTCACCCGATGGCGGCGCACCGAGTGCCTGTCGCTCGTAGAGGAACAGCGGCACGTCGCCCAGCTTCGCATCGCCGACCCGGGTGAAGCCGCAACTCTCGTAGTAGCGGCAGATGCGGGGACTGTCCGCGAGGCAGTCAAGACGTACGCAAGCCCGGCCGCGCCGTCTGCTCTCCTCGATGGTCCACTCCACAGCCAGGCGGCCGATGCCGGCAGCGGCACGTCGCACGGCGAATCGATGCAGGTAGAGGGCGTCGTCCGCCGCATCCGGCCAGTACATCGGGTCGTTGTCGAGTAATGAGATCGACGCGGCGGGGAAAGCATCCAGCAACGCGATGTACAGGCTCCCACTCTCCGCGTCGCGGCGCAGGCGAGGGATCCCCGGACCGTCGGGATAGGCGAACCATCCTGGCCGCCAAGCGCGCAATCCTTCCGAGTCCACCCAGGCTGCCACCTCCTCGAGGATCGATGCATTGAGCTCGACATCTTCTGACGGCTCGACGCGAAATGCAGATTCCGCAGGCAGATGGCTGCTCATCCATCGAGGGTAACCAGCGATGCGGGCGGCGTGCCGTGTGCGGTTATCCAGCCTCGATGGTGCGCTCGGAGATGGTCTGGATCTCCTCGAGGCCGTAGAGGAAATGCGCGCGACGCACCTCATCGAGCGCCGCCTCGTCGATGCTGTTCGGCGCAGGTCGTGGCGGCGACGAGGGATCGCTGGTGGCCGCACGCGCAACCAGCCGGGTGTCGGCATCGTCGTGGCCGCCGCCGGCCGGGATGTAGCCGAGGTCTTGTCGCTCGGCCGCCTGCATCATCCAGCGGGCGACTCCGGCGCTGATCGGCGCGAGGACTTCCTGATCCAGCCACTGCAGATCCGCGGCGGTGGGTGTGCTCAATTCCCGGTTCCACGGCGGCGGCACGACATTCACATCATGCCCGTTCACCTTGATGTGGATTTCGGTCGGTCGGTCTTCGTCGGAGGTGATGCAGACGCGGATGGTCACGCCCGTCGGCGACAGCGTCTTCCACTGCTTTTCCCAGACGCGGCTGTGCGCGTTCGGGTTGAACTTGCGTCGCACCGGCTCCGCGACCAGCATTTCGCCGTTGAGTGCGCAGAAGACGTTGAGCGTTGCGATGACCTCGTCAGCCGCGGCTGACGAGATCCACTGCAGCACGGGGACGGTACGGCTGTCGACATCCGGGTGCGACGCGGCACCGAACTCCCACTCGAACGCCTGCATCGCGTGCGCATGGAGTGCGCAGTAGATCTGGCCTTCGACGACGCTCCGGTCGGCCGGACACCACGCGGTCTTGCAGCGACGTCCACGACGGTCGACGTAGCTGCAGGGCATACCGACCAGTGACGAACAACGGAGCGCGGAGCACGGCTGATTGCCGACAGCAGTGTCGGCGTGCTGCTTGCTACGGCGCTCGGCACGAGTTTCGGCATGACCGGTCGCCGAACGCTCCGCCGTTCCTGCTCGCCACTTCATGTCTTATTTGACCCGCGTGTTCGAGCGGCTCGCTCGCTTCCGGTTCATGCTAGGTGGCGTCCGGCGTCGCTTGTGGCAAGTGTGTAACGAGAGTTTCGCTGTGCGCCGATGTCCCGGAGGGCTGCGCCTCAGCGCTCGCGCGTGGAGCGCCGTTTCGCGGTGATCTTCTTGATGCTCTGCACCTCCGCGGTCGGCTCCCGGTGTGGCGGGCGCTCCGGCGGCTGCAGGCGCGGTGGCAGATTCCGACGCGGACCGGCCCAGAGTGCGGGCGGCGCGTTCACGGCGTCGGCGATGCCGTAGGCCAATGCCTCGTAGTTCACGCGCCATCCGCGAAAGTGGACATAGGATTCGGCCGCGTCACGCTGCATCGTCCAGCCAACCCGCGCGAGATGCTCCAGCGCATCGCGGAAATTGTCCTCAGTCAGCTGGATCGGGTCTCCGGGCTTGGGATCAGGATCGAACGGCAGACCGATGACGACCGCGAGATCGCGCAGGCACATGTACCCCATGCGCAGGAAGGCGCGAGCCTCCGACGGCGCCAGAATCGGTTGCGTTGCGAGCTGGATCGCCGCGGCGTCCATGACGGCGAGCAAGGCGATGACCCACGACCGGTAGGGGTGCGGCGATCGGAACCAGAGGAGCACCGGGTACGACGCGTGGGTCTCGGCCACATCGGCAGCCCACTCCTCCCACCGCGCGTAGAGTGCCCCGAGGTTATGGACGTTGTCGACCAATTCGCTGCGGGCGATCAGTTCCGGGCCCCAGGCCGGCGATCCCGCGCGGCTGTCGAGCATGGTCACCAGCACCTCGCGGCGGTTGAACGCGCCGTAGAGAACAGGGAGGTAGGCGATCTGCAACGCCACGATGGTCAGACCGGCCGCTGCAGCGCAGAAGATGAGGAAGCGAGGCGCGATCCCCGGATCGGCCGCGAACCCGAGTGTGAAGAGCGAGGATCCGCTCACGGTCATCGCATGGAGCAGGCCGCCGCCATGGATGAACGGCCAGAGGAGCAGCGAGAACCCGATGAGCAGGGCGGTCAGCCAGGTTGCCAGGATCACGATGAGATAGAGCGGCGCCTGGAGTGCGAGAAATCGGTCCCGCGATTCGTAGGTCTCGAAGCGATGCGAGATTCGGGAGAAGAGCCTGATCATCCCCCGGCCGACCCACTGTTGCATTCTCGACGACGTGCGCCGTGGCAGCACCAGCGAGGTGACGACGCTCATCAGCGTCGAGAGCACGATCATCAGCCCGACAGCGCAACCGATCCACTCGAGAATCGTCATCCGCGCATCATCGCCGAACGCTCGTGTCGCGAGCGCTGCACCGCCCGGAGAAGCTACTCCTGCGGTTTCGACAGGTGGCGCATGGCGCGCGACTCGAGATATCGCTGCTCGGGAATGCTGAGCGTTCGCCGAGCAGCAAGCCGGTAGCTGCGACGCGCGCCATCGGCATCCCCTGCCATGTCGAGCAGGTGCGCGCGAACCGCGTCAACGCGATGGTTACCGGCGAACGCGGGATCGCGTTCGGCAACCGCGAGCTCATCGAGCGCAACTCGGGGCCCTTCGACCATCGCCACGGCGACGATGCGGTTGAGGGTCACCATCGGGCCAGGCGCGAGCGCGCGGAGGAGACCGTAGAGCGCGAGAATCTGGTGCCAGTCGGTGTCCTCGGATCGGGCCGCTTCGTCATGGACGGCTGCGATCGCTGCCTGCAACTGATAGGGACCGACCGTGGCGGTCGCCAGCGCGTGGGTGATGAGCGCGGTCCCTTCGGTGATGGCTGTGGCATCCCACAGCCGCCGATTCTGCTCGGCGAGCGGCACCAGGGAGCCGTCCCCGGTGGTGCGTGCGGGACGCCGTGCGTCGGTCAGGAGCATGAGGGCGAGGAGCCCGGCCGTCTCGCCGTCGTCCGGCAGGCGCTCATGCAGCTGCCGGGCGAGGCGGATGGCCTCGGCCGAGAGCTCGATCCGGTGGAGTGACGGACCCGAGCTAGCCGTATACCCCTCGTTGAAGATGAGGTAGAGGACGTGGAGCACCGCCCGCACGCGCTCCGTATATTCATCGTCCGGCGGCAATCGAAACCGCGCGCCGTTGGCTTTGATGGCCTGCTTCGCCCGGCTGATGCGCTGTCCGACGGTCGAGTCGGGGACGAGCAGCGCCCTCGCGATCTCGCTGGTGCTGAGCCCGCCGACAGCACGCAGGGTCAGGGCGACCTGTGACATCTGGGTCAGCGATGGATGGCAGCAGAGCATGAGGAGCGTGAGCGTGTCGTCGGAGTCGGGGAGCGGATCCACGTCGCGCGGCGCGGCCGAGAACGCCGCCTCCTCGCGGCGGCGACGTGCCGATTCACTGCGCCATATCTCGGTCCTTCGTCGCGACGCCACCGTAGCGAGCCAGCCGCGCGGATTCGCTGGGAGCCCTTCGGCCGGCCACTGCAGGGTGGCCGCGAGCAAGGCCTCCTGCACGGCGTCTTCGCAGATGTCGAAGTCGCCGTAGCGGCGGATGAGCGCACCGAGCACCTGGGGCGACAGCGATCGCAGCAGGTCCTCGATATCCGGCGTGATGGTCAGATGTCGCCTCCGCCCGGGGCCATGGTGGGCCTCACCTCGACTGATCCGAGGAAAGCTTCCGAAAACCGTGTCGCCCATTCGAGCGCCCGGTCCATGCTCGGGCACTCGACAAAGAAGAATCCGGCGAGGTGCTCCTTCACCTCTGCGAAGGGCCCGTCGGTCGGTATCGAGCGACCGTCCTCGATCCGCACATGTTTCGACAGCGACGGATCGGCGAGTGCCGACGACGAGATCAGCTCCCCGGACGCCGCCAGGTCGTCATAGATGGCCTGATAACCGGCCAGGCCGGCCGCCCGCTGCTCGGCCGAGAAGTTGTCCCAGACCTCCATCGACTTCGGGTTGCTGTAGATCAGGATCAAGTACTTCACGCGGGTTCCTCCTGGTGGTGTGAGCGATGGTCTCATCGAGATGTCGAAACGGGCGCGCCGACTTCGACATCTTCATGACGGGCACTGTTGCGTGCCGAACTGTGCAGGACAAGTAAAGAGGAGGCGACTGGATGACGGAGCCAACGCGGATCACACGCATCGGCACGGTGGTCGTGCCGGTGAAGGACCAGAATGCGGCGCTCGAGTTCTACATCGGCACACTGGGATTCGAGAAGCGCATGGACGCACCATTCGGTCAGGGGGGACGATGGATCGAAGTCGCGCCGGCGGGCGCGGCAACCACGATCGCACTGGTCCCAGTCGCGGAGGGCGACGGCGCGCTGATCATCAGCCTCGCCACAGCCGACGCGGCTGCGGACCACGCGGCCTTCCTTGAACGCGGGGTCGACGCGGACGCCGAGGTGCTGCGGATGGGGGAGTACGTCCCTCCGATGTTCATGTTCCGCGATCCTGACGGCAACCGCTTTCGGATGGTGGAGCGCGAGTGAGCCCGCTCGATACGATGAAGCCATGCAGCGAGACGACTTACTCCGCCGGTATCGCGAAGGTCCCGACCAACTTGAGGCGGCTGTGCGAGGCCTCTCGGAACGGGAACTCGACTATCTCCCTCGCGATGGTGGCTGGTCAGCCCGCGAGGTGGTGCACCACATTGCGGACAGCGAGTTGACGTCCGCCATCCGCCTGCGGAAATTGCTCGCCGAGGACAACCCGGTCATCGAGGGCTACGACGAGATGGAGTTCTCGCGGCGACTGCACTATCGCGAGCGCCCGATCGCCACATCCCTCGCAGCGGTGCGCGCCGCTCGCGAGACATCCGGATCGCTTCTTGAGCGCGCAAGCGATGCCGATTGGGGCCGGAGCGGCGTGCACACGGACAGCGGCGCCTATTCCGTCGAGACGTGGCTCGACATCTACGCGGCCCACTGCCACGACCACGCCGATCAGATCACGCGCGCCGTCGAGGAATCGAGGGCGTAAGTCGCCGCCACTGACTGGACGAGGGCGGGGCGAACATCAAGAATGGAGGTACGACTGTGACCACAGGAACCGGGACCCGCGAGGATCCCTGGCAACTCACTACGCCGAGTGGATCGTCCAACTATGCAATGTATCGGGACGAAACGCTCGATCCTCCGGCGCTGGTGTGCACGGTCGGAACCACCGTGCTGCGCTACCAGCTACGCTGTCTCAACGACCTCCATGCCTGGCTCAAAGAGCAAGGCGATTGGGTGCCGCTGGGCAGTGCCGATGAGCAGAAGCCTGCGGCTGAGGGCACGGTCGAGGAATGGGGGCGCTCGCCCGGCAACCCGGTCGGCGGCTGGTACGGCCTGAAGAAAGGCTTGCGAGGCCGCTTCGGGATGTATATCCCACCGCTCATGGAGACGTTGGGTCTTGCCGAGGTCGAGCACAACCCGCGCAACAACCGGATGCGCGCTCTCTAGCCACCTCCTGACACGATCAACGGAGGGCCCGCAAGGAGCGGATTATTCGATCTTGGTGACGTACGAGCCGACCAGCGTCGCTTTTTGCTGGTTGACCCCACCTTTGCGGCGCTCCTCGTGCCCGTCCTGGAAGTGCGCAAACGCTTTGGTGGACGAGATCGGGTTGACCTCGTCGTCACCGTGATCGTGGAACGACACGTGCACGAAGGAACCATCCTCAAGGCGGAGAACGATGTAGCTCACGTTGTCCGGCTGATTCGCTTCGAGTTCAGCGAAGACGCCTTCAACGCGCCGCTGATTTTCGTCCGCGGCTTCGCTGGACTGGGTTGCGTACTGGGTCACCAACCGTTTTTGCATCGTGGCTCCTTTCTTGGGTATCGATAGACTACCGAGATGGACTGGAAGATCGAACTCGTCCCTATCCCGGTGACCGATGTCGAACGCGCCAAGAGCTTCTACGTCGACAAGGTCGGCTTCAATGCGGACCACGATGTCCAGGTCCATGACGCCTTGCGGTTCGTGCAGTTGACGCCGCCCGGATCGGCGTGCTCGGTGGTCATGGGAGTCGGGATCACCGAGATGCCGCCGGGCTCACAGCGCGGCGTGCAGATGGTGGTCGCGGATGTCGCGGCGGCGCGCGGACAGCTCGTCAGCCACGGTGTGGACGCGAGCGAGATCGACGTGCTGCCGTGGGGCTCGTTCGTCACCTTCAGCGACCCTGATGGCAACACGTGGTCGCTGCAGGAGTTGCCTCCACGCCCTGAGGCGTAACTCACATGGCGGCGTCAAGCCGCCAGTGACCGGGCACCCCGTGAGGTCGTGGCGCGGTCGGCGGACTCCTACCGACCGGTGAGCGCGAGCAGACGAGCCTGCTGCGACCCGTCGGCAGGTGCTTTCGTTGGGCCGAACGCGCCACCGGATCGCCAGTCCTCGGCCACGGGCGCCAGGGCACCGTAGGCAAATTCGACGAGTTCTGGATCCAGCGCCTCGTCGGCGCCGATCGCGCGTGCGAGATCCCACGAGTGAATGACGCTGTCGATGGCCATCTGTTGCAGATATTCGGCGCCTGGGAGGTCGCCAAAGGACAGATGCACGGTCGTGGTCATCGCATCGGGCGCCGTCGCAGCCTCACCCGCCGCCGCGTGGGCGCGCGTCAGGGCTTCGATCGGGTCGCCACCAAGCAGATCGCCGTCGAGTCGATCACCGACTTCCGCGATGGTCTTGCCGGCGAGCAACTCCGGCACCCACAGGTATTCACCTGCCACATGGTTCATCAACGCTCGGACATTCCACTCGACACAGGGCGTCGGAGCTGACCACTGCTCGGCGGAAACCGCCTGTGCTCGCTGCAGATATCCGTCGGACGCGCGCGCAAAGGCAGTTGCCTCGTCCATGGTGTGTCTCCTCAGCGGCCTGGTGGCCGCATGCGGACCGTAGCGCCGTACCGACATCATGGTCAAATGCGCCTCCGCATTGAAGGCTTCGATCTCCCCGGAAGGTCGTGCGGGCCGAGCCCCGACTCTCCCGGCGGTTATCACAACATCCATGTCGGTGTGCAGCGCCGCCATCGTCGGGAGGAACTCCTCGACCTTGTTCCCGGCGATGCGCCGTCGGCGATATGGACCATCGACTGCAAGGTCGCCGCGTCACCGGGCGGCTTTGATCCCACCGGCCCGTACATCCAGGGTCCGCCAGGCGGCCGGTTCGTCTACCTTTCATGGGGCAGCGTTGACGACGTCCACCAGTTCACGCTCTTTCGACGCGCGAAGCTGTGGCTCGCGGGGATCCCGCCTTCGACCATCGAGAGCGCAATGGACCTCGGCGTCCTCGTCGGCAGGCTGGCCCTGACCGATCCCACAGGCAATCCGACATGCGCATCGGTACGACCCCCGCTGATCGAGTGGAGCGCCGACGCGGCTGAGCGACCCTAGTCCGAGTCAGGTACCGGCGGATCCCGGTGAAGGATTGGGGACGCGTTGATGATCGACGTCGTCGTTTCCCCAAATGCGAGGAAGCGATCGAGCAGCGACGTGAGTTCGTCAATCGATCGTAGGTGCAACTTCAAGTAGAAGCAGTCCTCGCCGGTGATGCGATGACATTCGCCCACCTCGGGGATCTGCAGCGCAAGCTCCGGTATGCGATGCAGTTGCCCGGGTGACGGCTTGACGCGAACGATCGCGGTCAACTGATAGCCGAGCGCGCGTGGATCGACGACCGCCCGATAGCCGGTGATGACGCCGGCCAGCTCGAGGCGCTGGACACGCTCGGACACTGCCGGAGGCGAGAGGTTGACGCGCCGGCCGAGCTCGGCAATAGGCACCCGTCCGTCCTTGACCAACTCACCGATGATTCGCTGGTCAATTTGATCGAGATGAACCTGAACTACCGGCTGTCTGCCGAGAACACCGTTCTTCATAAGGTGAACTGATCATAACGCCGTTGATCATCCATATCCATCTGCGATGTGAGGCGCTACGGTTTTCACATGGCCTTTCGGACTGTTCGGCGACAGTGGCAGGCGCGCACCACGAGCGTGCCGCCGCACGTGTACTTCGTCGGCAGCGCGATCTTTCACTACCTCGGTCCGTCGTTCGCGGTGCTGCTCTTCGCGCGCGTCGATGTTCTCGGCGTCGCCTGGTTGCGCATCGCGGCAGCGGCGCTGGTGTTCGCTCTCTGGCGCAAGCCGTGGCGTGGGTTCTTCGCCGCCGATCGCTCCGGTCAGGCGCTGATCGTCGGGCTCGGCGCTGTCTTCGCAGTGATGAATGTGTGCTTCTACGTCTCCATCAATCGCCTCCCGCTGGCGACGGTGGCCGCGATCGAGTTCATCGGCCCGATCGTGCTGGCGGTCATCGCCGCGCGGACAGGTCGCAACGTCGCCGCCGTCATCGCCGCGGCTGTGGGTGTGTACCTCCTGACGCACACTCGATTTGTCGGCGATCCCGTCGGGGTTGCATTCGCGTTTGCCAACGCCGCGCTCTTCGCCGGCTACATCATCCTGGCGCACCGCGTGTCACGGCGGTCCTCGATGGGCGGTATCGACGGCCTTGCCGCGGCAATGATGTTCGCGCTCATCTTCGTATCGCCGATCGGCCTCATCAGCGCCGCGCGGGCGTTCGGCGATCCGGTCCTCATCGCCGCCGGTATCGGTGTCGGCATCGCATCGTCGGTGATCCCCTACGTGTTCGATCAACTTGCCATGGCTCGTCTTTCGCGAGCGACCTACGCACTCTTCGTCGCCCTGCTACCGGCCACCGCGATGGTCATCGGCGTCATCGTGCTCGGGCAACTGCCGTCACTCGTTGACCTTGCCGGTATCGCGCTGGTGATGCTCGGCGTCGCTTGGCACCGCAGCGATGCGAGGGATGCCGGTGCGGGCAGACGCGTCGCGGTGCTCGCCGAACTCATCGCGGAGCGCAGATGAATTACGTACAGATTGGATTGTCGGGGCCGACGGTGTCGCGTATCTGCCTGGGGATGATGAGCTATGGCGACAACTCGCAGCGCGACTGGCACCTCCGCGAGGATGCGGCCGAGCCGCTGGTACGGCAGGCTGTCCAGGCGGGCGTCACGTTCTTCGACACCGCCGACATGTACGACGACGGTGAGAGCGAGCGGGTGACCGGCCGCATCCTGTCGCGCACCTTTCCGCGGCGCGCCGATTACGTTCTCGCCACCAAGGTCTTCTTTCCGATGGGGCCAGGGCCACACGATCGTGGATTGTCACGCAAGCACGTGCTCTCCGCGATTGACGCATCGCTCACACGCCTCGGTACCGAGTACGTCGACCTCTACACAATCCACCGTTGGGACGACGCGACGCCGATCGAAGAGACGATGGCTGCGTTGCACGACGTGGTGCGAGCAGGCAAGGCGCGCTTCATCGGCGCCTCCAGCATGTACGCGTGGCAGTTCGCCAAAGCGCAGCGCGTTGCAGCCGAAGCCGGAAAGACGCAGTTCATCGCGATGCAGAACCACTACAACCTGGTCTACCGCGAGGAGGAGCGCGAGATGATCCCGCTCTGCCGGACACGGGCGTTGGAATCAATCCGTACAGTCCGCTGGCGCGCGGTTTCCTGACACATCTTCAGCGCTACGACGCTGCTGTCCGAACGTCGCGAGCCGGGAATGACCCGCTCGCAGACGCCATGTACGGGGATGACGATCTCGAGGTCGTGGCTGCGGTCAGCGCTATCGCCGAGGAACGCCATGTGTCAATGGCGCAGGTTGCTCTCGCATGGGTGCTCAGTAATCCCGGAGTGTGCGCTCCGATTGTCGGCGCCACCAAATCCGGTCACGTTCAGGAAGCCGTCGCCGCGGTGGAGATGACGCTCAGCAGCGAAGAGATCGCGCGGCTCGAAGCTCCGTATCGCCCGCACGCCGTGCTCGGTCACTGAGCGGTCGCAGAGACCAACGCGCGCCGAGCGTCGATGCGACCGCCGAGGAGCAGCACAACGCTCCCTGCGGCCACCGAGACCACAAGGCAGCTTCCCCACAACCATCCCTCGCCCAGGTGTTGGAGCATCAGCGTGCCGATGATCGGCGCAACCAGCGCGGCGAGCCCGAACGAGGTCCCGTAGACGCCGTTGTAGCGTCCCCGAAGGTGCGCGGGTGCCAGGTCTGCGACCAGCGCCGGACCGACTGCATTGAAGGCGATCTCACCGAGTGTCCACAGCGCGATCGTCGCCGCATATGCGGGGACCGAACGAGCAAACAGCGTCACGAAGAACCCAAGGCCGATCAATGTGGCGCCACCGACGTAGACGTAGACGAGGCGTTGCTTGACGAGCCAGCGGATGGTGAGGGGTTGCAAGAGGATGACCTCGACCGGATTGACCACGTAGGCAAGGCCATATCCCGAGGGCCCGATTCCGTGAATGCCCATCACCAGCGGCAACGTCACGAACGACTGCAGATAGACGAGGCCTCCGACGAACGAGGTGCCTGACAGCGCGAGGAGAAGCCCGTCGCTCAGCGCCGGACCATAGCCGCCTTTGTCATCAAGTTGGCGCTCCGGTCGTGTCTCCGGAAGACCAACGGCCACGACGACCGCGAAACCGATGCAGGTCGCTGCGTCGAGGATGAAGAGGTACCAGTACGAGTGTTGCGCGAGAAACCCGCCCGCCGCTGCTGCCACGCCGACTCCGAGATTGAGACCCCAGTACATCAATCCATAGGCTCGAGGGCGGTTCTCCGGCGGGACCAGGTCGGCGACGATCGCGGAGACAGCGGGTCGATACAGGTCGATCGCGAGACCGCAGAGGGCTGCCGCGAGGCCGACAGCAAGGACCGTCGGCGCAAGCCCGAGCGCGATGAATCCCACCGCCGATCCGCACATCCCCAGAATGACTGTGAAGCGCCGGCCGATCCTGTCGGCGAGAATCCCCCCGAGCGGCTGGGACACGAATGCGCCCGCACCGAAGCATGCGATGAGCAGTCCGGCGACGCCGATCGATAGTCCCCGACCGTGGACGAGGTAGAGCGCCAGGAACGGCTCGACAACGTAGCCAAGCCGGTTGATGACGGTGCCGACCCAGACCACCCAGAAGGAGCGCGGCAGGCCGCCTCCGTTGAGTAGCCGCCATCCCCTCCGTCTGCCGGGCATCACGGTCGCCGGAGCGACCACCGGATCTGACATCTCCGCGACGGTATCAGAGGCCCCGACGACGATCTGGAGCTTGAAGCGCCAAAGGCACCCCACCACGGGCAAATACGCGCAGCCACCGGTGGCCCTCATCACGGATTTCATTTCCGACCATGTGTAAACTCTGACCCGCTATGGGGGTTGAGGGCGCACTCACGACCAGGGTGCTGCACGCGGAGCCCGGTGCGGAAGCCGTCACAACAGTGAGGATTCGGAACACCGGCACCGTCGTCGACCACTTCCATGTCGACGTGCTGGGCGACGCGGCGGGATGGGCGACCGCTACGCCGCCGGTGCTGCCATTATTCCCCGGCGCTGAGGGGGTGGTCACCGTGACCTTTAGCCCTGCCCGCGGCCCCACGGCGCGCGCTGGGGTCGTCTCGTTCGCGGTCAGGATTGCTTCCGAGGCGGATCCGCGGGCCGCAACCGTTGAGGAGGGCACGATCGAGATCGGCGCCTTCACCCAGGTGGCCGCCGAAATCAGTCCAGAGATATCCCACGCAAGGTCGGTGGGACGCCATCAGATCGCTTGCGACAACTTCGGGAACGCGCCGGTGACCCTGGCGTTCAAGGGCGGCGACCCGGAGAACGCGCTACGTTTCAAGTTCCGACCGCCCAACCCCGTCGGCCAACCAGGGACCGCGACGATCGTGCGGATGGGTGTCCGGGCGCCCCACCGTTTCCTCACGGGCAGACCGCGTACCTACCGTTTCCAGGCTGTCGTCCAAGCTCAGTCGGCGCCGCCGATCACGCTCAGCGGCTCGATGGTTCAGGCGCCTCTCATCGCCAGGTGGTTGCTCGTCGGGCTGGCTCTGCTCGTCGTTGCAGGCGCCGTCGGAGCGGCGGTCGTTTTTGGTCTGTATCCATCGCTCGCCAACAAACCGGCACCGGCGCCGACATCCACCCCGACATCAGGATCGTCACCGACGCCATCCCCTTCCGCTTCCCCGAGTGTCGCTCCAAGCCCCACACCTACAGCGGCGACGAGCGGGCTCACGGCCCCCCAGCAGGTCTCGCCACCGAGTGGGACGGTTTTCTCGACATTCCCGCGGACCACGACGCTCGAGTGGACCCCCCTTCCGGGTGCGGCCTCATACGATGTGCAGATCGACTCCTACTCACCAGGCGACACCACGTGCGCAAGCGGCTCAGCCTTTCCCCTGGTGACCGGCGTGACGGGTAACTCATACACCTTCAACTTCGTCGGGGCACAACCGGGATGCTGGCAAGTCTTGGCCGTGGACAACAACGGCAACGCAGGGCCCCCGAGTCCGTTGTGGGAGTTCTCATACACCGAGTGAGTGCCGCGCGCGTCCGGTGCCGGCGTCCCTGTGACGGCTCCGAGGAAGGCTCATCGACGCGAGATGCATCCGTTCGTCGCTCATCCAAGGGAGCGCCGATTGCGTCCTACGCCGAACACACGCCCCAAGGCCCCGTCCCGCTGGCGAGCGGACACTTCCGGGAGGTCCATCGACGTTTCTTCGCCAGCCGCTGATCGCCGGAGCGTGGCGTCCGGCATATTGACCGGGCGAGCCGAAGCCTGTCAGCATGACGTCTGCTGCCACGGGCAGCACCGCACGTGCCGTGGGAGCTGGAGGCAACAATGTGATCAAGGCGCGCGCCGCCATGGTTCGACCGCCGGCGAGACGTAGTCGGTGTGCGTGGCGCCGTGTCGCCACAGCGCCGGAGGAGCCCCAGACATTCCGCGTCCTGCGCTGACGAGCGACGCCGCATGCATTCCGGAGTGGTCAGCAGCAAGGTCCAGCCGCCGAGCGCCCCTGCCCTGGCCCGGGAGCGGATTGCTGCGCTTCTGAGCGGGCTTGGGGGACAGGGGCTCGGGCTGATCGTCGCTCCCGCCGGGTACGGCAAGACCACCGCCATGACGACCTTCGCCGCCTCAGCCGGGGTCCCGGTCGCCTGGTATCGGGTTGAATCGTGGGATGCCGACGAAGTCTCACTGCTCGTCCACCTTGAGGCCGCCTTGCGTCGATCTGTGCCCGACTTGGCGGGTCCGTGGACCAGCCTCTCGGAGGCGGCCGCCGCGATTGAGCACGCGGTCAGGTCGCCGACCCTCCTGGTGATCGACGATCTGCACACGATTGAGGAGACGCCAGCGGAGGCGCTCCTCGAGCGGTTCATCGAATACGCGCCCGCTGAGCTCAGGGTGCTCGTCGCCAGCCGGACGCAGCCGCATTTCAACCTGCCCCGCCTGCGGGTGCTCGGGCGCCTGGTCGAGCTCGGGGTCGACGACCTCCGCTTTCGCACCTGGGAGGTTGAGGAACTGTTCAGCGGCTTCTATGCGCAGCCGCTCGCTCCCGAGGAGCTCGCCGAGCTCGCCCGACGTACCGATGGCTGGGCGGCCGGGTTGCACCTCTTTCACCTCGCGACCCGAAACCGCACCGGCGACGAACGCCGCAGCGTGCTCAGCGCGATGAGCTCGCGCTCGCGCATGGTGCGGGAGTTCCTCACCAGCAACGTTCTCGATCAGCTCCCCGCGGAGCTGCGTGATTTCCTCGTGGCCACTTCTGTACTCGGGGTGCTCAACGGGCAGCTCTGCGACTGGTACCTCGGCCGCAAGGGTAGCCAGGCGATCCTGCTTGAGCTCCACCGCCGGCGCCTCTTCACGCTCGCGCTCGACGGGGAGAGCAGCTTCCGCTACCACGAGGTGCTGCGCGCCCACCTCGAGGGCGTGCTCGTGGACGAGATCGGCGAGGACGCCGTACAAGCCTCGTGCCGCCGCGCCGGAACGCTGCTGGAAGAGGCGGGAGCCTTGCCCGAGGCGTTGCGCGCCTACTCGAGGGCCGGAGACGCTGAGGCTGTTGCCCGTCTGCTCGGCCGTCAAGGAGCGGCGCTCGCCGACAAGCCGGGAGACTGGATCGAGGGATTGCCGCCGGCGCTCCTCGAGAACGACCCGTGGCTGCTGCTCGCGCTGGCCCGCCGGAAGGCTGCAGGCGGCCGTATCACAGCCGCGCTCGACGCCTATCGACACGCGGAGGCCGGCTTCGCCGGACGGGCGACGGCCGAGGTGTGCCGCGACGAACGGCTGACCCTGCAGTCATGGGTGAGTCCGGCCTCCACCCATCCCCGCAAGGACCACTGGTTGAGCCCGCTTCGCGCGATCATCGAGCCGCTCACCGATCCTCGCGGTACGCGACCCAGCCGGCACCGAGGCGCCCGCGACATCCTCATTGCCTCGCTCGCCGACCTCGTGGCCGGACGGCTGAGTGATGCTAGGGAGCGAGGGCTCGCAGTCCCCCTGGAAGGCGACGCCACCGTAGGTGTGGCCGCGACCGGATCGATCGTCGCCGGCGCGGCATCGTTGCTGATGGGGGACTCAGGCGGGCTCGCCGACCTGCGCAGGGCCGAGGACCTGGCCGAGGGCATCGGAGCCGGCTGGATCGCCCGCATGGCGCGGGCTGCTCGATCGATCGCGGCTTGCGGTGACCCGCCCGCGACCGCTGCGGAGGTGCGGGACCGCTGTCTGCACGACGGGGACACGTGGGGTGCCGCGCTGGCGGCGCTCTTCGAAGGAGCCGGGCTGACCGACCGCGCCGATCCGGCGGCTTCCACGCCGCTCCTCGAGGCGGCGGAGCTCTTCCACGAACTCCACGCCGCACGCCTGCAACGTCTGACGCGCGACTTGGAGTCCCACGCCTGGCCGGCGCACCGCCCTGCCGACCCCCCGGCTGCATCACCTTCGGGCTTCACCGCGGCCCTGCCGGCAGCTCCGGTCATCGAGCTCAGATGCTTCGGCAGGCTCGGCGCCACGGTCGACGGGCAGGTGATCGACCTTTCGGCGGTGAAGCCGAGGGTCCGCTCCTTGCTGCGTCTGCTCGGCGCCCAGGCCGGCGCCCCGGTGCATCGCGAGGTCGTCTGCGAGGCGCTGTGGCCGGAGGCCGATTCGGCGACCGGGCTGCGCAACCTGCAGGTGGCAGTTTCGTCGCTTCGCCGTCTGCTCGAACCGGGCGTTTCCCGTGGCGGCGGCGCGCTCGTCGTCAGGGACGGTGACTCGTACCGCCTCGCGCTGCCGGGAGCATCGACCTGCGACGTGGTGACGTATCGCACAGTGCTCGCCCACGCCCTCGAGGTTTGCAGCACCGATCCTCCGGCGGCGGCGGCCGACTTTGCGGCGGCGGCGGCGTTGTTCCGGACCGGCCTCCTCCCTGAGGAAGGCCCGACCGACTGGGCCGAGACGATCCGCGAACGCTGCCGTGCCGACGCACTGGCCGCCGGGCTGCAGCTTGCCGAGCGTGCGCTTGGCGGCGGGGATCCCACGGCCGCGGCCATCATCTGCGCCGACGCGGTCGCGATCGACCGCTACCTCGACCCCGCATGGCGTCTGCTCATCATCGCCAAGGAGCAGAGCGGCGACGGTGCGGCGGCCGAGCTCACCCGGCGACGGTACGAGGAAGTCCTCGACGAGCTCGGCGTGCGCGCCGGCGACCAGGTAGGTCAGCTTGACCGCGCACCTGCCGCTGCCGGTTGAGCCGGCGTTGAGTGCCTGTCAATGTGTGCCTGTCATGGTCTGAGCCGTGGTCGCCGTCGCAAATCTGCAGCGCATCGCCGTGGTCGTCAGCGCGCAGGATCCGATTACGCGCGCGGGGCTCGTCGCGCAGCTGGCGTACCGTCCGGAGGTACAGATGGTCGACGCTGATGACGCTGTGTCCGGCGGAGTCACAGTTGTGCTCGCCGACGAGGTCGACGACATCACGCTGCGGGCCATCCGCTCTGCGCGCGTGGGGGATGAGCACCGCGTGGTGCTGGTGGTGACCCGCGTGACCGAAGGCGATCTGCTGGGTGCGGTGGAGGCAGGAGCGTCGAGCGTGCTCCGCCGCAGCGAAGCAACCCCGGATCGCGTGATCGAAGCCGTGCGTGTCGCGTCGAGCGGTGCCGCGGCGATGGCGCCAGATCTGCTCGGCCGGTTGCTCGATCATGTCGGTCGCCTGCAACGTGATGTGCTCGCTCCGCGTGGTCTACATCTCTCAGGGATCACCGAGCGCGAGCGGCGCGTTCTGCGCCTCATGGCTGAGGGACTCGACACCGTGGAGATCGGTCATCGGCTCTTCTTTTCGGAGCGAACCGTCAAGAACATCGTGCACGACATCACCAGCAGGTTGCATCTCCGCAATCGCACGCACGCGGTCGCATACGCGCTCCGCGAAGGGCTCATCTGACAAGCAATCAACCGAGTTCAGGCATCCAACGGAGTGGAGGAGACCTCAGATGGCACAGATCCCAGCGGACGCCCAGCGTTCGGAGGATGGTCAATGGTGGTGGGACGGTTCCCAGTGGCAGCCTGTCGGCAGCCCCGCGGGCGCGGATGCCGGCGCCGGCGGCGATGCGAGTGCAGCCACCGCCGCCTTCGCGTTCGACAACAATGGTCTGGGGATTCAGGCCGACCCGGCGGACAACCCGGACAACCACAACGTTCCCCACCGGGACGCGGGCAACCAGGCGATCTTCACCGTCTGCAACACAGGCAGCGCCGCGGGAACCGCGACCGTGACATTCGAGGTCGATGGTCAGCCGACGGAGGCCACCTGGACATCGGGAACTATCGAGGCCGGCCAGTGCGACGGCGCCAATGTCTCGGGGCTCGGTCGTTTTGGCGCTGGCTCACACACCTTCCGCGCGGTGGTGACTCCGGGTGCCGCGGGTGGCAGCGAAGCGACCAACACGACAGATATCTCGGACGGCTGACCCCGGCTCGGCCATGGCCGAGCTCAATCCTCGCGGTCAGTGATTGCCGAAGAACTCGAGATCGGAGAGCGACACGGCCTTCCCGCTTGCTGCCGGGTAGACGCTCGCGATCTCGACGGTGAGGCCGGTGATGCCGGTCGCTCCGTCGATGTCGAACTGCTGAGGCTTCGCGCTGTCCGCCAGGGTCAGCGTCTGCTTGGTGCCGTTGGAGAAGGTGAGCTGCACCTCCTTCGGACGCGGCTCAGCGGCGAAATTCGCTGCATCGCCGGAGATGAAAAGCACCACGCTGATGTTGGTGCCGGAGGCGAACCCCAGGGTGAGCACGGGGTGAGCACCCTGGCTGACCGGCGCAGCCCAATAGGTGTTGCTGAACGCGTCGACGGCGGCCGCGGCGCCATGGCCGGCGATCGACGCGCTGGCCTGAACGGAGGTCGTGTGCACCAGCGTCGGACGCGACACGGTTCCTGTGACCGTCTGGACAGCGGTGTTCACCCGATCGTCGATCGCGTTGCGGAAGGGCGGGAAAACGCCGTAGGCGATCGCGCCGACGACGATGAGCACCAGCACAACGTTGCGAACCAGGCGCACGATCGCCCCGACGTTGATGCCACTGCTCGGGCCGCGCTTTCCCGGGCGCTCCCCGGCAGCCAGCACCTTCGCCTTGCGCTGCGGGAAGATCCGCCGCCACCACGGTGTCGACGCCACCGTCGCTGTGGCGAGTGACTCCCCACAGCGGCTGCAGAACCTCCGCACCGGCTCGTTGCCCTCACCGCACTGACCGCAGACCAGGTCACCGGGGTTCAACCGTTTGGATGGCGGCGCGGCCGCGACAGGCAATGGACGAGAACGCTGCGCCGCCGCGGGCTGTATTGCCGTGGGTTCCGGGGCGGATTGCCCCGGCGTGGAGGGTGTCGGGAGCCCCGGTGACGTGACCGGTTGAGCGGGGGCGGGCGTGGTCGTTGACAGCGGCGACACCGGCGCTACCCCGGCAGGCGCCGTCCGTCCGTCGGGCGTGATCCGAAACACGGTCGGCGTCGGGGCGGGGAGCGTCGGCGGTGGCAGGCTCGGCCGGGGCAATGCCGGCGCGACGGGTGCCACCGGCGCGACTGGGCCGGGGGACGCGAATGCCGGAGCGGCCCCGGGGGAGGATGATCCAGGGCTCGGGGGCGGTGTGCTGGGCGGGGCGCTTCGCGGCGCAACCGACGCAGCCGGGCTTGAGATGGGGGCTCCGGTCGGCGGCGCGGTTCCGGGTGGCCCGGTCGGTGGGGGCGAGCTGGGCGGAGCGCTCAAGGGTGGGCCTGTGCTCGGCGCCGCGGAGGGTGGCGGGCTCGTCGGTGGCCTCGACGTGGGTGGTCCCGAGGGCGGGGCGCTTGTCGGTGGGCCGGACGGCGGCGGTGAGCTCGGTGGAGCACTTCGGGGCGGTCCTGACGGTGGTGGTGAGCCGGGAGGGGCGCTTCGGGGGGGACCGAGCGGCGCACCCGGGGCGCCTGCCGGGCGTGGCGACGAGGGGAGCGACCCGGGTGGCGTCGTCCCAGGCACAGGCGATCCCGGCATCGCCGGCCGCGGCGCTCCCATGGGGGCGGGGGGCGTGCCCGGAATGGTCGCGGGCGGATCGATCGCCTCCTTCCTGGGAACTCCGATCGCCGTGACCTGCTGGACGAGCGCCATGAAGCCGCCGCGGTGAGCCGGTGTCTCGGGCGCCGGGCTGGCAGGCGTGGGATCGGCAGGCGCCGACGCCGGCACGACCTTCTGCCCCGTCCACTCCAGGAAAGCTCCGCACGAGCCACAGAACGTGTCCGCGTCAGCGTTGTTAAAGCCGCACTTCTTGCAGACGATCATCGACCGTCGCTCAACCTCCGGTTGCTATCTCCAGGGCATGGATCACGTGTGCCGGCTTCGATGCTCCCACCAGCCGCTCGAGCGCACGCGTGTCGACGCTGGAGACATCGTCGACATAGACGCGTATTGTCATACGCGGCTCGGGCTGACCGGGGAGGTCTGCGCCATTTTCCCGCGACCAGGCGACTCCTCCCGTCTCGACAATCTCGGTGTGGCCGCCGGTCACCAGATCAATATGCACCCGCAATCCTTCGACAGTGCCTCGAATCCGGTAGATCTCGGCTGCGCGCCTGACAAGCGCGCGACGGCGTTCCTCGGGCCAGTTGTCGTCGAGGTCGGTCCCGACCCAACCGCCGAGCCACGCGAGGAAATCATCAGGCGCGACGTCGGGGTCATGGTAAGCGGTGAGATTGTCCAGTGACGAGATGAGTGGGCTCAACACCTCGTCGAGGCCGCGGGTGAGCGCCAGGGTGAACCGGTCTTCTTGATACAGGGCCGGAAGGTACGGGCCAATCGGATGGGGCGTCGGCAGCCCGGGCACCAGCGCGCGCATGGCGGTCACGCGGGCTCAACCCTGACCTGGTGCTCGTACGAGAAGACGAGCGAATTGGGCGCCACTTCGAGGCGCTGCGTCGCCTGACCGCGCGCGCCGGTCGTGGGGTCGGCTCCGAAGATGCGAACGTCCTCGACGAGCTCGACATCAGGTACCGCCTGGAGGATCGAGAAGATCTCACCTGCCTGCACCGGCCGCCCAAAGGGCCAGCCGTTGCCATCGGGACCGCCGCTGATCGGGTTGAGATGGTGGAAGAGCGCGTCAAGCGCGGCGGCTTCGACCCGGCTCGCGCTCGCTCGAGGACGCGAGCGCAGCCGCGCAACCACCGTGACCCCCTGATAGAGCGGCGGCTCGACGAGCACGCGGGTGCCCACCAGCCTGCAGCTTTCGAGCTGGGAAGCGATCGCCGTCAAGGTGTCCTCGTCGGGGATCAACTGCTCGAAGCGAAGCCGGCCGTGTTCTTCCGGCGCGGCCGGGACCACCAGGATCCGCACCGAACCGGCTTCGAGGCCCTCACCCGCGGCAAGGCATCGCACCCGCGCGAGCTCCGGGGCGGCTTCGCGGGAGAGCTGCTCGAAGTCCTCAGCTGTGACAGCGCGGGCCCGAGTGCGGAGCTGAATCGGCCCGCGCCGCTTCGCGTTCTCGAGGTCCTCGCCGTCCACACCGCCTCGCGCCGCGTGGCGGTTCTCCACTCGGGCCACATACGGGATGGACGACTTGAGGATCGAGATCGCGCCTTTGCTGACGTTGCCACCCTTGCCACCGCCCGTCGCATACGAACGCAATCGGAGTTGCTCTCCCTGAACCGGCACCCGCCCGTACTGGCGGATCGCGCCCTCGGGCTGGCGGACGGCCGGCCCGAGCAACACCTCCCCCGCCGCCGAGTCCAGGACGAACACGGGGTCGTCCGGACCCGCCGCGGCGAAGTGCTGCACCTCATTCCAGGGCATCCAGCCGTCATCGGAGCTGACCTCGATCACCGGATCGCCGGCGCCGGCGAGCACGGGGACGCGGCGGACGGCGAATCGCTGCCCGGGCGTGCCGTCGGAGATGCCGAGTACCTCGTCGTCAACGATCTCTGCATTGACGCCGTCGATGGTCCCGCCGACGGTGGCCGCCTCGACGCTCTGGATCTGGGGTGATGCGTTGTAGGCGGCCTGTCCCGGCGCGGCTGCGACGAGCCGTGCTCGCAACCATCCGCCACGCCGACCGTCGAGGACGGCCGCCGTGTGCGTGTCATCGACATGGAGGACGATATCGCCGTCGCGGTTCATGCCCCCGGTGCCGTCGCTGTCGACTTGGCAATCGTGCCATGCCTCGCCATCCCACGACTCCCACACGAGCGGGGGATCCTTGGGGTCGACGCCGACCCCCTCGATGGTGCACTTCAGGCGCACCCGAATCGCACAGCTCGGCACGGCCTCGCTGAGACCGATCACGAGTGCGTCATCGGGTTTCGGTACCCTCGAGAAGGCGGCGAACTTGCCGCCGCGCCGCAACTCCTCGGTTCTGTCGACTCGCTCATCGGATCCCGCCGCCTCGGTGGCGATGAACGAAATCGAGCAGGCCACCATCTCGAGGTCCTCGACGGTCGAGAAGACGATCGCCTGCTCGGTCTCGGTCCGGATGGTCGCCGCCTTCGTGTTCGCCGGGATGCGCTGGTTTGCCTCCGGCGGCGCAGCGAGCCAGAAGGTGAGCGGAGTTCGGGCGGGCGTCGGTGGGAACAGCCGGACGTCGATCAGCTCGAGAAATTTCACGTACATGCGGTCGGGCACCCGATTGAGGCGATAGATGAGCTGCTCGGTCATCCAGGCGAACGTCTCGATGAGCGTGACGCCCGGATCCGACACGTTGTGGTCGGTCCATTCGGGGCAGCGTTGCTGCACCATGCGTTTCGCCTCGTCGACGAGATCCTGAAACCGGCGGTCGTCAAGGTTGGGGACCGGGAGCGTCATGCCTCACCCTCGCTGGGAATCGTGTAGAACGGAAAGACCAGGTTGCGCGGGTCGTTGGTCGCCTTCGGACGGTAGTGGACGTTGATGTAGAGCAGCGCCGGATCGTCCTCGTCGGGAAGGACTTCGACCTCTTCGATGGTCACCCGCGGCTCCCAGCGAACCAGCGACTTGCGCACCTCGAGCGCGATGGCATTGGCCGAACTCGCGTCGCTGCCTGCGAACACGTAGTCGTGCACGCCGCATCCGAACTCGGGGCGCATGGGACGCTCGCCCGGCGCCGTGCCCAGGATCAGGCGCATCGCCTCCTCGAGCTCGCGCTCCCTGGACACCAGCGCGATGCCGCCGGTGGCGTCCGTGCGCAATGGGAAGCCCCAGCCGGATCCGATGAAATCGTCGCTACTGGCCATAACGCATCACCCGATGAGCACGGTGTTGACAGTCGGCGTGAGCACGCCCGGCGTCGCGCAGCACGTGCATGAGGAAGCCGCGGTGGCCGCCGGAGCACCGCCGATGAGCACGGTTGCGCTCCCACTCACGATGGTGCCGATCTGAGCGACCGGCACCATGAACGGGTCGGCCGGGTGAAGTCCCACATGGGGCGGCGTGTTCAGGCCCGTGCACCCGACGACAACCGCGGCTTTTCCTCCGATCATCACCGTGGGAACGAC
>JBEPVD010000016.1:0-61242 GCA_041691155.1 Candidatus Dormiibacterota bacterium | reverse complement strand
TCAGGAGCTTGGAACGATGGCCATAGACGTGGTCGGCAAGCTTGCGAGAGTGACCGCCGACATCACCCCAGGACACCTCGGAGAGGTGGTCATAGAAGTACGCGCGGGCACCGAGAAGTTCCTGGCACGCGCGTCGGATACGACGGCAACGATCACAAAGCATTCCCAGGTCCTTGTGGTGGGTAGCCTGGGCGGTCGCACCGTTGAGGTGGCGCCGACAGACACCATGAGGTTGCCGCGATGACAACGCTGGCCTACGTGGTCCTGGGAATCATCATTGGCGCACTGGTGCTGATCGTGCTGCTCTTCCGAGCCGCATGGCGAGTCGCCGAACCGGACGAGGCTCTGATCATTTCGGGGTTCCGGACCAGCCACCGGCCCGACGGCGTTGGCGAGAGCATGGGGTTCCGCATCGTGACGGGACGTGGATGCCTCGTGGCGCCCGGCATCACCAAGGTGCGTCGTCTGTCGCTCGAGGCCCATGAGAGCGAGATCGGCGTGCCGTGCGTGTCACAGCAGAAGATTCGGGTAGACCTTCGCGGCGTGATTGTCTACAAGGTCGGCGACGACTACCGCTCGATCGCCAACGCGGCGAGGCGGTTCCTTGATCGCCCCGCTGTGGAGCTCGAGTCCAAGGTGCAGAACGTGTTTGTCGGCCATCTGCGCGCCATCGCAGGATCCATGACGGTCGAGGACATCATCAGCGACCAGGACAAGTTCGCACAGCAGGTGCGCGATCGCTGCTCGCAGGAGATGGAGTCGTTCGGCTTGGTCATCGACAGCTTCCAGATCCAGTCGATCACGAGCCCGTCGAACTACATCGAGAACCTCGCGGCGCCGCACCAGGCCGAGGTCGAGCAGTTCGCGCGCATCGCTCGGGCGAACTCCGAGCGCGCGGCCGTCAGCCAGGAGCAGATCGCACTGGCGCAGATGGCGGAGTCGCAGCGCGACACCAACATCAAGAAAGCCGGCTATCAGGCCGAGGTCGACACCGCCACACAGCTCTCCGCGCAGCAAGGACCGCTGTCCGAGGCAAAGGCCCATCAGGCGGTGGTCTCAGAACAGACGCGCGTGGCCGAGTTGCAGTCGCAGCAGAAAGAGCAGCAGTTGCAAGTCGACATCCGCCGGCCGGCCGACGCTGAGGCGTACCGGCAGACGACGCTCGCGGCCGCCGGGCGCGACGTGCGCATCCGCCAGGCGGAGGCTGAGGCCCAGGAGGTCAGGCTGCACGCTGAGGCGCAGGCGGCCGCGCTGACAGTCCAGGCCAACGCCCAGGCTGACGCCACCCGCGTCACCGGTCAAGCCGAGGCCGACGCCATCAAGGCCAAGGGCCTCGCCGAAGCTGACGCCATTCGCGCGCGGATGGAGGCGGAGGCGTCGGGGATCGAGCGCCGGGCGGCCGCCTTGAGCCAGAACCAGGAAGCGGTGATCGCCCAGCAGATCGCGGAGAAGCTGCCCGAGATCGTGGCCGCCGCCGCAGCGCCGTTCGAGCATATCGGTCAGTTCACCGTCCTGAACGGCGCGCAGGGCGTCACCAGCGCGCTTGCCGAGATCATCCAGCAGGCGGGCGCGCTCACCGGCCTGGCCCGGCAGTCGCTGCTGCCCGCGATCACCCGCGCTGCCTCGCTCACCCCGGACGCGCAGAACCCCCAGGGGTCACGGAACGGTGCGGCCTCTGAAAACGGCGACCGAAACCTGCGTCGCAGGCGGCAGAATCCTGTCACGATCACGGACCCGGCCCCCGCCGGGACCATGGACAGCGAGGAGCAGTGACGCAGTGACGACAGATACGCAAGGGACGGCGCCTGACGAAGGCGCGGTGTCGCTCTCTCTCTCGGCGCCGGCTGCGGCCACCATGGTCGCGCCTGCAGAAGCGGAACGGGAAGTCACCATCGACCCCGAGGCTGTCAAGCGTATCGACGCGATGGTGTCGACGTTCGTCGCGGGGATCCGGACCGCGGACGTCCACGGCGACGACTATCGGCGGCAGGTGGACGACATCGACAGCCTCGCCGACCGCGAGATCCGGTCGACTTCCGACATGAGCAACCGCCTGCTCGATCGTCCAACCCGGGCGATGCACGGGCTGGGCCAGGGCGACGCGCCGATCGCGAAAAGCCTGCTCGACTTGCGTCGCTCCGTCGACGAGCTCAACCCCGCCAAGCACGATTTGACGCAGGGGGGCCCGCGCAAGCTGCTCGGCGTCATCCCCTTCGGCAGCAAGGTCCAGGCGTACTTCGCGAAGTACCAGAAGTCGCAGAGCCACATCGAAGGGATCGTGGGGGCCCTCAAGGAAGGCGGCGCAGAGCTTGAGCAGGACAACGCCGCGATCGCCCAGGAGCAGAAGGCCCTGTGGTCGCAGATGGAAACGCTCCGTCGGTACACCTATCTCGCGGAGAAGCTCGACACCAGCCTCGAGGCGCAGGTGAACCACATCGCGATCGGCGATCCCGAGCGGGCCAAGGTGCTCCAGGAGGACATCCTCTACCCCGTCCGTCGCCGCCGTCAGGAGATCCTCACCCAGCTCGCGGTTGCGGTCCAGGGATACGCGGCGCTGCGCGTCGTCGAGGTCAACAACCGCGAACTCGTACGCGCGGTCCGGACCGCAACAACGACAACGGTGGCCGCGCTTCGGACGGCCGTGATGGTCGCCCAGGCGCTGACCACCCAGAAAGCGGTGAGCGACCAGGTCAAAGCGGTCAACGAGACGACCAGCGCAATGATCGAGAGCACCTCCGTGGTGCTCCGCGAGCAGACCGCGACGGTCGAGGGCCAGGCGGCCAGCCCCGGAATCGACATGGGATCGCTCCAACGCGCGTGGGACAACGTCTTCGCCGCGCTGGATCAGATCGACACCTACAAGCTGCGCGCGCTCGAAGCCATGAAGATCACGGTGCGTGACCTGTCGGATCAGGTGCAGAAGTCACATGCCCAGGTCGAGCGCCTGCATGCCGCTGACGCGACGCCGGCCCGGGTCGCGGGCGGTCAGAGTCTCCGCATCTCCTGACGCGTGCCCGCCTGGTCAGAGGTGGGCGGCGTTGATCCAGATCGACCCGGCCACGGCCGCGGCGACGAAGATCGCGTACTCGACGATCAGCTCGCGGCTCCTCGCCGTGGCGCCGAGGGCACCGGCGACCCCGCGAGCGCCGTACCAGAGGACGAGCAGGATTGCCGCCCGCAACCCCGCGTGCGCGGCGTTGACGCCCAGGACGTAGGAGCCACCGACCACGATCGCGGCCACGACCAGCGCCGAAAAGATCGTGGCGGGGATCGACAGGTGCTCGGTGCGCAACCCATCGATGCTCACCAGGAGCCCTACCGCGAACACAGCCCCGAGCCGGAGTTGCACCGGGAGTGTCGGCGACACCCCGCCGAGGAGGACCGGCGCGAGGACGGCAATGCCCGAGGCATCCCTGACCAGCCGCGTGAACCACCCCTCCTTGCCGAGGGCGCGACGCCCCGCGAGGCGCGGCACCCCGCCGATGACCACAGCAGCGATCACGCCACCGGCAATGCGGATGGGCAACGGGAGCACCGCGATGGCGAGCAGGGTGCCGAACGACAGCACAGCGGCCATCGGCAGCGCCGTCCCCACCGGCCCCGGTCGTGAGTCCGACGGGTAGATCATGAAGTCGTAGGCGACAAGGACGAGGCCCGTCAGGAGAGCGAGCCCTGCATCGGCCGCGGCACTCCGGCCCAGCCCGACAGCCTCCGGCCTCAGTAGCACCTCTGCCGCGGCGACGGCGAGCCCGATCGCCGTATGGACCATCGGGAGCGGGATCTCCGCGAGGACGCGCACCTCGCCGGTGATCCCCAATGCGCTGCGGGCCTGGTCAGCCAGGTAGCCGTGACCCCGACGGCGAAAACCTGTTCGATTATCCACGGCGGCCTGTGGAAACGGTGGAGAACTCGGCGGGCCCCGGCTCAGGGAGCAGAGGTGCCGGCCCGTCCGTAGCTGTCCTCGATGCGAACCACATCATCGATCTCCGGCGACGAAACCTCCAGCAGATCCGTGTCCTCGACCGCGACGAAACGGTGCCGCCGGCCGGGCCGGATGTGCGCGCTCATGCCCGGGGTCAAGCGGTGCGTCTCCATCTCACCGCGATTGTTCTCGAGGAGCAGATCGATCGCGCCCGAGAGGACGTGGATCGATTCGTCCTTCTGCACGTGATACTGCAGGCTCAGCAACTGATCGCGGTTGACGTGGATGATCTTCCCGGCATAGCGGTCGGTCACCGCCCAGCGCAGCTCGTATCCCCAGGGCTTCTCGACGCGCCCGGATCCGATCGGGCTGATCGCGACCGGCACTGCCGCCACGCGGCTCATTCGGAAGCTCCCACCGCCACCCGCCGGTTGACGCCGCTCTGATTCTCGAGTGCGGCGATGAGTTCCTCAACGCGTTCATGCGTGGTTGCCTCCGCATACACCCGCATCAGTGGCTCCGTCCCGCTCATGCGCATGAGCACCCAGGATCCGTCGTCCAGGTAGAACTTGAACCCGTCATCGGTGCGTGAACGTACGACCGTGCTGCCTGCGAGATTGTCCGGCTGGTTCTGCTGCATCCGGGCATAGATCTGCTCCTTGCGCTCTTCATAGCCCTCGCGTGGGAAGCGGATGTCATGGCGGTCGTACGCATGCGGCCCGACGAGTTCTTCGAGGTGGGCGAGGATTTCGGAAAGTGGCAGACCGTAGTCGACGATCATCGACGCCATCATCAGGCCCGACAAGATGCCGTCACGCTCCGGAATGTGGCCGCGGAAGGCGTATCCGCCAGACTCCTCTCCTCCGAGAATGGCATTCGTTTCCATCATTTTCGTGCCGATGTACTTGAAGCCGACGGGCATCTCATGCACTGTCACACCGAAGCGCTCGCCGAGTTTGTCCAGCATTCCCGAGGTCGTGACCGAGCGCACGATATCCCCGCGTTCACCACGCTTTTCCAGCAGGTACATGGCGAAGAGCGACATCACCTGCAACTGGTTGATGTAGCGTCCAGTCTCATCGATGATGCCGACGCGATCAGCATCGCCGTCGTTGGCGATGCCGAGGTCGAAGCCGCCCGACCGCATCCGCTCCATCGCCTCTGGCATGTATCGATCGATCGGCTCGGGATGCATCCCGCCGAAGCCCGGGTTGCGCTCGCCATGCAGCTCGACGACGGTGGTGGCTCCACCGCCGAGCGCACGCGCGATGAGTCCCATGCCCGCGCCGTACATCGCCTCGTGCAGCACGCGCAACCCATGGCCGCGGAGCGCCTCGAGATCGACCATCTTGCCAAGTTGCGTGAAGAAGTCCGGAAGCGGATCCACCGTCTGCAGCCGGCCGGTTGCGACCGCTTCCTCGTAGGTCATCTCGGTCACGCCGCTCTCAAGCGCGGTCGCCGAGTGGCGCTCTATCTGGACCACGATCTCGGGTGGCGCCGAGCCTCCGAAATCCGGCTTGTACTTGATGCCGTTGAATTCCGCGGAGTTGTGACTTGCCGTGACGACGATGCCGCCGGCGGCACCCTGCCGCGTGATCGCCCAGGAGACGGCTGGCGTGGGCGTCACCCGGTCGAGCAACACGACGCTGAGGCCGTTCGCCACAAGGACGCGGGCGACTTCGCGCGCGAACAGCTCCGCGCAGTAGCGGGAATCGTGTCCGACCACGACCGGGCGAGTTTCTGCGCCGAGATAGGTCGCGACGCCCTGCGCCACGGCGCGGACGTTCGCGTAAGTGAAGTCATCCGCGACCACGGCCCGCCATCCGTCGGTCCCGAACCTGATCGGGTTCGGTGTCATCGCCCACATTCTAAGCGCAGACACCAGCAATGCCTTCGGGCCTCAGAGCACCTCATCGCGGTGTGATGCCTTGAGCTCGTCGACGACGTCCTTCACCAGCTGAGAACGGTCCGAGCGCACGACGAGCAGCGCGTCGGGCGTGTCGATCACGACGATCCCCTCGAGCCCGGCGATGGCGACGACCCGTCCCGAGCGAGCGATCACCGTGGAGCCATGCGAGGACTGGACGACCACGTCGCCCTCAATGGTGTTGCCGTCACTGTCGACGTCGCCGTCCGAGGCTCGTGCGGAGCCCACGTCCGCCCATGACCCGAGGTCCGACCATCCGAACGAGGCACGCACGACGGTGAGGCGCCGGGTCCTCTCCAGGACCAGCGGCTCGACCGCCTGGAGGGTGAGCGCGCCATAGATCCGTCTTGCGGCTTCCTCATCGCCGCGCACGCGGGCATCGACCACCTCGCTGATTGCGGCGGCAAGATCGGAGTCGGCGGCCGTGAGTTCGGCAAGGAAGCGGCGAGCCGTCCAGGCGAAGAGCCCGAGATTCCAGAGGTGCCTGCCTCCGGCCACATATCCCTGCGCGACGATCGCCGAGGGCTTCTCGGTGAACCCGGCCGCCTCGAACGCGGGCAGCAGCGCGGCCGCCGCCGCGGTCTCTGGTGGACACCCGACCGGGGCGTGCCACAGGTTCGGATCGCGTGCCTCGCCGACCTCGATGTACCCAAACCCGGTGACCGGAGCGGCGGGCACCAGCCCGACCGTGGAGAGCCCGTCCGTGGAGGCCGCCCACCCCGCCGACGCCAGCACCGCCGCGCGATACGCGTCGCGATCGCTCACCCGGTGATCGGCGTGCACGCTCGCGATCAGCGCGTCCGGATCATCACGGGCGATCACCCCGACGGCGAGCGCAAGCGCTGGTCCCGTTCCGCGCGCCTCCGGCTCCTCGATGATCGAATCCGCGGGCAGCCCGAGCCCGGCAATCGCCTCGTGGCATCCGGCCGCCTGACCCGCGGCCGTGACCACGCGGATGCTGTCGCCCAGCCCCATCACCCGCTCGAGAGTCGATCGAAGGAGCGTGTCGCCCCCGGGCGCGAGGGGGAGCAGGTGCTTGGGCGTGGTGCGCCGGCTGAGCGGCCAGAGGCGCGTGCCACTGCCACCCGCCAGCACGAGGATGTGCAAGCCCACGTGCCGGCGCCCGTGCCCCGCGGCGTCTAGGCCGTCGCAGCCGCGACGAGGAGAGGTTCTGTCCCGGCGTCCGACGCCCACTGTCCAGCGAGGTTCACCTGCTCCCACGGGAGATCGAGATCGTGGCGACCGAAGTGCCCGTAGGCGGCGACCTGACGGTAGATGGGCCGGCGCAATTCGAGCGCGCTCATGATTCCGAGTGGCGACAGGTCGATGTACTCGTCGATGAGCGAGGCGATCGTGTCGGTCGGCACCTTCTCGGTCCCAAACGTCTCGACCAGCACCGATACGGGCTTGGCGACGCCGATCGCGTAGGCGACCTGGATCTCGCACTTGGTCGCCAGTCCGGCCGCCACCACGTTCTTGGCCGCCCAACGGGCGCCGTAGGCCGCGCTGCGGTCGACCTTGGACGGGTCCTTCCCACTGAAGGCGCCGCCCCCGTGCCGGGCGTAGCCGCCGTAGGTGTCCACGATGATCTTGCGGCCGGTGAGCCCGGCGTCCGCCATCGGACCACCGATCACGAAGCGACCGGTTGGGTTCACATACCGCTTGGTGTTCGCGTCCAGCCATTCGGCGGGGATCACCTTCTCGACGACGTGGTGCTGCACGTCCTCGAAGATCTGCTCCTGGGTGACCTCTTCGCCATGCTGGACGCTGATCAGGACCGTGTCGACGCGGCGCGGCCTCCCCTCCGAGTCGTACTCGATGGTGACCTGGGTCTTGCCGTCCGGACGAGCCCAGCGAAGCGTGCCGTCGCGGCGGGTCACGGCGAGTTGGCGGGCAAGCTTGTGGGCCATCTGGATCGGCGCCGGCATCAACTCCGGGGTCTCGTCGCAGGCGAACCCGAACATCATTCCCTGGTCGCCGGCACCGCCGACGTTGACGCCGAGTGAGATGTCCGGTGACTGCTCATTGACTCCGACCAGGACGCCGCACGTCTCCCAGTCGATGCCGTACTTCGCCCTCGTGTAGCCGATCTCCTTGATCGTCTGGCGCACGAGGCCGGCAATATCCACATAGGCCTGGGTCGTGATCTCTCCGAACACCAGGACGGTCCCGGTACTCAGTGCGGTCTCGCAGGCCACGCGCCCGAGTGGGTCCTTGGCGAGCACGGCATCGAGGACCGCGTCGCTGATCTGGTCGGCAACCTTGTCGGGGTGTCCCTCGGTGACCGACTCCGAGGTGAACAGGCGATGTCGCGTCGCAGGCATTTGAGATGCCCTCCACCCCCACCGGCAGCCACCGAGACGCCCTGTGCGACTCCGGCCTGCTCCTGTCCGGGGATCGCAAGATCCTAGCAGCGCCACCAATTGCCTGGGACGTGACGAATTCGTGGCTTTGCGAGAGCCCGCTGGACCGTGTACTGTTGCACGGTAACTATCACCAACCCGGGCGCCGTATCACAACGCGCCGGACGGAGGAACAAGGCGCGTGTCGGTAGACCAGACTCTACGTTGCCGCGATTGCGGCGTCGACTTCATATGGACCGAGGGCGAGCAGGACTTTTTTGCCTCTCGTGGCCTCACAAACCCCCCATCCCGTTGCCCCAGCTGCAGGGCGGCGCGCCGCCAGAGCGGTGGCGGTGGCGGAGGTGGCGGCGGATTCGGTGGTAGCGGTGGTGGTGGCGGCGGCGGCGGATACCGCAGCAACGGCCCGCGCCAGATGTACGAAGTCCCCTGTGCTGGGTGTGGTGGCGTCGCGCGCGTCCCGTTCCAGCCTCGCGGTGACAAGCCCGTCTACTGCAGCGACTGCTTCCGCGCAGCGCCTCGGTGACGGAAGGCGGCCCTATCGCGGTTGGGACGAGGGTCAGTTTCCCCTACGGGGGAAGTCGGCGCACCGGCACCGTCTCTGACGTCTCGATGATCCCCGACCAATCGGGCGGCCAGACCCTCGCGTACCTGATCGACGTCGGCTCTCGCAAAGTGTTTGTGCAGGGCGAAGGCATTACCCCGGCCACCGGGCCGGGGGCTGCCTTCGATCCGGTCGCGGAAGGCGTCGCCTATGGACGCAAGCGTCCGCGGAATCCCCGCAACCGGTAGACACTCGGCCAGGCGGGTCGTACAGCCCGTCGCCTCTGCGTCACCGCGGGATCATGAACAGCTGGCTATCCTGTGAGTGATGGCTTCCGATCTCACGGCCGACGCCGCAAAGGGTTCGCAGGAACCCCGCGTCCGCAAGCGTGTCCGCCTGTGGATGGTGCTGCTCGCGTTCGGGCTTGCTTCGATCATCGCGGGCTCAGCGCTGATCGTCGGCCCGATCATCGGCGTCTTCCAGCGGGGAGCCGCGGACTCGACTGCGCTGCACAACTGGCAGGGTGGGACCAAGCCCGCGGTCGTGGTGCCGGTTCCGGCGGTCGCCAAGACCCCGGCGTGTGGGACAAGTTCGGCAACCGACTACGCCCTGGTGAACTTCGGTGCGCCGACGCAGTACCACTACGCCGCGGTCGCGGGCAATGGCACCTGGGCACTGTTGAACTCCCGCTCGATGGTGCATTACGCGGGGACACCCAACCCGGGCGAGACGGGCAACGTGATCATCGCCTTCCACCGAGAGCCTGACTTCCAGTACATCAACCAGCTCAACGTGGGTAGCACGATCACCATCCAGAACCGCGCGTGCCAGTCGTTCGTCTACAAGGTCACCGGCCGGTGGAACCTTTCTCCGAACAAGGTCACCGAGCTCGCACCCACCACCGGCCACGAGCTGACGATGATCACCTGCGATCCGTGGTGGCAGGACTACAACCGCCTGGTCTGGCGTGCCGACTTGATCTCCGCCCCGGCGTCGGGCACGCCAAGCTCGCCCGGCGCCTCGGTGGGCAACCCCACCTTCTGACTCGGTTCGCCGGGACTACTTCGAGAACCCCTCGAGCGGGCCGGGAAGCGCAGCCTCGGCGACTGCCTCGAGGCGTTTGATGTTCCGGCGCACGAAGAGAGTGACGGCAACGATGACGATCACTGCGAGAGCGGCAAAGCCGATCTCCACCGGCGTGGAGAGCTTGGAGATCGCGCTACCAAGCTGATAGGCCGCTACCCCGTAGATCGTGGCCCAGACGATCCCACCGAGCGCGTTGGCGGTGAGAAAGCGCAGCCAGTGCATGCGATTGGTTCCCGCGAGAAAGGCGGCGTAGGTGCGCAGCACCGAGACGAACCGCCCGAAGAACACGACTGTCGCGCCGTGGCGCATGAAGATATATCGCCCGACCTTCAGTTTCGCCTCGTCGACACGAATGTACTTGCCAAACCGGCGCAGGAGCGGATACCCACCGAACCAGCCGATGCCGAAGCCGATGTTGTCACCCACCACCGCACCGGCTATAGCAGCGACGATGATCCACACAATCGACAGGTGCAATTGGTTGGCGAATGCGGCTGCGGTGATGAGCATCGTCTCGCCGGGAAGGGGTATCCCCAGACTCTCGATGCCGATGAACAGCGCGATCGCCACATAGCCGGCGCTGGACAGCCACCCGAGGAGACCGGAGTTGACCACGTGCGTTTCCGGTCCCGCTCAGACCGGTGCGACGGGATGGTGTCTGGATACATCCGCGCGGCGCCGTGAGCGATACATGGCAAATCGTCGAACCAGTTCGGCGCGGAGTTCCTCGGGCGGGACGATCGCGTCGACGATCAGCTCGGACGCGAGCCGGAAGATGTCGATGTCGTCGCGATAGTCGTTCTGGAGGGCATCCACGAACTGGGCGCGATCCGCTTCGGGTGTGTCCTGGATCTTGTTGTAGTAGACGGCGTTGATGGCGGCTTCCGGCCCCATCACGGCAATCTGCGCAGAGGGGAGCGCGAGCGTGCAGTCCGGTTCGAATGCCGGGCCGCTCATGGCGTAGAGACCGGCGCCATATGCCTTGCGCAGCACCACCGAAATGCGCGGCACCTGCGCCTGCGCGAGGGCTGAGATCATCTTCGCGCCGTGCCGGATGATCCCCTGACGCTCGACGGCCGTGCCGATCATGAATCCGGGGACGTCGGCGAGAAACAGCAACGGGACGTTGAAAGCGTCGCAGCACATGATGAACCGCGTCGCCTTGTCGGCCGAATCGACAAAGAGCACGCCGCCCTTGAACCGAGGTTGCGAGGCGAGGACGCCGACGGCATGTCCGTCAATGCGCGCAAAACCACAGACAAGCTCGCGCGCGAACAGCCGCTTGATCTCGAAGAACGAACCGTCGTCGATGATGCCGCGAATGATCGCCATCACGTCGTATCCCTTCGCGGCCTCCGTCGGGATCACCTCGGTGATGTCTTCGCAGCCGGCGGCAACGTCGTGCGCGGCAACCACCGGTGGCGTGTCGTGCCAGGACTGTGGGAGAAACTCGAGATAGCTGCGCGCAGCAACAATCCCCGTGTCCTCGTCCGGGACGAGCACGTCCCCGCACCCGCTCACCGTGCAGTGCATGCGCGCACCGCCCATCTCCTCGAGCGTGACCTTCTCGCCCACCACGACCTCCGCCATGCGCGGTGAGCCGAGATACATCGACGCGTTCCCCTCGACCATGATCACGATGTCACAGAAGGCGGGGATATACGCGCCACCGGCGGCGCTCGGCCCGAAGAGCACGCACACCTGCGGCACCTGACCGGAAAGACGCACCTGCATATGGAAGATGTGACCGGCGTGGCGTCGACCGGGGAACATCGCGACCTGCTCGGTGATGCGCGCGCCTGCGGAGTCGACGAGGTACACCAGCGGGATCTGGAGACGTTCGGCGGTCTCCTGAATGCGCACGATTTTTTCCACGGTGCGGGGTCCCCACGATCCCGCTTTCACGGTGGGATCGTTCGCCATCACGGCGCACGTTCTGCCATGCAACACACCGATGCCGGTGATGACGCCCTCCGCGGCGAGCCCGGGCTCCTCAGTACCCGCAAGCAACCCGTCCTCGACGAAATCCGTGCCGTAGTCGAACAGGCGCCGGATCCGTTCGCGCGGCATCAACTTGCGCTGATCGGCCAGCTTTGCGCGATGCCGCTCAGGGCCACCCGCACGCGCCCGATCCAGGCGTGCAGCAACCGTCTCCGGCGTGCGCGTGTGAGGCGCCGGGTCAGCCAACGCCAGTCTCCGCCGGGATTTCCTGCTGCGCGCGACTCCAGACCCCGGCGCGATAGAGCTTGCCCGGAAGGTCGTGGCGTAGCTCCGACGCCAAGGCTTCCGCGACAGTGCACATCGCCGCGAGGTTAATACCGGTGAGGGCACCGAGTGAGACCAGTGCCTGGAGCGCATCCTCACTGCATACGTTGCCGGTGGAACGTGGCGCGAAGGGACAACCGCCGATGCCGCCGACCGATCCATCGAAACGCCGGATCCCGCCTTGGTACGCGGCGACGACGTTGGCGACGCCAAGTCCACGCGTGTCGTGGACGTGCAGTGACAGGCGATCCAGCGGCACCGCCTCCGCCGTGAGCGCGCACATGCGCGCGACTTCGGCTGGAGTCGCAACGCCGATCGTGTCAGCCACTCCGATTTCCGCAACGCCACGACGCGCAAGATCTGCGCAGAGTTCGACGACACGCGCGGGTTGGACTTCTCCTTCGAAAGGACAGCCAAAGCTCACCGAAATTGCGACGTCGACCGTGCAGCCGCGCTCGCCCGACAGCTCGACGATGTGCGAGATGTCGTCAAGCGACTCGTCGACGCTGCGGTTGACGTTGCGGCGGTTGAACGACTCCGTCGCCGCGATGGTGACCAGCACGTTGCGCAGCCCGTGCGCAAGGGCAAGCTCGAGGCCGCGCAGGTTGGGAATGAGCACACGCAGGCGCGGCAGTTCGTTGTGCAGACCGGCGAGCACCGCCGGCGCATCCGCGAGCTGTGGCACCCAGGTCGGTGAGACGAAGGATGTTGCTTCAACCCGCTGAACGCCGGCATCGAGCAGCCCGCGCACCAGCCGTATCTTCGCCTCGGTGCTGATCGTGTCGGCGATGTTCTGAAGACCATCCCGCGGGGCGACATCGGTCCAGAGCACGTCGTTCACGCTGTCGGCCTCCTCAGGGTGGGCGCGGCCCATCACCGTAGCAAACCGGGGGACTACACTCTCGCCAGCCGATGCCGCGGTTCCGCGTTCCCGACTACATCCGAACCACCTTCGCGGTCAGCGATTGGCGCGGCTTTCGCCTCTGCGGGATGGACGAGGTCGGTCGAGGCGCGTACGCGGGGCCCCTCGTCGCTGCCGCCGTGGTCTTGCCGCAGCGCTTCCGGCACCCCTTGCTGCGCGACAGCAAACTGCTGAGCGCCAAACAGCGGGAGGTGGTTGACGCAGTCCTTCGCGTCAAAGCGGTCGCCTGGGCGGTGGCCGAAGTCAGCGTTGAGGACATCAACACCTATGGCCTGGGCTGGGCGAATCGTGAGATCTTCGTCAGATTGGTCGACGCGGTTGATGCGGATGGGTACTGCTGCGACGGCAATTTGCGAATCCCCGTTTCGCGTCCGCTGCACTCCCTGGTCGCCGGCGACCGCAAGGTGCCGGCCGTCTCCGCCGCCTCGATCATCGCGAAGGTGCATCGCGACGCGCTGATGACCCGGATGCACGACGACGCCCCGCACTACAACTGGGCGAGCAACAAAGGCTATGGGGCTCCTGAGCACCGCGCCGCGATCCGTGAGTACGGACCGCATCCCGCACACCGGCGGGTGTTCCTGGCGTCAGTGATGCAGACCGAACTCGATCTGACGGGTACTCCGGTCCGGCGCCAGGTCACGGCCCCGGCGCAAATCGCCTAGCCAGGTCAGTTGCCTGACCGAGGTCAGCTGCCGCAGCCGCAGTTCCCGCCACAACATCCGCCGCCACCACCGCCGCTGGTCGAGGGCGCCTCACCGCCGCCGCTCCCGGCATGGACGGCGACGCGACTGATCAGCGGCATGCTGGCCCTGCTCTCGCAGCTCGGGCAGACGGCGGCGATCTCTCGATCCGCCATCGGACGGAGCAGTTCGTAGACGGCGGAGCAGTCGTTGCAGCGGTATTCATAGAGAGGCATTGCCGCAAGCGTACGCACGATCGGGTTGATTTGACAAGTCGAACATCTGTTCGGTACAATCTACTCATGGCAATACGCACCATCGAGCTCCAGCTCCCGCTCGACTCCGGTGAGGCCAGCTCCCTCGCGCGGCGTCGCGTCGGCCACCTCGCTGTGGTCGACGGGATCGAGCCCAGCGCCTTCGTGAAGTTGATCCGCTCCTTTCCTTCGCTGCGAGCCATCTACGGCGCTCCGGAGTCGGAGCTCGCCAGGATTGTCGGGCCAGTCGCGGCCGCCCGCATCCGCTGGTTCCTTGATGCTCCGCTGGACACGGCACTTGCTCGCGAGGCCTCGCCCATCAGCCTGCGGGACATCAAAGTAACCCTCTCCTCCGCCGCCTGAGCCACGCTCCTGCCGTTCAGCGGGAGCGTTGAACGGGGCATCCAAAGTAGAATCAATTTTTTGGCGCCCTTTCAATCGGTTGGCGCCATAGGTTGCAGGTGAGAACGGAGGTTGTTGCAGCATGCGGAGTCGACGTTCCAGAGCCGCCGTCGTCGGCAATATTGCGGATGCCGGCGGACGGGCAACCGACACCATCAGTGATCTCGCAGCGAATGCCGTCAGCATCGCCAAGGGCGCCGGACAGGCCGCGCGACCAACGGTGCAGCGCGGCGCGGAAGGATTGAGTGCCGCATTCGAGCGTGCTGCAGGCACGCTCGCCGAGACCGCGGAGCAACTCGCCGGAGACCCGCGTGTGAGCGCCGCGAGCAACGCGGCGCGTGAGCGCATCGCCGACGCCTCGGAGCGTCTGGGCAGCGCGATCCGCCCGAAGCGGAAGACACATCGCATCCGCAACCTGGTCATCGGCGCCGCTGTCATTGGCGGCATCGTCGCTCTGGTGCAGTCGCCGCTCCGCTCCAAGATTCAGGAACGCCTTTTCGGGCCGGCGCCGTCGGACGATGACGATCTCCCGCAGATCACGCTCCCCGACGACGATCGCCATATCGAGATCACCGACTTGACCCAGACGACCAAGAAGGACGCTGATGCGCCTGCCGGGGCCGATCCGTCCGCCGACGTGGTCGGGACCCCCATGGTCGCCGAGCAGTCGGCGCCCCGCGGACGAAACCACAACCACGACGACGCCACAGACAACCAGGAGACCAATGCCTGACGACCGCCCCTACCAGGGACGTCCATCTTCGGACCGCCCTTCTTTCTCCGGCCCCCGGCAGTTCTCGGGCCCACGACCGAGTTTCAACAACGACTCGCGTCCACCCTTCAACAACGACTCGCGTCCACCCTTCCGGCCCGCCCCACGGGTGGAAGTTCCGGCCGCGCCGCTGAACCACTCGCTCCGCCTTCGCGATGGTGAGCGTGAGATCGAGGTCAGCGGATCAGCAGCGTTCGTGCGTCAGGTCATCGACGACCTTCCGGCGATGTGGACCCGCCTCCACGGCGAAGGCTCCACGCGCCCCGCGCGCATTGACCTTCCTTCCCGCACCGAAGCGGTTGCGGCACCGGTCGCTCCAATCGCGGTCGCTCCAGTCGCGGTCGCACCTGCCCCGGAGCCGGCGGCGGCTTCGAACGGCAAGGCAGCCTCATCCAACGGCAAGCCTGCTGCAACACGCAGCACGCCCGACGACAAGGTGCTCGCCGTCCTCAAGGATTCGACCCGGCCCCTCGCGGTCGCCGCGATTCGCAAGCGCCTGGGCGGCAGCTTCACCCCGCAGATGGTTCGTCGGATCCTCGAGCGGAACGCTCCGAAAGTCACGGTCACCGACGACCGTCCGGCCACCTACCGCTTGCGCTAGCAGCCGTATCGATCGTCCCGGCCGCGCCTCAATGCGGTCCGGGCCGGGCGTGGTCGTCGTCGCAGTCGCTCCCATAATGACGGGGGCAGGGAACTGAACTATGCGACGCCCACTCCTCGTCCTCCTGACCGCCGTGCTCCTCGGGGTCACGGCCTGCGCATCCGCCACAGCGGATGGCGGGCCGAGCGGTACACCGCAACCAACCCCATACCCGACCCCCTCCGGCGGCCTGGGTCACCGGCCACCGACGCCGGTGAAGATCACCTTGATCTCACCAAGCAGCGGCGTGCTGGTCCACGGCACGTCCGTTGTCGTCACCGTCTCCATCAGCGGCGGGACCGTCACGGCAGCACTGGGCGGTGATGCCGATCCGACCAAGGGGCACGTGCATCTCTATCTCAACAATCAGTTGATCTACATGGCGTACACGCTGACGCAGAAGGTCACGGTCCAGCCCGGCCTCGAGTACTCGATGTACGCGGAGTTCGTGGCGCAGGACCACTATCCCTTCGCCCCGAGGGACGTGACTCCGACGATCTTCTTCACCGTCGCCCCGGCCTGACCGGAGCGCTCCTTGATTGCGCACATCCTCAGCAATCTGCCGTTGCCGCTGCAATGGGGCCTGGCGCTGCTCATCTTCGGTGGCCTGCTGGTCCTGTTCGCGGTGCGCAGGAGCCCCGCTCGCATTGCCGGGGGCGTGGCTGCAGTGTGCGGCGTGGTCGGGGTCGCGGCGAGCTGGGTGCTGAGCCCAGCGCTGCTCGTCCCAGCGCCGTACGGCGTGCGCATCGTCGCGCCAGTGGCCGGCGCTGACGTGCGCTCCCCGCTCACCCTCACCGTCTGCGGCGTCGAGCCATCCGGAAGCCTCGTTCCCGCAACCGGTTCCCAGGCGTATCTCGCAGTCATCCTTGACGGCGTGCAAGCGCCGACCGTTGACACCTGGCACGTGCCACTCGACCTCACCACCGGTTCGCACAACGTCGAGGTGGAGCTCGTTTCCCCAAGCCACCAGGCGTTCAGCCCTCCGGCGACCGCAGAAGAGACCATCACCGTCGTCCCCGAGGGCACGCTCTCCGGTCCCGCCGCCTGCTGATGGAGGACAAGCCGGCTCACATCCTTGTGGTGGAGGATGACTCGGCGCTGCGCGAGGTGGTTGCGGGCGCGCTCCACTCCGCCGGCTACGTCACCTCGCTCGCCGCCCATGGCATCACCGCGTCGCAGATGCTCCGTGAGACGAAGTCGATCGACATCGTGCTGCTCGACATCGGCCTGCCATTTGTCGACGGCTGGCACATCCTCGAGAACATGGACGACCCTCGACCCGCGGTCATTGTGATCAGTGCCCGCGGCGAGGAATCGGACAAGGTGCGCGCCCTTGACATGGGGGCTGACGACTATCTCGCCAAGCCGTTTGGGGCGGACGAGTTGCTGGCCCGCGTGCGCGCCGTGCTCCGGAGGGTGCGGCCACTCCCGGGCGCCCCCGGGATGGTGGTGCAGGGAACGGTGCGTGTGGACCTCGGGGCGCGTTCGGTCACTCGTGACGGCGCCGAAGTGCGGCTCTCCCCCACCGAGTGGCAACTGCTCGCGGAGCTGGCCAGGAACGCCGGCCTCACCCTGGATCACCGAACGTTGCTGCAGCGGGTATGGGGTCCGCAATACGCGGACGAGCGCAACTATCTCCGCACCTTTGCGCTGCGCCTGCGTGTGAAGCTCGAAGACGATCCGGCGCATCCCGACGTGGTGGTGACCGTGGGTCGCCAGGGCTACCGATTCGGGCCCCCACGTTGACGTTTCGTTGATGTCCACGCGGCGACCATCAGGGTCCGATGATGTCGGATGAGACCCCCATCCAACTGCCGGTACGGCCTCCGGTTGCCGGCCGCGAAGTCCGGCCCCTCGCGGCGCGACTGCTGCCCGCGCTCATGCTCGTCGCCGCCGCCACAGCGCCCCTCGTGCTGGCAATCGCACTGGTGCCGTTCCGAAGCAACCTTCCGTCCGCGAGCGTGGCTCTCGGGCTGGCAATCGTTGTGTCGCTGATCGCTGCATTTGGAGGGCGGCTTCCGGCGGCCGTGGCAGCGATCGCCGCGGCGCTCAGCTTCGACGCTCTCTTCACCAAGCCCTACGGTTCGCTGTCCATCACGCGGCTTGACGACCTCGAGACGACCGTGTTGCTCTTGATCAGCGGCCTCATCGTTGGGCAGCTCTCCGCGCGCAACCGAGAACACCGAGACCGTGTCGTGCGATCCAGCGATGATCTGGACCGGATTCAAGCGATCGCCGAGATGCTCGCGTCGGGCACGCCGGCGGAGGAAGTTGTCGCGGCTGTCGCTGTTGAACTCCGAGGCTTGCTGAGCCTGCGCAGCTGCTGGTTCGACACATCGCCGTTCGAGAAGGACGGACCGGTCATTGAACGCAATGGGCACGTCAGCTGGGGACGCATCTGGTGGGGGTTCACCACGCTGGGACTCCCCGCGAAGCAGATCACGCTCCCCGTGGAGCGCGAGCATCACCGGCTCGGACGTTTTGTCCTGGTGGCCGAGCCGGGGACGCGGGTGTCGCGCGAGCAGCTGGTCGCGGCCGTCACCCTTGCCGACCAGGCGGGAACCGTCCTCGGCGCCGACGCCCGCTACTTCTGAGCGCTGCGGGGAACCCGCGGCATGTTGACGTTTCGTTGATCGATCGGTTGCGAGACTGATCATCACGATGCCAGTCGACCTGCTCGTACTGCTCTGTTTTGCGGGGATGCTCATCGCGAGTGTGCTGCTCATCGATGGGCTGCGGAATATCTGACGTGACCGGTGAGTTGACAGGCTTTATCGTCGCGGCAGTTGTCGCCCTCATCACCGCCGTATACCTGATCGTCGCGCTGGTCGCCCCGGAGCGGTTCTGATGATCCTCGACATCATCGCGGTCATCATCACCTACGTCGCGGCGGGCGCCGGCGCATGGTTCATCGGCGGCTACATGCTCAAGGTCTACAAGGGCGAGCGCGTGTGGCTGAGCCGCGTCATACGGCCCGTCGAAGTGTTCACCTACAAAGCGATCGGCGTCGACGAGGAGCACGAGCAGGGCTGGATCTCGTATCTCGTCTCGATCCTCGCCGTGACCCTGGTGAGCATCGCTTTCACGTATGTCGTCCTTCGCTTCCAGGATCACCTGCCGTTCAACCCGGCGAACCTCCCCGGCGTTCCGGCGCCGCTCGCGTTCAACACCGCCATCAGCTTCGCCACCAACACCAACTGGCAGAACTACGGCGGCGAGACGACCATGAGCTACTTTTCGCAGATCGTCGGCCTCGTGCTGCACCAGTTTCTGAGCGCGGCGATGGGGATCGCGGTGGCGATCGTGGTCACCCGCGCACTTGCGCGGCGCTCCATGAGCACGCTCGGGAATTTCTGGGTCGACATGGTGCGCGGCATCCTCTACGTGCTGCTTCCACTCAGCGCGGTCCTCGCGCTCGTGCTGGTGGCCAACGGCGCAATCCAGAACTTCAGCGGTTACTCGATCGTCCACACGCTCACCAACGGCGCGCAGACGATCGCGCAGGGTCCTGTGGCATCGATGGAGGCCATCAAAGATATCGGGACCAATGGCGGCGGATTCTTCAATGCCAACGCCGCACACCCATTCGAGAACCCCAACGGTTTCACGAACTCGCTCGAGATCTTCGCCTGCCTCCTGATCCCTTTCGGGCTGACCATCACGTTCGGGAAGTGGGTAGGAAAGGTCAAGCAGGGCATCGTCCTCGGAGCCGTGATGGGAATCATCCTGATCGGCGCATTTGGTGTCGTGGCGTGGCAGGAGCAGCAGGGCAACCCGGCCATGGTTGGCAGCGGCGCGACCCAGGTGGATTCGTCGACGCTCCCGGGCGGCAACATGGAAGGCAAGGAGGCCCGCTTCGGCCCCATACAGTCGGCGATGTACAACACCGCGACGACGGGCACCAGCACCGGCTCGGTGGACGCCTCGATGGACAGTCTGACACCCATCGGCGGACTGGTCCCACTCGTCCTCATCAAGCTCGGAGAGATCACCCCCGGTGACGTGGGTTCCGGCCTCTACGGCATGGTCGTATTCGCCATCGTCGCGGTCTTCATCGCCGGTTTGATGGTCGGTCGCACGCCCGAATATCTCGGCAAGAAGATCGAGGCGCGAGACGTGAAATTCGCGGCGATAGCAATTCTCATTCTGCCCGCGTCGATCCTCGGATTTTCCGCGATCGCGGTGTTGACCTCGGCGGGGCAAGCCGGGCCGATCGCAACGCAGGGCACCCCGCATGAGCTCACAGAAATCCTGTACGCGTTCGCCTCCACGACCGGCAACAACGGCAGCGCATTCGCCGGACTCACCGGCAACACGACCTTCTACAACCTCATGCTCGCCGGCGCGATGTGGGCGGGCCGGTTTCTCTTCCTCATCCCGGTGATGGCGATGGCCGGTAACCTCGTGAAAAAGAAGATCGTCCCGGCAAGTGCGGGCACCTTCCCCACTGACGGACCGCTGTTCGTCGCGCTGCTCATCGGCACCATCCTGATCGTCGCCGCGCTGACGTTCTTCCCCGTCGTGTCGCTCGGGCCGATTCTCGAGCACTTCACATTGATTGCTGGTCACTGACATGGCACTCGCAACCGCGCGCCACCCGAAGCGAAGTCGCAGCAGCATCACGGATCCCGAGCTGCTGTTCCCCGCCATCGGACAGAGCTTCGTGAAGCTGGATCCGCGCGTCATGGTTCGCAACCCGGTGATGTTCGTCGTCGAAATCGGCGCGGCGATGACAACCTACGGCTTCATCGCCAGCATCTTCAGCCGTGGCGGCGATACGAGTTTCGTCGGCCAGATCGCGCTCTGGCTGTGGTTCACGGTGCTGTTCGCCAACTTCGCAGAGGCGATCGCCGAGGGTCGCGGCAAGGCGCAGGCTCAGGCGCTGCGCAAGACGCGCACGGAGACGATCGCCCGTAAGCTGCAAGGTGGCGCCGGCGGCACGGAAATGCCCGTATCAGCAATTGATCTCCGCAAGGGTGACATCGTCGTCTGCGAGGCGGGTGACGTGATCCCGAGCGACGGCACCATCATCGAGGGAATCGCGAGCGTCGATGAATCCGCGATCACCGGCGAGTCGGCGCCGGTCATCCGGGAAGCCGGCGGTGACCGTAGCGCAGTCACAGGGGGGACTCGCGTTCTCAGCGATCGCATCGTCATTGAGATCACGCAGAACCCCGGGGAGACCTTTCTCGATCGCATGATCTCGCTCGTCGAGAGCGCATCGCGGCAGAAGACGCCGAACGAGATCGCGCTCAACATCCTCCTGGCCAGTCTGACGCTCATCTTTTTGATCGCGGTGGTGACTCTGCAGCCGTACGCGATCTACTCCGGCGCTTCAATCGAGGTACCGGTGCTCATCGCACTGCTGGTCTGCCTGATCCCCACCACCATCGGCGGCCTGCTCAGCGCGATCGGCATCGCGGGCATCGACCGCTTGCTGCAAAAGAACGTCCTTGCGATGTCAGGACGCGCAGTTGAAGCGGCGGGCGACGTCGACACCCTGCTCCTCGACAAGACCGGCACCATCACGCTCGGCAACCGGCAGGCCACCGAGTTCCTTCCCGCACCCGGCATCGCGAGGGAAAAGCTGGTCCGCGCCGCGGACCTCGCGAGCCGCGCCGATCAGACGCCCGAAGGGCGCTCGATTGTCGCGCTCGCGCGGCGCTTCGGCGCGTCCGATGACGCCGAGGGCGGTGACTGGACCTTCGTGCCATTCACGGCAGAAACCCGCATGAGCGGGGTGGACCACGATGGCGACAGCATCCGCAAGGGCGCAGGCGACTCAGTGGCGAAATGGTGCGGCGAGGATTCGGTATCCACGGACGTGACCGAGCAGGTCGAATCGATCGCTCGCAGCGGAGGCACCCCGCTCCTGGTCGCGGAGAACCATGTCGTGCTCGGGACGATCCATCTCAAGGACATCGTCAAGCCGGGCATCGCCGAGCGCTTCGCCGAACTGCGGAAGATGGGGCTGCGCACGGTGATGATCACGGGCGACAACCCGTTGACTGCCGCGGCCATTGCCAAGGAAGCCGGCGTTGACGACTTCCTCGCCCAGGCAACGCCGGAGAACAAGCTGGACTACATCCGCCGGGAGCAGGAGGGCGGCAAGCTCGTGGCGATGACCGGCGACGGCACCAACGATGCACCCGCGCTCGCGCAGGCCGATGTGGGCGTCGCCATGAACAGCGGCACGCAAGCGGCCAAGGAGGCCGGCAACCTCGTCGACCTTGACAGCGATCCGACCAAGCTCATCGAGATCGTGGAGACCGGGAAGCAGATGCTGATCACGCGAGGAGCGCTCACGACCTTCAGCATTGCCAACGACGTCGCCAAATACTTCGCGATCATCCCGGCGATGTTCACCGCCTACGCGGCACTGAAGCCGCTGTCCGTCCTCAATATCATGCACTTGCAGTCGGCACACAGCGCGATCTTGAGCGCAGTCATTTTCAACGCGCTGATCATCATTGCGCTGGTACCGCTCGCCCTCCGAGGCGTGCGCTTCCGCGCAGATGGCGCGGCAGCGCTGCTCCGTCGGAACCTGCTCGTGTTCGGCGTCGGTGGCATCGTCGCCCCGTTCATCGGCATCAAGGTCATCGACGTCATCGTCAACGCGCTTCACCTGGTCTAGGCGCATGAAACGCACAGTCCCCAAGCAGTTGCTCATCGGGCTCCGGCTGACGCTATTCACGGCGGCGCTGGCCCTCGTCTACACGTTCGTGATCACCGGCATCTCACAGGTCGCCTTCAACAACCAGGCCAACGGCAGCCTCATCACGGTGAACGGCACGGTCGTCGGGTCCACGCAGATCGGCCAGAGTTGCCCTGAGGAAAAGACCGCATCGGACGGGAGCCTGCAGATCACCATCAACGCCAAGTACTTCCAGGGCCGTCTTTCGTACACCACCAATGCATCCACGGCGGCACTGCAGCCGTGCAACGCGGCCAACTCGGTGGGCAGCAACCTCGGGCCGTCCAACCCTCTGCTGCTCGCGACGACCAAGGCGGCGGTGGCCGCATATGAGGCAGCCGGCGTCTCCGCGCCGGTCCCGATCGACCTGGTCACGTCCGACTTCACCGGCTTCGACCCAGACATCAGCGAGGCCGCGGCGCTCGCGCAGGTGAACATGGTCGCGACAGCCCGCAACCTCGATCCGACCAAGCTCCACAACCTGGTCGAATCGCAGGTGCAGGGGCGCATCCTCTGGCTGTTCGGCGAGCCGGTCGTCAACGTTCTGCAACTGAACCTGGCGCTCGACGCGGATCGGAGCAGCCTCGCCGGCTGACATCCTCGGCAGTACGGAGCAAGCGCATCATGAGATCCATGACCGACACCATCGCCGCGAACGCGGTGCCGGTACCGACGGCAAAGGTCGGGCGCGGCCACCTGCGCGTGTTTCTCGGCGCCACACCGGGCAGCGGCAAGACGTTCGCGATGTTGCGCGAGGCACACGATCGGCGATCACAGGGTGAGGACGTCGTGGTGGGGTTTGTCGAGACACACGGTCGCAAGCTGACCGAGCATGCCATCGGCAGCCTCGAGATCATCCCCCGCATCCAAGTGGACTACCGGGGGAAGGTCATGGAGGACATGGACCTGGATGCTGTGCTGACGCGTCACCCCCAGGCCGTCCTCGTTGACGAGCTGGCGCACACCAACATCCCGGGGCTGCGTCATGAAAAGCGATATCAGGATGTCGATGAGATCCTCGATGCCGGTGTCGACGTGGTCACCACCGTGAACGTCCAGCACCTGGAGTCGGTCAAGGACCTTGCGGAGCACATCACCGGGATTCCGGTGCGCGAGACACTGCCCGATCGAGTTCTCGACAATGCTGACGAAATCCAGTTCATCGACATCTCGCCGGAGGCGCTGCGCAAGCGCATGCGTCACGGCAACATCTACGCGCCCGACAAGATCGACACCGCCCTCGCCAACTTCTTCCGTCCCGGCAACCTCGCGGCGCTACGCGAGATCGCGCTCCGACTGGTGGCGCAGACGGTGGGCCGCGCCCGCGGCGCCGTGCGTCCTTCGCCGCAGGACGTGCTGGTGGCGGTGAGCGGCAGTCGCAGCAGCGGACCGCTCATCCGGCGCGCGAGCCGTCTCGCGCGGCGCTTCGGTGGCTTCTGCACCGTCCTGGTGGTGCTCGGCCGCCACGACGAGGAAACCGAGCAGGGACGCAACAAATCGAAGGAACTGGCCGAGCTGCTGCAGTGCGGGTTCATCGAGCGCGAGGGCAAGATCGCTGACACAGTGATCGCGGTCGCGCACGAGCTCGCCGTGCAGCACGTCGTCGTCGGTGAGTCGGAGCATCCCGGGGTCCGGGGCAGGCTGCGGCGAGGGCTCGTGGACCGGCTGATCGCCGAGGTGCCTGAGGTGAGCGTGCACGTGGTTGCGCGCAGCGCGGTGGCACCGCGTGGGGGTGCTCTCGCGCCGCACGAGCGGCCTGACTCGGAGGCACTCCTTCGAGCGCTGCATGCCAGTGCAATTCGCTCGGGACTGCGTGTGTATCTGGGCTATGCGCGAGGTTGCGGCACCACGGTGGCGATGCTCGATGAGGCAACCCGGCGCCGGCAACGGGGGACGGATGTCGTCGTCGCCGCGGTGAAGACCGCCGGGCGGAATCGCTGCGAGACCGCCCTCGGCGATCTCGAGGTGCTCGGTGGTCCCGTATCACCCGCGGTGCGAGGGCTCGTTGACGTGGAGGCCCTGCTCCGCCGCAACCCCGAGGTCGTGTGCCTTGACGACCTCGCCGCCCTCGACACGCTAGGGCGGCCGGTCACCGAGTCGGTCGGACGCCTGCTGCGGGCGGGGATGATGCTGATTGCGACGCTGCATCTGACCGATCTCCGCAGCACCGTCGAGGGGATGGGTGCGATGCTCGGCGATCGTCCCGAACACGTTGTCGACGACGAGTTCCTCGATGAGGTCACCGAGCTCGAAATCGTTGACATCACGCCGTCGCAACTCGACGAACGGCTCCGACGCGGCGAGATCGTCCCCGCGAGCCAGGCGGCTCTAGCCCGCGCGCGCGCGTTTCGACCCGAAGTGCTTGCGTCGCTCCGCGAGCTGGCGTTTCGGATGCTCGCGGAGCATACCGATCGCCGGCTCGTGGCGTACATGCGGGATCGGGGAATCGAAGCACCCTGGGAAGTGAAGCCGCGGGTCATGCTCTGCGTGCCGCCGCGACCGGGGATGGAAGAGGTCATCGCCCTGACGGCAACACTCGCCGCGCGACTCGACGGCAAGATGACCGCGGTCACCGTCCGCGATCGAAAGCGGTCCGAGCAGGAGATGCAGTTGCTGGGCGCCTACGCCGCGCTCACGCACCAGGCGGACGGGGCCTTCGTCACGCTGTACGAACGTGACCCGGCGTCTGCCCTGACTCACTATGCAAAGAAAATTCTGGCGACCGAAATCATCGTCACTCGTGGACGCGGCCGTCGAGGGACGTTGCGCAAGCTGATCGAGTTGTTGACCGATGTCGACGTGCACGTGCTCCCGACCCCGCGCGAGGGTACCGCCGCCTGATCACTCCGGCGCGGTGGCAGGCTCCACAAGGTGCGGCGGCTCAACCGCTGCCGGGAGTGTGAACGCGAAGACGGCGCCCGTGCCCCCTTCTGGGTCATCGAGCCAGACCCTCCCCGCATGCGCCTCGATGATGCCTTGCACGATTGCCAGTCCGAGCCCTGTACCCTCCGCACTCGGCTGCTCCTCGCGCACAAAGCGCTCGAAGATCCGGTCCTTCATGCCGTCGGGGACACCCGGACCGCGGTCGATCACCCGGGTGACCACGGTGTCACGGACACCGGACGCGACATGGATCTCGATCGGGGTGTCGCGCGGCGCGTACCGGTCGGCGTTGACCAGCAGGTTGTCGAGCACCTGACCGAGACGATCCCAGTCGGCCACCGCGTCCAGTGAGCCCGCTTCGGTCGTCACGTTCACGATGCGCTCCGGGCGCGTTTGCCGGAGCCGTTCGGCCGCCGCGCGCGCAGCGTCGCCGACATCGGTCGGCTCGAGGCGCAACTCCAGCGCGTGCCCCTCGATGCGCGCGAGGTCGAGCATGTCACCGACCAGCCGATCGAGCCGGCGGGACTGCGCGACGATGCCACGCAATCCATCACGCAGCACGCCGGAGAGATCGCTGCGAGCCAGCAGCACCGTGGCGCCGGTGAGGATGCTCGCGAGGGGTGTGCGCAACTCGTGACTGACGTTCTGGAGCAACTCACGCCGGATGCGGTCGGCATCGCGCAACGCGGAGACCTGTTGCTGCGTCTGGGCAAGCCGGACGGCGGTGCGCGCGGCTGCGGCCTGTTCCGTGTACAAGCGCTCCAGTTCCACGTTGGCCTCGCGCAGTGTCGTGGACAGCGCCCGCGCGTCGAGGTTCGAGCGCCTCCGTTGCGCGGCGACCGAGCCGAGCGCAGCTGCGGTGGCAAAGAAGATGAGCAGATACGCCACGTCGCTGGCACGGGCGATGCTGAATGTGTCGACCGGGGGGACGTAGTAGTAGTCGGTGAGCACCGCCGAGACCGCTGCCGCGGCCACGGCCGGAAGGAAGCCCGTCGTCAAGCCGAGCGAGGCCACGATGCCGAGATACAGAAAGACGTAGGCAAGCGCGTCGACGCGCGGCAGCTGGGCGAGCACGACCGTCAAAAGGATCGGTCCGACGATCGCGACTGCGATGCCGATGACCGTGATGCGGTCCACGCGCGGCCGTGTCACTCGTACCAGCGTCAGGAGGCCCGCAGGTGCTCGTTCAACGCCTCGACGAGGCGGCTTGAGGCGGCCTGTAGTCCGTACTCCGCCATCAGACCGTTGAGCGTTTCCGGATCGGCGGGATAGCGAGCCCTGCGACCCTCAGGGAGTGCGATCGGGAGGTCAGGCACCGGCGGCACCACGCGCTGCGCACGGGTGAGGTAGTCCTGATCATGCTCGCTGAGCCGGCGAGCATCGAGTATCGCTGCAACGCCGCCGTACTGGCGGATCATCGACGCTGCGGCGACGGCCCCGACACCCTTCAGACCGGGGAGCCCATCCGAAGGGTCGCCGCGCAGCATCGCGAAATCCGCATAGCGGCGGCCGGGAATGCCATACCGCCGGGTGACTTCTGCCTCGTCGACGACCCCCCACGCGCCTTTCTCCGGATAGAGCACCCGGACACGGGGGTCTTCGATGAGCGCGAAGAGGTCGCGATCGCCGCTGACGATCTCCACAGTGCCGCTCGCCTGTGCGGTCCAGGTTGAGATGACATCCTCGGCCTCGTAGTCCGTCACGCCGAGCCGGTCGATACCGATGGCGGCCAGGAACGCGTCGATGACCGGCATCTGCGGAATGAGTCCAGGCGGAATGGGCTCTGCGACGCGCTGCGCTTTGTATCCCGGGATCAGCTCCACCCGCCAGTCCGGCCGCCAGTCCGCGTCACTCGCGACGGCGAGGTGGCGCGGATCGCGCGTTCCGAGCAGGCGTGTCAGGGTTTCGAGAAATCCGCGGCCGGCGTTGATGAGTTTCCCATCAGGCGACTTGACGCTCTTGGGGACCCCGTAGAAGGCACGGAAAATGAGGCTTGATCCGTCGATGAAGAGCCAGTCGCATGCCATCGACGATCATCCTACGTGCGATGGTGTGGGACCCAGTGCATGCGGAGGACGCCTGGATGGCGACGACCCCATAGATGGACGAACTCCCCGAGCTGATCGTCGCCGACGCGGCCGCGTGGCACCTATGGCTCGCCAAGCACCACGGCGACGCGACTGGCGTGCGTCTGGTGCTCGCGAAGAAGGGCGTCACGCAGCCCACGAGCCTCACCTACGCCGAGGCGTTGGACGAGGCACTCTGTCACGGATGGATCGACGGTCAGACCGGTCGGCGCGACGACACCTCCTATCGCCAGCGATTCACACCACGACGGGCGCGGAGCATCTGGTCAGCGCGCAACGTCGACATCATCGATCGGCTGCGTGCGGAAGGTCGGATGCACACGGCTGGTGAGGCCGAGGTGGCGCGCGCCCAGGCTGACGGTCGATGGGCCGCTGCGTACGGGGGTTCGTCGAGCATCGAGATGCCCGAGGAGCTCATCGCCGCACTGCGTGCCAAGCCGAATGCGCAGGCGATGTTCGACATCCTTACCAGTCAGAACCGCTACGCGATCCTTTTCCGGATCGCCGGTGCCAAGCAGGCGGCGACGCGGGCGCGACGCATCACGCAGTTCGTCGACATGCTCGCTCGCGGCGAGACGATCTATCCCCAGAAACGAGGTCTCTGAAAGGGTCGCGCCGCCTACTGCGCGGGTGGTTCGGGTGGAGGGAGAGGGCTGGCGTTTGCCTGACCGGATGCCCTCGGGAGCGTCTGCTCGACTGCGCGGATTTGCGGGCCGGCCGGAAGTGATCCCGACGGTGCCGGCGGGGTCAGCGGCTGCGAGGCGTTCGAGGGCCGCGGAAGGCTCGACGGCTGCGACAGGGATGCGGATGGAGCCTCCGTCGCGGTCGCGACGTGCGGAAGGGCTGCCGGTAGACCGGCGACCTCTGGTGTACCGGTGGCTGGCGGTGCACCTGTGGCCGTCGGTGGCTCCTGCGAACCGGACGGCATTGCGCCGTCGACTGGCGGCGGTTGCGGCGCGCCCGGCGGCTCAGCCTGCATCTTGTCGACCTGGCGCTCGATGGCGCGCTGCGCATCCGCGGCAGTCTTTTTCAAGTCGTCGATAAAACCCATGGCCCGTGCCCTCGTGGACGATTGCTTGTCCACAGGATAGGCGGTTGCACGACGCCCTGAGCCGACGTCCGGTTACAGCGCCGCGCGAATCATCGCCGCCTGCTCATCCAAACGTTCGCGCGAAGGCTCCCTGCCGTAGCCAGGAGGGAATTTGAACCCGAACCGGTCACCGACGGTTCGAGGGATGAGATGGACATGGACATGCGGCACTTCCTGTCCCGCAGCCTCGCCGTCGGCGACGAACACGTTGACGCCGTCGCACGGAAGACCGCTCTCCCGCAGCGCGCTGTTGAGCAGCGTCACAACCTCCCAGACCCGCGCACGTGTTTGCGGTTCGACTTCACCCAGCAGCAACGAGTGTTCGCGCGGGACCACGAGGAGATGGCCGTCGTACACAGGGCGGATATCCATGAAGGCAATGACGAAGTCGTCCTCGTGCAGGAGACTCGCATCGCTGTTTTTCTGCGCGATGGCGCAGAAGACGCAGTTCGGGTCGACCCCGCTCACTCAGGTGTTGAGGAAACCGCGGTCAACCGCTGAAATGCACGCGACGGCGACCGAAGCATGGCGCGCCGCGGAACCGTGATCTGTGCGATGAGAATCGCCAGGACGAGCACCGACTGGTCCGCGGTCGAACCTGGACTGGCGGATCCCGTCAGACGAAACACCAACCCGATGACCGCGACGACCACCACCAGCAAAGCTTGCTTGCTCGCGAAGTTCGCGATGCGATGCGCACGGCTGTGTTCGCCTACGTGCTGTGTGGAAAATCCCCCTTCCATTCGAACATCCTAACCAAACGAGACTCAGATTTCAATGGGCAATTTTCGGGCAATTTTCCCCGCTGCTTCGGCGCAATGGAGTCGCTGTCCGGACGTAAGACTTCGCACTGGTGAGGTGACAAGCATCGTCATACAGGGACCGCCCAATCACATGATCACTCGCGTGACCGCACACCGTGTCGACGGCTTTCGCTCGCAACATGGGTGCGAGTGACGCGCCCCGAATCAGCGGTGCATTGGTGAGCAGAGCGCACCCACTCGCAGCATCGGGTTGATCGACCCGCACCCGGACAGACCGTATCGGGATGCGGGCACCGACGCCACGAATGGCTGCGCGACCTTCTGCGGACTACCCGGCAATCACGTTGTGCACCGGAGAAACGACGGGATCGCCCGGTTCGGCACCAAGGCCGCCGAGAATGGGCATGAGGGTTGCGCCGAAAGCCTCGAAGGCTTCCATCGATTCCCAAATGTCAAAGATCTGTACGTTGTCGTTGGCGGTGACTGCAACGTGATGGATGCGTCCCGCCGGTGCGCCCGCGCCGGCCGCCTCGAGCTGCTTGACTGCCGCGTCGTACTGATCCGGAGTGAATTTGCCATCGGGAAAGTAGATTCCGAGTGCCATGACCAAGCCTCCTGGTGCCGACCGCCTCTGGAAATGAGTAGCGGTCGCGCAACCCTATCCTGTACGATACCTAGAAGTCAACTAACTAGATATCGAGCTATATTCCATTGCCCGACGACGCCGCCATCAGCATCCCTGACGACTTCGAGATGGAATTCCCAGGTGCCAGCAGGTCCGCGGCCGAAGTGGCGCCCAACCTGGTACGAACTGCCGCTCTGCTGATCGCCGAGATCGAACGATGCTCGCGGGAGGCAGCCGACCTGTCGGTGAGCGCCTTCCAGACGCTGGCGATCCTCGATGGAGCGGACGGCCCACTGACGGGACGTGCCATCGCCGAACAGCTCCTCGTGACCAGCGCCAGCATGACCTCGCTGCTCGACACCCTTGAACGTCGCGGATTTGTCGAACGCCACCCGCACCCCACCGACCGCCGCATGGTCCAGATCCTTCTCACGGCGCAAGCGCGGCGGCTCGTCGATCAAGTGCTGCCGGCGATTCACGCGACGATCACAGGCGCGCTCCTCGGAGTGGCCGAGCCCGACCGCGAGCAACTCATCACGTCTTTGACCAGGATCCAAGCTCAGGTCAAGACCCTCGCGAGCCAGCCACCCCCGGCAGCGTCGGCACGCCGAAATCCCCGAGAGCTGCGCCACAAAGACCGGTAATTCCGGCTGCTGCTCGCCGGCTCCGTTGGCGGCGGGGACGCCGCGACCGAGGTGTCGTCGGCTGCGGCGCTCCACGTTCGCGAAGCTCGCAACCTGAGGCAGTGGTCGGCTTTCAGCCGCACTGACACACGCATGTGGTGGGCGGACCAGGATTCGAACCTGGGACCGTGGGGTTATGAGTTCGACAAAGAGCCGGCCGCCGATGACCGCGAACATCCGTAGTTGTTGCTATGTAAGGGATTTGGCCAAGCGTTCGTTCGCCGAAATTCGCCAATGTCTGCCTGCGTTGGGGTCAGGGTTGGGGTCAGACCTTCGAACGCGGCACGTCCGATGCCGGCTGGACGGCCGTGGTGAGTTTGACGGAGGTGACTCGATCGTCCGGTCCGCGCCATCCTCGTGGCTAAGCGCCCGGAGCAATGCTCCGATTCGGGGATCAGCACGGCTGACCCCCTTATGCGACATCCCTTAGTGGCCCCGGCTTGTACTGGGCCTACGACTGCGTAGTCGCCTCGACTTGCGAGATGGCATTGAACGCCATCGAGGTGAAAATTGATCTGAATCCGTTTCGCTTGAGCTCACCGCGCGAGGGTACGCGCTCGCGCTACAGCCCCTGAGCCCGATCCGCGGACGAACGTGGATCGCAGTGGCACACCACATCAGTTCCGGGCTTCATGAAGAACGCAAAAGAGGTGGTCGCGAATCGATCAGCTCGGCCCGGGTCGGCAGTTGGGTTGAGGCCCCGTGGCGAGGTGTCACCATTCCCTGTGGAGGTGAAGGCCAGATTGTCGCGGTTCCTTTGGACCCAGGCTGGTTGAGGATGGTCACTGCGAATCTGGGGACGAGCTGCGTTGCCACCGCTGCGACATGGCGGCGTCAATCCAGCGGAACCGGGCTGCGAGCCCCGTCCTTGACAGGCTGCGGCGTACGGCGCAAGATGGCAGTCGAACTCCGTATGAAGCCGTAATGTGGGGTCGCCCGCGTCGTGGGTTCTCAGCAAACGAGAAACGGTCGGGTCGGGTGCCGTTATCTCCTCCCCCCGCCCAGCGTTGTTAGCCTTCCTCAAGAACCGACGTCGGGTTTACGGCCATGAGTCTAGGCCGACATTTCCTGCTCACGTCCCGCCTTCAACGCCCATTGCACCGACGCCGCCACCTGCCGTCCCGGATTGCTGCCGCTGTTCTGCTAACGGGGATGTCCGCGGGAGTCAATATAGCGACGGCGGCACCTGCGGCTGCGTACTACCGTGAAGGTTGCCGCTGGCATGGGTATGTAGTCACCTACTACATCCATGCGCCAGCGCTGGCGTATGCGACCTCCATCAACAGTGCTGCCTACTCGTGGAGCGTAACGCCCACGAACATCTTTGTGAATCGCGTGTACACCAATACGTACAACGTGCTGGTTAGTGCGTACAACTATGGGCAGAACGGCCTTGACGGCATAACCTACTACACGTGTTCTGGTGGCTACTTCACCGGCGTCCCCGAAACCGTCCTTAACACCAACTATACAAATGGCTACTCAAATACGGGACGGCAGCAGGTACAGGCGCACGAATTTGGTCATACGTTGGGCCTAGCGCATAATCCCAACAACTGTTACACAGTGATGTACCCCACATCAGACCGTTACTTTACCTGTGGTATTTACACCCCTCAACAGGATGACATCAACGGGATCAACGCCATCTATCCGTGATTGTCTTACAGACAGACATCAGATAGATCGTCAAGCAGGCAGGTCATGACAAGAAAATTGGCAGTCGGCAGCACGCTGGTCGTCTTGGCTTTGGCTGGGTCGGGATGCGGGCCGTCCCCGGGCAGAGTGCAAGCTCCGGGAGCACACTTGAAGATCACGCAGCACATCGATATCAGTAGGGTAAAGACGTACACATCGATATCCGAGGTCGTAGGGGACTCTTCCCTCATAGCCGAACTGACAGTCAAGAGTCAGGCGCAGACGACGATCGGTGGCATACCCTTTACCGTGAGCATTGTTTCGGTTGACCATATACTCCGAGGCACGGCCCCGGCTGGCACGTTGGGCGTCGATCAGGTAGGTACATCCACGGCCGTGGCGGAACCGCTTATGGCACTTGGCGGACGATACCTAGCGTTCCTTACGCCTGCGCCCGACGGCAACTACTATGTGGTGGGGGTCGCGGCAGGCCTCTACCAGGACACAGGTACCAGCTATTTGCGCATGGACACCGAATCGCCTGCCCTGCCGGCGTCGGCGAGTCATGGGGAGATGGACACGCTGGTGCAAGCGGGACCGTAACGGCGAAGGAGTGAGCGTGTTCGGCGCCATTGGACGATGCTTACGAGCGCTAACCATGTCTGGATGTGAGACTTCGCAACTTTTGACGAAACGTGCTGCGCAGGGAGCGAGCGCGGCAGCATGGCCAGTAGGCCGGATACGTCAATTCGGAAGGGCGCAGTTTCGAAATCCTGGCCATAGACCGATGCGTGAGCGTATGGCATCCGTTGCCGTTCTTGTGATGAGTAGTGTGGCGCTGGCTGGCTGCTCGGGCATGGGAGGCGCATCGAGGCAGGCCAGTTGTGCCGTGGGTACGGTCAGCGCTCCAGTGATTTTCGAGGGCGAAGTACTGCCTGGTCCGACCGGCTCAGTCGGAGGGTCCCCGGTGGTTCTATCCCCCGCGCGCGTCAACGTTATTCGATACGTGAAGGGAACCGGACCTGGGACGGTCACCGTGGCGACCGGTGCAACCGGAGGAGCCGGAGCCGTAACGGTCATCGAGGACGGCATTCTTCCAGGGGTGCACCAATTCTGGGAAATATATGCCACGACAGCGGGGCAGCCGTTCCAGACCTCAATCTGTGCAGGCTCGCATCAGGTGAGCCTGCATCAAATCCAGGGCGATTCAGGTACAGGCTAGCAGCGACCGTCAGAGAGCATGGTTAAGCGCTGCCTTCAGGATGTCGAGCGGCATATCTTATCCACGGAGCGATCCATCCATCCGATGATGATGCCGATTCGAAGTGGCGCCCCGTACCGTGGCGTAAATCCCGGGTGATTTCAGTGCTGCCATCGAGGTCGACAAGGCAGGCCACCGCGGAGTTCTCTTCGAATCTCTAACCTAAACTGGGAGACCCAGAACAGGATGACGCACCAAGCGCTGTCGATCAACTTCAAGGCGCGGACACGGACGTGCTCCGGCGCGTTCTCGAACACGCCAAGCAGCGGCCAACAGAAGGTGAAGCCGCCACGCAGATCGCCGCCGGCCCGCACAACGAGCATCGAGGCTCACCAGCTAACGCAACGGCTACGGGCTCTAGATGGGCCTGCCCCGGTTTGACGGACACGTTTGTTAGGCCGAGCACATTGCGATGTGCTGGGATTCGTAGTCTGCCGGACTGAGATTGCCGAGCGTTCGCAGCGCGACAGCAGCTGACTTTCATGACCCAGCCGGCCACGCGGCGCACTTCTCCCGCACGCCCACAGCGGGACGGCCACGCATCCCCATCTGCTCTTGAAGAGTCGTCGAGACCGCCGCTGCTAACGTACGTCAATCAACCAATGGTTGATACTCCTGAGCGGCACGAAATGCCTGCGTCCTCCCCGCCATTACCATCCGTTGCAACCTCGCGTCGTCACAGTCTCGATCAGACGCTTGCATCGTCGATGCTTTCAAGTCGGTCGTGGTCGTCACCACGGTGTCGGGCCAGGTGTGCGTGACGGTGCGCGTGCATATTCCCGCTCGATGGCATAGCGATCCGGGCTGGGGTCTCGCCGGCTGAACGAGGGGTTCGGAGAGTCCGCAATGGCAGCGTGCACCCGCTCGATCGCCGAAGCCAGGTCGGACTCGTCGGCCACGCTGCGCATGAACTCGCGAATCGCACGTTCCGGAACGCCAGGCGCGCGCAGCAGCTCCTCGATGCGATGCGGTCGACACCCAGCCTCGGCGGATCGCTCGATGGCGATCTGCGCCTCCAGCCGGGTCGCACCCTCGCCCAGCGCCGGTGCCGCGCGGTCGGCGAGGACAGCTCGCTGCGCTCCCGTGGCCGGGGCAAGCAGCCATATGGGCTCACGCTCCTGTCGCGCCCGCTCCGGGAGGAGCTCATAGTCCAGGGCCGCGTCCTGCTGCACTGAGCGCGCCCAGGACTGCACGATGCGCGCCTCCACCGACGCGACCGGGGCTGGTGCGTGGCGGATGCCGAGGGGATCCCGGCTCGCTGGCCGGTCCACGTCGTAGTAGTGGGTGGCCAGGGTGCCCCGCGACATCGCGGTGTACGCCCATTCCCGGGTTGCCGAGTCGGAGCCGACCACGAGGGCCACGTCCGCGGTCATGCCCTGGGCCTTGTGCACGGTGAGCGCGTAGCCGCGCTCGATGGCGTCGTACCGCGCAGTATCGATGCTGAGCTGACGCTGGTCGAAGCGCTTAAGGGTGAGCGTCTGGTGCTCGACGTCCACCGCCGTGAGCATCCCACGGGTGCCGTTGCTCACCCCGATGGCGTGGTCGTTGGCGAGGCAAAGGACCCGGTCACCCACCTGATACGGCTTACCGTCGACGCACAGCGCCGGGCCGGAGAGGCGCTCGGCCTGCAGCGCCGCGGTCCGGGCCAGCTCGTTGAGCATCCCCACCTCGTCGCGACGCTGGGCCAGCATGACCACGTCGAGGCCGTCGGCCGCGAGCCTGGTGTAGTCGGCGATCACCGCCTGGTCTCGCGTGGGCGCGGTGGGAGCGAAGTGCATGCGGTGCCGGCGCGCATACTCCTGAAAGGCTTGGCGCGCGTCGCCGTCGCGGATCATCTCCAGCGCGCGGCGCTCCCAGGCCTCGGCGGTGCGCACGTTCTCCCGGACGTCGACCTTGCCGATGTGCTCGCCGAGCATCCGCATCGGCGCTCCCGCGTCGATCGCCTGGAGCTGCTGGGGGTCGCCGACCACGACCAGCTTGGCCTGGTCGCGCGCCGCGAGCGATACCAGCTCGGCGAGCTGGCGGTCACCAATCATGCCGGCCTCGTCTACCACCAGCACCGCACCGGCCGGCAGCGGCTCGCGCTCCAGCCGATGGAGCATTCGCATGATGGTCCGCGACTCGATGCGCGATCCCTCCTCGAGCACCTCAGCGGCGCGACCGGCCACCGCACAGCCGACCACCGCGACCCCTGACTGCTCAAAGGCTTCGCGGCACGCCTCCAGCGCGTAGGTCTTGCCCACCCCGGCAGCGCCCTCGACGACGATCACCCCGGCAGGGCTGCTGCAGACCGTGCGGATCATCCGGCGCTGATCCTCGGTGAGCGTGTCGCGGCCGGCGACGGCGCGCTCCACGTGGTCGGCCTGGGCAACACCATCTCCCGCGTTGGCCCGCGCCCGGGCGGTGTGCAGCATGCCCTGCTCTAGGGCGAGCATCTCCGGAGTGGTGTAGCGGACCTCATGGCCCGGGTCCTCGCGCTTGGCGATCCCCACTGGCGCAGTCGCAGGGTCCAGAGTCGCGGGCGCCAGCGCGACCACCGTGTCGTTGTCGGCGAGGATCCGGTCGACGACAGCCTCGAGCTGGCCGCGGCCTACGCCCAGGGGTGCATGCGAGGCCACGGCCCGGATCAGGTCGCGCCGGGTGAAGGTGGCGCGCTGGGCGGTGATCCCACGCACCCCGAGGATGTCCGCGGCGGTGGCCACGTCGAGCCGGCGCGGCGCCAACGCGCTCGGTTCGCGGTTCACGACCAGCCGGAGCCGCTCGCGGTCGAGGCCGACCGATGCCGCACGTGCCCGCCATTGGGCGAACAAGTCCTCAGTCGCAGCCACCTCGTGCTTGCTCTCGCGAGTGTCGAGGGTGGCCACCTCGCGGCCGCGCGACGACTCCACGCCATAGAGGGCAGCGGCTGCGTCGATCTGCAGGGAGCGCCGAGAGAACTCGCGCCGCTGGGCGTCACTGATCCCGACGATCGAAAAGCAGCCCTTGCCGTCGACCACGGTCGAGACGCCCAGCTCGCGGACCAGACGGTCGCGCCACTCTGCCTGGGCGATGGCCCCGGCCGCGGCGGCGTGCTGGTACAGCGCCTCGCTGTACAGCTGGCTCCAGCTCCCGTCGGGACGTTGTACCCAGGCAGGTACGGTGATGTGGGTGTGCAGCTGAGGATCGACGGTGACCACGCCGGTCCCCGGATTGGTCACCGGCCGCGCGGTGCGGTGCACGAACTCGGGCATCAGCATCGTGGCCCGGACCGGCTCGATGACCTTCGTCTGCGGGTTGCGTTGCCGGGCCCAGCCGGCGTTCGCCTGGAGGTACTCGACGGCCGCGCGCACGCCCTCGGCGTGGATGCGCAGCAGGGTCGCCCGGGTGGGCTCGTCGCCGAGTGCGTAGAGGATGCTGACGTCCTTGGGCGCAGAGACGGCGACGTCGAAGGCGACTACGCGCTGTGCACCCCAGTGTTTGCCCAGGTCCGCACCGGTCCGCGGATGTCTGCCACTGAGCACGGCGGTGAAGTCGTCGTCGGTCACCTCACCGCGCAGACCGAGCGCCTCGGCCGCATCGCCGTTCCAGCGCCCCGGCGACTCGCCGCGGGCCGTGAAGTACTCGAGCTGATGCTGCGTGACCGCCTCGCGCAGGTACCGCACCGCCTGCTCGACGCTGCTGATCTTGCCGATCGAGATCATCTTCGGACACCCTGCGTCATCGCCTTCAGCGTGCTCGGAATCTGCTTACATAACGCTGACACTTTTCGCGCGAGAGGTTGGCGCCACCGCAGGTGTAACTGTGTGTGTGTGTGTGTTCGTGAGACAGAAACGACGTCAGGGTGCAGGGGTGGTGACGGAGAGAGTGGTGGGGTGTGGACGTGATCTGCTGCCGCGAGGTGTGGCGGAGGTTGTAGAGAATGTGCGGACGGAATCTAGACACGCGGGATCTCCGGGCCCAGCCGTGGGAGGCCGCCGCCCAGCTGCGTCCGACCGGACTCCGCGGGCTCGCGGATTACGCAATGGCGAACCCGCGACGCTCTCGGCCGTCGCGCGAGCCTGCGCTGTTGGCAATCCGAGCGGGGCTCGTCAGCTCGGGTTGTGGACGCCGCTACGCGCGTTTCCGCGGCCGCCCCTGGCCAGGAAAGCAGCGTGCGTCGGCCCGTGGCGTATCGCCGAGCGCGCTACGCGTGTTGCGAGCGCATCGCGCGCAGCACGCGGGTTGCGAGCGATGCGCTCGCTACGTGCGTTGCACGCGTAGTCCGCATGTGATCGCTGCCTGCCTTGGCGCCGCGCAAGGCCGCTCCATCAACATTCGCCATCGGATCGCGCGTCCCCAGCAACATCAGTCTCGTTTCCACTTGGAGGGCCGTGCGAAAACTGTAAGCAACATGTCAGCGCTTGAGCTGTACCGTTTGGAGCGTGACACAGGCCGAACTGTTCTTCGACCCCGCACGACGGCACAGCCCTCCTGGCAATCCCGAACCCGTCTGCGACCCAAGGTCAGCCGCACCGGTTGCACTGCTGTCGGTCCGAGACGTTGCGCATGTGCTCGGATGCGGACGAACGCTCGTGTACGAGCTCATCAGCTCTGGCGAGTTGGAGACGGTGAAGCTGGGGCGGCTGCGGCGGGTGCCCGCGGATGCGCTGGCCGGACTCGTCCAGCGGCTTCGAGCTGGTTCGGTCAGCGTCGCGTCCAAGGGACGGTAATCTGCGCAAGTGGTAGCCTCCCGGCCGTGCAGTCCTGCCGATCCGACAGTTGCGCTCCGAGGAACTCCCCGTGACAGGTAAGCGGGGTAACGGCGAAGGGAGCGTGCGCCGGCGACCGGATGGGCGCTGGGAAGCACGAATTGCGTTTGAGCGCGAGGGACGCGTTGTTCGCCGATCGGTCTACGCGAACACTCGCGACGATGCAGCGCGCCTGCTTCGTGCAGCGATCAAGGCTGAGGAGGAGGGACTCCCGGTTCCTGATGGTCGGCAGACCGTGGCGACATATCTGGCTGAGTGGTTGCACGGCAGCAAGTCGAACCTCCGCCCGCAGACGTGGCGCGGTTACGAGCGTGACCTTCGGCTGCACGTGGTTCCCTTCATCGGCAGGCGGCGGATGGCGCAGTTGCTGCCCATAGATCTGCACCGCCTCTACCAGGCGCGCATTGACTCTGGGCTCAGCCCCACGACGGTGCGCCACGTGCACGAGATCCTCAGCAAGGCCCTCGGTCAGGCGGCCAGGTGGGGACTGATCACTCGCAATCCAGCGGCGCTGGTGCAGCCGCCTCGGCGTGCCCACCATGAGATGCAGACGCTCGATGCTGATCAGACGCGGGCACTGCTCGAGACAGCCCATGGCGACCGTCTCGAGGCGGTGTACGTCCTCGCCGTGGCCACTGGGATGCGCCAGGGCGAGTTGCTCGCGCTGCGCTGGCGAGACGTCGACCTGGACACGGGGCGGGTCCGGGTCATTGGCACGCTCGATTGGCCACGGGGCGCCGTCCCTCACATCTCCGAGCCCAAGACCGCCCGGTCCCGGCGACAGATCCAGCTCGCGGCCGCAGCGGTCACGGCGCTTCGTCAGCATCGATCGCGGCAGGCTGCCGAGCGGTTGGCGACGGACGGATGGAGGAACGAGCTCGGCCTAGTCTTCACCAATGAACCCGGCCGGCCGGTGGATGCCAGCAACCTCCGGCGCGCCTTCTCCAAGCTCCTGGTGAGGGCCGGGCTGCCGCGCATCCGGTTCCACGACCTGCGCCACACCGCAGCGACCCTCCTGCTCAGCCGCGGCGTGCATCCGAAGATCGCCTCGGAGATGCTCGGTCACGCGACGGTCGCGTTCACCCTCGACGTGTACTCCCACGTCACCGAGACCATGCAGCGCGAGGCTGCCGACGCAATGGACGCCATCCTCAGTGACCCGCACAGATCTGTGGATGCGAAATCGAAGCGCGTTGGGGTCAACGTCGGGGTCAACGAGCAAACGCGTCGCGAAGTTGACATCCGAATCACTCCTAATTCGAATACAAAACGGGGGTGGGCGGACCAGGATTCGAACCTGGGACCGTGGGGTTATGAGCCCCCTGCTCTAACCGGCTGAGCTACCCGCCCCGCCGCCGACTCTAGCCCGACACGCCTGCCCGCATGAACCTGACGATCTCGGCCACCATAGAGAGATGAGTGAGATTGCTCCCGTCGTCGCCGACTGCGACCGCACCTTCGCCGCCGTACAACGCCTGGTCGATGGCGTCACGCCGGAACAGTGGTCCGCACCGACCCCATGCACGGACTGGGATGTCCGCCAGCTGCTGAACCACATCGCGAACGGCAACGTCGTCTTCGCGGGTGTCGCCGACGGCTCGCGTCCGACGGGTCCGGTCACGCCCGAAGAGCGTTCGATCGACCGCCTTGGCGATGATCCCGCGGTTGGATTTCGCGCGAGTGGGGAGCGCATGCACGAGGCCTTCGTGATCCCCGGGTTCCTCGAGCGCAAGGTCGAGACCCCGATGCTCGGCGAGCAGGAGGGCACGACCATCGTGCACATGCGCATCAACGAGTTGCTCATCCATGGCTGGGACCTCGCTCGCGCGACCGGACAACCCGACGGCCTCCCCGACGATCTCGCCGAAGGGGCGTTGCGGATGTGGCAGACACGACTCGCTGACCGTCCGCGTGAGGGGACGCCGTTCGGCACCCCGGAGACCGTGTCCGATGACGCGCGTGCCATCGACAGACTCGCTGCCTTCCTGGGGCGTCAGCCCTGACCGCTCCGGCCCCACGCCGACCCAGCAAGGATCAGTACTTTCTGCTGATCGCGCTTGCGGCTCGCACGCGTGCCGACTGTCTGGGAAGGCGAGTCGGTGCAGTGATCACGCGCGACGCGCGCGTGCTCAGCACCGGATACAACGGGACGCCCTTCGGCATGCCCAACTGCTCGGACGGCGGCTGCCATCGCTGCTCGCGGCGCGACGACGACGGCCTGCGCGGCGGCTCGTACGACATCTGCATCTGTGTGCATGCCGAGCAGAACTCGTTGCTCACCGCCGCGCGATTCGGGCAGCAGACGCTCGGTGCGTCGATGACGTCGACCACCCAACCGTGCTTCGGTTGTCTGAAGGAAATGCTCCAGGCGGGGATCACTGAAGTGCACTACCTGCATCCGTGGGACCCTATGGAGGCCTACGACGACACAGCGCTCGTGCAGCAGTACGCGGCGCTGCGTGCGCGATTCGACATGTTCACACAGGTCGGCGACCCGGCCAAGGATACCCCCGAGCTCTTCGGCGCCTTTCTCGGCTGACCTGGCGGCGTCACCCGGCTCCGACAGGTCCCTCAGGCATCAGGTCAACCAGATACGCGGTCAGGTCAGGCGCATCCGGCGTCAGAACATGGCGCACCCAGGCGCTTCGCTCGTAGGCCAGCGGCGGGAGTTCCCAGACGCAGCCGATCCACGGCTTGCTGAGCGCTTTGAAGTTCGTGGGATCCTCGTCATCACACCCGAGGTAGGGAATACCGGCGGCGGCGTTGTGGCACTCGATGACATTGCCCCATACCCAGCTGTAGGTGTTGAGGTACGCGGCATTCCCCTGTCCGCGATGCAGGACGATGAACGACGCCGGCGGCGTCTCGTCGTCGGGGTCTGGGAGCAATTGCGGGAGGAAGGCGAGCGCAGCGTCCTGGATGGAGCGATCGATCTCCGTGTCGGAGTTGTTGACGTGGTAGCGCTTGATGTGGCGACCGCCGGCGTCGATAGCCACCGGCGTGCGCAGGAATTTCTCGTGGAAGGGCATGGCCTCAGCGTAGCGCCTTGAGCAGGTCGAGATTGGTCAGATTCGGACAGGAATTTTCACGCGCCCGTCTGGTCGACGAGTTGCACGCGCTCCCGCTCCACCGCCGTGGCAATCTGCCGCACTCGCGAGAGCGTGTCGATTTCCGCGGGCGACTTGTCGTGCCGCCAGTGCGCGATGCGCGGGAAGCGCAAGGCGAAACCGGATTTGTGCCGGGCCGAGACCTGCACCGCGTCGAACGCAACCTCCAGCACAATGCGCGGATCAACGGTGCGGTAGTGACCGTGGTCGGCCACGGTGATCTCGAGCAGCAGCGCGGTCATCTCCGCAATCTCGACGTCGGTGAGACCCGTGTACGCCTTGCCGATGGTCACCAGTTGTTCGGTATCGTCGACGCGAACCGCAAAGGTCACATCGCTGAGCACGCCACGCCGTTTGCCGTGGCCCCACTCAGCGCCGACGACCACGACGTCGAGCGTGTCAAGCGGTCGCTTCAACTTCAACCAGTTCAACCCACGCCGCCCGGGGGTGTACGAGGACTCGGGTTGCTTGAGCAGCAGTCCCTCGTTCAAGCGCGCTCGAGCATCCTCGAACCTCCGGTCGACCTGGTCCTTGCCATGCACGCGCTCCAGGTGCGCGAGTGCGAGCGGCGGCGGCACCGCCAAGGCCTCGAGACGAGCGCGCCGTTCGCGCAACGGATCGTCGAGCAGCACCTCGTCATCAATCATGAGGACGTCCCAGGCTACGTAGATCACGGGCACGGCCGAGCGGATCTCGGCATCCGGCGCCACCCGCCCGAGGCGCGTCTGCAACGCGTGGAACGGCATCACGCGACCCTCACGAAAGGCGAGGATCTCGCCGTCGAGCATCACATCAGCATCCAGCTGCTGAGCACCGGCAATGATCTCCGGGAATTGCGCCGAAATGTTCTTCAAATCGCGGCTGTACAGCGCTACCTCGGCCCCTCGGCGATGAAGCTGACATCTGATTCCGTCATATTTGTCTTCAACCCATACATCCTTGCCCAGTCGCGCGACTGCCTCCGTGGAGTCGGCAACCGGGGAGGCGAGCATGGGTCGCAGCGGCACGAACCAGTGGGGCGCGGCCTCGTCGAGACGGTTGGTCCGCGCCAGGATCGCCGCTTCACCGAGGTCACCGGTCAGCATGACGGCGCGACTGACCGCGGCCGGTGCCGCGTCGAAGGCGGACGCGATGGCCTCCTCAACCAGGCCCTCGCGCAGGCCGATGCGCATGTCGGAGGTGATCAGCTTGGCGACATAGCGAGCCTCGTCCGGACTGACGTGGCGCAGCACCGCGCTGAGGAGCGCCATGCGCTCGCGCGCGACTCGAGCCCCGGCAATCGCCGCGAAGGTGGCGTCAAGCTCACCGATCGAGATGGATTCGGTTTCCCGCCCCTCAAGGCGGCCGAGGAGGTCGGCGGTCACGTCCCCCGCGTCCGAGTGACGGCGCCACGCGTCGCGCATGGTCGCCTCGTCGGCGCCGCTGACATCGCGAAGCACGGTGGAAAACGCCGCGCCGCCGACGCCCAGCGTCCGCCCATCCCCTGCCGGGAATACCCCGCTTCCGAAATACCGGGCGGCCGCCGCAAGTTCGGCTTCGTCGGTCGCGGCGAAGAATTCCGCGAGCAGGCGCACCTTTTCCAGCTTCGACGAGGTTCCTGCAATGGCATCGCCGGTGCGGGCCAGCTCCTGCAGCGTGGTCATCCGCCGATCATCGCCCGCCGCACCCTGCGGATGCTGCGAGCGCCGCGACCGCTACGGGGTGGGGTTGAAGACGGGCGGGGGGTGCGCGGCGCAACCGTCGCACGCCGCCGACCACCAGAGGCTCCCGCCCGCTCCCTGCCAGAACGCGGCGACCGCGCTGCTGTACCAGTTCACGGCGGACAGGTTCGTGGCAGCGGCCACCTTGTTGATCAATTGCGGACCGATCCAGCCGTTGCCGGGGTTGTAGATTGCGGCTGCGAGGCTGCCGTTCTGGCGCTGCATGACCACGGTCAGGGCGCTGGTGGCTGACCCTGCGGCAGCCGGGCGGCCCATGCTCACCGAGGAGTCGACCTCAACCTGGTTGGGACCACCGTTCTCGGTCACGCCCGCGGCCCATACCGAGCCGGTCTGCGTGCGCCATACCGCTTCCACTGTGGCCGCGCCGGAAGCGACCACGGTGGGATCGCTGGCCAGCCCACCCTGGCCCACCTCGTGAGCTCCAAACCACATGTTCGAGGCCCCGAGCTCAGCCCAGAGGTTGCCGGCGCTGTCGCGCCACACGACACCGATGGTGCCGTTCGAGGTGGACACAGCGTCAGGATTGCCCGTGACCGGGCCGGAGTCGAGCGGCATGGCGGCTGACCACGTACCCGTGTAGCCCGCCGCCCACAACGTGCCGTCAGTGGCCTTCCAGATGAGTTCGATGTCACCGGGCGCCTGGCTGACCGCGGCGGGCGCCGAGCCGGCGGCGATGACGCCGACCTGGAGTTCTTGCGGCGCAAGCCACGTTTCCGATCCAAAGAATCCGCTCTGCGACTGCGCCTGCCAGATATCACCCGAGCTGTCGGCCCAGAAGGCGTCGATCTGCCCGGCGGCGGGCGAGACGCTCGTCGGGCCCGAGGCGGCGTTTGCCACAGGTGTGATGATCGCTGCAGGAGCCCCCTGCCAGGCCTGGTTGCGGTAGGCGAGGTCGTAGAGGCGGGAGTCGCTGCCGCGCCAGACAACATCGATGTTGCCCGGCTGATCTGAGACGCTCTCGGGGGTGCCGGAGACGCCGGAAGCGGCGAGCTCAGCGGGGGCCTGTTCGGTCTCGCGCAGCCACCCGATGAGCGGCGTGTAGCCGTTGGCGGTCACACGCGATCCGTTGAGTGGGAAGCGATCTGTCCCTGAGGACGTCGCGTTTTGCTCAACGATGTCCACGTAGCCCGGCCCGACATCGCGAACGACGGCCACGTGCCCCGAACCGTCCCAATAGCTCCCCAGCCAGCCCGGGCCGAAGATCATCAGATCGCCCTGCATCGGCGCGACGCCGCCGCCATTGGCGAACTGCTCCAGCGGTATGGGCAGGTTCGGTCCGGATGCCCACATCGTGCTGGCGCCACCGCCGTGCCAGATCGCGGGCTCACCCCACGCGTAGTACGCATAGCGCTGCGCGAGCTCGCTGCACTGGAACTCGGGGCCGAATTTGCACCCGTTGGGCGTGCCACAGCCCGTGTCGTTGAACGAGGTCCCGTTGCCGTAGGCGGTGAGGTTCGCGCAGTTGGTCACCCAGGTCGCCCACGCGCAGCCGCTGATCAGGGGGACGCCATAGTTCCCGGTCCCGGCGACGAGCGCCTGGAACATCCCGTGCGTCACCGTCGGGGCCGCCGGCACCGGGGCGTGCGCCACTTGGGGTGCGCTCCTGGTCAAGGCGACGACGGCGCCGATGCCCTGGGCAGCCGGTACCGCGCGTAACGCTCGGCTGGGGGCCGCAGCTCCGGCGCTCACCAAGGGAGCGACGCTCGCGGATCCAGCGAGCAGCGCGGCAAGCGCGAGTCGATGGAAGGACGAATGCATGCCAGCCCAGACTGCCAGACGTCATCTGACGTTGCCGTCACATGTGCGAAACGATCGAGTTCGCCTGCCCATGACGACGCGCGCCGTCACAAGCCCGATTTCCTACTGGAACCAGCCCTCGATATCGATGACCGCGTTGACCGTTCCGGCGGCGTTGAAGAGGTCGACGTCACCCGCATTTCCACTGGGTGCCAGTTGCACGACCACAAGGTTCGGCAGCACCTGGCCGGGGCCGACGTTGATGTCCGAGGCGTTCGGATGCTTGCTGAGGTTCGCCGGGTAGAGTGCGAGGAAGGTTGAGGTTGTCGGGGCGATGGCGGTCAGGTTGGCGATCACGGCAACGGCAGTGCTGCTGCCGCCGACCGCGGGGATCCCTGCCATGCCCGCCACCACGACCAGGTCCACGCCGCCCGTGCCGAGCGCGTGCCCCGCGCACGGCAACCCAGAGCCCGTGCGGGTGTCGCAGATGCGGGTGGGTGCGATGCCCTGGTACTGCGACCCGGCGGGTGCTGTGGGGCTCCCAAACCACCCGCCGGCGTCAAGAAGCACGTTGATGGTGCCCGCGGCGTTGTAGACGCACAGGGAGGTCAGCGGACCGCCTGTGGTGGCAGGACCGAGCGCGACCAACACCCGGTTGGCCTCGACCGCGCCGGCCGCCAGGTTGAGCGTCGAGAAGGGCGGGGCGTGGGTGCCGGTAAACGAGCACTGGCCGCTCGAGTTGGTGGGGAACAAGCTCAAGTACGTCGGTGCGGTGCCCGCGACCCCGGTCAGGTTGACGACGACCGCGGCTGCCGTCCCATCGCTCGGGAGGGCGCCGGCCCCGGTGACGTTGACCACCATGGCTCCCCCGATGCCGAGCGCACCGTGCGTGCTGCACGCCGGAGTGGGCGACTTCGGCCGCGTGTCGCAGACCCGCACCGGCGCGATGGGATGGAACTCGCCGGTGACGTCACTCGACGCCTGCGGCGCGAAATACCCTTCGACGTCGGCGATCACGTTGACGGTTCCCGCTGCGTTGTAGATGTTCACCGCGCCGCCCTGGCCCAGGGTGACCGTGACCAGGTTGGGGATGACCTTCCCGGCCGGGAAGTTGAGATTCGAGGCGTTGGGCTTCGGCGTGCCGAAGGGATAGACGGTGAGCAGGCTGCTCGCAGTGCCCGCGACCTCGGTGACGTTCAGCACCACTGCGGTTGCGGTGGTCGGGATCGGATCGGCGCCGCCCGAAAGTCCGGTGACTCCGGTGAGTTGCAACTTCCAGATGGTTCCTGCCGACAACGGATGACCGGTGCACTGCACACAGGTGCTTCCCGGCCGCGTGTCGAGGATCCGGAACGGGCTGAGCGGCACATAGTTCGCGAGCCCGACGTAGATGTAGCCCGAGCCGGTGGTGACCAGGCTCGTGCCGATCCCATCGGTCACCTGCGCCTCGACCAGACCTGACGAGGATGACGACGGAGTCGTGAACGTGAACGAGTCGGGGGTGAGCGAGCCACCGGTGATCGTTGTTGCCGCGCCCGCGAACGCCAGCGTCGAGCCGACGGCGAAGTCCGATCCGGACACCGTGACCAGGGTCCCGCCGGTCGCCGGACCTTCCGCGGGGGTCAACGACGATATCGATGGTCCGGCGAAGGTGTAGCGACCGACGAACGTATTCCAGCAGGTGTTCGCATTCGCGCAGCTGGTCCCTGTGTTGCCGTCGGTATCCTCCGACACGACCCACACGTCGGTGGGATGCAGGGCATCCTGCACCGCCACCGAGTAGTCGCCCCATGTGCACGTGGTGCATGCGGACGGGCTGTAGAAGGTCGCGCTGGTGTGCACCGTGATGAAGCTGCCCCAGACGTTCCCGGCGGTGATCGGCGCGACCACGATCGACTCGAACGTCGTGCTCGAGGACTCGTCGAACGTCACGATCACATCGCCGGAGGTGTCGAGTGCGAGCGACGGGTAGAAAAGATAGGCGCCGTTGACGCCCGCAGCGGCAAGTTGTGTGGCGCCCGTCACCGCGCCCGTGCTGCTGGCCGGCAGCGTCATCACATTCAGGCAGGACCGCACGGTGCTGTCGCCGCTCGGTGTGCAGGTGGTGTTGCCGGCGATCCAGAGCGCGTTGCTGTGCCACACAGCGCTGAGGAAGCGATCGTCGCCGGCGTTGAGCTTGGCGGCGGTGCCCTGCTGCGACGCATCGGGCGGGCTGCTCGTTGCCGTCGTCTCTGACTCTGACGTGCAGGTGCGCGAAACGTTCTTGGCGTCGGGTGTTCCCGCAATGGCAAAGACGGCCATGCTGCCTGATGCAGTTGCCGTGCACGTGGCGTCGTTGGCAACTTCGTACGCGACGGTCTGCGCGCCTGGGGCCATTGCAGGCTGCAACCCCAGTGGACCTTGGGCAAAAAATGAAAAGCTGTTCGGTGTCAGAATTCCGTTTGTGAGATCGGCGCGCTGCCAGATCAGCGTCTGGCTCGCGACAAAAGCTCCGGCCGTGTTGTTGACGCACGTCTGGTAGTCGCTCGACTCCACCACGACATTCGCGGTGAGCCCGAGCGCAACTGCTGCGAGCTCCAATCCCGGGCCGAGCTCAGAGTCGAGATTCACGGTGCCGCGCGATGTCCACGCGAGCGCCGGGTTCGACTGCGACACCATGACCGCAACCTGACTCCCGCATCCAGATGCGTTGTACTGCAGCACCATCAGCACGAACAATCCCGAAACGGGGTCGAACACAACACGCGGATTGCGCACGTTCCATCCGGATGGGTTCCTGATCATCGCGTTGATGCTCATCGCGGCGAGCGGCGCTCCGGCGCGGCTGTAGATTTCGAGCGCGCTGTTCACCGCCTCGACAACATTGTTCGCACCAGCGGCGATACTCGGATCAGCCGGTGTCGTGACAGCAGGATTCCCCGAACCGGCCGCGGCGATCGCCGCCTGCTCGCTCATGCCGTTGAAGCTCTCGAGCTGCAGCGGCGCTGTTGGCGTCAAGGGCGCTGCGTCCGGTGTTGCATGCGGAACGGTTGCGGTGTGCCACACAGACGCCACGGTCTTCGCAGCAGCAACCGATGTTGCAGATGCCACCAGTGACAGTGCGAGTGCGAATGCTGACGCGAACGTGAAGGAACGACGCACGTGCCCAGTCTAGGTGCGATTCGACGCAGTGACACGCCGCTGTGACGGCAGTCACCGGTTCGTCACATCGGTCAGCGCTGTTGAAGAAGGAGTGAAGACTGGCGAGCGCCACACGACTGTCCGGGCGTAGGGCGCCGACGATGGCGTATAAATGATCGCACCGGGCTGCCGGCAAGATCCCCCTTGAGGAGAACCCGATGACCGATCTTCGCGGCTGGAAACCGGTCGCGCTCGCCGACAACGACGATGACGAGGACGAGGACGGCGACGAGGAAGAGGACGAGGACGAGTAACTCCCTCGGCGCGGCGGAGCGCTTCCGCCAGGTCAATCTCATCGCCGATCCACTCTATGGCTATATAGAGATCACCAAGGACCGGGCCGGTGAGGCGAGCGAGCGCCAGCTTCTCGACACCGTCTGGTTGCAGCGGCTTCGACGCGTGCATCAGTTGCAGTCGGCGTGGTGGGTGTTTCCCAGCGCCGAACACTCACGGTTCACGCATCTGCTCGGCGCGATGCATCTCGCGAGCTTGTTCGCGCGGCGCGTCGACGCGTCGCTGCGCGTTGCGTTCCCGGACGCGCCTTCACCGGCGCTGGTCGAGGAGACCTTGCGCATCGCCGGGCTGTTGCACGATGTCGGGCACGGTCCGTTCGGTCACTTCTTCGATCACGAGGTGCTCGCGCAGTGGAACCTGGACCATGAGGTGATCGGCCGCCACCTGGTCAATCATCAGCTCGCGGACATCATCTCCTCACTTCGCGCGAGCCCAACCGATCGGTTCGCTCCCGGTGAGCAGATCGATCCCCTGTGGGTCGCGTGGGTAATGGCAGATGCGCCGATTGACGGCTACACGCCGCCGCCGTGGTTGCGTGCTCTCAAGCCGATTCTCTGCGGTCCGGCAACCGTTGACAACCTGGACTACGTTCCTCGCGACGCCTACATGTGCGGCATCAGCCTCGGTGCCGTCGAAGTGCAGCGGCTGATCCACTACACGTTCGTCATGGGCGACAGCATCGTCCTGCATGCGCATGCCACCGGCGCGCTGGAGATGTTCCTTGCGTCGCGGTTGTACATGTATCTGCAGGTCTATCACCACCGCACCGGGCGGAGGTTCGACCTCTCGATGCGCGAGATCTTCGCCGACACCATCGCGCAACTGCTGCACGGCAATCCGCTGGAGCACCTCGATGAGTACGAGCTGCTCAACGACTGGTCGGTGCTCGTTGCCGCACAGCGCTGGCAGACGGAAGCGCCCGGCTCCGAACGGCGCCGGCTGGCAGACGCCTGGGCGCGCATCGCGTCTCGCGATCTGCCCTGGCACCTCGCCTACGAGAGCTTGGTGCACAAAGGCGTGGACACGTCGACGTTGCAGCAGCAACTCGACGCCGAACTTGCGTCGAAAGCGTTCGGCGCGCGCGTGGAAGTCGATGTCGCCATCGCTCGCATCGCGCCCCAGAACCCCATGACCGACGACGGCATGGTGCGTATCTACGATCCGCTCAACGACACCATCGAAGCGGCTCGCGCTGCCGAACTGGTCTCACGACTGCCGCAACACAACCAGGTGATTCGCGTCTTCACCGATGACGTCTCGGCCGTCCGGACCGTGCGAGACGCTGTCAAGACCGTCCTCGACAGCTGATCCTCCGGCGACCTCAGTGAGCGACGGGCAGCCGCGGGCCCGACGGCATCACCGGTCCGGCCTTCGAGTTGAAGTTCTCCTGACTCACCTGCGCCGCAATGTGCGATGCGACATCGTGGAACACCTGACCGAGCGGGCCTGAGGGAGCGGCGGCCATGATCGGACGCCCGTCGCCATCAGCGCCGCGGATGCGTGGATCAAGCGGCACCGCGCCCAGGAACGGCAGCTCGTAACGAGCCGCGAGGTCACGTCCCCCGCCTGAACCGAAGATGTCGGTGCGCTCATTGCAGTGCGAGCAGATGAATCCGCTCATGTTCTCGATGACACCGAGAACCGGGACATTGAGCTTGCGGAACATCTCGATGCCACGTGCAACGTCGGCAAGCGACACGTCCTGCGGTGTGGTGCAGATGACCGCACCGGTCATGGGCATGCTCTGCGCGAGGCTCAACTGCACATCCCCGGTGCCAGGCGGCAGATCGATGACCAGGTAATCGAGCTCGCCCCATGAGACCTCGTACAGGAATTCACGCAGCGCCTTGGCGAGCATCGGGCCGCGCCAGATGACCGGCTGCCCAGGGTCGAGAATCGTGCCGAACGACACCACCTTCAGCCCGTGTGCTTCGAGTGGCTGCATCTTGCCATCGGGTCCCGCGTGCGGGCGCTCGCGAATCCCCAGCATGATGGGAACGTTCGGACCGTAGACGTCGGCGTCGAGCAGTCCGACCCGAGCTCCGGCAAGCCGGAGTGCGATGGCGACGTTGACGGCGACGGTGGTCTTGCCGACGCCACCTTTGCCCGCACTGATCGCGATGGCGTTGCGCACGCCGACGATCTCCTGCCGCCCCGGCAGTCCGCGGGTCGTGCTCACGTCCGCGTCCCAACGGATCTCCACCCGGGTGATCGCCGGCACGACGCCGATCACGGCAGCCTCGATGTCGTCGCGGATTCGATCCTTGAGCGGGCACGCCGGCGTCGTCAGGACCACGCGAATGGAGGCGACACCGCCGTCGATGGCGAGGTCGCGCAGCATGCCGAGCTGCATCATCGGCCTGTGCAACTCGGGGTCGATTACCGTTGCGAGCGCGCGCTCAAGGGCGTCAAGCGTCGCTGGATCACTCATCTGAGATCGAGTATACCCAGGGGTCACGCGCCGAGGCGCAGCCCTTACGGCGCGGCCGCCGGCGTGCACCGGAATTGATGCGCTCACTACAATGCGGCGGGCATGCTCGATCGCCGCGTGATTCGCGATCTCGAAGGACAGGTCGCGTCCTCACATGTGTACACCCGCCCAGCGGACCTCGCCGCGTACGCGTACGACGCATGGGGCGCGTCCGGTGAACGCCACCTCCCTGAGGCCGTGGTGTTCCCGGCGTCGACGGAAGAAGTGGCAGGAGTCGTGAGGGTGTGCGCGGTACATCGGGTCCCGATCGTGCCCCGGGGCGCCGGAACCGGCTACGCCGCCGGCGCATCGCCATCGCAGGGCGGAGTGATCCTCAGCCTGGCTCGTCTCAATCGGGTCCTCGGTGTCGAATCCGAGGCGATGCGGTTGCACGCGCAGGCTGGAGCGATCACCGCGGCCATCCATGACGAGGCGACGGCAGCGGGTCTGTACTACCCGCCTGACCCGGGTTCGTCGCCAACCTGCACGATCGGTGGCAACGTCGCCTGCAACGCGGCAGGCCCGCATGCGCTTCGCTACGGTGTCACCGCAGACTTCGTTGCCGGGATCACCGCAGTCCTCGCTGACGGGCGCATCGTTCGCCTGGGCGAGGGAGGGGATTCGTCGGCGGCAGGCCTGCTCTCGTTGATGGTCGGGTCCGAAGGGACGCTGGGCGTCATCACCGAGGTCCTGCTTCGTCTCATCCCCGCGCCCACAACGCGTTCGACGCTTGCCGCGACCTTCACCGATATGAACCATGCGGCCGCGGCGGTCGCGGAGATCAGCAACGCGGGCATCGTCCCCGCCGCGCTGGAATTCCTCGACGCCGGCGCGCTGGCGGCGGTGCGCAAGGCGAGCGGAGGGGACATCGGGGGCGACGCCGCAGCGCTGCTGATCGTGGAACTGGAAGGTGACCCCGACGACGTCGGCGCCGACACCGAAGCAGCCTTCGCGGCGATCACCCGGGCGGGCGCTTCGGAGGTGCAGCGAGCGACAGAGCCCGCAGAGGCTCAACGCCTCTGGGCAGCGCGTCAATCGGTCAGCGCGGCCGTGGCCAAAGTCCAGATAGGCAAAGTGAACGAGGACGTCGTGGTTCCCCGGGATCGCGTCGCCGAGCTCGTCGCCCGCACCTGTGCAATGGGCGCCAAGCACGAGTTGCCGGTCGTCAACTTCGGACACCTGGGCGATGGCAACATCCACGCAACGTTCCTCATCGACCCTCGCGTCGAGGGCGAGCGCATGCGTGCCGAGGCGGCGTCCGGCGAGCTCTTCGAAACCGTGCTCGGCATGGGTGGTTCACTCTCCGGCGAGCACGGGGTCGGGACCGCCAAGCTCCGCTACGTCGAGCGTCAACTCGGTCCGGGGACGGTGGAGCTGATGCGGCGAATCAAGACGGCACTGGATCCGCGAGACGTGCTCAACCCGGGCAAGAAGATCCCGGCCCGTCAGTCCTCGGCGTCGAGCACCGCGAGCAACGAGGCGGCGTAGTCGGTCTCATCGATACGCCGGGCAAGCTCGCGCCCGTCGTCGATCGGGAGTTCCATCGAGGCGTCGTACACGAAGCTGTACACGTTGGTGAGCGTCCAGTCGCCAAACCCGAGTGACTCGAGCGCGTTGGGAAGGCGAGGCTCACGTGCGTCCGCATCGTAGGTCTCCGTGGCCGCCTTGTAGAGGGAACTGAGGTTCCGGTACTCGGTCTCGTACTCCTCGATCAGCGCCGAGTCGGCCTCCTCCTCCCGCAGTCGGGCGAGTGTCCGGCGCAACGACTGGATCTCCAACTGATACTCGTCCACCCTCCCGCGAGTCTAGAGGACCGGTCGAGCCGCACAGGCCTTGTTTATTCCCTTCGGCGCGGGATCTCGTTCGGATACATGCGCGCGAAACGGCGCCGCTCCATGGTGAAGAAGGCTGCAGCGGCACCCCCCATGAAAAGTACGCCGACGAGAATGCCGAGGCCGAACCACCCACCCGGGATGTTCTTGAAAGGTCCCCCACCGCCATCGCTGCTTTGCGGCGTGGCGACCAGGCAGACCGAGTCGGTCAGGTACTTCTCGTACACGCCGTTGATGAAGGCGGTGCGGTACTCGCTGCCGTCGATGATGGATTCGACCACCGCTCCCTGCCACGTCCCATCGTGTGGCAACGGCAGATGCAGATATCCCAACACCTCGGTCGACGTCCCGGGTCGCAGGAGCAGCGTCGGAATGGTGTGGGTGGCAAAGCGCGAGTCGGTTCCTCCCTGGTCGACGTAGAACTCCGCTGTCGAGGCGATGGACTCGAGGAGGATCTCGTCGGGGGTCTGCAGCGACTTGACGTCGCCGCCGAGAATCCCTTGCCCCGCAGCCTGTTCTGCCGGGAGCGGGGCTCTGAGCAGCAGCTGCTGATAGTCGAGTGACGCGAGGAGATCCTGATATGCGGCCGAGGTCACCATCGCCTGCGCAAATGCCGTGTGTCCGACCGGGTCGTTCGTGTAGGTGGTCTGCGCGGCAGCCACCTCCGCATCCGTGGGTGTCCGACCCAGGAGGTCCTGGTAGACACCCTTGATGAGGCCCAGCTGCGTGCTGCCGTGGTTTCCGTAGTACTGGTCGCTCCCCAGCACGGCAGCGATGATGTTCTCTTCGGACGACCCGCTTGCGAAGTTCGTCAGCGCGGTGGACAGCTCGGTTGCGGACGGGACGACGATGGTGCTCGTGCACTCCTGGACCGCAAGCGCTTTGCAGGTTTGATGCAGGTAGTTGGCGTAAAAGGACGTGATCTCACCATCGCGGTAGGCGGCACTGCCGACCAGGTTCTGCGCGAGGGTGAGCCGTGCCGCGGCGCTGCCCGCGTTGACCGCGTTGATCAAGCCCGCGTCTGCGGCGAGGTCCGTCGACGACGCCGCAGTGCCGAGCAATTCCTCCGAGAGCGCGTTGACGAAACTCGCACCTTTGCTGCCGTTCAGCGCGTAGTACGCGCCCGACGCTGCGATCTCCTCCAGCATCGTGCTTCCCGAGATCCCCGGCGCTCCCGGTCCGGACAGCCGGTTCACCCAGGTGGCAAGCTCGGTGCCGTTGGGGTAGGTCTTGAGCAGCGCGTGATATGCCTGATCAACACGAATCGCTCGCGCTTCCGCGCTGAGCACGACGTTCTGCACGAGCTGGGTACGAACCGTGCTGCCCGTGCCCGAGAGCAATGCGAGCGAGGTGGCGACTTCCACCGGTGTGGGGTCGTGGCGAAGGATGTCATCATACAGCCGGGTGACGAAGCCCAGGTCGTTGCCGCCGGCGTCCGCGTAGTACGTATCAGAGGTCAGCACCTGGATCTGGATGGCGGTGGAATCGGCGCCCGGACCGCTGAGCAGGGCTGCCGCGGTTGCGAGCTGGCTGGGCGTTGGGCTCTGTCCGATACCGCCGGAGCACGCGGCGCCGCCCTGGGCCGCACCGCCACCCGATCCTCCACCGCCTCCACCACCGACAAACGGCGGTGGCGTGGGAAGTGGCGTCGGTGTCGGGGTCGGCTTGGGCGTGGGTTTGGGTGTCGGCGTGATCCCTGGCGTTGGTATGGGCGTCGGCCTTGGGGTGGGGGTCGGCGTGGGCCTCAGCGTGGGTGTGGGTGTTGGTGTCGGGGTCACGGTGAACGTCCCGGTCGCCTGGCTGCTCTGCACGGCGGCCCCTTGCGTCTCGTCGAACAGGCTGGCGGTCGGGTTGTGAAGCCCTGTCGGCGCATTACCGGGTACGCGTCCCGAGACCTGTCCGGAGCAGTCGGTGAGGACGGTGCTCGTGGCCGTCCCGATCTGACCGAACGGAGAATCCCAGTCGAGGATGATCTCGATGACGTCGTTTACAGCCGCCCCACCAGCCATGCAATCGATCAGGTCGAAGCTGTAGTTGAATGTCGCCGTCGCCCCAGGTCGGCCCGACGACACGCCGACATTGGTCAAGGTAGGGCTCGAAAACGCCGAAGCAGGTCTGGCGAGCACGATCGGAACCGCGATCGCGCAGACGAGCGCGAGGATCACAACTCCTGCCGCTCTTCGCATGGCCCCCACTCTAGCCCCGCCCTCCATATCGCTCGCCGGACGCGACAGAATCGAATCAGCCTGCCCGCAAGTTCACGAAGCCGCCGACGAAGTGGCCGACGCCAAAGGCAACTGCTGCCGCGACGGTCGCGAAGGCGAGCTGACGCAACGCGGCGTGGACGCGAGAGCGGCCGGTGAAGATCGCGACCGTCCAGCCCACGGCCAGCACCGAGATCGCCCCGAGGATGACCGAGAGCACCGCTGCAGTCGTTCCACGGGTCACAAACCAGGGCAGGAGCGGGATCACAGCGCCGATGCCGAACATGACAAACGACGAGCCGGCGGCCTGCCATGGATTGCCGGTTTTACCCGGGCGTAGCCCCAGCTCCTCGCGGGCATGCACCTCGAGCGCGACCACCGGGTCGCGCATGATGGCCTCGGCAATCCGCCGCGCATCCGCCTCGTCGACACCTCGCAGGCGGTACATCGCCGCGAGTTCCCGGGTCTCGGCCTCGGGGTGACGCTCCAACTCGCTGCGCTCCACCTCCAACTCGCGTTGGAGGAGCTCCGACTGGGCCCTCATCGAGACGTACTCGCCGGCGGACATCGAGAACGCGCCGGCGACCAGTCCGGCGAGCCCGGCAAGCAAGACAAACGCCGGCGGCGGGTTCGCTGCGGCGACGCCGAGGATCAGTGAGATGTTGGTGAGCAGCCCGTCGCTGATCCCGAAGACCGCCGCCCGAGCAGCGCCTCCCTGGAGATCGCGATGGTGCGACCGGGGGGTGTGCGCGTGTTGCTCGCTGCTCTGGTCGGTCGGCACAGCCGTCTGGGCCATATCAGACAGTATGCCGACCCCGCTCCGATCGCGGCTTGGGGCGCTCAGTAGAAGAGGTGATGGATCGCGATGGTCGGGATGGCGAGGATCGCGATGATGTTCATCACCTTGATCATCGGATTGATCGCGGGTCCGGCCGTGTCCTTGCTGGGATCGCCCACCGTGTCGCCGGTGACGGCTGCGGCGTGTGCGTCCGAGCCCTTACCGCCGAAGTTGCCTTCTTCGATGTATTTCTTGGCGTTGTCCCACGCACCACCACCGGTGGTCATCTGCAAAGCGACGAACACCCCGACCACGATGGTGCCGAGCAGCATCGCCCCGAGCGCTTGCGCGCCGAGGATGAATCCAACCGCCAGCGGCGCGAGCACCGGGAGCAGACCCGGAAGGATCATCTCCCGTTGCGCGGCGGCGGTCACCAGCGCGACGCACTTGCCGTACTCGGGCTTGGCCGTGCCTTCCATGATCCCGGGGATCTCGCGGAACTGGCGGCGTACCTCGGTGACGACACCCCCTGCTGCGCGGCCCACCGCGAGCATGGCAAGCGATCCGAAGAGAAACGGCATGATCCCGCCGAGCAGCAGGCCGGCGATGACGGGCGGTGCCGTGAGATCGAACGTGGCTTTGGGCAAACCATGTGCGATGAGCGTGTTGTTGAGGATGTCCGTGTAGCTCGCGAACAGCACCAAGGCTGCGAGTGCGGCGGAGCCGATCGCGTACCCCTTGGTGACTGCCTTGGTGGTGTTGCCGACGGCGTCAAGCGCGTCGGTGACGGTGCGAACCGACTCGGGGAGGTTGGCCATCTCGGCGATGCCACCTGCGTTGTCAGTGATCGGGCCGTAGGAGTCGATGGCGACGACGATGCCGGTCATGCTGAGGAGCGCCATCGCGGCGATGCCAATCCCGTAGATGCCGCCGAGCGAAGCCGAGGCCAGAATGCCGATGGCGATGATGAGCACCGGGATGGCGGTCCCTTCCATGCCGATCGCGAGCCCAGCGATGATGTTGGTCGCGTGTCCGGTCTGCGACGCGCGGGCGATCGTGCGCACCGGCCAGAACTGCGAGCCGGTGAAGAACTCGGTGACCGCCACGATGAGCACCGTGATGACGATGCCGATCACGGCGCACCAGAAGAGGTTGAACACCGGGTGATCGAAGTGGTTGAGATACCCGCCGTTGTTCAACAGCACGGTGATCAGCAGGAAACCCGCGAGCGCGACGACCCCTGACACGATGAGGCCGCGGTAGAGCGCGCCCATGATCCAGGTGCCACGCCCCATGCGCACGAAAAACGTGCCGATGATCGAGGCAACGATGCTGACCGCGCCCAGCATCAAGGGGTAGAAGACAAACACGAGATCGGGCTTGCCGCCGACCTGGTACAGCAGGCTGCCGAGCAGCATGGTGGCGACAGCGGTGACCGCGTAGGTCTCGAAGAGGTCCGCTGCCATGCCGGCGCAGTCGCCGACGTTGTCACCCACGTTGTCCGCGATGACCGCCGGGTTGCGCGGGTCGTCTTCCGGAATGCCTGCTTCGAGCTTGCCGACGAGGTCCGCTCCGACGTCCGCCGCCTTCGTGTAGATGCCGCCGCCGAGACGGGCGAACACCGAGATGAGCGACGCCCCGAAGGCGAAGCCGACCAGCGCGTTGAAGTCCTGGAAGATGCCGTACGCGAGCGCGACGCCGATGAGCCCGAACCCGACCACGAAGAAGCCGGTCACCGCGCCGCCCTTGAAAGCAAGCTGCAGGGCCGGGTTGACGCCGTCGCGGGCGGCCTCGGCAGTGCGCAGGTTCGAGCGCACCGAGATGTTCATTCCCACGTAGCCGGCGGCGCCGCTGAGCACCGCGCCGATCAGGAAGAGGACACCGGTCTTCCACCCGAGCGAGAAGGTGAGGAACACGAAGATGACCGCCCCAATCCCGGAGATGATCAGGTACTGGCGGTTGAGATATGCCTGCGCCCCCTCCTGGATCGCCTTGGCGATCTCCTTCATGGTGTCGTTGCCTTCCGGCTTGCGCAGGACCCAGAAGATCAGATAGACCGCGAACAGGAGAGCGAGCAGTCCTGCTGCGCCGATGGGAAGCAGAACGGCACGGTCGAGGGTCGGCATGCGCTCAGGTCTCCTACGGGATGTGAGTGGGTGCCCGGGCGGCTCTCATTGGCGCCACCCCAGGGCCGATGCATTGTATCCGGCCCGTCAACGGATACACCAACGCCTATGCTGGCCGGGTGCCGAACGCCACCGGCCTGACCGCCATCGTGACGGTCGGCGACGAGATTCTCAGCGGCCACACCCAGGACACCAATTCGAGTTTCCTTGCCCGGATGGCGTTTGCCGCGGGCCGGCCGGTGGTCTGGATCGAGGTCGTGGCCGACCAGTCCGCCGCGATCGTCGCGGCCATCCATCGCGCGCTCTCTGATCCATCGATCACCCGGATCGCGGTCTGCGGCGGGATCGGCCCGACGCCGGACGATCGGACCTTCCAAGCGGTCGGCGACGCGCTCGGACGCCCCCTTGCGTTGAACCCGATCGCGTACGCCAACATGGAGGCGCTCGCGAAGCGCATGCACGCCGCGGGGTGGATCGACAAACCGGTGGTCACCGAAGCCAACCGTCGCTGCGCGATCGTGCCGACCGGTGCTGTCGTGCTCACCAACCGCAAGGGCTCGGCGCCGCCGCTCGCGATCGAGGTCGGCGATGACCGATGGCTCTTCGTGCTACCGGGGATCCCGCGCGAGTTCATCACCATCGTTGAAGAGGAACTCATGCCGCAGTACTTCACCGGCGCACCCGCGCCGGTCGTGCGCGAGGTGCACTACCGGTCCGTGCCCGAGTCGGAGATGTACGAGCCGATGATGGTGCTCGAGGCGGAATTCCCCGACATCACTGTCGGCTCATACCCGCACGTCGAGCAACGCGAACTCGTGATCCGTCTCCGTGGGCACGAAGCGGAGCGCGTCGATGCCGCGGTTGCACGCCTGCGCACATTGCGCAGCGACGCCTAGCTCGAAGGTGCCGTAGCGGGTTGCCCCGCTGCGATCAGACCTTCTGCAGATTGCGCGCGCGCGGTCCCTTGGGCGAGTCAACGATGTCGAACGTGACCTGCTCGCCTTCCTGGAGGGCGTCGAAGTCGACAGTTGTCAGTTCGGTGCGATGAAAGAACACTTCGTTGCCATCATCTGCGCGTACGAAACCAAATCCACGGTCTGGAATGATTTTCTTGATTCGGCCAGCGGTCACAGCATGTCCTCCAGGACTCTCGCCGACACGGACGCCCACCGCGTTCACGACCACATGGGAGCGTCCCCTGTCAGCAACGGGAACCCGCAAAGACCGCGATGGAAGCACCGCATGATGGTGATTTCTCGCCGTTCCGGTGCTCACCGCAGCATAGCAGGGTGCTCACTTGAGCCGCGTTCCCAGGCGGCACGGAGTTCATGCAGGCTGTCGGGGAGATTCGCGTAGTAGTCATCGGCGTCGATGTGCTCCGGCCACGGGTCGGATGGGTGTTGTTCGCGCTCGTGGTGCGTCTGTTCGAGCCAGGTGCTGCCGAACGTCGTCGGCGCCCCGGACGCATCGACCACGCCCATGTCGCGCAAATGTTCGTCCCGGTCGAACGGTGGCACGGCGGCCGCCCGCGGGCCGGGATTGCTCCACATCGCAGCCAGCAATCCTGCGCAACCGGAGTCGACGAGTGCGTCCACCGCGCCTGCGACAAATCGCCGTGTCTGCGCAACGATTTCGGAGTCGCCGGCGTCGTCAGCCGGCTGCTGATCGGCGTATGCACCCAGGTGCGCAATCAACGGCACGGGTCCGGCGAGCGACTGGCATAGTTGCACGAGGAATATCGCACCGGCCGGATCACGGACACCGCCAACCAGCGCCAGCGCGCTGCCGGTCACCGCAAGTCCAAGCGCATCAACGGCCGCCGCAACCACCGATGGTCGGACGGCGCGCGCAGTGACGAGATCATCCGCACTCAACGTGAGCATGCATCGTTGCTCGCGTTCATGTATGCGCGCGCTCAGGAGCGCGGTCCAGGTGCTGAGGTGCTCGATGCGTTGCGGCCGCACGCCGCCGGCAGGGTCATGCCCCATATCCCACATCGCGATCGCCGGATGACCTGCGAATGCCGCCAGCATTTCATCGATCCAGCGCACACAGACTTCGACCATCAGCGGATCCGTGTACAGATAGCGCGGACCGCCGGGTTGGGTTACCGCGTCAGAGACAGCCCTGATACCGGTGCGTCGAGCACCCACATCGATCGCGTAGGCAGGCAGCATCACGCACTTGCCGATCGTTTGCATGAAGAGCACCGGTACCACCTGCAGCGACAGGTCCGCGGCCGTCGCCAGAAAGTGCTCGAGCTCGCGCAACCTCTTCGGCTCGACGCGCGCGGGTGTGGGCATGAAGGCGTCCCACAACAGATGCGTTCGCAGCGTGCGATGACCGGCTGCCTTGATGGCACGCAAGTCCAACACGGTGCGCGCCCGGTCGTACTCGTGCCACACGTACGGACCGACCTCACGCGACCAGTACGTCACGCCGATGTCGACGGGCTGACGTGACGTCCCGCGCGCGGTGTGCGGGTCAGTAGACGAAGAGGTCGATGCCTCCCGCAATCGTGAGCACCTGTCCCGTGATGTAGCGTGCTTCAGGCGAGACCAGGAACACGATGGCGTTTGCGATGTCGTCGGGCTCGCCTGCACTGCGCATTGCGGTGCGGAGCACCATGCGGTCGTTCATGCGCATATCGCCCATCTTCCATGCCTCGGTGCCGATGATGCCCGGCGCGATGATATTCGCGGTGATGCCGAAGCGTGCGCCCTCGAGCGCCATCGACTTGCCCAGGCCGATCAGCGACGCCTTGGTCGCAGCGTAGGACGCCTGACCGAATCCGCCGAGCGTGCCTGCAACCGACGCCATGTAGATCACACGTCCCCATCCCTGCTCACGCATGTACGGCCACACTGCTTTCGTGCAGTTGAACGCACCGGAAAGGTTGACGCGCAGATCGCGATCCCACATCTCATCGCTCTGATGCTCGATCTGCCCGATGTGGTCGAGCGTGCCCGCGTTGTTCACGAGGATGTCTATCGACCCGAAGTCTTTCTTGATGGTGGCGAACACTTCCCGGATCTGCTCGCGATTGGTGACGTCCATCTTGATCGCCGCGGATCGCCGGCCCATCTTCCGGATCTCTTCACTGGTCTGTTCTGAATACACGACGTGCTGCGAAGTGAAAAGCTGCGCGAGAGCCGAATCCGCTTCCTCGGCGGTTTGTTCGAGAGCCGGGTCCGACTCGATGAGGATGTCGGTGACGACGACATCGGCACCGGCCCGAGCAAGGGCGAGGCAGTCGGCTCTGCCGAGACCGCGCGATCCCCCGGTGACAACGGCGACCTTCCCGGTCAGATCGAACATGCAACGCTCCTCAACTTGGTCATGCGCTCGAGAGCTTAGCGCTCGCTTCGCGCGGCAGGACGTCCGGCCACGCGTCGCTCCGTCGAGGGAGACCAGACCTCAACGCGTCGGGCGGCCAGCCGTGCAGCGCATCGACAGCGCACTGAGAGCCACAACGACTGCCAAGGCGGGACAGGCCGGTCAGCCGCGGGGCGCATTGGGGAGCGAGCGAGAGAGCGCGACAATGTGCTTGCGCGAACGAGCGAG
>JBEPVD010000015.1:0-64271 GCA_041691155.1 Candidatus Dormiibacterota bacterium | reverse complement strand
CGCCGATGCGGTTGCCGTAGTGGTAGATGGCGTCGTAGCCGCCCCAGAGGATCCGCTGGTCGGCGGTGAGCCGGTAGTAATGGAATTGATTGCCGCTGTCGCCGATGCCCTGACGCAGCTTCCAGCCGATCGATTCGAGCTGCGCGGGAGTCAGCGGCTCGGTGACGAGCACGTAGTCGTAGACCGGGAGGATGAATGGGCGCAGGCGGGCCAGCAACGGACGATCCGCGTTGGTGGCCAGGGAAACTCGCCGTGTCGAGACACTCCCGTGGCGGGTGGTGAGCACCACGCGATCAGCTTCGGTGCGCAGCTTCGTGACCGCTGAGTGGTCGTAGACGCGTACGCCGGCCTCGATGCACAGACGTCGCAGGCCCCAGGCGAGTCGCGCGGGATTCACGATTGCCGTCTGGTCGTGAATCCACGCGCCACCGTGATACGTCGGCGAGGCCACCTGGTCGCGCATGGCGTCGGCGTCGAGCACGTCGACGCGGTAACCGTGCTCCCGCATTTCGGTCGCCATCACGGTGAGCTCGTCGTATTGATAGGGCGCCGTCGCGACGTCCAGCATCCCGTTGCGTTCGAAGTTGCAGTCAATGTCGTGCTCGCGCACCGTGGCCTCAATGGCATTCAGGTTCTCGATGCCGAGGCGGTCGAGGGTGTCGAGCTCGCCGGCGAAGCGGCTCATCCCGTTGGCGAATCCGTGCGTGAGACTTGCGTCGCAGAAGCCGCCGTTTCGACCGGACGCGGCGGCGGCGGCAGTTCGTCCCTCGAGGACCACGATGTCACGGGATGGCTCGCGCTCCTTCGCCAGGAACGCGGCCCACAACCCGGTGAACCCGGCGCCGACGACGGCCAGATCGCAGTCGGTGTGCGTTTCGAGGCGCGGCGCCGGCGTCGGTGCGTCGGGGTCGTCGAGCCAGAACACCGACGGCGCGGCGTCTCGCAAGGCAGGGTGCGACGGCGAGGTGATCACCGGCGCCATCTTCCCAGAGCGCATCGAGTCGAGAGGGCGTCACCGGCTGCGTTGCTACCAGCCGCTCGACGGCCGGTGGTGTGCGGAACGAGGTCAGCCGGTCGACAGCGCGCCGAGCGCTGTGTTCTTCACCATGATCACGGCGAGGCCGTCGTCATACACCTTGGTCCATTGCGGATCGACCTCCAGGGCAAGCACCGCGGGTGCACCTGGCACATCGATGACGTAGTCAATGCGGTACTCAGCAAAGATCTGCTGCCAGTCCGGATCGCCCGTCTCGACATCGCTGACCTGCTGCATCACCGTGTTGCCGAGGAGGGTCGCCTCCCCGAACGAGAACACACGCCGGTTGACGGTGGGATACAGGCGATTGATCAGGTAACCACCCCAACCGTATTGATTGAACATGTGCGTGCCGACAGTCGGGTGCGCCACAAGCCAGTCCGTGGCACCGACCGGGAAGTTTTTCGTGGTCGCCTCGGCCTGGTTGGACAGCGTCGAATGAACGAACACCCCGGTTCCTGCGACCGCAATCACCAGGACGGCAACCGCGCCGCCGAGTAACGCTGCGGTCCGGGGTGCGAGCCAGTCTTGGATGGGGCGCGCGAGTGCCATCCGTTCCCACCCGGCCGTGAACGACCAGATGAGCAGCGGCGCTTCGGCGGCGATGAACAGTGCGGAATGGCGAACCGCCGAGAGCGCCGCGTAGGTGACGACAGCCGTGAGGCAGACTTCCCACAACGACGGGCGGCGCAAAACGAACGCGACGGGCAACAGAAGCAGCATCGCTTCGAACCCGCGCTCCTCGAGGACGTGAAAGTTCGGTGACTGCCATTCCGCGATGAAGTGCTGCTGCACGGCCGAGAACTGCGGCTGGATCACATATCCATAGAGGTGAATGCCGTGAGGATTGATCACGGCCGCAGCCACGCACCCGACAAAGATAAGCGCCAGATTGCGAGTGCGCCGCTTGTGCGTATCGCCGTCAACGCGGCGGATCCAGTGCACGACCTCCACGAACGCCGCAACGCCGACCGGCACCAGGCCGAAGAGGAATCCGCCGTGCAGATTGGCCCACGCGATCATCACCAGCGGGAGCCAGTAGATCGCTCGCGAGGTGCCGCGAAGGTAGCGGTCGAGCCAGAACAACTCGAGGCACGTGAACGTGAACGTGATCATCTGCGGGCGCGGGCCCCAGACCGCGGCGCCGCCGAGTGCGGCGAGGCCGATCACCAGCGCGGCGATGAACAGGTTGGTCCTCTCGAGACGGACCCGCCGCCAGATGAGCAGGAATGCGATGAAGGTCAGGGCGCCGAAGCCGAGTGATACGGCCGTGAAGCCGCCGACTTTGAAAAACAGGTAGGTGATGATTTCGGTCGTGTATTCGGGGTCGATCCACTGCTTGCCCGCGACCGTGAACGTGAAAAGGTCCTGCGACACCACCCGGTGGTTGTCGACCATCCACTGACCGGTGATGAGGTGCCAGAACACGTCTGGGTCGCCACCTCGACGGACCAGCACGCAGAGAATCACCACGAAGGCCGCGATCACCACGATCTGCCCCGGCGTGATGCGTCGAATCCGTTGACCAACGGCGGCGGACATCACGCCGAAGGGTACTCAGTGGGACGATCGGCCCGGCCTTCGAACCTGGATGTCACAAATGGGAGCTCCGTGGTGCTGACATGATGTGGTCGAATACCGAGCCGTTCAGACCTTCGAGTTGCAGCGCGTGACCGGAGCGGGCCGCCCCGCCGCGGGGGAAACGAGGCCGTCACCGTTCGATCGGCTCTTTGCCGACGAGTACGCGAAAGTCGCGTCGATCGCTCGTCGCGTACTCGGCGATCCCAGCGCCGCCGAGGATGTGGCGCAGGAGGTCTTTCTCGATCTCCATCGACGATTTGGTGATGACCCCGGCGCCAACGCCCCCGCGTGGCTGCGCACCGCCGCTGCGCATACGGCGCTCAACAAGATCCGGACCGATCGACGTCGCGCCACCCGCGAGGAGCAGTACGCGCGCCAACCGAGGGCCGTCGAAGACCCGACCAGCGCGGTCGAGGCGGCCGAGACGGGACAGACCCTCCGGGATGCACTGGCCCGCATCCCGAAACGACAGGCCACGGTGCTCGCGCTGCGTTACAGCGGTCTCAGCTACGCGGAGATGTCCTCGGCGCTGGGGATCGGCGTGAACGCCGTGGGAACAAGATTGCGGCGCGCAGAGGCGCGCCTGCGGAAGGAGATTGTGCATGCATCCAGCTAGTGGAACGCTTCGCCGTTCGATGGACGAGCCGGTGGCACTGGACCCGGCGCAGCGTCAGCACCTGGCGACCTGCGAGCGCTGCGCTCATCGAGTGGAGCGTCTGCGCTCGGATGCGCACGTCGCCTGGTCGATGCTCGCGCTCCCTGGGGCGACCGTCGATGTTGCCGCGGCGCATGAACGCCTGGCGCGGTCGGAGGCCCTCGCGCCCGGTGCCGGCACCCGCCACGCACGGGTGGCACCGGTTCGCACGCGCAACCAGCTGGCCGGTCGTGTCCTTGCGGGGGTCGGTGTCGCCGGCGTCGCGAGCGCGCTGCTCGTGGCCACGGGTGGCGCGCAGGACTTCCTCAGCCTGTTCCAGCCTTCGCGAATTGCGGCCGTTCCGGTTACGAGCGCGGATGTCCGTTCGCTCGCGGGACTCGACAGCTATGGCACCGTCAGTGGGGGCTCGTCGCCACTCAACTTCACTCCAGAGCCAGACGCGGCGAGTGCAGCTGAGGGTGCGGGACTTCCGGCCCTGACGATCGGCGGTGTCCCCGCAGGGATCACGACAGCACCGACCTACGCCGACATCTCGGGGACAGTCGTGTCGTTCCGGTTCGACGCAGCGCTCGCCCGGGCCGCGGCCGCCTCGGCCGGCAAGCCGTTGCCGCCACTTCCCCCCGGTCTCGATGGCAGTACGCTGACGGTCACGATTGCGCCGGCAGTCGCAGTGTCATACGGCTTTGACATCAATGCGCTGTTGCATGGCGGTGGGCTTCCCTCCGGCGACGCGTTCGTCGTCGTGGCATCGCGCACACCGATGGTGTCCTCCACCGGAGTCACCGTGGAGCAACTCGAGCACTACATCCTGTCGCTGCCTGGTATCCCGCCCGGTGTCGCCTCGGAGATCCGCGCGCTCGGTGATCCCGAGCAGACGATCCCGGTGCCGATTCCCATTGACCTCGCGAGCGCTTCCCCGGCGAACATCAACGGCTCCGCCGGATTGCTGATCGGAGATGCGACAGGGATCGGCAGCGCAGTGCTCTGGCAGCACAATCACATCGTGTACGCGGTCGCCGGAACGCTCAGCGCGGATCAGTCGCTCGCGGTTGCGCGTTCCGTGCACTGATGGCGGTCGGGTCGATCACGTCCCGCGAGACACCGCCGGGCGACGAGCCCGCGGTCCGGACCCTGGAGCTCACCAAGCACTACGGCTCCGAGGTCGCGCTCTCCGGGCTTTCGATGGTCGTGCCTCGCGGTGAGGTGTTCGGGTTCCTCGGACCGAACGGCAGCGGCAAGACGACCGCGGTCAAGTTGTTGCTCGGTCTCACGCGTGCCACCGGTGGCGAGGCATGGGTTTTGGGCCGGCCGGCAGGCGACCGCGGAACGCGAAGCCGGGTGGGGTACCTGCCCGAGTTGTTTCGCTATCAGAGCTGGTTGAGCGCTCGAGAGGTGCTCGCTTTGCATTGCAAGCTCGCCGGCATCGCGCGGCCGCTGTGGCCCGGCGAGATCAAGGATGCCCTGGCGACCGTCGGCCTCATCGGTCATGCGGACGCCAAGGTGCAGACATTCTCGAAAGGGATGCAGCAACGCCTCGGCCTGGGAGTCGCGCTGATCGGCAACCCCGAACTCGTCATCCTCGATGAACCGACGTCCGCCCTCGATCCGGTCGGTCGGGCGGATACCCGCACCATCATCCGGAAGCTGCGTGATCGCGGGTCTGCTGTATTCCTCAATTCGCACCTGCTGGGCGAGGTGGAGCAGGTCTGCGATCGCGCGGCCATCGTGTCCAACGGCAGAGTGCTCGCCACCGGGAAACTCGACGACCTTCTCGGCACCGGCGGCGTGCGCATGCGCCTGGCCGGATTCACTGATCCGATGCGGACCGCGCTCGCGCGTCGCGGTCACGTCAGCGAGAACGAAGGCTGGGTCGTCGTCGACGGTGTCGAGGCAGCGACGGTGCCGGAGCTGGTTGCCGAGGTCGTCGCCGGCGGCGCGCGGGTGTACGCGGTGGAGCCGGTGCGTCAGACGCTGGAAGAGCGCTTCCTGGCGCTGCTCGGTGCGGAGGACGGAGCGTGGCAGCGCTGACCATCGCGCGCTTGACGATTCGCGAGGCATCGAGAAGAAAGCTGTTGCTGGCGCTCGCGATTCTCACCATCATCGTGATCGGGCTCACGGGGTGGGGCTTTCAGCATCTGACGACTCTCACCAATTCCGACGGCACGCCGATTCCGGCGTCGGAGTTGCGTCTTGCCACGTCGCAGGTACTCATCCTCGTCGAATTCATGTTCAGCGGCGTCCTTGCCCTGAGCGCGGTGGTGGTCGCGTCGCCATCGATCTCGAGCGAACTGGAGTCGGGAGTCGCCCTCGCGGTGCTCGCGCGTCCGGTGAGTCGCTATCAGGTCGTGCTTGGCAAGTGGCTTGGACTCGCGGCGCTCATCGTCATCTACGTCGCGGCGACCACAGCGCTCGAACTCGTCGTCGTCGGGCTCACCACCAGCTACGTACCGCCTGGACCGGTGGCGCTCGCCGCGTATCTCAGCGGCGAGGGTATCGTCGTGATGTCGCTCGCGTTGCTGCTGAGTACGCTGCTCTCGGGAATGACCGCCGGTGTGGTTGCGCTCGTCCTGTTCTTTCTGGCCTGGATCGGCGGCGTCGCCGGAGCGATCGGTGAGGTGTTCGGGAACGCGGGCATCTCCAACGCAGGGACCACCAGCCAGCTGCTGCTGCCGACCGACGCACTCTGGCGGGGATCCGTCTTTGAGCTCGAACCGGTGCTGTACCGCGACGTCCTGGGGGCGACGCGGGCGCGCGCCGGGAACCCCTTCTTCGTGCAGTCGCCACCCTCGCTCGCGTTCCTGATCTGGGCGGTGTGCTGGGTGATCGCGGTCGTCGGCTGTGCGGTCTGGAGTTTCCGGCGCCGGGAGGTCTGAGCCGCGCCCGAGGAAACGCGCACGGCTTGAGACTGGCGGCGCTTTCCGTGACTCTGCGGCGTTGGCTATCCTGCGATACGGTGATCGATCGGCAGCGAGGCAGGGGGTTCTCGGGGGTGAGTGCACCATTCGGTGGCTTGAGTGGCGGACGCCGCTCGGCTCGCACGCCACTCACAGCAGCGATGCGGCATCTGTTCGCTGTCCACGCGTCAGCGGAAGCCCGTGCTCTCCCGGTGGACGCGGTGCTCGAGGAACTCGAGCTGAAGAAGATTGCAAGCCGGCCGGTGACGCGCCGCCGCTTCCTCGCCGGGGCAGCGGTAGCCGGAGCGGGGTTTGCGCTCGGGTCCGCCGCGACCCGTGCGCTCGCAGCGGCGCGACCGTCAACAGGGACGAAGCCGCGTATCGCCGTGGTTGGCGCGGGCCTCGCCGGGTTGCGCTGCAGCCACGTGCTCTGGACACGACACCATGTGCAGTCGACGGTCTACGAAGGGCAGGCCGATCGGATCGGCGGGCGATGCTGGTCGCTCCGTGATTTCTTCTCCAACGGGCTGATCACCGAGCACGGCGGCGCATTCATCGACTCCAATCAGGTCGCGGCGCTGAATCTCGCCGCGGAGCTGGGGCTCGAGCTCGAGGATTTCAACGGCGGCGAGCTCATGGGCCTTCCCGAGATCTACTGGTTCGACGGCGGCGCATATACCTACGCACAGGCGAGTGCAGACTGGGAGCACTTCGGCTACAAGGCATTCCACCACGCGCTCAAGGAAGGAAACACGGTGCGCGGTGCAGCGCGCCTGGACCAGCTTTCGGCTCCCGAGTGGCTCGACGAGACACTTATCGGCAGCACCTCACGGTTCGGTCAGCTGATGCTCGCGAATACTGTGTCGGGGAACGGCGGTGACCCGGGTGAGCAGTCGGCGCTCGACCTCATCGGGCTCACCGGCGCGAACCCGCGAACCTCGCTGGACCCGTTGCCCGGGTACGACGAGAAGTGGCACATCGTCGGCGGCAACGATCAGATGGTGCACGGCATGGCCGGGCAACTGCCGCAGGGGTCGATCGAGATGGGCCATCGCCTTGTCGCGCTTTGTGAGAACAGCGACGGGTCGCACACCTTGACGTTCGACGTCGACAGCGGGACCAAAGATGTGACCGCCGACTACGTGGCGCTCGCATTGCCCTTCACGCTGCTGCGCGAGGTCGACCTCCGCCGCTCGGGATTCGGCGCCGAGAAAGTGCGCGTGATCGACACGATGGGCATGGGCTCCAACGCGAAGATCCACATCGAAGTCGCGGAGAAGACCTGGGCACGGCACGGGTACAGCGGTGTTGCCTATACCTCGCACGACAGCTTCGACGTGTGCTGGGACGACTCGGTGCCGCTCGGTCCGAACGGCGCTCCGGCGCTCCTCCTTGCATTCCCGGGAGCTGACGTCGGGCGGAACACGCTCACCGGTGGCGCGCACGGCCCGACGCCGGCCAGGGACACGAACTGGTTGCTCGACCGCATCGAGCCGATCTTTCCCGGTACGCGTTCCGCCTTCACGGGCGCCTCGTACGAGGATCACTGGGTCCGCGACCCGTGGGTCAAGGGCGCGTACTCGTTCTACAAAGTCGGCCAGTACGCGACCTACGGAGCGATTGCGGCGTCGGCAGCCGGGCGGGTTCACTTCGCCGGCGAGCACACGTCGAACAACAACCAGGGATTCCTGGACGGCGCGGTGGAGTCGGGCGGACGCGCGGCGACAGAGATCGTCGCTCAGCTCTGAGGGACGGGCTCCGGGATGACGACGGCCTTCTGCCGAGCGCGGTAGGTGCGCGCCTTCTCCCGCGAGCCACAGACGCGCATCGAGCACCAGCAACTGCAGCCGTTTTTGGAGTGGTCGAAGTACGCCCACCGGCAGGGCTCACTCCGGCAGACCTTGAATCTCGACCATGTCCCCATGAGTGTCGCCTCGACGATCGCCGTGGAGATCATGCCGAGAAACTGATTCACGCCGGCGCAGTCCACCGCCAGCGCGGCGCCGTCGGCAGAGAGGATCGGGCGCAGCGGGGCGCGCCCGAGCAGCTTCTGCAATCTCACAGTCACCGCCGGGTCGACGTTCTCTCCGTTGTGTGCCTCGAGGAGATCTCGAAGCGATTCGCGCGTTGCGATCAGCCGGTCACGGTCCTTCTCCGATAGCTTCAGCCATACCCCGATCGCGTCGTGCAGCCACTCGGTCGCGAGCGGGACGGTGCGAAGTTGGTCCACGCCATCGAGCATCTCGGTGCTGTTGATGAACCGCTGGACCAGGCGCAGCGTGCCCGGCGCGGGGTCGCGACTCTCGGGTTCGCTCATATCAGACGGGGCTGGTCGTGGTAGTCATCGTCACCAGTATACGCATTTGACAAGTGATGGTGGCCACGGTACAATGTCACCAGTAAACCACCTTCGATGGTGATTCATACCGGAGGCAGTGAGATGTACGGACCCCAGTTGATCGAGATGGCTCAGCTCGCCGAGCAGGAGCACATGCGCAACGCGATCATGGCGACGGCTCGCGCGCAGCAGCGCCGGGCGCAACGTCAGTTGCTTGGGCCAGGTCGGGTGGCGCGCGCGTGGACAGCCTTCTGGGCGCCGCGTGGCGTGGTGCTGGTGCACCGCTCGTCGGCCGGCGACCCGAAGTCGAGCGACCTCACTCCGTGCGTGGACTGCTGAGTCCCCGCACCGGGGTCGGGAACATGATCGCGTTGCGCGCCGTCTATGACGCGGCCCACACCCGTCAGAATGGCGCCTCCGATCAGGCTTGATGTCGCGTGCGCCGTGCGCCCGACGTGCGACTCGACGGTCAGCGAATGTGAGTTGTGAGGTGCTTCGTGGGCAGCATTGTGGTTTCGCAGTTCGTCACGATGGACGGTGTCTTCCAGGATCCGGGCGGCTCCGGTGAGTTCCACCGAGGTGGGTGGGCGTTCAAGTTCAACCGCGGCGCCGAGGGCGACAAATTCAAGTTCGACGAGGTCATGGCGGCGGCCGCGCTCCTGCTTGGTCGCCAGACCTATGAGGGCTTCGCGAAGGCGTGGCCCACGATGCACGACGAGTTCGCCGACAAGATGAATGGGATGCCGAAGTACGTCGTGTCGTCGACACTCCGTGAGGGCACCTGGAACAACTCGACGGTGATCAACGGTGATGTACCGGCAGCGGTGCGGTCGTTGAAAAATCGGATCGACGCCGACATCCTGGTCAACGGGAGCGGGCAACTTGTCCGGACGTTGCAAGAGCACGACCTGATCGACGAGTACCGGTTGATGGTCTACCCAGTCGTGCTCGGGAAAGGAACGCGGTTGTTCAACGACACTGACGCGCCGCTGAGCTTTGAACTGGCTGCCTCGCGCCCGGCCGGCGAAACCTTGATCCTGATCTACCGTCCACGACGAAACGCGGTGTAGGGCTCCTCTGGTTCAGGACCAGAGGACGTGCGAAAACCGCGCGGGCAGTTCGTCGACATCCACGTTCGGGAATGTCCCGGACGGAAAGAGTCCCCGCTCCAGGTACTGCCACGCAGCGGTGTGATTGGAGCAGCCAGGCTGATCGGGTTTGTAGTTTGGTCGCAGGGCGCGGTGCGGGTCGCTCCCGGTGCGCTCCGGCTCACTCGAGTACAGCAATGCACCTCGCACCGCGGCGGGATTGGCGGCCACCAGCCCGCAATACGCGTCCGCGAACACTCCGTTGATCGGATTCTCGTAGAACCCTGGGATGTAGCCGGACCCGGCGAAGGCGGCAACGTACGCGGTGATGTATGGGGACGAAATCGGATCGCTGGTCTCGACGTCGCGAAAGATCGCAATGCCCTGCGGCACGGCCAGCGTGTGCGCTTGCGCGATCGCCTGTCGCGCATCGACCGAGCCGGAAGTGAACGCGCGATTCGGGTCGTCGATGAGCAGGATCGAGAGGCCTTGCCCGTGAATGTATTGCGCTTCCGTGCTCGAGATCCTGCTGCTGTAGATGAGGTATCGCCCCACGAACTGCGGGCTGCCGAGTTCGCTGGTGGTCTGCGCAAGGATATTGCTCGTCTGCACGTTGTCCACGGTGTCGATGCCCCACAAGGCGCCCGTCGATGATGTCGCGCTCACCTGCGCTTCCAGCGTGGCGCGGTGTGCCGCGTCACCGTGCTGCGCAATCAGCACCGAACCGAACGTCGAGAGTGCGATCGCGACGGTCGCGATCCGCGCACCGCGGTGAGCCAAGAACTGGGCCTCCTGGAGATCGTCGCCGCATCGGGCGTCCACGACAGCCCGGGCCATGCTACCAGCGGCTCGCGAACCCCGGGGAGTGCGATCGACGCGACTGGGTAGGATCGGGAGCATGCCGCAGCTGCACCCCAACGCGACGATCCGCCGCGCGACGCCTGCCGACGTCGACGCGATCGCGACGATGCATCTCGCGAGTTGGTTGGCCGCGTATCGCGGCCTCATCTCGGACGAATACCTCGACCGGGTTACCCACGAGAGCCGTGTTGCCAGATGGGAGCGCACCTTCTCACCCGAGGAGGTGGAAGTCATTGAGACGACCCTCGCCGTTGAAGGCGACAACATCCTCGGCCTGTGCAGCTTCGGGCCCAGGGTTGACCCGCTCGCAGCGACCATCGGCGAGATCTACTCGCTGCACATCGGTCCGAACCTATGGCGCCGGGGCATCGGACGGATGCTGCTCGACGACGCGCTGCGGCGACTCGCGAACCGTGGCTTCGAGCGCGTTGTGCTCTGGGTGCTCCGAGACAACCAGGACGCCCGCCGCTTCTATGAGGCGCGCGGTTGGTCGGTCACCGGTGAGGAGCGCGATGAGGACCGTTCGGGGTACTCGATTCCGGAGACGCGGTATGCCATCGCCCTGCCGCCCTTGGGCTGAGAAGGTCGTGCTCTTCGACCATTGAACCGGTAGCGTATGGTTCGCGCCGGATCATTTCGAGGGAACCGCAATGACCACATCCGCGAGCGACGAGGGCCCGTTCCCTCAGAGCGCGATCGAGACCAACCAGGCCGGACGCCTGACCGATCAGCAACGCAGCAACTGGCGGAGCCGGTCGCGTGGAGTTCGGAAGACCGAGTTGAGTCTCGCCGCCATCCTCGTGATCATCGGCGCGCTGGTGGCGTTCACCGCCGGCCCCGCGAAGGACGCAACCCTCAAGCCCATCGTGGGCATCGTCTGCTTCGTGATCGCGGCCCTCTTGATCGTGCGTGCGCTGACCGGCGGTGATTCGATCACCAATGACGTACGAGCCGGAAAGGTCGTGTCGGTCGACGGCGCGATCATCAAGCGCATGCTCCAGAGCGAGACCGGAAAGAGCAGCAGCGAAACCTACCTCCTCGACGTTGCCGGCATGCATTTCCAGACCGGGCGCGCCGGTTTCCATGCGGCTCCGGATGCGGGCTACGTCCGGATCTTCTATCTGCCACGCAGCAAGCGAGTCGTCAACCTCCAGCGACTGCCCGACCCCGTGATTCCGGACCTGACCGCTGCGTCGGCGCAATCGATGATGCGGAACCTCGTTGCCGGAACGCACAAACATGACGAGGTCTCCCTCGCCGAAACGCGCGCACAGATGGCGGCGATGGGTGCCCAGATGAAGGCGCAGATGGAGGGGTCCACAACGCCGCCGCCGGCAGATCAGCAGGATGCGCGCCCGCTCGCCGAAGCGATCGTCGGCTCGTGGAGCAACGGCTTCCTCTCGGTCGTGTTCGGCGCCGACGGTACCGTCAGCGGATCGATGCCGAACGGACACCAGATGAGCGGGCAGTGGACGGTCGACGCAGAAGGGCAGTTGCGCTCGGACGTGTTCGGGAAGGATGAGGCGGCTCCGGCATGGGTTGCGGGCACCACGCTCACCATTTCCGCCCAGGGAAGGGCTATGGCGTTTCAGCGCCAGAGTTGAATCTCTCGGCCCGGACCAGCCAGTAGGATACGGGCATGGCTGACGCCCCAATGCCGGCGGTGTTTCTCGGGCATGGCAGCCCGATGAACGCGCTGGAGACGAATCGCTACACCGCCGCGTGGGCGGGATTCGGCGCGTCGGTACCACGCCCGCGCGCGATTCTCGTCGTCTCCGCGCACTGGTACATCGGGTCGACGGCCGTGACCGCGATGCCGACCCCGCGCACCATCCATGACTTCTACGGCTTTCCGCAGGCGCTGTTCGATTTCGAGTACCCCGCACCTGGGTCGACCGTCTTCGCGGAAGAGGTTGCGGAGATCGTCAAACCGGTGTGGGTAGGACTCGATCACGACAGCTGGGGGATCGACCACGGCACCTGGTCGGTCCTCGCGCACGCGTTTCCGGCAGCAGACATCCCGGTCGTCCAGCTGTCCATCAACGCTGCGAAGCCGTTCGACTATCACGTCGACATCGGCGCGCGACTCGCACCGCTCCGCAACTCCGGTGTGCTCATCGTCAGCAGCGGCAACGTGGTGCACAACCTCGGCGGCATGGATTTCGGCAACCCGGACGGTGGCTTCGACTGGGCGCATCGTTTTGACGAGGCCGTGCGCGAGAAGATGCAGGACGCGCCGACCGACGTGCTCACCCTTGACGCGCGTCCGGAATTCCGGCTCGCCGTGCCGACCCCTGATCACTTTCTCCCCTTGCTCTACCTCGCAGGTGTCGCCGGGGCAACCGCTGAAACTCTCGACGTGCTCGTCGACGGGTACACATTCGGATCGCTGTCGATGACCTCGTACACGCTGGACGCGCACTGCCCGACGCATCCCGACATAGCGGCGCCTGCAGCCGCCTTTCCCGATCCCGCGTTGTTTCCTCCCGACGAGACCAACAGCTGACGCCGCCTACCAGTCGACTCCGCCGCCGACCCAGGTGGCGTCACCGGCGCTGAACGCGCTGACGACGCCTTCGCGTGACACGAGATAGGCGACGGCCCCACTTGGATTGCTCAGGTCGTTGCACAGCAACGTGTCGTCGGGGAGCCATGAGTCCGCCGCCAGATACGTGCTCGTCGCGACCGGTTGTGCGGCGCCGGTGGCGGTGGTGATGATGAAGAGCTGATCGAAGCGCGTGTTGCCCAGCAGACAGCCGGCGTCGACGGTCAGGTATTGCGAGTCGGCCGACAACGTCACCCCCTCGAAGTCGTGCAGCGATCCATGTCCCGTGCAGAGCGCGCCGAGCGAACTGACGTTGAAGTTCCGAATCACGCCCACGCTGTTGTTGAGGAAACGCCATGTGGTAGCCGACGGCAATCTGGGTTCCGTCGTGCACAGCATCGAACCGTTGACCGCGACTGCCGTGAGCACGCACCCCGCACCGAGTTGCGATTGCACTGGAGTGAGTGCACCACCCGAGTGGTGGGCGATGTATGCGGTCGTCGTCCCGCCGCCTCCGGGGGCCACGCAGCCTGTCGTTTGCACAAGCCAGACGTCGTCGCCGATCCATCCGCCGATCGTCCACGCCGAGGTGGCGCCGCTATTCGGCAGCTGCGCGATGACCGTCATCGGCCCGCCCGGTGTCTCGACGTCGACCGTCCCGCTGCTCATGCCGTTGTTGCAGAGACTCGAATAGGGCGTCCCAGCGAGCCACGCGAAGGCGTGCCCGTCGATCGCTCCGCTCGGTGTGAACACCCTCGACGGGCCGGCGATGCTCTGGAGTGCTTGCACGGTCCCATCGGGCTGCAAAGCGACCAGCGCCGAAAGCTGCCCATTCGAGACTGTCCCGGCCAGAAATGCATTCCCGAATGGTGAGAACAGCTCGAGACTGGTTGCGGCGGGGATCGACGCTGACGCGGTGCCGTCTTCACCGAGCAAGTGCAGGGTGCCATCGGCGCCGAGCACAGGGATGAGCGGCATGACGTTGAGCGCCGGCGCAGGCGTCGGTGTGCCGGTCGGCGTCGCGCTCGGCAGTGGGGTCAGCGTCTGCGCAGGTGTCGGCGAGTCGGAGGGCACTGCCCTCGCCGTCGACCCACATGCGGACAGCAATGCCGCCCCCAACGCAACCAGCGCGAAACGTCCGCCGATTGCGCATTCTCGGCGCGCGTTCCACGCCGCAGCATGACGACTGCAGGACGTCAACCGGTACAGAGATTGACTCCTTTCAGGGCGAGGATCTGCTCGACCGCACTGACCAACTGCGTGTAGCTCAGCGTGTTCGCATCCACCGCCGCGACCAGCGCCGCAGCCGTCTGGCTGGTCAGTGATGCGACCTGCGCCGCAGGCGCTGTGTACAGCACCATGTCGGCGCCTGCCGCTTCGGCAGCGACCACGGCCTTGGGCACCGAATAGCCGATGTCGACCAGCGCACCGGAAGACAGCGAGTCGGTCATGACAAGACCCTTGTAGGCGAGCTGCTCCCGGAGCTCGTGGGTGATCACGGCGGGGGAGATGCTCGCCGGCAGCGTCGACAGCCCCGGCACGACCGCGTTGGCGATCATCACGACTGGCGCCCCCGCTGTGATCGCCTGCTCGAACGGCAACAAACCAGCGTGTTCCAGCGTGCTCCACGGCAGCGTCGTGGCAGGGCCAACGTCCGTATTGCGGCTCGCCTGTCCAAGACCGGGGAAGTGCTTGATCACGGGCACAATCCCACCGGCACGGAGCCCGGCCATGAAGGCTGTACCGTCAGCCGCCGCCACTGTGGCATTGAGGCTGAACGATCTCGTGCCGTCCGGGTCCTGATTGTTCGGACCGATGCCGTTGTCGAGGTCGAGCACAGGGGCCAGGTCCATGGTCACACCCGCGGCTCGCATCCGCCTGGCGACCGTGGTCGCGAGCGCCTGGATCTGTGCGGCGGTCATGGTTGCCGCCATCTCACGCGCCGACGGAATCGATCCGACCAGGTTGGCCATCCGTTGCACGACGCCCCCCTCCTCGTCGGTCATCACAAACGGTGTGATGCCACCCGGTGCGGCGGCTTCGAGCGTGTGCAGCGCGGTCCCCAAATTCGAGGGAGCAGTCGATCCGAACAGGATCACGCCGCCCGCACCCGCCGCGATCTCGGTCGTGATCGATGACACGTCGGTCTCCGCGACCGGTACCACCAGCGTCTGCTCCGCAAGCCGCGTGAGGCTCCAGGTCGCGAGCATCGTCGCGTTCGAGCAGACCACGGCGGTCGGCGTCGGAGAGGGCGCCGGCGTGTGGCTCGCGGTCGGTGTCGCGGGCACCACGCTCGGCGACGTCGCCGCAGGACTGCCGCACCCGGCAACCGCCGCGACGGCGAGCGCGGTAGTCATGCCGAGACGGCGGTACGGGTGTCGGGGACCGCTGAACACGAGGGTGATACGCGAGCCTACCCAGAAAAGGAACGCTGGTCACGAGATCGGGTGATACCGTCGCACTCGCGTTGGGGCCGGATGAGGAGGATCGAATGCAGTTCGGGGTGGTGCTTCCGGGTGGGACCGCAGCTCAGCAGCTCGAGCACGCGATTCTGGCCGAGCAGTCGGGCTGGGACGGCGTGTTTGTGTGGGAGGCCGCCTACGGCGTCGACGCGTGGTCGTTACTCGCGGCCATCGGCGCGCGTACGACCCGCGTCAAGCTCGGCACGATGCTCACGCCGCTCCCCTGGCGCCGTCCCTGGAAAGTGGCAAGCCAGGTGGTCACGCTCGATCAGATCTCGAACGGTCGAGCGATCCTCGCCGTCGGCCTGGGCGCGATCGAGACGGACCTGCCCCTGACCGGCGAGGTGCTCGAGCTTTCTGCGCGCTGAGTATCTGGATGATGGCATCGATCTGATCCGCGCCCTCTGGGATGGCGGCACGAGCTATCACGGACGCCACCACAACTACGCAACTGAGCGCTCAGACCTCGCCGAAGCCGGCCGGCCGGTGCAATCCCGGATTCCCATCTGGGTCGTCGGCGTATGGCCCCGGCCGAAGTCGATGACCCGCGTGCTGCGCTGCGACGGTGTCGTGCCGCAGTGGCAGATCGAGGGTCGCGACGCCACTCCCGATGACCTGCGCGATCTCCGAACCTGGTGCGCCGAGCGCGGTCGCGACGACCTCGAGGTGATCCTCGACGGTGAGACGCCGGCAGACGATCGAGCCGCCGCTACCGAGAAGGTCAGACCGTGGGCAGACGCCGGAGCGACGTGGTGGCTCGAGACCCGTTGGGAGCTACCGCACCACAGCGACAAGCGCATGCGCGAGGTGCGTCATCGCCTGGAGGCGGGTCCGCCCTCGCGCTGATCCCTACGGTCGAGAGAGCGCCGGTTCCGGTGCGAGCGCCGGTTCCGGTGCGTGCACCGGTTCGGTCGGGGCAGGCGTCGTGTCGATCACGTTCTCACCGGAGATCTCGCGAAGCGTGCGACCGCTCGACCGGATGTAGAGCCACGCTCCTGCCAGCACCATCAGGGCTGCGAGCAAGACGATGCCGATGATCGCCGTCGGCACGTTGACCAGCTTCAGACCGGACACCAGTAGCACTGCCGCCAGCGCGCCACGGAGGAATGCCGTGGGTGCGTATGACGACACGCTCGCTCCGATGAGAACGCCCGGAATGCTCCCGATGAGGATGGAGAGCGTCAGCCCGAGCATGAAGTCTCCGAACACGATGTGCGCGACCGCCGCGGAGCCCACCATCGGGATCGCCTGCGCCAGGTCGGTACCCACCATCTGCGAGCCGCGAAGACGCGGGTAGAGGAACAGCAGCAGAATGATGACCAGGGTTCCGGATCCCACCGATGTGATCCCGACGATGAACCCGATGGACGCGCCGATCGCAAGCGTCGGCACCTTCTTGACGTGCAGCTTCTCGTCAACGCCGCGCGAGGTGCCGTTGCGATGATCGAGGTACATCTTGAAGAGCAGGGCGCCGACAGCAACCAGCAGGACCGATCCGAGCGCGACGCTCACGATCTGCTGAATGCGCGTGGCGTTGCCGATCGACTTGAGGAACACGACGCCCAGGAAGGCGGAGGGTACGGATCCGATCGCGAGCCATCCAGCGAGGTTCCAGCGCACGGTGCCCCGTCCGGCGTGGACGGCGGCGCCGATCGGCTTCATGATGAGTGATGCGACCAGGTCGCTCGAGACGGCGGCAAGCGGCGCGACGCCGAAGACGAGCACGAGGATCGGGGTCATCAATGCGCCCCCACCCATGCCGGTCAGCCCGACTGCGAACCCGACGATTAAACCTGCAATCGCCACGAAAAGATCGATATGCACCCCCCGACGACCTCCTACCTTTTTGCCCCGTTTGACGCCCTTGCTCTACTTTGCCGGATACAAGTCCCAGCGTCAAGCTCCGGCCTATTCTGACGGCTGGCGCCCCTTCCCCGCAGCGGAAACGCCGCTCGCTCCGACGAATCGTGAGAGATCCTTTAGTGCGCCACGCACAGCCGCCAGCGGTCGCTTGCCTCGAGACCACCCAGGCTCCCACAGTTCTCCAACGATCTCCACCCGCCGCGGATTGCGCTCCACGCGGAGATCGAATCTTGCGATCAGCTCATCGCCGTGAAGGAGCGGCATCACGAAATACCCCCAGCGTTTGGCCTTCGGAACATAGATCTCGAGCCGGAAATTGAAGCCCCAAAGAGCCAGCGTCCGATCTCGGTCGCAGATCAGGTTGTCGAAGGGCGACAGGAAGGTGGTCCGGGGCTCGAAATCGCCCGCCTGGATGCGATCGAGCAGGTCGAGATGATCGGCATGCACAAACCACGCGCCTCTGATCCCCGGATCGACCGGAACGATCACACCCTCGCGCTCGAAGTCCTCCCAGATGCGGTCCAGTCCGTCGTAGCGCCTGCGCAGAAAGTGCTTCCGGACCTGTTGTTTGGTGGCGATCCCGAGCGCTCGCAAGGACCGGACCGCGGCGATACGCACGGCAACGTGAGGATCCGGGATATCGCCGACCGGCGCTCCGAACCACCGATCGGCCATCGCCCAGCGCCGTCCGCCGCCCGCGCGTCCGCCGGGCACGATCTGACCCCTCAACCACAGCAGCGCGAGTGAGTCGGCGATCCGGCTCCGCGCGCCCCACCCCGACTCGTACTTCTCCGCGTGTTCCTCGAAATCCGACGCGCGCACCGACTCGTTGACTCGGAGACGCTCGAGCACCAGGTCAACCTTGTCCGCGTGCCGGCTCATCCACGCCGCGGTTTGACGGGAATCTCCTGAGTGCGGCGGAAGCGCAGCGTGCAACGCCCGGTCAGCGGTGGGCACGATCGACGCCTGGTGCGCCCAGTATTCGTAGAGCAGGCGCTGGTCCCACAGCAGTGAGTCCACGAGTCTCGGATCAAACAGACCGAGCCGGCTGAACAACACCAGCAGGTGATTGCGCGCAACGATGGGGGTCGGGTCGAGTTGCAGGCATCCGAGGGCGCGAACCAGATCGACGATGATCTCGGCGGTCACCGGCGCCGGCGTCGGCCCGCTCAACCGCTGGCACGCCACCGCCATCCGTCGCGCCGTCTCCATGCGCACGGCGCGAGGCGTGCCGGGCATATCGCCTACCCCCCAGACTTCGGCCGCCGTCTCGACGATGAGCTGCAGCTTGGCCACCTCCTCGTCGTACGTGAGGACGTTGCCTTCGACAGTGGAGGAAAAGCCGCATTGCGGCGACAGGCACAGTTGCTCGAGCGGCACGTACTTCGCTGCTTCATCGATGCGCCGCTTCAGGGTGTCCTTGGTTTCCAGCACACCGCGCTTGGTGGTCACGAGGCCGAGCACCACGTACTTGTCATTCGGAACAAAGCGCAGCGGCTCAAAGCCACCCGAGCGTGCATCGTCGTATTCCAGGAAGAAACCGTCCACGTCGAGCTCACCGAACAATGCCTCCGCGACGAAGTCGTAGCCGCCCTCAGCAGCCCACGAGGAGCGGAAGTTGCCGCGACACATGTGGGTCGTGATGCGCATGGTCGCGGGTTTGGCGGCGAGCACGCGGTTGATGTTGTTGATGTAGAGCTCGTGTTGGTGCTCGCGGTCACCGCCCAGCGACGCGATGAGTTCGCGCTGCCGCGGGTCGTTCAGGTACGCGAGGCTGGTGTCGTCGAGCTGCAGATACGTGCACCCGAGCTTACCGAGACGCGTGACCTCGTCCTGATACGCGGCAATGAGGTCGTCCCAGAATCCGTCCATGTCCGGATACACCGCCGGGTCAATGGCGGCGCGTCCACCGCGGTAGTGCACCATGCTCGGCGAGGGGATGGTGAGCTTCGGCGTGACTCCCGCGGCACAGATCGATTGCAGGAATTGAAAATGGTCGGCGAAGATCGTCTCGCCCAGACGAATGCGGTCAGTGATGCGCAACGCCGCGGGCGCGAAGTCGAGAGTCCCCTTGTCGTTGAAGAATTGCACGTGTAACTTCTCATCGGCCTGCGTGACACCGCCGAGGGCGTAGATGAAATCCATGTGCCACGCCGACCGACGGAACTCCCCATCGGTTGCGGACTGCAGACCGACGTCTCGCTGCATGGCGACGACGTCGCGGATGGCGTCATCCTCAACGTCACGTAACGCGTCGTCAGCGATCTCGCCCGATGACCTGCGCGCGCGAGCCTCGATCAAGCGCGCTGGCCGTAGCAGACTCCCGACGTGGTCGGCGCGAAAGGGAGGTTCCGTGCGCGCGCTCATCGCCGTTCCCCCGACGGGTGATCAGCTCGCGGCTGACTCCGGAAAGATCGACAGCGGCATGCACATTCCCACGTTCCACATTCCCGCATCGACGACCTCCAGGATCTTCAAGTTCCCCGCTAGGCTGCAGAGCATATAGGCGTCGCGCGGTGCAAGGCCGTGCTCGTCACCCAGCCACGCGACCATCGCGCGGACCGCCATCCGCGATCCTTCCATGAGGTCCGACGCGATCCCCATGGTGCAGTAGTCGGAGCCACCGGCCGGGCGCGCCTTGCGCGGTGCTGTGACATACGCCGGGCCGGGAATGCTGCGTTTCAGCAGCGTCAACCGCAGGCTGCCCTTGAGCGGTCCTTCGAGTGCCGAGACGCACACTTCGCCGTCCCCCTGCACGGCGTGGGGGTCGCCGCAGGAGAACATCGCACCTGGCAGGAATACCGGGAGATAGAGCCGCGAGCCCTTGATGAGATGGCGGTTGTCGATGTTGCCGCCACCCGCATGCGGCGGGAATGGCGAGTGCCTCGTGCCGCCGCCCGGCTGCACGCCCATGACGCCCATGAACGGACGCAGCGGCACCATGATGCCGCCGCCAAAGTCCGCCGTCTCCTTGCCTTCGAGGTCGAAGGTCCGCAGGTAGCCTTCCGGGAAATCGTCGGGCAGCAAGCCGAATCCGGGAAGGATCGCCGTCCATCCCCACGAGCCGTGCTCCAAGTCGAGCACGTCGATCGCGAGCGTGTCGCCGGGTTCCGCACCGGCGATGGTCACGGGGCCACTGAGGTTGTAGAGCGTGTCGAAGTCGAAGGTGACAGTCTCAAAGCGATCGCCGGGCTTGACCTGGCGATTCCCTGCCTCGAGGAGGTCGAAGTGGATGACGTCACCGGACTCGATCTCCAGCAGCGGCGGAACGGTTTCGTCCCAGTCGTGATGGATGACACGCGGGTCGATCACGTGTTCGCGGCTCATAGGTCGTGTGCTCCCAGAAATGCGCGTACCCGCGTCAGGTGGGCCCGGAACTGCAAATGAACGCGGTATGTCAGCTTGCCGCAACTGCGGCGAGCTCTGCTCGGTGCCCCGCGCGGCGCCAGAGACCCCGTCTTTCCCTAGGCTTGCTCGGTCATGCCGGCACCACCGAACGGGAGCCCGTCCGCACCCGAATCAGAGCAGGCGGCGCGCCGCCGCATACGCAACCGCGCGCTGACGATCGGCGTCAGCGTCGTGCCCTTCGGGCTGTCCTTCGGTGCGGTCTCGGTCGAGACGCATCTGAGCCTGTTGCAGGTGTCGTTCATGTCGCTGGTGCTCTTCTCGGGTGCGTCACAGTTCGCGCTGGTCAGCGTCCTCGGTGGCGGCGGTTCCTATATCTCAGCGGTTGGGACGGCGCTGTTGTTGGGCGCTCGAAACGGTCTGTACGGCGCGCGCATCAACGCGTTGCTCCGCCCCTCGGGGTGGCGGAAACTGCTGATGGCGCAGACCACCATCGACGAAAGCACCGCCATGGCGGTGACGGAAGGGCCATCGGGGCATCCCGCTCGCGCGTTCTGGGCGACGGCGTTGTGCGTGTATGTGCTGTGGAACCTGTCCACGATCATCGGCGCCTTGGTAGGCAACGCGTTTGGCTCGCCCGCCGCGACCGGGCTGGACGTCGCGGGTCCGGCGGCGTTCGTCGCGCTGCTGGTTCCACGGCTCACGACCACGCGCACCCGGCTGGGTGCCCTGGGCGCCGGTGTGATCGCGCTCGCCACCGTTCCTGTGGTTCCGGTCGGTCTCCCCATCCTCGTCGGGGGACTTGCCGCCGTCGCGCTGCTGCTGGCGGTGGACCGATGAGACTCTGGCTTGCGATCGTCATCGCATCAGTGGGATGCCTCGGCTTGAAGCTCGCGGGATTCGTGGTACCGGCCCGATTCCTGGAATCGCCCGTGGCGAGACGGGTACTCGAGGCGCTCCCGGTGACGTTGCTGAGCGCGTTGATCGCCGTCTCCACCTTCGCGACCGGCAACCACCTCCATCTCGACTCGCGTGCCGCTGGGCTGGGTGTCGCGCTCATCCTGGTCGCCGTCCGAGCGCCATTTCTCGTTGTGGTGATTGGCGCATGCGCTACTGCCGCGGCTGTGCATGCCCTGTGACGGCAGGACTACACTCCGGCCAAAGTCATTGAGGTGAAGTCATGTTCAAGGTTGTACTGATCGCGACCGACGGTTCGGACGCCGGCGATCTGGCAGTGTCGTTCGCGAAGGATCTCGCGATCGATCAAAAGGCTCGAGTCATCGTCGTGTACGTCGACGAACTGGTGCCCGGTCACGGCGGGGCGCACCATGCCCAGGCCCTCGAACCCGAGATTCACACCAAGATCAGCGACCAGGTGGCGGCCTTGACGGCCGGCGGCCTGGAGGCGACTTTCGAGACGCATCAGGTGAAAGTGAGCGGACCCGCCCACGCGATCGCCGATGCGGCAACGGAGGCCGGTGCAGATCTCATCGTGCTCGGCAGTGTCGGGAGCGGACCGTTGAAGGGCTTGCTGCTCGGGAGCGTCGCGCACCGCCTCCTCCAGATCTCGCCGTGTCCCGTGCTGGTGGTTCCGGTCAGGCGCTAGCTCCGAAGGCGAAAGCACCCCACAAAAGGTAGGACAGCCATCCGTAGCGACAGCGCCGCCGCGTGTGCATGATCGCGCGATGAACGCTGAGGAGTGGCGGGCGGCGATGCGTCAGTGGGCGCTCCCCGAGAGCATCCTCGCCGCCGCGCCGGAGGCGCCCTGGGGATTCCCCACGGAGTTGTTCCGCTCGCGGGCCGAGCTGGCGACGCCGGGTGCGCTCACCTTCGCGAACCGTACGGCGCGCGACGCGTTGCCATCCGGAGGAACCGTTCTCGACGTTGGCGTCGGCGCCGGGGCCGCGTCGATCCCGCTGCATCCGCCCTGCGCGTTGATCATCGGCGTCGATTCGTCGACCGAGTTGCTCGCGGCATTCCAGCAGCAGGCGGGGCGGGTGGGTGTGGCGTCAATCCAGGTCGCCGGTGCCTGGCCGGAGGTTGCGCCGCAGGTGTCCGTCGCCGACGTCGTGGTGTGCAACCACGTCGTGTACAACGTCGGGGACCTGGCGCCGTTTGTGGTTGCACTGTCGGCCCACGCGCGACGGCGTGTCGTGCTTGAACTCACCAACCGGCATCCGACCGCCTGGATGGCCGACCTGTGGCTACGCTTTCATGCGCTGCCGCGACCCACGCGGCCGGACTCCGGCGATGCTGAGTCGCTGATTCGCGGCCTCGGCTATCGGGTTTCCCGCCACGCCGGCGCTGTGCCGCGGCGTCCGGGCGGATTTCGACGCCGCGAGGACGCGGTGGCGTCGATCCGCCGCCGTCTCTGCCTCGACGCCGCCCGGGATGCGGAAGTCGCGGATGCCCTTGGGGATCGTCTGGCGTGCGACGACGACTACTGGTCCGCCGCAGGGCCACTCGAGCCGCTGGTCACCTTGTGGTGGGACATGGATGGGACTGTCGCCGGGACGTGATCACGACGCCCTTCGCGTGACGTGGCACGGGAGTAGGGTGGAGGAGTGCACCACGAACCGCATGACGGCATGCATCGACACCCGGTCGACCTCGGCGCCGACCAGCGACCACTCGTCGTCGCGCTCTGCCTGATCGGCGTCTTCATCGTCGGCGAGGTCGCGGTGGCCGTCCTCGCGCACTCACTCGCGCTGCTTTCGGACGCAGGGCACATGCTCACCGACGTTGCGGCGCTTGGCGTCTCGCTGGTGGCGCTCCGTCTCGCCCAGCGCCCGCCGAACGGTGGACTGACATTCGGTCTCAAGCGAGCCGAGGTGCTCGCCGCGCTCATCAGCGGCGCGACACTCCTCGTCCTCGCCGCGGTGCTGATCTTCGAGGCCGCGCTTCGCCTTGCCTCACCCACGCCGGTGCAGGGCGGTGCCGTCATCGCGACCGCCGCCGTGGGGATCGTCGTCAATCTCGCGGTGACGCGCGAGCTCTCGCACGCCAACCGGCGGAGCCTCAACATCCAGGCGAGCTTTCGCCACATTCTCACCGACCTCTACGCGCTGATCGGCACGTTCATCGCGGGGGTCGTCATCGTGACCACGGGATTCGAGCGCGCCGACGCCATCGCATCCATCGTCGTCGCCGCGCTGATGATCTACGCCGGTGTGCGGCTCCTCGGTCAGGCCGGTCGCGTGCTGCTCGAAGCGTCGCCGGCCGACCTTGATCCCGAGGAGATCGGAGCGGCGCTCGCCGCCCATCCACACGTTGTCAACGTGCACGACCTCCATGTCTGGGAGTTGACCTCCGGTTTCCCGTCGCTGTCAGCGCATGTCCTCGTGCATCCCAAGGACGACTGCCACCAGATCCGCCTCGACCTGGAGCGATTTCTCGATGACCGCTTTCACGTGGAGCACACCACGCTGCAAGTTGATCACGCGCCGGCCGAATTCCTGCAGATCGAGCGGCTCGTGCCTGATCGGGGCCACACCGCGTCCTGACCAGCGCCGAGGGGCTACTCGGTGGCGATCGCTCGGAGGATGTCGACCCGCGCTGCGCGGATGGTCGGAATGATCGCTGCCAGCACACCGAAAACCCCAGCGGCCACCGCGTAGAGAATCAGGTTGCCGCCCGGTATCGCGACGTTGGTGATGCCGAGGTCGTGGAGTGAACCCGCCACCACCACGCCGAGGCCGAGGCCCACGGTCAGCCCGAGCACGGCCCCAAGCAGCGAGATGATCACGGACTCCCAGCGCACCATTGACCGCGTCTGCGACCGCGTCATCCCGAGTGCGCGCAACACACCGATCTCGCGCGTCCGCTCCAGCACGCTGAGTGCGAGGGTGTTGGCGATGCCGAGCACGGCGATGATGATTGCAAACGCCAGCAGCGTGGTGATCAGGTTGAGGAAGCTGTCGAGGGAGGCGCCAACGAAGCTCCGATATTCGGACCGGCTCATCGCCTTCAGCAACGGAAAGGCGTTGACGTCCTGATGCAATGCGCGCTCCGCCGTGCCTGCAGAAACGCCCCGCGCGGCGTTGGCGAGCACGATGTCGTCACGTGCGTCGGGCACGTTGGGTTGCATGGTCGCCAGCGACACGATGTACCCGCTCACCAGCGCATTCGCCGTGTAGATGCCACCGACCCGCATGCGCACAGCGGCGCCCTGAGGAAAAGCGAAGGTCACGGTCTGCCCCTGGTGCACCCCCGAGGCGGCCGCTTCCGTGGAGTCGAGCAACGCGGTGTTGGTCGACGCGATCACCGACGGGTCGCCGGAGATCATCGTCAGCGACAGCACAGATCCGAGGCTCGCCGGATCGATGGCGAAAATGTTCTGCGAGCTTCCCCCGATCAGCACCGATGTGGTCCGGACCTCGGTCACGTCGGTGAGCGCTGAGTCCTGAGCTAGCGCCTGGGCGGCTTGCGTGTTGAAGCCAGGTCCCTGCGCAAAGACGATGTAGTCCGCCTTCAAGGTGCCTTCGATGGCGTTGTTGGTCGAAACGCGCACGGAGTCGGTGAGCACGGCGACGCATGTGACCAAGGCGAGTCCGATCATCAGCGCGGCCGCCGTGAGCGCGGTCCGTCTCGGGTTCCGACGCGCGTTCTCGCCGGCAAGCAGGCCGGAAGCGCCGCGCAAGCGCCGCACCGGCCATCCGATCACCGTGGCGACTGGGACCACCAACAAGGGAGCCAGGAGCGCAACGCCAAGGAAGACACCGAGGAATCCCACGCCGATGAGCTGCAGGGTCACGCTGTTCGAGGTGAAGAGTCCGGCGACGAGCGCCGCGGCGCCGAGCACGAAAATGCCCAGTCCGATGAGCACGCGCCGGCGCGGCAGCGGTTGTGTCTCCGGAAGCGCCTCGGACAGCGCTGCCACCGGGGCGATGCGCGTGGCCCGCCGCGCCGGTAATGTCGCGGCAATGAGGGTGACGATGGTGCCGACCAGCACCGCGACGATGAATGTGCGGGGCAGCAGCGTCACGCTGCCGGTCGCCGCGGATCCGAACAACGACAGGAGGGCACGCGCGATGAGAATGCCCGCGGCAAAGCCAAGAATCGAGGCGATCAGCCCGGTCACCGCCGCCTCGACAAGCACCGAGGTCATCACCTGTGCGCGGGTCGCACCCAGCGCGCGCAGCAGCGCCAGCTCGCGGGTGCGTTGCGCGACCAGGATGTTGAAGGTGTTGATGATCAGAAAGCTGCCGACGAACAGCGAGATGAACGCGAACACCAGCAACGGTGTGCCGATGAAGGTGCTGATGGTGGATTCGGTGCTTTGCTCCGCCGCCGCGGCAGCCTGCTGTCCGGTCTCCGCCTCCGTGTAGCTCGGCAGCGCTTTGGCGAGACGCTCGCGCAGCACGACGTCGGTGACTCCTGTCTGCGCGCTGACCAGAATGCTGTCGTACTTGTTGCCGGCTTCGAGCACGCGCCCTGCGGTCGCTTCCGTGAACAGCGCGATGGTCGCGCCGGCGAGGTTGTCCGACGTGCCATACCCCGCGATCCCCGTGATCGTGAAGTGCTCCTCGACTCCGCCGAGAAACACGATGGGGAGCGACTGGCCGAGCACCAGCGCGTTCTTGGCCGCGGTGCCTGCGTCGACCACGACATCGTCTGCCTGCGCGGGTGGCGTGCCACTGCGCAGGTGGTACGGGGAGATCTCGCTGTCCGTGATCCAGTTGGCACCGAACGTCGGAGGCCCGTTGCCGCCGATCGGTTTGCCCTCATTGCCGATCAGGGTTGCGCCTTCGCGAAAGATGTTGCCAACCGCATCCTTGACGCCGGGAACCGCACGGACCGTGGCCAGCAGCGAGGTTGGGACGGGGTGATTCTGTCCGCCGCCGACGCCACCGGTTTGGCCGGCGATGGGATGTCCGTGCACGGTCACCGCGACACCCGCGTTGGCGGTCGCGAAGATGCTCATGAACGTCGAGTTGATGGTGTCGGTGAGAATGAACGTCCCCGCGACAAACGACACGCCGAGAATCACCGCAATCGTGGTGAGTGCGAGCCGGAGCTTGTGGCTCAACAGGCTTCGCAGACTGACGCCGATCATCGTTCAGCGCCTCGCGAGCGCGTCAGCCACCGAGATGACGCATGACGTCGAGGATGCTGTCTGCTGTGGGTGATTGCAACTCGCTCACGACGTGCCCGTCGGCGAGAAAGACGACCCGGTCGGCGTGGGCCGCAGCAAGCGGATCGTGCGTCACCATGATGATGGTCTGGCCCAACTCGTCCACCGCGTGACGGAGGAAGTCGAGCAGGTCGCTGCTCGCCTTGGAGTCAAGGTTCCCCGTGGGCTCGTCGGCAAAGATGATTTCGGGGCGGCTGACGATCGCACGCGCGGCCGCGACACGTTGCTGCTGTCCGCCCGACAGCTGATTGGGTCGGTGTTTGAGGCGATCGCCGAGCCCGGTGATGCGTACCACGTCAGCGAGGGCAGCGGGATCGGGTTTGCGTCCCGCGATCGTCAGCGGCAGCACGATGTTGTCGAGTGCGGAAAGTGTCGGCACCAGGTTGAAGGATTGAAAGATGAATCCGACCCGCACACGGCGGAGCAGCGTCAGTTGACGATCATTGAGACGACCCAGTTCCACGTCACCGATGTGGATGGTCCCCGAGGTGAGCCGATCGAGACCGGCGAGGCAGTGGAGCAACGTGGACTTGCCAGACCCGGACGGCCCCATGATCGCGCTGAACTGGCCCTTCGCGAACGAGATGGTGATCCCGTCGAGCGCGCGCACGAGCGCATCGCCCCGACCGTATTCCTTGACCGCGTCAGTCGTTCGTGCCGCAACCGGGCGGGCGTCAGGCGCCGCGGTGGTCGCGCCGGCCGCCTCCGTGACGGTCATTTCGGGTGCCTCGCAATCGCCGCTGTCACGGGTCCCAGGGTAGACGAAGCGCCGGCGAGCGCCGAACTCCATCGGCAGACGCGGTGCGCGAACAAATCAAGCGCGCCGTCCCCTGAAGTAGCCTCAGAGCAGGACCGAGGCGACGCCGAACTCGAGCGTGGCCCCGAACCGTGCTCGGGCCGCGCAGTCTTTTGGGGACCGATTGTTAGAGTGGATTGGTGACCGCGGCCGAACTTCCCATCGGCGAGCGGAAGGCGCGAGCCGTCGAGGAGATGTTCGACCGCATCGCGCCCCGCTACGAGCTGGTGAACCGAATCATGACCTTTGGCCTGGATGCGGGCTGGCGCCGTCGCGCGGTGCGTGAATTGCGCCTCGAGCCCGGGTCGCACGTGGTGGACATCGGCTGCGGGACGGGCGACTTCTGCCGGGTGTTGGGGCGTGAAGGGCACCGGGGGATTGGCGTCGACATGGCCGCCGGCATGCTCGCCAAAGCACACACGTCGGCGCCGTTGGTTCGTGCTGACGCGTTGCAGCTGCCGTTCCGTGACGAGTCGGTCGACGGCGCGGTCAGCGGCTTCGCGTTGCGCAATGTCGTCGACATCACCGTCTGCTTCCGCGAGGCAGCCCGCGTGATCCGCCCGGGCGGCAGGGCCGTCTTTCTAGAAGTGTCTGAACCACCCAACCCGCTCGTGCGCGCCCTGCATGGAGTGTATTTCCGCCGGATCGTCCCGCTGGTGGGTGGACTGATCTCCGATCGGAGCGCGTACCAGTATCTCCCGGCGTCGACCGCGTACCTGCCATCGCCGAAGGAACTCGTCCAACTGCTGAGCGAGGCCGGTTTCACGCACTGCCGCCGGGTTTCGCTCGGCTTCGGCGCGGCGCAGTTGCTGATCGGAGCCAGAGCGTGAGCGCGACCCGACCCGCCGAAGTCGCGGTGACCCCGCGGCAGAACACGAGCGATTCGTTCGATCTCTACGACCGTCAACAAGGAGTCGTCCTCCAGCATGGGGACACGCAGTTCAGTGCGGGGAGGAGATCGACGACCGTGGTCGTGCCTGCCGGATCCGACCACGTGCGGCGCGCCGCGAGCCTCGCGCAGCGCGCCCTCGCCGGGAGCGGTGGGACGGGCGTCGCGATGGGTGCGTTGCCGTATGACGGCTCCTGCGACGCCGTGCTCCGGATTCCCGACCTCGAGGGGGATCGGCCGCACCGCAGTGGCAGCACTGAACTCGAGTGGGCGGTGACCGGGTTGATTCCCGACCCATTGCCCGTCGAATACGAGGCTGCTGTCGAGGCCGCGCTGGCGGCGATCGAGGCCGGCGACGTCGAGAAGGTGGTGCTCGCTCGATCGCTCGTGGTCACGGCGGGCTCACCGATCGATCCACGGGTAATCGCCCGGCGTCTTCGTGATGCCGAGCCGGGGAGCTTCGTGTTCCTGGTTGCGCTGCCCGGTGCGTCGACCCTCGTCGGAGCCTCGCCGGAATTGCTGGTGGGCCGCGAGGGCAGGATCGTCTCCAGCGATCCGCTTGCCGGGACGGCGCGGCGGAGCGCCGACCCCGTCAAGGACGCCGAGATTGCGCGGCAACTGCTCGGAACCTTGAAGGAGCGGCGTGAACACCGACTGGTTGCCGATGCGGTCGCTGACGCGCTCGCACCGTTCTGCTCTGACCTCGTGGTGGATGCGGAACCATCGCTGTCGCCGACGGGGACGCTCTGGCATCTGCGCACTGCAGTGCGCGGAACACTCAAGCCGGACGCACCCGACGCGTTGACACTCGCCGCCGCCCTGCATCCCACGCCCGCGATCTGTGGGACGCCGCAAGCCGCAGCGGCCGCGCTGATCGCACAGCTGGAAAGCGTTGAACGCCGCTTCTACTCCGGCCTGGTTGGATGGGTGGACGCGAAGGGCGATGGTGAATGGGCGATCACGTTGCGATGCGCCGAAGTCTCCGGTGCAACAGCGCGTCTGCATGCAGGTGCGGGCATCGTCGCGGGGTCGGATCCGGCCGCAGAGGATCTGGAGACGGAGGCCAAGTTCGGCATCATGCTGCGCGCGCTCGGAGTGGAACCCGCCGAGGACTGACCTGGGCTACGTGGCCAGTGCCGACGCGACTGCATTGGTGACATGCTGGCGTAAGTCGACCGCACGGGCTCGATCCACACGCACGCGAACAACCTGTACGCCGCCGGCCGTCGCCGCCTCGTGAATCGCAGGAAAGAGCACCTGCGCGCGATCCACCGTCCGAACTCCGGCGCCCGCGTTGCGCGCTATCGACTCGACGTCGAGTCCGTGCGGTGTTCCGAACAGCAATTCGAACTCGTCGTGTGAAAGCGACGCTTGCGGCAGCATCGAGAAGATGCCGCCACCGTCGTTGTCCACGACCACGATCACGGCACCAGGGCAGCGTCGTGCGCCCCACAGCAACCCCGATGCGTCGTGCAGCACTGACAGATCGCCAAGCAGCGCGTAGGTGGGCTGCGTCACCGCGGCGATGCCGAACGTCGTGGACACCAGTCCGTCGATCCCACTGACACCGCGGTTCGCAAGGATGCGAAGGCCGTCGCGTGGCGCCACGTAGGCGTCGAGGTCGCGGATGGGCATGCTCGATCCAGCGAACAGCACGCCGCCATCCGGAATCGCTGCAGCGAGATCACGCGCGATCCGTCCCTCAAAGGGTTCATCCCACCCGTCGATCAGCGTGTCGACCGTGGTGCGCACGGTCGCGTCGGCGTTGTGCCAGTGGCTGTACCACTCGGCGCTGATCGGCGGCAGCGTCGACCGGTTGGCGCGCAACGATGCGATGACCTCGGACGCATCGCGCTCGAGCGTGAGCGTTGAGCGCCGATCGGGATCCGCGACGACGGAGTCCGGGTCGACGATCAGCAGGCGGTCGGCCGTGCGCACGAGGGTTTGCACGCTGCGCGACGTCGGCGCCGCGCCGAACTGAATGACGAGGTCGGGTCGATGTTCAGCGACGAAGCCGGGGTCGGCAGCGAGCAGTGTTCCGGCCGTGAGCGCGCCGCCGAAACCGTCCGACGCCGCAAGGTTGCGAGCGCCCGAGATTGGTTCCGCAAGGAGTGGCCAGCCGCGCTCGTAACAGAGTTCCGCCAGACCCACCGGGGGCACGCGAAGTCCGCCCGCGACAACGAGGATGCGATGTCCGGTGCTCACCTCGCGCGCGAACCCAGGGGTGCGATCAGGACCCGGATGAGTCGCGGAAAACGTGGCAGGTGGTGCGACTGGCGTTTCGATTGACCCGGCACCGCCTGAAGGCAGCAGGGGCTCGCGAAACGGCAGGTTGAGGTGCACAGGACCGGGCGGCGGAAACCAGACGGCATGGGTGATAGCACGTGCGCCCACCGATGCCCACAGTTGGCGCGCTTGCTCACCGGGCTGCGGGACTCCCGGATCGTGGAACCACTTGACGTACTTGCCGAAAAGATGCTGTTGGTCGATGGTCTGATTGGCCCCGACCCCATGCATCTCCGGTGGCCGGTCGGCAGTGATCACAATGAGCGGCACGCGAGACATCGCGGCCTCGACCACTGCGGGGAAGTGATTGGCCGCCGCGGTTCCGGAGGTGCAGAACACCGCGACCGGTACGCCAGATGCTCGCGCTATCCCCAGACCGAAATAGGCCGACGACCGCTCATCCACATGGACATGCAGCGTGATGCCGGGATGGCGCGCCGCCGCAAGCGCGATCGGCGTCGAACGAGAACCGGGGGTCATGCACATGTGCATCACGCCACCGTGGACGAGTTGGTTCAGCAGCGCCGTCACGCACGACAGCGCAATCTCGCCTTCGCCAGGCTCGGTCATCGGGCGATCAGGGTGCCCAGATCGACGTCGGGCCGGTGCGGCGTCAGCCACCCGTCCACGGGGATGAGCGGATCGGTAACCACGTCGGACGCCAGCAACAATGCGGTGCCGGCGCCGTGCGCGAACGGCGAGTCGGGCAGCGATGCCGCAAGCGCGACCACCGCGGCGAGGCCGACCGATGTCTCGAGCGCGCTCGAGGCGATTGCCGGAACACCGCTGAGCTCCGCCGCGCGCAGTGCCTGACGCACGCCGCCGATGCGTTGCGGCTTGAGGACGATGGCGTCGGCGGCCTCGAGTTCTCGCAGCCGGCGCACGTCCGCGATGGTGCGGATGCGCGACTCCGCTGCGACGGGGACGCCCGCACGGCCGCGTACCGCCACGAGTTCCTCGAGTGTCGCGACAGGATCCTCGATCAGCTCGATGTCGTGGGCGCGCAGCTGCCCGATCATTCGCAGCGCGGTGTCGACGTCCCACGCGCCGTTGGCATCGAGGCGGATTTTCACGCCGGGACCGCATGCCGAGCGGATGGCTGCAACGCGGTCGACAGAGTCCTCGTCGCCGACCTTGATTTTGATGGTGCCGCAGCCGGAACTCAGGGCGAGCGCCGCGGCGACATCGGGAGCCAGACGTGGAACCATCGCGTTGACGGCGACACGCGCACGCAGCGCGGTGGGAAACGGCACCTCGGCCGCCTCGACAGCGGATCGCATCGCTGCCGTCCGTTCATCGTCGCTCCAGCTCGGGAGCGGTGAAAATTCGCCCCAACCATGCAGTCCTTCGATGAGCCATCCGGTGCGCTCGGTCACACCCATCACAGGATGGCGTAGCGCGACTGTGAACGCGAGACGTCTCATGACGCGAGCAACGCTCCGGCGAGCATGACGCCGAACACGAGTTGCAGGCGGGTGATACCGATCAACGCCGGCACCAGTGCACGGCCCTCGGCGGTTCGCACCGTGCGGAGTGGCGCAATCGCCAGCGGCAGCGTCACCAGCGTGAGCAGCACCAGCCACGGCAGCGACCGCACCAGGGCACCCACCGACGGCAGCATCAAGGCGATCACGACCGTCGCAACCAGCAACGCGCGGCTGCGCCGCGCGCCGATACGGACTGCCAGGGTGCGCTTTCCCACTGCCGCGTCGGTCGGAATGTCGCGCAGGTTGTTGGCCATCAGCAGGGCGCAGGCCAGCAGCCCGACTGGAACCGCAAGCCAGAGGACGCCCGCGTCAAGACGATCCTGCTGCACAAACGCGGTACCGCAGGTCGCCACCAGCCCGAAGAACACAAAGACCGAGATTTCCCCGAGGCCGCTGGCCGCGTAGGGGCGGGGCCCACCCGAGTACAGGACCAGCGCGACCACCGCTGCGGCCCCGGCCGCGATGAGCCACGGTGTGGTGAGCAACGCCAGGACAAGGCCCGCCGCTGCGGCAATGCACACCATCACGACGGCAGCGGCCGCCACCGCTCGCGGAGGTGCCAGGCCCGAAGCGACCAGCCGTCGCGGGCCGGTGCGCGCGGCGGTGTCGACGCCACTGACGCCGTCGAAATAGTCGTTCGCGTAATTCACGGCGATCTGCAGCGCAATCGCGACGAGCAGCGCGAGCAGCGACCGGGGAATCGAGATCGCGTGCCGTCCGGCCCACGATGCACCCACGAGCACCGGCACGACCGCGGCGACCAGGGTGCGCGGTCGGGCGCCGATCCACCAGACGGCGAGCGGTCCCGGGGCGGGCGCCGCTTCAGCGATCACGGACGGTGCGGGAACTTCGCAAAGTCGGGTTTGCGCTTCTCAATGTAGGCGTTGCGACCCTCCTGGGCCTCCTCGCTCATGTAGAAGAGGAGCGTGGCATCGCCGGCGAGCTGCTGCACACCCGCCAGACCATCGCTGTCGGCATTGAATCCGGCCTTGAGCAGGCGGAGCGCCAGCGGGCTCATCTCGAGCATCCGGTTACAGACGGCAACGGTTTCCTCTTCGAGCTTGTCGATCGGGACCACCCGATTCACCAGACCCCAGCGCTCGGCGGTCTCCGCGTCGTACTGCTCGCAGAGGAACCAGATCTCCTTGGCGCGCTTGAGACCGATGGTTCGTGCCAGCAACCCCGCGCCGTAACCGGCGTCGAACGACCCCACTTTCGGTCCAGTCTGTCCAAAACGCGCGTTGTCCGCCGCGATGGTCAAGTCGCACACCAGATGGAGGACATGACCGCCGCCGATGGCGAATCCCGCCACCATCGCGACCACCGGCTTGGGCAAACGGCGGATCTGCACCTGCAGGTCGAGCACGTTGAGCCGGCCGATACCGGACGGGTCGCGGTAGCCGTCGTCGCCACGAATCCGCTGGTCACCACCCGAGCAGAAGGCCTTGGTGCCCTCGCCGGTGAGGATGATCACACCGATCTCAGGATCGTCGCGGGCGCGCTCGAACGCTCGAGTGAGCTCGAAGAGCGTGGTCGGTCGAAAGGCGTTGCGAACCTCGGGCCGGTTGATGGTCAGCTTGGCGATGCCGCCCGCGGTCTCATAGCGAATGTCTTCCCACTCGCCGGATGCGACCCATTCCACGATGCGATACACCTCACGCTGAACTCAATCGGACGCTTCGGATGGTATCCCGACGGGCTCCGGGCGGGCGGCCGGGGTACCCTCGGCGGCGATGTCATCGTCTGCGTTGGGGCACGCCATCCGATCCGGGGATCTCATCTCGGTTGCGCTCCCCCCAGGGCGTTCGTGGATTCCCGTGCTCCGCGCAGCGCGGGAGATCGGCGCCGCCGTGCTCCCGGTCGACGTGCGGTTGTCACCGACCGAACAGCAGGCCCTGCTCGACCGCGCACGACCGACGGTGGTGATCGACGCTGACGGGACCCGTCGCGTCGACGGTGTCGCCGTCGATCCCGAGGTCGCGCTGGTGATTGCCACCTCGGGGACTTCGGGACAGCCACGGCTTGCCGAGTTGACGATGGCATCGCTCGAGGCGGCGATCACTGCATCGGCAAGCGCGATCGGAGCCCGCCTCAAGGACCGGTGGCTGTCATGCCTGCCGCTGGCCCACATCGGCGGGCTCCTCGTCGTGTACCGGCACCTGCTCCTCGGTGCCCCGATCACCTTTCGCCGCCGGCTCAGCCCGGCAGTGGTTGCCGCGACCACTGACGCGCGGTTCACGTCGATGGTGCCGACCCAGCTCGTTCGCCTCCTCGACGCCGAAGCGGGATTGAGTCACTTCCGGACGGTGCTCATCGGCGGCTCCGGCATGGATGCCGGGTTGGCGATTCGCGCCGCCAGTGCAGGCGTGCGGGCGGTGCAGACCTACGGGATGTCCGAGACGTGCGGCGGTGTCGTGTACGGCGGACGGCCGCTCGCGGGCGTTTCGGTTCGCTGCGCGCCCACCGGCGAACTCCTGGTCAGCGGAGCCACCCTGATGCGCGGCTACCGGTTGGATCCCAAGGCCACTGCGGCTGCATTCACCGAGGACGGCTGGCTCCGCACTGGCGACGGTGGCGAGGTCACCGCCGACGGAACGGTGCTGGTGAAGGGCCGGCTCGGCGACGTCATCGTCAGCGGTGGGGAGAAGATCTGGCCCGCGGAGGTCGAGACAGCGCTTTCACGACACGAGGATGTCGTGGCAGTCCTGGTCTCCGGCGCGACCGACAGCGAGTGGGGCCAGCGCGTGGTCGCTCGCGTGGTGCCGCGCAACGCGTCGGCGCCCCCATCGCTCGAATCCCTTCGCGAGTTTGCGGCCACGACGATGGCGCGCCACAAACTCCCGCGCGAAGTGATCATCGTCGACCATCTCGACCGCACCGCGCTTGGGAAGATCCGCAGAAGCTGATCAGTCGCGACGCGCCAGAAAGCGCGGTGGGGAGTCACCATTGCCGGCATCGACCTGGTCGACACGTCCGTCACGAACCAATTTCTCCAGGTGCGATTGGACCGTCATCGCGGCAAGCGGATACACAGCCTCCGGGTAACCGGCGTACAGGGTCGGGACCAGGTCCATCGGGGTGAACGCGGGACGGCCCTGCGCTGCGGCGAGCACCTGCGCTTCGCGCTCCTGTCGGTGCGCGATGTACTCGGCGATCAGGGCCGCGGCGTCATCGACTCGCTCACCGTGCCCGGGGTAGAGCGTCGCCGGCTCGAGCGACTGAATGCGGCGCAATGACTCCATGTACTCGGTCATGTCCCCGTCGCCAGGGATCACCACGGACGTCGTGCCGTTGAGAATGTGATCACCGGTGTACATAGTCCGCGATGCAGCGTCGAAGAAGCAGAGATGGTCGCGGGTGTGGCCCGGGGTGTGCACCGCAGCAAGGTGTGTGTCACCGCTGCGCACGATGTCGCCATCGCCCAGAGCGACGGCGTGCTCGTCACCGGCCGACGGGTCGAAGCAGCGCACGGTTGCTCCCGTTGCCGCCGCGAGCCGGCGTGCGAGCGGCCGATGGTCGGAGTGCGAGTGGGTTAGCGCAATGACGTCGATGCGCGCGTCTCGCGTCTCAGCCGCAGCGATGATGGCGGCGAGATGGGCGTCGTCGTCCGGCCCCGGGTCGATGCACACCAGCGATGGCCCGCTGCCGACCAGGTAGGTGTTGGTCCCACGCCCGGTGAACACTGACGGGTTCGGGGCGAGCAGACGCGTCGTTGCGTTCACGGCGGCGCGGTCGGCTCGTGCTCGAGCGCGAGCCAGGTGGCGATGATCTCCGGTGTGATGGTCGTCACCTCGATCGGGTGAGCACCCAGGGTGTCGACGATCGCCTGCGCGGAACCCAATCGCGCGAACTCGTGGCACAGCATGCGTGTGGGCGGCATGATCGCCGGCATCGTGAGGGACAGCATCGATTCAGGACGGTGCCAGCCGCCTTCGACCGCCTCCGCCGCATGCACGCGTATTTCCTGGCGATTGCGGACCGGGAGCGCAAAGAAGCGAGTGTCGTAGCGACGCCCCTCACGTGGCGGTGTGATGAAGTGCCCGATGTAGACGAGGCGCTCCGGGGTCACGACGAGGTCGTGCGCGGCGAGCGTCTCTGCGAAGTCCGACCCTGCGAGCACCTCGGCGCGCGTCAAGGCGATGCGCGCGTCGAGCTCGTCATCACCGCCTCCCGGCGCTGAGCCCCCGATGAGAATGCCCACCTCCTCCAGGACTTCGCGGACTCCGGCCATCATGTAGGCCGAGTCGCCGGCTCCGTCGTTCTCGTCGACCGCGCCGCCCGGAAAGACGAAGGCGTCCGCGGCGAAACTGCTCAGGTTCGGGCGCCGGAGCATGCAGACCTCGACACCTCCCTCGACGTCGCGCAGGAGCGCGACCGTGCTGGCGGGCGTGAGCAGGTCGTTGACCGGATCACTCATCGCAGGCAGCGTACGAGCAACGAAGCGCGGGCCGTACCGCGAAGTCGATTGGTGCCTCGCTGCGGCCACCGCGACCGGGCAGAATGGCGCCGATGAGCTGGCGCGTCATCACACCGGGCCTCGCGGTGCTCTACATCGTTGCCTGGGCGCTTGGTGGGCTGGCCCTGAAGACCGCACCATCGGACCTCGACATCTTCTTCTGGCCGTCGGCACAGACCGTGGTCGCCGGACATCCGCTCCTCATCTACGCGTCTCGCGGCCATGAGCTCTATCCGAACGCGAACGGTCCGCTCGGGCTCGTGCCGCTCGTTCCAGTGGCGGCGCTCGCGAACGTCCTTGGATGGGCCGCCGACCTGCGTACTCGCGCCGCGCTGACCGACACGATGGTGGCGGCGTTCGCGCTGCTGCTGGCATACCAGTCGGTGACGCTCATCGCCGTTGCTCGCGGTGCGCTCGAGTGGCGCCGAGTCGCCGCTGCGACTATTCTGCTGGCCCCCACGCTGTGGATCTCCGGCCTCGACTTCGGTCACATCGAGCAGCCTGTCGAGCTCTGCCTCGTCCTGCTCGCGGTGCGCTGGTCACTCGCCGAGCGACAAATCGGCTCCGGCGTCGCGATCGGCGCCGCCGTGCTCGCTCGCACAACGGCGGCAGTCTTGCTGATTCCGTTCCTGCTGGGTTTGCTGGCAAGACGTCGGCCGGCAGCGACGCTGGTTACCACGGTCGCGTTCGCCGTCACTGTCGCGGCTGGGCTTGCGCCCTTCGTCATTGCCGACGCGCCCGCGGTCGTGCATTCGCTGATCACGTATCGGGGAAGTCTGCCCATCGGCGGCGGGTCGTTCTGGATCGTTGCGCGCGACACGTCGCTCGCAGGAATAGCCCAACACGGCGACGTGTACTGTGCGGCGGCTGTCGCGACGGTGATCACTGCGTTCGCCCTGCGCTGCCGGCCGGACCTCGCGACACCAACCGCAGGACTCCTCGGTCTGCTGCTCATCGCGTCCTGCACCTTCCCGTTGTTCGCCAAAACCGTGTTCCCCTACTACCTCTTCGAGCCGTACGTGCTCGGAGTCGTGTGGTGGCTCGCGCGCCCAGGCACCGCGCGCAACTGGCGCGTGCTCGTGCCGCTGTTACTCACCGCGGACACGTTGCTCACCAATATCGTCGCGAGCGGCGCCTCCGGCGTGTGGGGGGATATCGAGGGCATCACGTCCTCGGCGATCCTGGCTTTCGTCGTGGGCTTGGTGACGGTGGATCTCCTCCGCACCTTGCCAGCCGCCGATGCGCCGGCGCCGTCCGACGCATCGCCCATACCGCTCGCGAAACTAGTGGTCCAACCATGAAGTCCCACCTCGAGATAGCCCTCGAACTGGCGGATATCGCCGACACGATCACGCTCGCTCGTTTTCGCGCTCCGGATCTGCGCGTCGAGACCAAGTCCGACAGCAGTCCTGTGACCGACGCCGACAAAGCCACCGAGGAGGCGTTGCGTGAAGCACTGCAGCGCTTGCGTCCCGAGCAGGCAATCGTCGGCGAGGAGTACGGGGGCGAGGGCGAAACGGAGTGGCGATGGATGCTCGACCCGATCGACGGGACGGTGAACTACGCCAACGGCGTTCCGGTGTGGGCCACCTTGATCGCGCTGGTCCGGGGTGAGCATGCCGTCTGCGGCGTGGTGTCCGCTGCCGCGTTGGGCCGGCGTTGGTGGGCGGCGACCGGTCAGGGCGCGTTCACCGGTTCCAGGCAGCGCGTACACGTATCCCGAACCGCCAACCTCGAGGACGCGTACGTCTCCTGCACCGACGTTCGCGACTTCGCATCGGACCCGGCGGAGCCGGGCTTCCGCGCACTGCTGGACCGGGCGCGGGTATTCCGGGCGTTCGGTGATTTCTGGTCGCATATGCTCGTCGCCGAAGGGGTCATTGACGTCGCTGTCGAGGCACGAGTCAACCCCTGGGACGTGGCCGCCGTGCAGGTCATCGTCACCGAGGCGGGCGGACGGTTCAGCGATTTCGCAGGGGCTGGTCGGATCGATTCCGGGAACGTCGTCACCAGCAACGGGCTGCTCCATGACGAACTGGTCGCATTGATGAGCTTGCGCGGCTAAACGATACTGAGTGTCATGTAGACTCCGGTCTCATGACTCGCCGACCGACCGCTCTCACGCTGCTCGCGGCCCTGGTGGTGCCCTCACTGATCTCGGGCTGCGCAGCCGGCGGTGGTGTCGGCCATACATCGAAGGGTGGCCGGCTCGTGGTCGTCGCCGCTGAGAACACGTGGGGCAGCATCGCGGCGCAGCTCGGTGGGAGCCAGGTCCAGGTGACCAGCATCGTCAGCGATCCCAACGCGGATCCCCATGAATACGAGAGCAGCCCCGCCGATGCCCGGCTGATGGCGTCGGCCAACTACGTCATCGTCAACGGCGCCGGGTACGACACCTGGGCCGACCAGCTGCTGGCCGCTCAGCCGGAGGCGAGTCGCAAGGTGCTCGACGTCGCGAACCTGGTCGGCAAGGTCCCTGGCGACAATCCGCACCTCTGGTACGACCCCGGGTTTGTCGATCAGGTTGTCGCGCGAATCACGACCGCCTACGAAGCGCTGCGGCCTGCCGAGTTCGCGTACTTCGAGGCGCAGGCGTCCGCCTTCACGTTGCTGCTCGCACCGTACAAACAGAGCGTCGCCTACATCCAGCAACACTTCGCGAATATGCCGGTGGCGTCGACCGAGAGCATCTTCCAGTACATGGCGCAGGTCACGCAGCTCGACCTCGTCACCCCACAAACGTTCATGGATGCGGTCGCCGAGGGCAACGATCCTCCGGCATCGAGCGTGGTGACTTTCACCGACCAGATCCGCGCCAATTCCTTCCGAGTGCTGGTGTTCAACAGCCAGACGGTGACGCCCCTCACGACCCAGCTCAAGGAGGAGGCCGCGCAGCGAGGCATTCCGGCGATCGGCGTGTCAGAGACAATTCAGCCTCCGATGGCGACGTTCGAAGGGTGGATGCGCGGCCAGCTGAGTGCGGTCATCCATGGGCTGAACGCCGGCGTGCTCGGCCAGTGAGCGAGATCGTCCCGGCGCCGGGCGTCCCAGTGATCGCTGCGGTTGATCTCGCGGCCGGCTACCCGGGGCACACGGTCTGGAGTGGGGCGAACTTCTCGATCGCCCAGGGCGAGTTCGTCGCGGTGCTCGGCCCGAACGGGGCAGGCAAGTCGACGTTGCTCCGCATGCTGCTGGGATTGCTGCCGCCCCTGGCGGGGGAGTTGACGGTGCTCGGGTCGCCGCCACGGCGAGGCAGCCCTGAGATCGGGTACGTCCCCCAGGGCCGCACGCTCGATGCCGGCGCGGCGGTGCGAGGCACCGACCTCGTCGGCTTCGGCATCGATGGTCACCGCTGGGGATTCCGGCTGCCGATGCAGTCGCGCGACCTGCAGGCCACCGTCGCGACTGCCGTCAGCGCGGTGCGGGCGACCGAGTACGCCGGGCGTCGCGTCAGCGAGATGTCGGGCGGCGAACGCCAGCGCCTGCTGCTCGCGCAGGCTTTGGTCGGCGGTCCGAAACTGCTGTTGCTCGATGAGCCGCTCGCCAATCTCGATGTGCGCAACGAGGCCGCGATGGTCGAGGTGATTGAGGACGTTGCTCGCGACCGCGGGATCGCGGTCATGCTGGTCGCGCACGATCTCAATCCGCTCCGTCGCGCGATCGACCGGGTCTGCTACGTGGCCGGTGGCGGCGTCGCGACCGGGACACCCGATGAGGTGGTCTCCGGCCCCGTGCTTTCAGCGCTCTACGGCGCTCCGATCGAGGTGCTGACCGACAGCCGTGGCCGTCGCTTCGTCGTGGGACTCGACGAGGAAACCGCGCATCCCCACGCGCACGGGCACTGACGCGATGTTCACCTGGAATCTCTTCTCGGATATCGGCCAGATGCTGTCGTACCAGTTCATGGTCAGCGCATTCGAGGTCGGTGCGATCGTGTCGGTGGTGGCCGGTGTGGTCGGTTACTTCGTGATCCTTCGGCGTACCGCGTTTGCCGCGCATGCGCTCTCACACATCGGCTTCGCCGGTGCTGCAGGTGCTGCGTTGATCGGACTCCAACCCATCGTCGGGCTCGTCGTGTCCTGCGTGTGCGCGGGTGGCGTGGTCGGGGCGCTCGGGCGACGCCTGCATGATCGCGACACGGTGATCGGCATCGTGCTTGCCTTCGCGCTCGGGCTCGGCGTGTTGTTCCTGGCCCTCTACAAAGGATTCGACGCGAACTTCGTCGTCTCGATCCTGTTTGGTCAGATTCTCGGGGTCGAGCAGAGTCAGGTGGGACTGACGCTGGTCATCGGTGTGGTCACGCTGGTACTCATCGCGGCGATGTACCGACCGTTACTGTTCGCATCGATCGACGAGGATGTCGCTGAAGCGCGAGGTGTGCCGGTGCGCACGCTGTCGATCGGGTTCGTCATGACGGTCGGCCTCGCGGTCGCCGTCTCCGTGCAGGTCGTCGGGATCCTGCTCATCTTCGCGCTCGTGGTCACCCCGGCAGCGATCGCCGAACGGGTCTGCCGCAGTCCGCTCCAGGCGCTCTTTGTCGGCGTTGTGATCGCGCTCGCGTCCACGTGGATCGGCCTCTTCGTCGCGTACTTCACACCCTACCCGGTGAGCTTTTACATCACGACCATCTCGACCGGCATCTATGTCCTGGTGCGCCTCGCGGAGGCGCTCGGAGCGCGCCGGCGCAGAGTCCGGGCAGAGCGCCGTGAAATCGCACGCACCCTGCCGCACGGCGGCGAGGGTTAAGATCGGCCGGTGCAACCGGATTCCGGCGCCGGACGTTCTCGCTCCCTGGGACTGCTCGCTGCGCTGATCCTGCCTGGGCTTGCGGCAGCCTGCGCGAGCGCTGCCGCGGCAGGGCCGGTGCCGCTTCGGATCGGCGCGATCTTCCCGCTCTCCGGGAGCACCACACCGGAGTCCACTGACGAGTACATCGGTGCGACCCTCGCCGCGCAGATGGTCAACGCTTCCGGGGGCGTCAATGGGCACCCGATCTCCATCGATGTCCGCAACGTCGAGGAGCAGAGCCAGATCGCCGCTGCGGTGTCGAGTCTCCATGCCGACGGAGTTCCTGCCGTGATTGGCGCATACTCGTCGCAGCTCTCGATCCCCGCGGCCGCTGCGGTGGCGGCCGACGGCATGGTCTACTGGGAGACCGGGGCGGTCGCCGATCGTGTGACCGGACAGGGCTCGCCGCTGGTCTTCCGTGTCGGTGTCGACGGTGCCGAGTTGGGGAGCAACTCCGGCGAGTTCATCATCAGTCAGCTGGTGCCCCGTCTCGGCATTCCCGTCAAGAAGTTGCGCGTCTCGTTCGTCACCGCTGACGATGAGTACGGGCACTCGGTCGCCGACGCGACGCGCGCCGCACTCGAGGCCGGGGGGCTCCGCATCAGCGGCGAATCCATCTACAACCCGTACACGCCGGACTGGGCGCCGGTCATGACGGCACTCGCGACGGACAAGCCGGACATCCTGGTGCTCTCGTCACACATTCAGGACGGCATCGCGTTCCGGCGTGCGTTCCTTGCCGCGGGGCTGCAGGTGAAAGTGTTCATGGGCACCACGATGGCGCAATGCGACCAGGACTTCGGCAACGTGCTCGGGTCTGGCGCGGTCGGGGTCTTCGCATCGGATCGTCCACAAGCCAACTTCAACCCGAACGCGCTCGACCCGCAGGCGCGCGCGCTGTACAACAAGTTCGCCGCGATGTGGAAGCACCGCACCGGTCAAGCCGTGCCCGACGAGGAGGGGATCGCCGGCTTCAGCGCTGCATGGGTGCTGTTTGCCGATGTGCTCGACAAGGCCCAGAGCGGTAGCGCGCGGAGCATCGCCGCCGCAGCGCGGACGCTGGATCTGCCCAACGGCAGCCTTCCTAACGGCGGCGGCGTGCTCTTCTCAACATCACCGGATCGGCTCGGCCAGAACGTGCGCGCTGCTGCGGTCGTATGGCAGTGGCAGGCGCCCCGGGTGAGCGTCGTTGTCTGGCCGCCGGCGTATGCGACGGGTCAGGTGAAGCTGTCGATCGCCGGCGCGTGATCAACTGACGACCACCGCGGCAATAATGAGCCGATAGTCGGGCGCACGAACACAGTCGTGGCGCCACAAAGGCATCGAGGGCACGCCGTGAACCCGTGCGGGGTCGTCACGGTCCTGGTGCCCGATTCCCACACCGTGAGCGCGCGAGCATGCGAGCGTGAGGACCGTGAAGGCACGGATCGCGGCTGCGATCGCCGTCGTCGCGCTGGCTGCTCTGATGGTCGTGATCTTTCTCAGCCATCCGGGAACTCACAACGCCCCCACCCCCAGGCCTACCGAGAACATCACGATCGGCGGATCGCAATCATGCGAGCCCGCGGAAGCTCCAGCTTGTGGGGGGGCGGGCCAGTAGCAGTCCTCAGCCACCCAACGGAGGATGTCGGGGGCGATTCGCTTTTGCCGATGCTCGCGAGTCCTTGCGGCTTACGGCGCTAGTGCGGGTAGCAGTTCGTTTTCATGATTTTTGGAGGTAGTCCCGAGGGTCTGGCTAACCCATCAGTCGCGGTCGCGAAGGACCGTGAGAACCAACTCCCCATAGCGCTCCAGCTTTGCCGGGCCCACCCCAGAGATCGTTCCCAGCGCCGCCATCGAAGCCGGTCGTCGATGCGCGATCTCGGCGAGAGTGCGGTCGTGGAATACGACATACGGCGGCAATTGAGCGTTGCGCGCGATCTCGAGTCGCCAGCCCCGCAGCGCCTCGAATCGGGCGCGGACTTCGTCACTGGTATCGGCGTCGAGCGCGCTCCCGCCGGCGCTCTTGGCGCGACTTGATGATTGCGGCCGTCGTGTTTGCGCGGCAATGTCCACTTGGACGTCATCGTCACCGCGAAGCACTGCGCTGCCGCGTACGGTGATCCCGAGTGTCGGCTTCTCCCCGTGCCCGCGGCTGACGCAGCCGACTTCGACGAGTCGCTCGAGCAGGTCGCGAATGCGCTCCAGTTCCCAGGCTCGCAGTGCGCCGAAAAACGCCAACTCCGTAACCCACTGACGCGACGACGTCCAGGTGTCGGTGGTACCGCGAAGGATTGACGCGAGCCGGACGCCGCCGAGGTGTCCATCGAATCGCGCCACGCAGGCAAGCACCGCCCCGACATCCGCCGCGTCGACGACCACGAGAGGCGAGCGGTTTTCGTCGAGACAGTTATCGCAGGCGTGGCAGGTGCGCGCAACACCTTCCTCACCGAAGTAATCGGCAATGCGCGCATGCCGGCACCCCCGAAAGCCCGCATAGTCCATCACTTGGTTGACGCGCGCGTAGGCGTTGGCCTTGAGCAATGCCTGCTCGTCGAAGTCGACTGGCGCACCAGTCAGGCGCCGGATGCTGCCGTCGGGTTGGATCACGTCGGCGCGACGAAGCAGGTCGAGTGCGGCGCGCGCTGCGTTGGCGGCGACACCGCGACGGTCCCAGTCATCGATCGCATCGCTGCCCTCGCGCAACAATTCTCGATACACCGAGCGAACCGTGTCGCGCTCCGGGAAGGCCTGCTCGATGAAGAACTCCTGCAGCTGTCGATCCGCGGCGCTGTAGAGCAGGATGCATTCGGACGGTTCGCCGTCGCGTCCCGCGCGCCCTGCCTGCTGGTAATACTCCTCGATGCTTCCAGGGAAATCGTGGTGGATGACGCGACGGATATCCGGAAAGTCGACGCCCATGCCGAACGCCGATGTGGCGGCGATCACGTGCAGATCACCCGACGCATAGCGCTCATAGACGCGCTGACGCGTATCGCCGTCGAGCGCACCGTGATACGCGGCGACCGACACGCCTGCCTGCGACAGCGTCTCGGTCACGGCCTCCGTCGTCTTCCGGCTGCCGCAGTAGATGAGCGCGCGACCGCTGTCGCGTCGAACCAGTCCCGCAAGTGCGCTGCGCTTGTCCGCCACACCACGGCAGCGGACGACGGACATGGTCAGGTTCTCGCGCACGAATCCGCTGACGCGCTCAACCGGCGCTCGGAGCCCAAGGCTCGCGGCGATGTCCTGCCGAACGCGCGGGGTTGCTGTCGCGGTGAACGCTCCGACAGGAGGCCGGCCACACGCCGCAATGGCGTCCCCGAGGCGACGGTAGTCGGGCCGGAAGTCGTGTCCCCAGCTCGAGATGCAATGCGCCTCGTCAACGACGAAGCGCGCGACGGTGAGCTTGCCGAGGCTGTCGAGCACACCGGCCGCGCCGATCCGCTCCGGCGCGAGGTACAGGAAGCGCAACTCGCCCGCGAGTGCCGCTCGCATCGCCTCGGCCCGGGTCGCGGCGCTCACCTGACTGTGCAGGCACGCCGCCGGGATACCCAGCGCATTGAGACGGGCCACCTGATCGACCATCAGGGCGATGAGCGGTGAGACGACCAGCGTCAGCCCACCACCCACAACGCCGGGGACCCAGTACGCGATGCTCTTGCCGGAGCCGGTCGGGGCAACGAACAACACGTCCGACTGCGCCTCGGCCGCGGCAATGACATCCGCCTGTCCGGGGCGAAAGTCGGCGAAGCCGAAGGTCTGTTCGAGTACAGCGCGAGCCCGGGCCGAGGGCTCCAGCTGCGTGATCAGCTGGGGGTCTTTTCCAGCTTGAGGGCGCAGGAGTTCATGCAGTAGCGCTCCCCGGTCGGCTGCGGTCCGTCGTTGAACACGTGCCCCAGGTGGCCGCCGCACTTCGCGCAGCGAATCTCCGTGCGCGGGAGACCCATGCTCCAGTCGCGGTGCTTCTCGACCGCACCTTCGAACATCGGCTCGTAGAAGCTCGGCCAGCCGGTGCCGGAGTCGAACTTGGTGTCGGAGTTGAAGAGCTCGGCGCCACAGCCTGCGCAGTGGTAGACGCCCTTGTCGTCCACATGCACGTACTGGCCGGTGAAGGCGCGCTCGGTGCTCGCCTTGCGGAGCACGTTGTACTGCTCAGGGGTGAGCTTCTGACGCCATTCGTCGTCGGTGAGGGTGATCTTGTCGTCCATATGGCTATTTTCTACCCCGATCACGGTGATTCGACGCGTACAGTGCCGCCGCCGCCGCATGGGTCTCCGCCATGAAGGTCCGCAGCGACTCCGGCCCCACGACCTCGACGTTTTCGCCCCAGCGCAGGAGCCAGGGTCGCATCTCGGCCTCGCCGGCCACCTCCAGCCGGACCTCGATGCTGCCGTCGGGCAGGTCCTTCCGCCTTGTCTTCGCCGGCCACGGGCTTTCATCCACCCACTGGCGAACCGCGGCGGGAAAGCGCAGCACGATTCGATCGCCGACCTGACCCTGCCAGATGCCCCAGGAGGCGCCGAGGGCGGCGTCGATGTCGAACCCCTCGGGGACCGTGAACGTCGTGGGCAGGACATGGGCGTCGCGGATGCGATCGAGACGCCAGGAGCGCACCTCGCGAGAGACGGAATCACGTGCGAGCACGTAGATGTGGCGTCCTTCCGCAGTCGGTTGGATGAAGTACGGGCGCAACTCGCGCTTGCTTTCGTTCCCCTTGCCGTCGACGTAGCGGACCTCGACCTCACGGTGATGCACGAAGCCGTCGATGACCGCGCGCTCGACCTTCAAGCGCGCGCTGTTCGACGGTTGCCGCTCGGCTGCGGCGAGTGTGCGCAGGAGGTACTCGCTGACGATGGGGACGCTCAGCGCGCGCGACAGCTGGGCGAGCGCACCGATGAGGGCGGGATCCTGCTCGGTGCGGACCTGCTGCAAGAGGCGAACCGCGACCAGCAGGAGTGTCGCCTGGTACTGATCAAGCTGGAGCGGAGGGAGCAGGCTGCGCTTGCCGATGCGCCACCGACCGCCATGGGACTCGATGTCGATGCCGGCGCTGTCGCGCAGGGTGGCGACGTAGCGCTGGATGGTTCGCTGTTCGACCTCCAGCTCTTCGGCAAGCTGCCGCGTCGACAGGCCCCTCTCCGTCTCGCACAGGCGAGCGTAGAGCTTGATGACGCGGTATTCCTTCTCTCCCTTCTCGTAGTCGCCTGGCACGCGATGAGCCTAGCGAGTCGTCGAGGCCTCTGACACGAGGTCGCGCCTGTAGCCGAGCAGGTCGACGCCGTCCGGGGTGCGGTACGCGCCGGTTGCGGCGAAGCCCATCGCCGCGTACATCTGCTGGGCGGCGAGCATCACCGGGGACGTGTCGAGGGTCAGCCGGTGTTTCCCGCGCGCTCGCGCAAGGTCGATGCAGGCGATGACCAGGGCTCGTCCCACGCCCCGTCCACGAAAGTCCGGGTGGACGCCGAGCATGCGGAGGTGCGCCTCGTCTTCGGCGAGTGGTACGGCTGACGTATTCATGCGCTGGTCGAGTTCCAGCGTCGCCGACCCCGCGAGGACGCCGTCGACATGTACGACCAGCACCGTGGTCCGGTCAACGCGGGCGGCGACGTCGGCGATCCTCGCGATGTAGGCGCGCCATCCCGGCGATCTCGACGGTGCGAACTCCTGGTACGCGAGGGCGGTCGCCTCGCCGGCGGCGGCGTATTCGGTGGCGCGGACCGGCCGGATTTTGATCTCCACAGCCATCCGCGCACCCTATCGCGACAGGCACCTGTCGCGGTGCCCCCGCATCGTCTCGGCATGGCCACCTCCGCGACGACACCGGCCGACAGCGATGTGACGCCGGAGGGTTCGTATCTCCGGCGCGCTCAGGCGCTCCTGGCCGCGAGAGCCGACCTCTTCGGAACCGCATCCGCACGCTCGACCAGGCTCGCCGGCACATCCGGCCCGCCACCCGATCGAGCACGGACGGACCGGCGGTCGAGCCGCCAGCTCAGCCTCCCCCTTCCGCGCGAACGCGGCCTCCGGCGCGCGAGGATGGTGCGCTGATGCGCTACCTCAAGGACGGCAGGCCCGTCTACACGGCGACCGACCTCTGCGACTTTCTCGCCTGCGGTCACCTGGTGACACTGAAGCGGCGGGCCGCCGGCGGTGAGGTCATCGAGCGCGATGAGTCGGCGCTCAGCGAAGTGCTCTCCCGGCTCGGCGCCGGGCACGAACAGGGCCACCTCGAGGCTCTGCGAGCGCGCGGTCTGCATATCAAGGCCTTCGACGACGAACAGGATCGATTCGCGAGCTCGGCATCCGAGCTGCACGCGCTGGAAGCCGACACCGTCCAGGCGATGAGCGCCGGCTACGACGTCATCTATCAGCCCACGTTCTTTGACGGCCGATGGATGGGCCGGGCGGACTTCCTGCTGCGGGTCGAGACGCCGAGTGCTCGCTGGCCGTTCTCCTACGAGGCCGCCGACGCCAAGCTGGCCCGTCGTGTGCGCTCCGAAGCGTTGCTGCAACTGTGCGAGTACTCGGCGCATCTCGACCGGCTCCAGGGAACCGCTCCCGCCATGATGCACGTCATCCTCGGCGACGGCGTTGAGCATTCGTACCGCCTGGACGAATTCTCCGCGTACCACGCGACTGTGAAATGCGATTTCGAGACGACGATGCTCGTCGAGGTCGGTGACACTTATCCCAACCCCGTCGACCACTGCAACACCTGCGGGTATAACGCACGCTGCGTCGCGCAGCGGCGCAACGACGATCATCTGTCCCAGGTCGCGCGTATGCGATCCGGACAGGCGGTCGCCCTGCGGTCGTACGGCGTTCCGACCATGACGGCCCTGGCGCAGCAGTCGCCCGACCGAGACCCACCGGGGAACATGGACCCCGCAACGTTTCGCGAGTTGCGCGCGCAGGCAGCGCTCCAGCATGAGGGCCCCTACCCGGACGGCTCGCCGCGCCACGAACTGCTCGACGCCTGGGAGGTTGGACTGGGGCTCTGCTCGCTGCCGTCGCCGTCGGCGGGGGACATCTTTTTCGACATGGAAGGCGACGGACTTGCGCGTGACACACCGCTCGAGTATCTCTTCGGGGCGGTCGAGCCCAACGGTGAGTACCACGCCTGGTGGGGGCACGACGATGCCGGAGAACGGCAGGCATTCGAGGATTTCGTCGATTTTGCCATCGCAAAGCTCAACCGTTTTCCCGATATGCACATTTACCACTACGCCGCCTACGAGAAGACGGCGGTGCGACGGCTGATGAGCCGTCACGGCACCCGTGAGGAGGAGGTGGATCGGTTGCTGCGCAACGAGATCCTCGTCGATCTCTATCGCGTGGTTCGCCAGGGGATACGCCTCTCCACCGACTCGTATTCGCTCAAGAAAGTGGAGCGGCTGTACATGCCGGCGCGCGCGGAGTCGATCGCCGATGCCGCAGGCAGCATGGTGATGTACGAGCGCTGGCTGGTCAGCCGCGAGGACGGCGGTAGCGGTAATAGCGAGCTCCTCGACGAGATCGCCTTGTACAACGAGCGTGACTGCGAGTCGACCCGCCTGCTGCGCAACTGGCTCGAAGCACGTCGTGTCGAGGAGGAGCGACTGCGTGGTGCGCCGATCGAACGACCGCCGACGATCGACGAGACATCGGAGACGCAGGACGCGAAGATCGCTGCCACGCAGGCCGTCGCCGACGCGCTGCTGACTTCATTACCAGAGGACCCGGAGGAGCGGACCGACGCGCAGCGCGCGACCGGTCTGCTCGCGCCGCTGCTCTCGTTTCACCGGCGCGAAGGCAAGGTGGGATGGTGGCGTCACTTCGACCAGCTGGCGATGACGCGCGAGGAGCTCGAGCGGGACACCTACGCGCTCGGGCCGCTGACGTTGATCGGTGCCCACGACGAGGAAGGCCGCGCCATCGAGCGCTACCGGTTCGAACCGCAGGAGCACCACATCGCGGCCGGTGACCATCCGCTCGATCCGCAGTTGAAGTCCAGGGGCGGTGGCCCGGCTGCCGTCGGGGAGGTCATCGAGATCGACTCGGGCCGCGGGGAGATCACCCTGTCGCGCTCCGCAGCCAGTGCGCGCTTGGGAATGGTGCAGTTCTTGATCCCGGCACGGCCGATTCCGACCAACGCGCAGCAGGAATCGCTGCTCGACCTCGGCCGTTGGGTGGCGGCCAACGGCATCGACGCGGTGGGCGATTGGCGGCCCGCGAGAGACCTCCTCGTTCGCGTGCCACCCCGGCTCCTGAACGGGGTCGTCTGTGCCGCTCGAGAACCGGATGAATCGGCGAGCGCAGCGGCGATCCGGCTCATCCTTTCGTTGGATGAGGGCTGTCTGCCGATCCAGGGCCCGCCCGGTGCCGGGAAGACTCACACTGCCGCTGAGGCGATCCTCGCCTTGCTCAAGGAGGGCCGCGGGCCGATCGGTGTCACGGCGCTTTCGCACAGCGCCATACGGACGCTGCTCGCCAAAGTCGAGGAGCTCGCGCCGGCGCATGGCTGGATGCCGCGGATGCTCCACCTGCGGTCATCGCGCGAGGGCACCGAGTTCATTCACATGGCGAGGACGAACGGCGACGTCGAAGCCGCGCTTGATGAAGCGGCCGTCGACGTCGTGGGCGCGACCTCGTGGCATTTCGCGCGCCCGGGCGTCGAGGGCCGTTTCGACACCCTCATCGTCGACGAGGCCGGCCAGATGTCGCTGGCCGACGTGCTCGCAGTCTCACGTGCCGGGCAGCACATTGTCCTCGTCGGTGATCCCCGCCAGCTTGCGCAGCCGCTGCAGGGAAGCCACCCGACCGGCGTGGGTGTGTCGGCCCTCGACCATCTCCTCGGTGGGGGCGTGATCATCGCGCCCGATCGCGGCGTGCTCCTCGACCGCACATGGCGCATGCACCCGGACGTGTGCGCTTTCGTCTCGCGGTCGTTCTATGGGAGCAAGCTCGGCTCGGAACCGGAGTGCGCCACCCAGGCCGTGCTTGAACACAGGACGTTGCTGACAGGGCTCCGCACCGCGCCGGTTGTACACGCGGGCGACCGTGTGCACTCCGACGCAGAGGCATCGCGGGTGGGCGAGATCGTCGATCAGCTGACCAGTTCCATGTGGCGAGACAGCGCGGGCATTGAGCGCCGACTCACGCTGGACGACATTGTCGTCGTCGCGCCGTACAACGCGCAGGTGGCATGTCTGGGCGAAGCGTTGCCAGCCGGCGCGCGAGTCGGCACCGTCGACCGTTTTCAGGGACAGGAGGCTGCGGTCAGCATCTTTTCGATGGCGACCTCGAGCGTCGAGGACCTGCCGCGAAACCTCGAGTTCCTGTTCAGCCTGAACCGGCTCAACGTCGCGGTATCGCGAGCGCGCGGTCTCTCAGTGCTGGTGTGCTCGCCGGAGTTACTCCGCGCTCGCTGTCACACCCCCGAGCAGATGCGACTGGTCAATGCGCTCTGCCGTTTCGTCGAGATGGCGGCGGCGTGGAGCGACGCTGGGGTGAGCGCCGTTATGCTGCCCGCGTGACCGAAGCATCGCTGCGCGACCGGCTGCTCGAATCGCTCGATCGGGCGCGCGCCAAGGAAGAGGCGCTGCTTGCATTGTGCGATGACACGCCCACGCCCGTGGCGGGACAGTGGACCGCGAAGGATAACGTCGCGCACCTGAACGCGTGGCGCGAACACGCGGCACACATCCTTGATGCTGTGGGTCGCGGCGAAGAGCCAGAGGGACCCGTTGACGATCGCGACCTGGACGCGCGCAACGCGGTCATCTACGAGGCGCACCGCGGTGAGTCCGCAGCCGAAGTCCGTGCCGGGGCGACGGCGAGTTACGCGGCCTTGATGGAAGCCGTGTCCGCGAGCAGCGAGGAAAATCTGCTGCGCGACCGGCCGGGTGGTTCGGCGCTCTGGCACCTCATCCCCGGCAACGGGCACGGGCATGTGGCGCAGCACGTGTCCTCGTGGGCGGGGGAGCATGAGGATCCCGAAGGCGCAGAAGCAGTGGCGCTGTGGGCGTATCAAATCGGTGTCGAACTCTTTCCCGAGGAGAAGGTGATCGCCGATTACAACCTCGCCTGCTTCTATGGGCGCAACGGACGGGCCGACGATGCCCTGCCGCTGCTGCGCGAAGCGCTGCGCGTGAGCCCGGACCTCGTGCCGTTCGCGCTCGAGGACGCGGACCTGACTCCGATCCGCGATGACCCGCGCGTGCAGAGCCTGCTCGGCGCCTGATCCGCGGGCCTCACACCCTCGGTGGTGCGGTGGTCACCCGATCGATGAACAGCGCCTGGAGCGACCGGCCGACCGGTCCGCGCTCGTCGTAGAGCTGACTTTGCGCAAGGCCGATACCCCGCGACTCCACAACCGTCGCGGCGTCGAGGCAGACCCACTCACCTTCCGGCTCGCGGTGCAAGTAGACGGTCAGGTCAGTGTTGATGAAGCGGAACTCTCCCCAGGGCAAGGCTGAGCTGACGCCGTTGCCGAAATCGGCTGCGGCGAGTGCGCGCTGCAGCGGGGACGGCGTCTCGCCGGCGACCAGCGGCATCGCGAGGCGGATCCACGCTGCGGCCGGACCCTGCTCAGCGAAAGACCCATGCGCGTAGCGCATCTCGACCCCGGTCCGATGGAATGCGGGATCGCTGCTTTCGGGCACGTGCGGCGTCGACTCGGCGGGTGAGGAAACCGGCATCTCGGACTCGGTCCCATCCAGGCCGAGGTCGGCGATGCGCATTCGCCACGCGGTCGCGCGGCAGAGTTCGGTATTGCCGTCGGTGAGCGTCGCGCTCAGCAGCTGGACGCGCCGGCCTTCGCGCTCGATGCGTGCCTTGACCTCGACGGGTCGGAGCGGCACGGGACGGAAGATCTCGACGGTGGTGCGGACGACCGCCATCGGGATGTCCGTCGCCAGGGTTTCCATCGCCCGGCCCAGCAGCGCCGCCGGGGGCCCACCGTGCATCGCCGCGCGATCCCAGGGCCCACGCGTGTGGTCGCTGGGCATGAATCGACCCTTGTCGGGAGTGAAGAGCGCATCGGTCATTGACGGCATGGTGCCGCAACCGGCGCCGGCTGCGGAGTGCGGCGCCGGCCTGCCTGGTACGCTCCCATGCAGTGGCGGTGAAACACACGACCATAGCTGCGCGCGGTCTGCGCTTTGACGCGCTCATCGCAGGCCCGGCGGACGGCGAGCTGGTCCTCCTGTTGCACGGCTTCCCCCAGATGGCCACGTGCTGGCACAACGCGCTGACAACACTTGGGAACGCCGGCTACCGGGCCGTGGCGCCGAGCCAGCGTGGGTACTCCGCCGGAGCGTATCCCGCCGCTGTCGATGCGTACCGGATGAGTGAGCTCACCGAGGACGCGCTCGCCATCGCTTCCGTCCTGGGACGCGAGCGCTTCCACCTCGCCGGCCACGACTGGGGCGGCGTTGTGGCCTGGACCCTTGCGGGAACGCATCCCCAGCGCGTCCGATCGCTCATCGCCGTTGCCACACCGCACAGCGCCGCGCTGCGCGAGGCCCTCCACGGCGCGAAGCAGCGAGTCCGAATGGCGTACATCGGGGCGATGCGCCTCCCCCATGTCGCGGAGACGCTCTTCGACGCAGCGGGCGGGATCGTCGCCGAGACCGTGTTCACCGCGACCGGGCTCAGCCCGGAGCACGCCCATCGCGACGTGGCCGCGCTTCGAGCCATCGGCCCCACCGGCGCCTTCAACTGGTATCGAGCGATGGGCGAGGAGCGCGTGCCGTCGGGCTCGGTCGGCATCCCCGTGCTGCATATCTGGGGAGACCAGGAGCCGGTGTTCACGCGCGAGGCAACCGAGCTCACCGCCAAACACTGCACGGGCGACTACCACTTGCTCGAGCTCGAGGGCGGCTCGCATTGGATCCCTGACGAGCACTGGGACGATGTGGCGGACGTGGTGCTCGACCACCTCGCCGCGAATCCGATCGGCAAGGGCTGAGACCGGGCGCGTGGGCGGCGTCGAAGTCACCGGAATCGACCAGCGGCGCTCCTGGGATTCCGTCGGACTTCCCGAGGTGGAGCGCGTGCGTCCCGGCCTCTGGTCGGTGCCGGTGCCCATACCGAACAACCCGCTGCGCTACGTCCTCGTCTATCTGCTGGAGCTGGACCGCGGCCTTGCCGTGATCGACACCGGGTGGAGCACCGAGGAGGCATGGAGCGAGCTCGTGGCGGGGATGGCGGTCGCTGGCTACACGCCGAGTGATGTGCAGGCGATCCTCATCACGCACATCCACCCCGATCACTACGGGCTCGCCGGCCGGTTGCGCGAGGCCTCGGGGGCCTGGGTGGCGCTCCACCCGGCCGACGCGGCGCTGATCACCGGGAGGTATGGGCTGGGCATGGACCGGCTCATGGCCGACATGGACGACCTCCTGGTGGTCGCCGGGGTGCCCGAGGAGATCAGAGGCGACCTCACCAGCGCCTCGTTGGGGATTCGCGAGCTCGTCGCAGTGGCTGAGCCCGACGTGCTCCTCGAGGACCAAGTGGCCGTCCCCATTCCGGGTTGGGATCTTGTGACCTTGCACACCCCAGGTCACTCGCCTGGTCATGTCTGCTTCCTCGACCGGCATAGGCGGCTGCTGTTCAGCGGCGATCACGTCCTCCCGCGGATCAGTCCCAGCGTGGCCGTCCACGTGCAGCAGCCGATCAACCCACTCGCCGACTTCCTCGACGCGCTGCGAGGCGTCCGTGACCTCGATGTCGATGAGGTGCTCCCCGCCCATCAATGGCGCTTCCGGGGGCTGGATGCTCGGGTCGACGAACTGCTCGAGCATCACCGCAGCCGCCTCGATGAGGCTGCCGCCGTCGTGGCGGCGTCGCCCGGCGCAACCTGCTGGGACATCACCCTGCACATGCACTGGTCGCGGGACTGGAGCCAGATCCGCGGTTTCATGCGCCGGGCTGCCGTCGGGGAGACACTCGCCCACCTGGTGCTGCTGGAGAGCACGGGGCGCGCGCGGCGCAAAGCGGGACGACCCGAGCGTTGGTATCCCGCGGAGCCCGCCGCCGCCTAACGGTAGTGCTCTCCCGAGGACGGGTGACTGGAGGCGCCTTCCGCGACGTCGGGCCGCGTCAGGCCGCGGATCGCTCGCCGGCCGTCGACTTCGTCCAGGTCACGCTGACGGCGCCGGCGAGCACGGCGAGTGCAAGCAGCAGGATCGCGACCGAGGTGAGGCCTCGCCCGGTGGCGAAGACCAGCGATGTGAGCGACACACCAAGCGCGGTGCCGAGACCGCGGGCCATGTTGAGGAGCCCACCGGCGGCCCCGGCACGCTGCCGAGGTGCGGCGAACATGGTCGCAGCGTTGTTGGCTGCCACGAAGAGTCCCATCCCGGCGCCCGCGATCACCAGGCCCGCGACGAGCAGACCTGGTCGCGTCTCCGATGCCGCGAGCACCCCCATGCCCGCTGCCGTGATCAGCATCCCGGCGCCGGTCGGCACGCGAGGTCCCGCGCGGTCGCGGATCAGGCCGCCGAGTGGCGCCACGAGCGCCAGCGTCACCGGCAAAACGGTCAGCTCCAGTCCCGCGGTGAACGTATCGATGTGGCGCTTGTTCTCGAGGAAGAAGGGAACCGCCACCAAACACCCGAACAGGACGGTGTAGGAAAGCAACGCCGCGCTGATGCCCGCGATGAATGCGGGAACGCGAATCAGCCCCGCGTCGACCACCGATCCGGGGACACCTCGCTGGCGCAGCACTGCCGCGATGAGGAGTACCACTGCGACACCGATCAGGATCGGTTCGGTCCATATCGGTGTGTCCGCTTGCGCTGCGAAAGACAGGGCAGCCAGCAGCGCGGCTGGAATTGCCGCGAGCAGGAGTGTCCCGGATGGATCGATGCGGCTCTCCGGGTCGTGATGCGTGCTCCTCGGCAGCAGGAACCACCCGAGCCCGAGTCCGATGAGGCCGATCGGCACATTCACCAGGAAGATCAGACGCCAGCCACCGAGCGCGGTGAGCGCGCCGCCGAGCGCCGGGCCGAAGCTCAGGCCAACCGCCTGCGCGGCGCCCTGTATGCCGAGCCCCGCGCCGAGGCGCGAACTCGGGAGTACGTCGCGAATCAGCGCATAGGAGTTGGCCTGGAGCATCACGGCACCGATCGCCTGCACGAATCGCGCTGCCACGAGCAGTCCGAGCGACGGCGCGAACGCGCACGCCGCGGACCCGACGACGAAGATCGCGAAGCCATAGGTGTAGAGCAACTTGCGGCCGATTCGATCGGCGATCTTGCCCACTGCCGCGACGGTGCCGGCCAGCACGAGCACATAGATGAGCACCACCCATTCGACAGCGGCGATGGATGCGTGTAGGTTGGTGCGGATGACCGGCAGCGCGGTGGCCACGATGCTCGCGTCGAGCTGGCCCATGAACGCGCCGACACACACCGTGCCGACGGCGAGCCACGGCGCCGATGGCATATCGCGGATCCATGCCGGGCGCCGGGGTTCGGTGAGGATCCTTGCAGCTCCCCGGCGAGGCGCTTCGGGATCACCCACTGATGGTCATTCCTCGTTCACGGGACGCCGGAAGGACCACCATGGCCACATCATCCGGCACAGTCGGCTCCAGGGCCGCCCAAACCCTGGCCACATGTCGCCACCCGGTGACGGAACGATGGTCGCCCAATTCGATTGGGCCTCCCGCTCGATACTGGCGTGACGCACCTGTCCACGCGCCCTGGAGGCCGCATCCGTTGACCCAGCAGCGCATCCTTCTCGCTGACGACGAACCGCGCCTGCTGCACGTCGTCGGGCTGTATCTCAGCATGGAAGGATTCGAAGTCAGAGAGGTACAGGACGGCACCGAAGCGCTGTCCGTGCTCGAGACGGAGCAGTTCGATCTGGCGATTCTCGACGTCATGATGCCGGGGGTTGACGGTATCGAGGTCTGCAGAAGCATCCGCGCAAAGCCGGAGACGCATTCGATGCCGGTGCTCGTGTTCACCTCGCTTTCGGCAGACGCAGATGTGGAGCGCGCCCGGCTCGCCGGAGCGAACCACCTGATCACCAAGCCTTTCAGTCTCCCAGGCCTTGGCGCGGTGGTCCGCTCCTGCTTTGAGAACGCTCCCGCTCTCAAGAGCTGAGGGCGCGGCTCAGGCGATCGCCCGGCTGAACCGGCGCGCGCCGATCACGACCCCCACCACAGCCAGCACAGCCATGATGGCAAGCCCTTCGAAGACCGCTGAGTCGGCACCCTTGCCGTTGAAGAGATCGCGCGCGGCGTTGACGGCGTAGGAGAGCGGATTTGCCTTCCCGATGTCCTGCAACCATTGCGGTGCGAGGTTCAACGGCAACAGCACACCGCTCAGGAGCAGGAGCGGTAGCGACAGCGTGAAGATGAGTGGAGCGTAGGAGTCCTCGCTCTTCAGCGCGAGGGCGGCAGCGTACGCCAGTGACGACATACCGAGACCGATCAACGCGACCAGTCCGAGCATGATCACCACACCGATGAACGTCGGCTTCAGTCCGAACGGAATCGCGAGCAGCAGCAGGATCAACGACTGCACGACCAGCGTGAGGATGTCGCGCAATGCACGGCCGAGGAGCAGCGCGAACCGGCTGACCGGCGTCACGCGGAACCGCTCGATGACACCGGCGCGCAACTCCGCGATGAGTCCGAAACCGACGCCACTCGCGCCGAAAAGGCCGAGCTGGATGAGCAACCCTGGCACAAATACGTTGTACGCGCCGCCTGCAGGGAAGCCCTGCACGTTGACGAGCGACTTCAAGAGCGGTGCGAAGAGCACCAGGTACAGCAACGGCTGAATGACGCCGATCGCGACCCACGCCGGGTTGCGAAGAAACACAAAGAGATAGCGCTGGAACATCAGCCAGGTGTCTTTCAGCAATTTCATGTGGTAGCCCTCCTAAGCCGCTTCGCGGAGCGATCGTCCGGTCTGACGCAGGAACACGTCGTCGAGACTGGGTCGGTTGAGTGACAGGGATGCGAGTGGAATGCCAGCGGCGTCGAGCGACCGAATGATCTGCGGCATCGCGGTCTCGCCGCGATCGACGTAGAGGCGCACCACGCCGTCGCCGCTGGTTGCCTCGCGCACGAACGGCTGTCCCTTCAGCAACTCGAGCACGCGATCGCTCGCGTTGTCGGTGCCCACCACGACCACGTCGCCCGCGACCTGCCGCTTCAGCTCGTCAGGCGTACCCAGCGCCACGATCTTGCCGCGGTCGATGATCGCGATGCGGTCGGAGAGAGCGTCCGCCTCCTCGAGGTAGTGCGTCGTCAGGAACACCGTCGTGCCCGTGTCGCGCAGCCGGCGCACCTCGTCCCACATGCGCGCGCGGCTTTGTGGATCGAGTCCCGTGGTGGGCTCGTCGAGGAATAGCAGTTGAGGCAGGTGCATCAACCCGACGCCGATGTCGAGCCGGCGCTTCTGGCCACCTGAGTAGGTCTTGGTCTGCCGGTCCGCACAATCCTCGAGCTCGAGCGAGGCGATGAGCTCCTGAGCGCGCGCCTGCGCTCGCGCCTTGGTCATGCCATAGAGGCGACCCTGAATCACCAGTTCGGTTCTCCCTGGTACCTCCGGGGCGCTGCTGCCTGCCTGGCTCACGTATCCGATCTGGTAGCGCACCTTGGCGGCGTCACGTCGGAGGTCGAAGCCGGCGACCGTCGCCTCGCCGCTGGTGGGTGGGAGCAATGTCGAGAGCATCCGGAGCGTGGTCGTCTTGCCGGCGCCGTTGGGGCCGAGGAAGCCGAAGATCTCACCCTTCTTGACATCCAGATCCACCCCGGCGACCGCCTCCACAGGCCCCTTGCGGCTCTTGAATGTTCGTCGCAGATTGTGTGTCTCGATCATTGCGTCTCCTCCCGTGCACCGGCTGAATGCGCGCCCGGCTCCTCGGTGTGCAAAAGCTTCGCGAAATGGGTCTCTTTGTGGCGATTCCGGCGCTCGGCGTCCGCGGCATGCATTGCCTCGAAATGGGCACGGATGAGCTCTTCGTTCCAGACGAGCGCGCCCGACTGCATGTCGGCGATCAACGAGCGTACCCAGGACAGTTCGGCAGTTCCGAGCGCGATGGCATGCTCGAGCTCGAGGAGCACCAGGCGGGGCAGCCCCAGGTCGTCCTGGGCGAGACGCAAGGTCGCATCGAGGCTGAGGTTGTGTGCCTGCAGTGCCACCAGCCGGCTGGCGAGCGCTGCTTCCGCCCGGTCCTGGCTGATGTACCCGAGCAGTCCCACCGCGACGCTGAACACGGGCACCTCGTGCACCGGGGTGGCGAGCAGGTCTCCCAGCCAGTTCTCGAGTTCCTCGCAGCCCTCCGCGGTGATGCGGTAGACGGTGCGCTCAGGCCGGCGGCCGTCGCGGCTGGTCTCGAGCGGCTCGATGAATCCCGCCGCCTCCAGCTCCTCGATGGCGCGGTACAGCGTCCGGGTCTTGCCGACCGCGTACGACTTGTGCCGCTCTCGGAGCAGGCGCTGGATCTCGTACGGGTGGCATGGCTGCTCACTGAGCAGGCCGAGGGTCGTGAGCGCCACCATATCCTTGGGTTGCGTGCGGATTTCCATATTGCGTGCCGCACTATAGCACTACGCACAGCCCTGGCTCAATCCTCGGGGTGCGGGGCGACCTCGTGGTGTTCCTGGAGGTACTCGCGGATGGCGATCAGCGCCGCGATGCCATCGCCAACCGCTGATCCGAGCTGCTTCGTGGAGCCGCGCCGGACGTCGCCGGCGGCGAAGACACCGGGGATCGAGGTCTTGAAACCGCCCTTGTCGTCGACAAAGCCGCGGGCGTCGAGATCGACACTGCCGCGAAGGAAAGCCGTGTTGGGGTCTTGGCCGATGAACACGAAGGCGGCCTTCGGAGTGATGACCTCCTCTGCACCGGTGGCGCGGTCGCGAATCCGAACGGATTCGAGCTTGCCCTTGCCGGTGAGCTCGACGACCTCGGTGTTGCAGTGGACGACGAAACGCGGGTCGTGATTGATCTTGTCCTGCAACAACCGCGATGCGGTCAGCTCCGGGTCGCGCTGCACGATGCGGATACGCTCGGCGAACTTCAGCAGGAAGAGCCCTTCCTCGAGCGCCGAGTTACCGCCACCGATGACAAGAAGCTCCTCGGAGCCGCGGTAGAAGGGACCGTCGCAGGTGGCACAGAAATGCACACCCGCGCCGATGAGGTCGTCCTCGCCGGGGACGCCGAGGCGACGGTACGACGAGCCGGTCGCGATGAGCGCCGCGTGGGTCTCGATCTCCTGGCCGCTCGCCAACCTCAGGCACACGTCACCCTGCTCCGACCCTGCGGTCGAGATGCTCTCGACACTCACGGCGCTGAGCAGTTCGACCTCGTACCGCCGCGCCTGGGCGATGAAGCGCTCCGCCAGGTCGGCGCCGCCGACGCCGTCGGGAAAGCCCGGGTAGTTGTCGATTCGCTCGGTGACGCCCGCCTGTCCCCCGAGTCCGCTGCGCTCGACAACGACGGCGTCGATGCCCTCACGCGCCGCATAGATGGCAGCTGCCAGCCCCGCGGGCCCACCGCCGATGATCGCGAGGTCGTAGCAGCCACGCTTGGCCTCGAGCGTCAGGCCGAGCTTGCGCGCGAGATCCTCGTTGGTAGGGTCGATGAGCACCTCGGTCCCGTCGAAGACGATCGTCGGGATGGTGCGGCCACCCTTCTGCAACTCCTCCACGTGCTGGAGGCCCGCGGCGTCCTGGTCGATGTCGACCCAGTCGAACGTGACCCGCTGCTCGCCGAGGAACTTCTTGGCGCGCTTGCAGTCCGGGCACCAGGGCGCCCCGTAGACGGTGATCTGGGTCATGAGGGCAGCAGGCGGTTGAGGTCTGCGCTCACGCCAGATAGTGTGCCGAGAAACCGATCCACGATGTTGCCTTTCGCGTCCACGATGATCACCGTCGGTGGATCGATCACGTTGTACTCCGACGCAATGACTTCACTCGAGTCGTTGACGCTCGGATATGCGACGGTGAGGTTGCGCTCGTATGCAATTCCGGCCGGATTGTTGTCTTTCATGTCCACGCCCACAAACACGACCCCTTTCGTTGCGTAGTCGGTCACCAGCTTGTTCAAGTCCGGTTGCTCGTCACGGCAGGGCCCACACCAGGAGCCCCAGAAATCGACGACGAGCACATGGCCACGGGTGGCTGACCAGTCGAACTGCGTTCCCTCCAGTGTCGGCGCGGTGATCGGTGGGGCAGGCCCAACCGGCCCGGTACCGAACGGCACCTTCGACAGATCCTGCTGGAGTCCACAGCCCGCGAGCATCAGCGTCGACGTTGCCAGCGCGGCAGCGAGCGCCCTGTTCACGGCGTGACTGCGAGGTCCTCGAGGACCCGATGTCCGAAGTTCTGGTCACCTTCGACGACAACCCGCGAGCGCGCAGCGGGATCGTCAGAGCGACCGCAGGCGAGCACGGTCAAGGTGGGCAGGTCCAGGCGCAGGGTGGTCGTCGCAGCCTCGGGCACGTCCACGCCCGAGCGCCCGCGCTCTCCGTCGAACGTGATCGACCGCAGAGCGCCGCCTGGCCCGGTGACCTTGAAAACGACGACGGTGCCCGCAGCAGGCGCCATGCGCTCCTGGATCTCGCTGCCGGCACCCATCAACATCCGCTCGCGGCCGTGCGGCGCGGCGACTCCGTCGAGTCCACCGGGTTCGCTGAGGGCGCGGCGCATGTCCTGCTCGTGCGCCCAGATATCGAAGACACGGATGGCGAGGAAGGAGCCGCGTTTGCGAGTGCCGAAGAAGCCCGGTCCCATCTCGTCGAGCTGCGAATCCTCCAGCGTCGCGAGACGTGCCAGGCGCTCGGCGGTGACTTCCCGGTATTCCGCGAGCAGATCCGGGAGGGGCATGGCGCGGCGGGCATCGACGCCGATCTCCATGAACTCGCCGGGCTTGTTGCGGATGTACGGAAGGCCCTCGGGCACCGTGTGGTCGGCGCGAGGCCGGCCGAGCAGCACGCTCTCCAGGTCGACGATGTGGGCGACGTGGTCGCGGACGGTCCAGCCCGCGCACCCCGTCGGGAGCATCCCGCGCCGCTCGTCCAGTGCTGCCGCCAGGGCTTCGACGTTCGAAAAGACCTCCGCGTAGGCGGCTTGGAAGCCCAGGGCGGTGGTGATGTTCCCGCTCTCCATCGCACGCAGCCTAGCGCGTCGCCACAATCGATCGCGATGGCCCCGACAGACGACGCCAACTGGACTGCCGTCAACTCGGCCGGGTTCCCGGCCCCGGCAGGCGTGTATGCGGTCCCCGTCGTGCTCGCGCCACTTTCCGGCCGGCTCCATGTGTTGCTCGTGCAGCGTGCGGAGGCGCCGTTTGCCGGGAAGTGGGTGCTTCCGGGCGGCTTCATGAGCCCGAGCGAGCGTCCGGAGGAGACCGCCCAGCGGAAACTCACCGAGAAGACAGGCGTCGGTGCGGTCTATCTCGAGCAACTTGAGACCTATGGCGATCCCGACCGCGATCCGCGCGGCTGGATTCCGACCGTTGCATACCTCGCGTTGATCGACGCGGCGGTGCTGAGGCCCGAAGGGACCGGCGCCAGGTGGGAGCCGGTCGATGCGTCGCCCCCGCTGGGCTTCGACCACCCTCGCATCGTCAACGACGCGGTCGAGCGCCTCCGCGGCAAGCTGTGGTGGTCGAACATCGCCGTGGGACTGCTCCCCGAGCAATTCACCATGCCGCAAGCGCGTGGCGTCTTCGAGGCCATCAGCGGCGTGACCTACGAGCCCTCGAATTTCCGGCGCGAGCTCGAGCAGTCGGGGCTCGTGCGCGCCACCGGAACGTTTGCAAAAGGTGGTCCGGGACGGCCCGCCGCCATGTACGAATTCGTCGAGCGACAGCCGGCGTGGAGCCTGCGCCGGTCGCGACCACCGGCGATGTTGCGCCGTCGGGGCTAAGGAGGCGCGTTGCACCTAGTCGCCGCGCCGCACTCAAACGTGATCGCATCGTGCACGATTGCGCGCGAATCGGGCGCTCACCTCCGAGTGCCCAATGTCAGGAGACGGTAGATGACCGATCAGCCATTGCAGAGGCCCCTTCCAATTCCCAAGGTCGAGGAGCTGTTCCAGCACATCGAACATCCGCGCATCGCGCAGCGGAAGCACGACAAGCCGGTGAAGATCAAGGACGAGAGCGTCGGTGTCAACGGCAAGGTCGCCTTGATCATCACTGCGGTCGTCGGAACCATGTGGTGCGCGTATGCCTTCACCCTCCTCGCGTTCATCAGTCTTCCTGAGGCGATCAAGAGCGGATCACTGATCGTCATCATCGCGTGGATCGCGCAGACGTTCATCCAGTTGGTCCTGCTCCCGATCATCATCGTGGGGCAGAACATTCAGGGCAAGGCGTCTGACAAGCGCTCGGAGCAGACCTACAAGGATGCCGAGGCGATCCTCAGCGAATGCCTGCAGCTGCAGCAACATCTGCAGGCGCAGGACACCGTGCTCGACGATGTTGTTGCGCATGTGAAGCAGCATGCGGAGGCGCTGAAAGCCCTCAACCTGAAGCAAGGTCCGGCCACCGTCTGAGTCCGTTTGCGAACACCCGACGACGCGTCCGGAGCCCTGAGACCGTACGCGTCACCGGCGTCCGCTGCAGGTAGCGTTGTCGTGTGCGGTTCGCGGGCGTCCAGCGTCATGCGGCGTGACGGTACTGACGTGCGCGCTCGGTCCTGACGCGGCGGGAACGGTGCTCATGCGTCTCCTGCGGGACGCGCGCCACAGCATTGACGCGGCCATCTACGAAGTGGGTCCGTCCTATCGCTGGGCGCTGGTTCGTGCGGTCGAGCGCGGCGTGCGCGTTCGTGTCGTCCTGGATGCGCATCGTTCCGACGGCAATGCCGCGACGTCGCGTGCGGTGATCGCGGCGGGCGGCGAGTGCCGCGTCGCCGGTGTGGGCGCTGATGCGGCCCACGGCAAATTGATCCTGGTCGACAACACCGTCGCCGTCGGTACCGGGAATCTCATCTGGCGCGACGCGCCACGTGATCCGCGTCTGCGGCTTCCTCCTGCTGCGCCACCACTCGCCGGGACGCGCGAATGGTGGGCAACAGCGGCGGGTTCGCGGCGGCTCACCCGCACCGGCGCGGAGATCTTCGCCGCGCACTGGAGCGCCGCGACAGTGCCTCCCACCGCCTGGTCGGCTGCGCCACACCTTGCAGCCCCGAGCGTGGGGACCCCCATGCCGCAGGTCGCTCCCGCCGTCCGGTGCGTCGCTTCCCGCCGTGTGCACCTGATCACTGGGGGACGCGCCATCGGGGCGGCGCTCGCTGCAATGGTCGCGACGGCACACCTGCGGATCCTGGTCACCGTGCCGTATGCGCGGGCTTCGGCCATCCCGGTTCGTGACCTGCTCACTCGTATGAGCGCCGCCTCGTCGCGAGGCGTTGCCTGCGCACTGCTCCTCGGTGGGGCGCCGGACGCGGGCGACGCCGCGGCCTTGGGGGTGCTGCCCTTCGCCGTGCGGCACATGGATCCCCTCCGATCGACTGCCGGCCACGCCAAGGGGATGGTCGCCGACGGAGCGGTGCTGGTCTCCTCGGCGAACTGGAGCACGCCTGGCCTTGGCGGCAATTGGGAGGCGGCCCTCCATATCGGACATGCGGGAGCCGCCTCGTACTACGCCGCCGCCTGGCGTCGAGATTGGGACTCGGGGCTGCCCATAGAGGTTTGAGAGTTCCGAGCCAGGCTATTCTCAATCGATGCCTGTCCAGGAGCCGACCCCGCCCGCCGAGCCCACGACACCGGCGCCCTAGTCCACGCAGATCGTCCTGCCGGCGGTCCCGCTCCGGGATAACGTGGTGTTCC
>JBEPVD010000014.1:0-64351 GCA_041691155.1 Candidatus Dormiibacterota bacterium | reverse complement strand
GGACGTGATCGCCGAGCGCCGTCTGTCCGATCGCCTCGCCGGTCTCACCGACCGCAGGCGCATCGCGGTCGTGCAGATTCGCGGTGCGATTGGCGGCGCCGCGCGCACCGACGATGTCATCCGCATCATCGGCAACGCGAGACGGAACGCGCGGATTCGCGCCGTGCTCCTGGAGATCGACTCGCCGGGCGGCACTGCGATCGCCTCCGAGCAGCTCTATGTCGCGGTGCGACGCCTCGCCGCCACCAAACCGGTGGTGGCGTGGATCAAGGGCGTCGGCGCTTCGGGCGCATATTTCCTTGCCTGCGGCGCTACTCGGATCCTCGCCTTTCCCAGCGCACTGGTCGGGTCCATCGGCGTCATCAGCATCCGTCCGGTGGTGGTGGATGCGCTGAAGCGTGTCGGTGCGCGGATGGTGGTCACCAAGACGGGTCCGTTCAAGGATCTGGGCGCGCCATGGCGTGAGCCCACCAAGGAGGATGAGGAGCACGAGCGCGACCTCGTCGACCAGATTTTCAAGCGGTTCACGGGGGCGGTCCGCATAGCTCGCGGCTACGACGATGCAGCGCTGGCCCGCGTGACCACCGGCGAAGTGTGGCTCGGGACGCGAGCGGTTGAACTGGGACTCATCGACGGGCTTGTCGACGACGAGGAGGGAGCCCTCGAAGCCGCACAGGATCTTGCATCGCTTCCGCACCACCTCACCGTCCGTCTTGGCGGGCGGCGCAGCGTCCTCCAGCGCCTGGGTGTTCCCGGCGCCGGCATGGGCCCGCCCGGCGAGCGCTGGCTCATCGAGATGGAGAGCTGGCTGGGAACGCCCCGGCTTCGGGCCTAGCGCTCGTTCGTTCTGCCTCGCCCGCGGTCGAGGGTGAAGAGCGCAATCACTGCGACGATCAGCACGAGGAGCAGGCCTCCGATGATCGCCAAGGCCGGGAAACCGCCGGAGGCGGGCGGTTGCGACCCACCCGTTCCGGGCGCGACGGCCGCGAAGTCGCCGAGCAGCGTGGAGGTCGCCTCGAAGGTGTTCCCGCACCCGGCGTTGAAGGTGGAAAGCGCCGTCCATGCGGTGCCGTCGAACCGCTCGATCGTCGGCGCCGGGGTGGACATGATCCCTCGCAGGATGATGGTCGCCGCCGGCGCCGAAGTCGCCGGCTCGACAGCGGTCCCCGACGGCGTGAGCACCGAGATCCGGTACACGTTGCCCTCGATGGCGCCCTTCGGAGGCTTGACCGCGGGGTCGGGGATCGGGGTGATGGTCATGGTGAGCGGGGTGGTGCTGATGAAGGTGTTCGCCTCCAGCAACAGTTGCGCCTGCGGCGGCGATTCCGTGGTCACGACCTCGCCGGCAAGCGCGAGTTGCGCAGGCGAGAAGGTATCCGTGACGCCTCGGGCGGGCGGGTTGCCAGCGAGGGTCACGTAGGGGTCGGCGATGCACTGTCCGTCGTAGATCGGCGGCGAGCCGGCGGGAAGCACACGCCAGACCAGTGTCAACGCCACCGCAGCCACGGCGAGCACGGCCCATCCCTGCCTCGTCGTCACAGCAACCAGCCCCCGGCGAGGTCCGCGACAACGTGTGCGATCGCCGGTGCGAGCACGCCTTTGCTCACCACCCGAAGACCACCGAGGAGCAGACCTGCCGCGAGGTCGAGCGGCAGCGAACCGATCCCGTAGAGCGGCACATGGATCAGCGCGAATACCAGCGTGGTTGCGACCAACGCTGCGCCGTCGCCGCCCCAGTCGCGCACCGCGTCGAAGAGCACGCCGCGGAACGCCACCTCCTCGGCCACCGCAACCAGCGCGACGAGCGGAGTCCAGATGGCGATGCCGGCGTTGAGCGGCGCGAGCTCGAGGCCGGGGACGTTGCGGGCGAGCAGCCATGACGCAACCAGCGCACCCCCGCCGGCGGCACCGAGCGCGAGGGCCGAAACGCATGGGCGACGAATCCGCCAACCGGCGGCGACACCCACGGTAAGGAGTGCGACAGCGAACACAAGTCCGGCGGGCATCGACCCAGCCGTGTCAGGACCGCCCACCGCGACCCGGAGACCCAACGCCGCGGCGATCCCTACCAGACAGATCGCGCTACGCCGACCGCCGACAGCGCCGTTCGCACCCCGTGCGCGCCCCGCCGAGAACGCCCCCGCCGACGTTGGAACTACCTCGCCGGGCCAGGCGCGGTCCGGGCGGGAGCGATCTCCAGTCGTTCGGGCTGATCAGCTGCCGCCGCAACCAGCAGTGGCTCGATCGCGCTCACCGCGAGCGTCGCCGTCTCGAGCGCGGCGGTGTCGAAGCCGACCGGCGCGAAGCGCTCGCACACCACGACCGCGGTGACCTCGTCGTTGCTGACCACGGGGAGGAGCATGCGGGATGCAGTCTCGATGTTCGAGCGTCGCTGTGCGCGGTGCGACGCGGCCTCGGTCAGCAGCACCGGCCGCTTGTGCTCGATCACGTGCGCGAGCAGTCCCGCCGGCAATCCCGAGGACGCGTCACCGCGGGCCGGAAGCAGATAGGCACGATGAGCCCCGACTTCCTCGGCGAGCCGCGTCAGGCCGCCCTGCACGCCGTGATCGACGGCGACCGATGCCCACACCGATGGGCTCCGATGAATCAGTGCTCGGTTCGCCAGCCCGTTGATGAGCATTGCAACGAAGGCTGCGGCGAGCCCGGCGACCACCGAGGGGACAGCCCATACCTCGACGAGCACCGCGAACACGGAGAACATCACGCAGCCGCTGAGCAACGCGAACTCCAGGTAGTGCCCCGGTCCCCGGCCGCCGCGTCGCTGGTCACTGAACGTGAGGCGCCAGTTCAGCCATGTGTTCCAGGCTGCGCTCAACGCGAATGCGGGGATGAAGGCCACGAGCGGATGCACACCGGCGATGCCGATGAGGACCGCGAGCACCGGAATGAACACGCAGAGCCCGGTCACCCCGACGAGACCGAACTTCCAGATCCGCGCGGAGCCGGGAACGTTGAAGAAGAGCGAACGCAGGTGCCTGAGATACATGAGGCCCTGGCGGGCGGTCGCCTTGCTGACGCCCTCCTCGCGGGTCGCCTGCACCACCGGGACGTCGACGACGCGGAGGCCCGGGACGCAGACGAGCAGCTCGAGCAGGATCTTGAAGCCGACCGGCCGGAACTCGATCCCGTCGATGAGTGCTCGGCGGCAGAGGAAAAACCCTGACAGTGGATCGGAACTCTGGCGCGCCTCCTTGAACAGGACCCGGGCGACCACCGTCGCCGCGCGGCTGACGATTCGTCTGACCGCGCCACCGAGACCTTCGTGGCTCCCACCCGGCGCATAGCGGCTGGCAACGACGAGATCGGCGCCCATCTCAGCCTCTGCCAGCAGCGAGGGGACGAGTTCCGGTGGATGCTGGAGATCCGCATCCATGACGCAGACGTACCGCCCTCGCGCCATCCGCAGCCCGGCGACGACGGCGGTGCTCAGGCCGCCTTTGCGATCGGCGCCCTGGCGCAACAGGCAGCGAATCGACGGGTTGGTGTGCGTGAGGTCGAGCAGCAGATCAGCCGTGTTGTCGTCGCTGTCGTCAACGAAGCAGATCTCGAACGCCGTGGTGCCGAGCGCGGCCGTCACTCGATCAACGAGCGGCGTGAGGTTGTTCGCCTCGTTGCGGGTCGGGATGACCATGCTCACGACAGGCGCGGCGCCGCGGGGCCGTTCGGGGGTGACGGGCCCAGGAGTCACCGGCCAAGGATAGAGGTGAACACCCAATCCGTCGCCGATGTCACTGATCGGTGTCCTGCGGTCAGGCGTGGAAGCGGGTCGCGTGCGTCAGTTCAGAGGTTTGCCGAGACGAGCAGCAGGATGAGCACGAAGAGCAGTACCGCATCGGGCAGCATCGCCAGCGCCAGTGCGGCAAACGGCGTCACCTCGAACACTGAGTACACCGCAAGCGCTGTCAGCCACAGGAACCACGCCAGCAGCGGGAGCGTGAGCCACGCGATCACCGACTCGACGACGCTGCCCGACCCCGTGGCGGCTTCGATCACCAACAGCAGCTCGTAGGCAATCCAGGGGATGAATGTGAACCCACTGACGGCGAGGTACTGGCGCCAGCGTCCCGCCCGCGCGGTGAGTCCGGCGCCGGCGTCGACGATGAGCGCGGCCGCGGCCCAGTAGATGAGGAAGATCACCGGCAGTAGCAGCGAGGTGACCGTGCCCGCGGAGCCGCCCCCACTCAGTTGGTTGGCGAGGAGGCCGAGTCCCAGGGCGACGAGACCGCTCCCCAGCACCGCGGCGAAACCGAGCACGAGGCGTGGCGAATCCGCCAGTCCGGCAAAGGTGCTCCTTGGCCGGACCACGACTCCGATCACCGTCACGGGGCCAACGGTAGACGAAGCACGCGAGCATGACGCCGTCCGATCAGGCACCCGGACACGGCCGCCCCAGCCTGCTATACTTGCTTAGGTCAAATTGACCTAAATCCACGAAGGCCCCGAACGCCGGGGAAAGGTGGCGGGGTGATCACAGCAGAGCGGGACGTCGCGACGGGGGGACGGAGCCAACTTCTGGACCGGATCGACCGTTTGCGGCATGAGCGCAACGCGGTGATCCTGGCCCATAACTACCAGCGCCCTGAGGTCCAGGACATCGCCGATTTCGTCGGTGACTCGCTGGGACTCTCGCAGCAGGCAGCCGCCACCGATGCCTCGGTGATCGTCTTCTGCGGCGTCCATTTCATGGCCGAGACCGCTGCGATCCTCTCGCCGCAGAAGACCGTGCTCCTGCCCGACCTGGAGGCAGGATGCTCGCTCGCGGCCACCATCGACGCCGATCAGCTCCGCGCCTGGAAAGCACAGTTCCCGGGCGCCCTGGTGGTGTCGTACGTCAACACCACCGCAGAGGTGAAGGCGCTCTCCGACTACTGCTGCACGTCCTCCAACGCCGAAGCCGTCATCCGCTCGATTCCGGAAGACCGCGAGATCCTGTTCTGCCCGGACATGTTCCTCGGCGCCCATCTCGAGCGCGTCACCGGCCGCAAGTTGCATGTGTGGATGGGTGAGTGCCACGTCCATGCGGGCATCGTTCCCGAGCGGCTCGACGCGATGCGTCGCGAGCACCCTGACGCCGAACTGCTCATCCATCCGGAGTGCGGCTGCACATCGTCGACGCTGTACCGCGTCTCCTCGGGCGACATCACCGGGCCGGTGACGGTGGTCACCTCCACCGAGGGCATGGTCCGCCGCGCGGCCGCGTCGCCGGCGAGCACGTTCATCGTCGCGACCGAGGTCGGGATCCTGCACCGCATGGAGCAGGACTCGCCCGGCAAACGATTCCTGGCGGCGTCGGAAGCGGCCGTGTGTCCCTATATGAAGAAGATCACGCTGGACAAGGTCGCGCTGGCGCTGGAGCGCATGGCTCCGCGGGTCACCGTCGACCCGGTCATCGCCGCCCAGGCGCGCCGCGCCATCGACCGGATGCTCGCGATCGCGCCGACCACGGCTCCACGGGTTCCGGCGCCGGTCTGAACGGCCAGACGTCCATGGGGCTGACGCCTATGTCAGCATCCCAGGCGTGCGCAAACCCCTGGTGCTTGCCATCGATCAGGGGACCCTCGGGACGACCCTTCTGCTTGCATCCCCTGACGCTGTGAACCCAAATGGGCAAAAAAAGACCGGAGGGGGAACCCTCCGGCCTTTCAGGAAGGGAATGAGTTTCAAACATGGGCAGCCGAAGCGCTGCGGCCTTGACTGTACCCCTCGCCTCTCAGGATAGCAGTAAAGGAACCTCCAAATCTTGTAAAGAGATGTCAACCGAAGTATTGAAAGCAGACCCTGTAGAACCCGTCGCTGACGGCGGTCCGCCGCTGGTCCGCGCCGGGCTGCGTGGTTTCCTGGAGCTGGGTCGATTCGATGTCATCGCAGTCGTCGCCCTGGTCATTCTGGCATTTGGGCTGCGTTTCGCCAGCCCGATCTTTCCCAACTTCCTGAACGGTGGCGGTGCGGTCACCGCGCTCGGGGTCGGATTCCCGACCACCGTCGGAGGGAGCGCTGAATGCACGCTCGTTCCGGTGGGACCGCCGGGCGCCGCAGGCGGCGTGAAGGTCAGTCACACCGACATCAGCGTCTGCGGCTACGTCTTCGACGAGGTGTATTTCCCGGTCGACGCCGCGAAGGACCTCCGGCAGCCGGCCGAGTCGTATTTCGATCCCGAGCCGCCGCTGGCGAAATTGTTGATGGCGCCCCCGATCGCGATCTTCGGGTTCAACAGTTGGACGTGGCGGCTCAGCACCACGCTGTTTGGCAGCCTGTTGGTGGGGCTGATGTATCTGGTTGCGCTTCGCCTGCGGCGCGACCGTTTCTTCGCCACCGTCACCGCACTCTTCATCTGCTTTGACGGCCTTGCGTTCGTCGAGTCGCGGACGGGAGTCATCGACATCATCGCCATCTTCTTTGTCGCCCTGTTCTACTACGTCTTCTTGTTGCACTGGCAGGCGCGCACGCGCGCCCAATGGCGCACGACCCTGTACGTCATGGCCGGCATTGCAGGGCTTGCATTTGCCGCAAAGCTGACGGCGCTTGCACCACTGGTGGTCGCCGGCGCGCTGATCGTGATGCGCGGTACGGCGCCGTACCTCGCGGGTTTCGTGCCGTGGCTGCGGCGCATCGCGGGTCCCGGACGCGCCGAGACGATCATGTGGCGGCACGCGGCCGGCCGCCGCGCAGTGCTGCACTACGTGGCCGGAGGACTCATCGCCCTCGGCATCTTCGGTGCTTCGTTCTCGCGCTACGAAACCGTCCAGCACCAGGACGTGTATTTCTTCACCGGCTGCAATCCGGCGGTGGCGGGTCTGCCGGGAACGCCGAAGGTGCTCAATGTCCCGGTGCTGAAGATCGGCTCGCTGACGGTGCCGAATCCCGTCGAGGCAATCGACAACATCGTGCAGATCACCGCCGCGTCCTTGCGCTACCACGCTGAGGAGTGCCACAGCCACCCGTACTCATCGCTCTGGCTCACCTGGCCGGTGATGGAACACCCGGTGCTGTTCTATGCGACGTCCGCGCCGAACAACGGCCCGGTGGCCGAGGTCACCGACATGGGGAACCCGGCCATCTGGTGGCTCGGCATCGTCGGGCTGCTGTTCTGCGTGTGGCGCATGACCCGCGGACCGAACTGGTGGCGGCTGTTCGTCGCGTTCCTCGGTCTCGGCTCGCTGGTCGCGATGATCATCCTGTACCAGGCGGCGGTGCGATACCACGCGCCCACCAACTTCAACACGTCGTACACGGCTGCGCAGTTCACCGCCTTGTTCCATCAGGATCCGTCATCGCAGTACGAGATCTCGCGTACCGCTCCGGGCGTCTGGTTCGTCGTCGCGTTTCTCGGGGTGGTGGCGTTCGCCGCGCTCATCACGCTTTCGGCGGTCATCTCGCGTCGCTTCGTTCCCGCGTTCATCGTGCTCGGCTATCTCGCGTCCTGGATGATGTGGGTTCCGGGAAATGAACGCCGCGTGCTGTTCTTCTATCACGCGCTCGGCATGCTGCTCTTCACGGCGCTGGCGCTCGCGTACGGGCTCACCGCCATTCGCCGCCTCCGCGTCACCTACGGTGGCAGGCAACTGTCGCTTGCGCCGGTGTCGTATGCGGTCATCGGCGCCGTCCTCAGCGCATTCATCTTCTTCTACCCGATCTGGACGGCGATGCCCCAAAGCTCCGCCGACCAGCAGACGAGGAGCTGGGTCGACATCGGGTGACCGCGTTCCTCGTCGTCCTTGATGCCGCGCTGACGCTCGCGGCCGGGGCAGCGCTGTCCGGGCTCGTCGGCACGCAGCTGACGCTGGTGGAGCGCGCGCTCATCGGTGTCATCACGGGCCTGCTGGTCGGGACCGCGGCGACCTACGGCCTCTCGTTGGTCGCCGGGCTCAACACCGCAACGGTGCTCGGCGGGCCGCTGCTGGTCTTGGTCGCGGCGCTGGCGGCGTCCCTCGTCATCGCCGACACGCGCGAGACCTGGGGCGCCTCATGGGTGGAATCGCGCGAGCGCTGGGCTGCGCACACACCCTGGTTCTCGGTCCTGGCGCTGGCCGCCGGCGGCGGCATCGTCACGGTGATCTTCGCGCACACCGTCTACACCGACACCGGCGGCCTCGAAGCGGGATATCCGACGGTGTGGGCCGACTGGTCGCAACACCTCACGACGGCGTCGAGCTTCGCGCTCGGCGGCAATATCCCGCCCGTCAATCCGCTCGTCAGCGGCACGCCGCTGCTCTATCCGTTTCTGCCCGACTTTCACGCAGCGACATTGATGACGCTCGGCCTCGCGCCCGGACTTGCGTTGGCGATCCCCGGGGCAGTCCTGATGCTCGTGGTGGGCATGCTCGTGGTCGCGCTGGGACGCCGTCTCGGTCTCGGCACCGGCGCGGGAGTCATTGCGGTGTTGATCTGCTTCATCGGCGGTGGTCTCGGATTTGTCGGCGCCTTTGCCGACGCGTGCACGAGTCACGGATTCACGGCGACCCAGTGCACGTTGCAATACGTCGTCTCGCACCCCGCAACCGGAATCTCGATCGTCGGCTGGACGCTGCACGATCTTCCGGGGACGATCGCCGCGCAACCGCGCGCCTACGACGGATTGCCCTCCGACGGCGGCGCGGCGCCGCTGCCGGATATGCAGTGGTACACGCCGCTGATGGCATGGTGGCTGCCGCAACGCACGCTGCTCTTCGGCTTCGCGGCAGCGATATCGGTGCTGGTGCTCGTGTTCGCCGGAGCGTCTTCAGGATCGCGCAGCTGGGAGGCATTCGCGCTCGCCGGTGTGCTCCTCGGGGTGCTCCCGATTGTCCACGTCCAGACGTTGATCGCATTGACGATCCTGCTGCTTGTCCTGCTGATACGACGGCGACGGCGTGAGTGGTTCGCGCTCCTAGCGGTCGGCGTGATTCTTGGCGGAGTGCGGCTCGCACAACTCGTGCTGTCGCAGCACGGTGCGTCGGTGACGCCCTACGGCAGCAACGTCTACCCGTGGATCGAGCCGGGATGGCTCGCCAATACCGGCACCATCGACGGCGGCCGGTTGACGTTCTCGCCTGGCAATCTGATCGTCGGTGCGCTCCACTCGCTTGCCATGCTCTTCACGACGCCGTGGTGGGGATTCTGGCTTGCGAATCTCGGCATCGCGGTTCCACTCATCGCGGTGGTCGCCATCGGCACCGCGGCGCGCCTCGGAAGGGGAGCCGTTGCGAGAGCCGGGCGGACGCTGACCGCTGCGTTTCCAGCGCCACTGCTGGAGCTTGCGCTCGGTGGTTTCGTCATCTTCGCTGCCTGCAACGTCGTCGTCTTTCAATCCTGGAACTGGGACAACACGAAACTGCTCGTGTACTGGTACCTCGTCATCGGGTTGCTCATCGGCGCGCTGGCGGCGCACTGGTGGACACGCGTCTGGCCGCGGATCGCAGCCGCCGTGCTGGTGACGCCCGTGCTCCTGACGGGTGCGCTGGTGGTGCTCCGGCTGCTGCCCTGGACGCCGCCGCAGGACGCGATCACGGGCCCGTACACCGTCGCCGATACCCAGGAGGTGCAGCTCGCCGCGACCATCGACCGCGTGACCTCGAAAGGAGCGGTCGTTCTCAACTTCGGCCGGCCGAACGACCCGGTGCTTGCCGTCGCCGGCCGGATCGGCGTCCTCGGCTACGGAGGATGGCTCTGGAGCTACGGAATCAGCTTCGAGACGCGCTATGAGGACGTCCAGACCATGTATCAGGGGTGCACCGGCGTCACCGGGCCGTGCCCGATTCCCGCCCTGCTCCGGAAGTACGACATCAGTTATGTGGAGATCGACGATCGGCTCACCGACGCCGGCGCCGTCGACGCCAAGGTCGACGTGACCTGGTGGGCCACTCAGGGATTCCGCGTCGCGGCGAGAACCGATCACATCATCATCTACGACGTGCGTGGACAAGCCTGAGGTGCCAAACCTGCCGACGATCAGCGCCGTCCTGCCCGCGTACAACGAGGAGGCCGTCATCGCCGAGACCGTCCGGCGTACCGCTGACGCATTCGTTGCACTCGGCATTCCGGACTTCGAAGTGCTCGTTGTCGATGACGGGAGCGACGATGCGACAGCGGCTCGCGCGGCGAGCGTCGATGCGCCGGGACGGCGCGTACGGGTGGTCTCGCACGCACGCAACCGGGGTTACGGCGCCGCGTTGCGCAGCGGGTTCGACGCGGCAGCGTGCGACGCCATCTTTCACATGGACAGCGACGGCCAGTTCGATCCCAACGAGATCTCGCGGTTGCTGGCCCTCTTTGCGCCCAACCGCGTAGTCTCCGGCTACCGCATCCACCGTCAGGACACGCTGCTGCGGCGCTTCTACCACAAGGCATTTTTCGGGCTCGTGCGACTTGCATTCGGGCCGACGGTTCGTGACGTCAACTGCGCATTCAAGCTTTTCCCGCGCGCGGTCGGTCAAGGCCTGCATGCGGACGGCGCGCTCGTCTGCACGGAACTCCTCTTGCGTGCCAAACGCAGCGGCTATCAGCTCATGGACGTGGGTGTGCACCACTACCCGCGCACCACCGGGCGCGCGACCGGCGCCGACGTGCACGTGGTGCTGCGCGCGTTTCGCGAACTGTGGCAGCTGAGCCGCAATCCCCGGTTGCTCGACGGGCTCGACCCGCCCGCGTGAGGAGGGGGCCGGCCGGATCGTCGTGGAGCACCGCGCTTGCGGCGGTCGCCGTCTCGCGTCTGCTCTGGCTCGGGGTCTTTGCGGTCGTGGTCGCGGTGAATTTCCCCGGAACGCCCCTGCTCGCCGGCGTGCGCGATCACCTGGTCTCGTGGGACGCGGTCAGCTACATGTCGATTGCCGCGCACGGATACCCGCTGCATCTCGTCTATCTCGACGCCTTTCTGCCGGGCTTTCCGCTGGTGGTGCATGCGGTCGCGTTCATGACTCGCGACGACGTCACCGCGGCCTGGATCGTCAACGCCATCGCAGAGACGATCGGCCTCTGGTATCTCGGTCGCCTGGTGCTCGGTGAGCGCGATCAACGCTCCGCCACCTTCTCCATGTGGTTGCTCGCGCTCGCGCCCACTGCGCTGTTCCTGATCGCGCCGTTCAGCGAAAGCGCATTCATCGCGTCAGCGGCTGCCAGCCTCTACTACGCCCGTGCCGGGCAGTCGCGCAAGGCGATCCTGGCCGCCACGTTCGCGTGCTGCTTCCGGCTGACCGGTCTGGCGCTCATCCCCGCGCTCGCCATCGAGCAACTCCGGCGCACGGGGTGGCGACCGCGTCCCGAGGTGCTGACCGTGTTGGTCGCCGCACTCCCACTGGCGCTCTACGGAATCTATATGCAGATCCACATCGGCGACGCGGTGGCACTGCTCGACGCCGACCGGCTCCCATCGTTCGGACTGCAGGTCACGGCGCCATGGGTGGGGTTCGCGGCAACGTGGCACACGCTGGTCAGCACCCAGAGCGGCGAAACCCGCTCGATCTTCGCCCGCGAGATCGCGTACGGCATCCTCGGCCTGGTGCTCTGCATCGGCATGTGGTTGTCGTCACGAATCCCCCGATCGCTTGCCCTGTACTGCACCATCGCCTGGTTGATGACCGCGTCACTCCCGTTCTGGCGTTCGCAACCCCGCTACAGCCTGGCGCTGTTCCCGGTGGTCCTGCTCGTGTGCGACCTCACGCAGCGGCATCCGCGCCTTCGCCCGAACATCCTCGCGGCGAGCGGCGTGCTGATGTGTCTCGGCATGGTCATCTTCGCGCAGGGCCGGTGGCTCGGATGATCATCGACAGCCACGTGCATATCCTGCCGGTGAGCATGCGTGACGCTCGCGAGCGCCTTGCCGAGCTCGATCCGTGGTTCGGCATCTGTCACGGCGGGGCGCGGTCTATCGTCACTGCCGACGAGTTGCTGGCGACGATGGATGCGTCGGGGATCGACCGCTCGGTCTGTTTCGGCTGGCCCTTCGCCGACCCGGCGCACTGTGCCGAGGTGAACGACCATCTCATCGAGGTGCAACGCGCGCACCCCGACCGGCTCACGTGTTTCGCGACGGTCAGCCCGGCGCGACCCGGTGCGGTCGACGAACTTCGCCGCTGTGCCGGCGAGGGGTTGCGTGGCACCGGCGAACTGAATGCCGACGCGCAGGGCTTCGACCTGGACGACTCCGCCATCGACCTGGTAGCCGCTGCATGTATCGAATTGGACATCCCGATGGTGCTCCACTGCAGCGAGCCGGTTGGTCACGACTATCCGGGAAAAGGCACCGCCACTCCGGGCTTGCTCGCAGGGTTCGCGTTGCGGCATCCGGCGCTCCGGCTGGTGTGCGCGCACCTCGGCGGCGGCCTGCCCTTCTACGCGCACATGCCCGAGATCGCGGAGTTGTGCCGGCGCCTGTGGTTTGACACTGCGGCCGGGCCGTATCTGTATACCCCGGCAGCGTATCGCGCCGTCGCAGACCTCTGCGGGGCGGACAGGCTGCTCTTCGGATCGGACTACCCGCTGCTGCCGGCGCGCCGCTATATCGACGCGTTTGCGCAGGCGGAATTCTCGGCAGCGGAACGTGCGCTCGTGATGGGCGGCAACGCGGTAGCACTGCTTCGTCTGTGACAACGTGCCGGTCCCGTTACACGTCTGTGTCACGGCATCCGAGGCTCTGTTCAGGCCCTTTGCGACACTGCGTCTGGGCGGAGACACCGGCGCCCGCCAGCCGGTCCTTCGCCTCTTTTGTGACCAGGATCGGGGGCTTCGGCCCCCGTCCGTCGCCTCCACTGACGCTCCGATGAGGGAACGGGAGCATCACGCGAACGGCAACTCGACAGGCCGATTCGCACGCCCGCGGCGCGCAGCGCTCGCGCGTCGTCGTGCTCGTAACTGCCTGGCAATTCACGCTGTTCCCCGTACATGCACGTCACCCGCCCTGCCTTGGTCAAGCGATCGCTGGTCGGCGTGGTGGCAATCAGTGCGGCCCTCCTGACCGGCTGCGCCGCCGCCGGAACCACGGCTTCCCCGACGCCGACGGCCGGCACGGCCGAGGCGTCGCCTACTCCCGCCATGACACCGGCGCCGCCCATCACCGCATCACCGGTGACCACCGCGGACTGGACGCGACACGTCAGCCAGTCCGGCGTGCTCGGCTTCAGCTACGACCCCGGCTGGAACCTGGCCGAGTGTGACCCCGGCGCTCAATACTCGTGGGGCAAGGCTGATGGGCCGGCGACCACGATCCTGCTTGGGCTGCCGGCGCAGCAGCAACTCCTGGAGTGTCCGGTGGAAGATGAGAGCCCCCAGATCCTGATCTCTTCGACGCCGGGGACGCCGCCGCAGAGCATGCCATCGCCATTCCCGTGTGTGGGCACGGCCCAGTCGACGTCGACGGCAGTCGTCGTCCAGGGCGTGAGCGGCATGCGGGAGGAATCGCACTTCTCGGGCGACTACCGGTGCATCGGCCTGCCGGCCATCAGCGAGGTCGAATATTTCTTCGCGACCAACGGACGGGTCTACGATTTCGACTACAGCTACCGCCAAGGCGACGCCACGGATCTCACTGCTGAATTCGATCAGCTCGTGATGAGCACGCTGATGTTCTCGGCCGCCTGACGCACCACTCGCGGCGTCCGTTCGCCACACTGTGCGGCGATGTTCACGCCTGAAACCCTCGACGTCGTCATGGTCTCCTTCGAGGGGCCCGACCAGTACAGCCAGGCCGGCGGCCTCGGCGTCCGCGCCCGCGAGCTCTGCCGCGCCTTCGCGGCGCTCGGATTCCGCACCTCGCTCGTCTTCGTCGGCGATCCGGACAAGCCCGGCGTCGAAATGGAGCAGGGTGTCCAACTCGTCCGCTGGTGCCAGCAGATCAGCGATCGATACCGGACCGGCGTCTACGAGGGTGAGCTCGCCAAGATCCGCGATCTGACCGCAACCCTCCCCAACGAGATCATCGACGCGATCATCCGTCCGGCGACCGCGGAAGGACGCACGGTCGCAGTGCTCTGCGAGGAGTGGCACACGGCGTGGTTCACCAAAGCGCTCAGCGACCGCCTGCACGAGGTCGGGTTGCGCCAGAACGCGGTGCTGCTGTGGAACGCCAACAACACCTTCGGTTTCCAGGCGATCGACTGGCCGATTCTCGACTTCGTGTCGTCGATCACGACGGTCAGCAAGTACATGAAGCACCTGATGTGGCCGTACAACGTGAACCCGGTGGTGATTCCCAACGGAATCCCGGAAAGTGCGCTCGCCCCGGTCGACCACTCCGCGGCGAAGGCGATTGCGGCTGCGGCCGGAACGTCGTGCCTGGCTTTCAAGATCGGTCGATTCAGCCCCGACAAGCGGTGGACACAGGCGGTCGCGGCAATCGCGGAGCTTCGAAACGAGGGCCTTCCCGCTCGAATGCTCATCCGCGGCGGCCTCGAACCCTACGGCGCGACCGTACTGGAATTTGCCGCCGCGTGCGGATTGACCGTCACCGACTGGCACGAGCCCGTCGAGGATGCGGGCGGCATCGTCCGGGCGCTCACCGAGACCAACGGCGCGCCGATCGTGCACCTGCGCCGCTTCCTTCCCGACAAGGTGATCACTGAGATCAACGTCGCTGCAACGGCCGTGCTGGCCAACTCTGGACACGAGCCCTTCGGACTCGTGGGACTCGAGGCGATGGCCGCCGGGGGCATCGCCATGGTCGGCGCGACCGGAGAGGAATACGCGCGCCCGTACGGCAATGCGATCGTGGTGGAGACTGACGATCCCGCGGAGATCGCGAGCGCGTTGCGCGGTCTGGTCGAGCAGCCTGCACTTGCCACACGGCTGCGCGCGGCTGCGCGGCGCGACGCGGCGGACTTCGCCTGGCCGGTGGTCATCGACGGGATGCTCGAACGCCTCCGCTTCATGTGCCTCCACCAGCGTGTGGTGCTTCCCGACGCGAAACGGGGCTCCCGCACCTAAATCGGGACCGCGCCATATGATCTGAGCGACGGACCGGTGCCGAGGAGGTGGCCAGGTTGAAGGCAGTGGTCATGGCGGGAGGCGAAGGGGCGCGTTTGCGGCCTCTGACAAGCCGCATGCCCAAGCCGCTCGTCCCCGTGGTGGGCACACCGGTGCTCGAGCACATCCTTCGATTGCTCCGCGATCACGGCATCACGCAGGTGGTGGTGACGGTCGCGTACCTGGGTGCCGAGATCCGCAACCGCTTCGGCGACGGCGCCGACCTCGATATGGAGATCGAGTACGTCGTCGAGGACCGGCCGCTGGGCACCGCCGGGAGCGTTCGCAACGCCGCGCACCTGCTCGATGACACCTTCCTCGTCATCAGTGGCGACGCCCTGACCGACATCGACCTGAGCGCGGTCATGCGTGCGCATACCGAGCGCGGCTCGCACGCGACCATCGTGCTGCACTCCGTTCCCAACCCTCTCGAATACGGCGTGGTGGTGACCGACGACGAGGGCAACATCAAGCGCTTCCTGGAAAAGCCCTCGTGGGGCGAAGTGTTCAGCGACCACGCCAATACCGGCATCTACGTGATCGAGCCCAGGGTGCTCGAGCACATCAAGGCGGACACCAACGCCGACTGGTCCCAGGACGTGTTCCCGACCATGCTGCGCCGTCACGAGCCGCTGCACGGCATCGTGGTCGACGATTACTGGTGCGACATCGGCTCGATCCAGTCGTACATGCAGGCCAACTGGGACGCCCTCGACGGCAAGGTTCGATGCCACATTCCCGGCCGCAAGGAAGGCAACGTGTGGATGGGCGAGGGTGTTGAGATCGGCATCGGCGTGCAACTCGACGGACCGGCCTACATTGGCGACGAGGTGAAGCTCAAGGCCGGTGCTCACGTCAACGAGCACGGCGTGATCGGCAGCTACAGCGTCATCGACGACAACACCAAGGTCAGCAACAGTGTCATCTGGCCGCACTCGTACATCGGCGAGCGCTGCCGGCTGCGTCAGGCGATCGTCTGCCGCAACGTGACCATCAAGAACGACTCGCTGCTCGAGGAGAACTCCGTGGTCGCCGACGAGTGCGTGCTCGGCCGTGGCTCGCAGATTCGCTCGGGCGTGAAGATCTGGCCGAGCAAGACCGTGGAGCCGGGTTCGACCGTCAACGAGTCGATCATCTGGGCCGGCGAGTGGCGGCGCGGGCTCTTCTCGTCATATGGCCTGGGCGGTTTGATCAACGTGGAGCTGACGCCTGAGTTCTGCGCTCGACTGGGCGCCGCGTTCGGCGCAACCCTGCCGAAGGGCGCGTGCGTTGTGGTCGGCCAGGATCATGCCCGCTCATCACGCATGATCAAGCGCGCGATCGTCTCCGGCATCGTCAGCGCCGGTGCCAAAGCTCGCGATGTGCGCGAGCTGCCCGTGCCGGTCACGCAATGGGCGACGCTCGACGCCGACTGCGCCGCCGGTATCCACGTGATCGTGTCGCCGCTCGACCAGCGCAGCGCAGACATCCGTTTTTTCGACAACGCCGGTCTCCAGATTGACAAACGCGCCGAGCGCAAGCTCGAAAACCTCCTGTTCCGCGAGGATTTCCGGCGGGCGGCGTTCTACGAGATGGGCGATATCGAGTACGGCGAACCCGTCCCTGGATATACCGCACACCTGCTGAAGTCGATCGACAAGGACATCATTCGTAACGCGCTCTTCCGGGTGCTGATCGACTACGACTACAGCGATGCGTCGGCAGTGCTCCCGATGATTCTCAACGAGCTTGGCGTGACCACGATCCCGCTCAACGCCGGCATGCGCGAGGGCACGCACCACAGCACCGTCCCCGACGAGACGGCGTTGATCAGCAAGACCGTTCGCGCCGATGTGGGCTGCATGATCAGTCCGACCGCCGAGCGCATCACCATCATCGATGAGAAGGGCGTGGTGCTGACGCCGCACGAGTGCCTCGCGATCCTTGCGTCATGGTTGATGCGGTCAAGCCCCGGCACCGTCCTGGCTCCAGCCGCGACGCCGATGTGGATCAGCGACCTCATTCGCCAGGAGGGTGGCACCTTCAGCGCGACCCCGGGGGATCCGCCGTCGGTGCTCCGTGCGTCGTCGGTGATCGGGACGAGCCTGGCCTCGGATGGCGACGGCGGCTTCGCGTGGCCCACCCATCTCGGCGCTTTCGACGCCATGTACACGCTCGTGAAGTTGCTCGAACTGCGCGCGAAAGTGGGTATCCCGTTGAGCCAGGCGCGCGAGGAACTCCAGCAGCAGCCGTACATCACCGCCACCGAGTTCTGCCCGTGGGAGGCGAAGGGGCGTGTGATGCGGATCCTGCTCGACCGGCATCGCACTGACTCCGTCGACCTCGTCGACGGCATCAAGGTCTACGTCGACGGCGGATTCGTACTGGTGCGGCCGGATCCGGACGAGCCCTCGTATCACGTGGTTGCGAGCGTCAACGATGCGCACCGCGGTCGCGAACTCGTCGACGAGTATCTCGCGGAGGTGCGTGAGGCCGAGGGCACCAACGGGACGCATCCGGTCGACATCGAACAGGCCGCAGGCGCGTAGTCAAGGCCGGTGCGGGCGCGACCGCGCGGCTGCGGTCAACGTTGCGCGTGGCCGCCATCGTCGGCCGCGGGATCGTCCCTAGCGCTGCGCCGCGACGGTCGCGGTGATGAACACGAAATACACCGCGCTTGCGGCGATCACGAGCAGATGAAAGACTTCGTGGAAGCCGAACACACGGGGCCACAGCCGCGGGCGCTTGAACGCATAGACAGCCGCGCCAGCTGAGTACAGTGCTCCACCGATCGCAAGCACCAGTAGCCCGCTCCCGTGAATCCTCGCAGCGAGCGCCGGCATGAAGAAGATGACCGTCCACCCGACCGCGATGTACAGGGCAACGGTGACCCACCGCGGCAACGGAACGCCGGTCGTGGCGACGACGACGCCGCTGCCTGCAAGCACCCAGATCAACACCAGGAGCGCGATTGACGGCCAGCCGGTCAGCACGTTGACCACCACCGGCGTATAGGTGCCGGCGATCGCGATGAAGATGGTCGCGTGGTCGATGCGGCCCCAGACTCTGCGGGTCTTCGCCGACCACGGACCGCGGTGATAGGTGGCGCTCACCGCGAACAGCAGCACGATCGAAACACCATAGACACCAAGGGATATCTGACGCGCGAGGTTCCCGCCGCTGATCGCCACGAGGGTGATCGCGCCCGCGACTGCGACCGGCACCACGGCGAGATGGCTCCACCCTCGCAACATCGGGCGCGGCGGCGTGGTGGCGACGGCTTGCTCAGGCAGCGGGAGCGATCTCCTGGCGCTCGGGCTCGCGCGCTCGCAACCAGCGCGGCGCATACCAATTGGCCTTGCCGAGCAACCGCATCAGCGCAGGGACCACCAGCGCTCGCACCAGCGTGGCATCGACGATGACCGCGACCGCCATGCCGACACCGATCGACTTGATGGTGACCACGCTGGCCAGTGCGAACGCGAGAAACACGCATGCCATGATCGCGGCAGCGCCGGTCACGAGCCGCCCGCTGCGCTCCAGGCCGTCAGCGACGGCAATGCGATTGTCTCCCGTTCGATGCCACGCCTCCTGCATGCGCGTGAGCAGGAACACCTCGTAGTCCATCGACAATCCAAAGACCACACAGAACAGCAGCACGGGAATGGTCGGATCGAGCGGTCCCGGCGTGAAGCCGAGGAACCCCGAGAGGTGGCCCTGATCGAAGATCCACACCAGGGCGCCAAACGCTGCGCTCAAGGACAGCGCGTTCATCAGCACCGCCTTGAAGGGGAGCACCACCGAGCGCAGCAGCACCGTCAGCACGATCAGCGTGGTGATCAGGACAAATCCGATGGCCAGGGGCGTGTGATCGATCATGTAATTGACGAGGTCGATGTCAAACGCACTATCGCCGGTGACCTGCACCGTCGCACCGGGTATCGAGTCGATGCCGCGGATGGCCCTGACGAGGTTGTGGGCCTGATCGCTCGTGACGAAATACGGATTCGCCACGTCGAGCACGGCGATGGACGTCCCGGTGAGGTTGGTCAACAGCGATTGCGCGGCAACCGGCAGCGTGCTCTTCGGCTGCGCATACAGCGTCTGGTAGGAACTCAGGGTGGACGTCGCATCGAGATTCACGTAGCTCCGGATTCCGGTCACACCCTTGAGGCCGGCGATGCGCCGGCTCAGCTGGTACGAGGCGGCCACATTGGCCGAACTGGTTGGCCCCCCGTGTGGAAACTTGACGACGACGGCGATGGTGTTCTGGCCGACCTGCGGGAATTGCTGCTGCAGCAGGTCCGCACCCTGGCGCGCCTCGGCGGTGGTGGGCAGCTGGTTGACGTCGCTGTTGGCAAGCTGTAGATCCAGAAACGGCGAGCCCGCGATGAGCAGGATCGCGACCGTGGGAATCAGCACCATCCACGGCCGGCGCATGACCCAGGTTGCCAGCCGGTGCCACGCGCCCTGGCCGAACGGCTTTGGCTGAAGGATGGGAACACGGATGCTGTTGATTCGCGTCCCGAGTATCGCCAGCATCGCCGGCAGCAAGGTGAGCGCATAGAGCACGGAGACGCCGACAACGATCGCTCCGGCGACGCCCATCGAGACCAGGGCCGTTCCCGTGTAGAAGAGCAGTCCTGAAAGCCCGATCGCGACCGTGAGCCCGCTGAAAACAATGGCGCGACCGGCGGTCGCCATCGTCGTGGCGAGTGCATCCTCCACGCTGTGCCCGGATCCGATCTCCTCGCGGAATCGCGTGACAATGAAAAGCGAGTAGTCGATGGCGATCCCCAGCCCCACCAGCGTGACCACGTTGACTGCATATGTCGACACGTCGATCACGTGTGCGAGCGCAAGCGCTGCACCCACTCCGCCGAGCACGGCGAAGACACCAACACCGAGACAGAGGAGTGCGGCCACTCCCGTCGTGAAGACGATCACCAGGAGGATCAGCGCCAGCGGCAGCGACACCTCCTCGGATCTGCGCAAGTCGCTCGCCAGATACGTGTCGAAGTCGTACGCGAGCGGCACGTCACCGGTGGCGGTGATGGTGAACGCCGGCGAGTGCACTTTGCCGCGGATCGCTCCGTATTGCGCGCGTGCCTGCGAGAAACCGATGTGCAGCCCCACCTGCACGAGCACGCTGTGCTTGTCGGTGGACACCAGCAGTGGGACGCTCGCTGCGGGCACCGAGAAGGGAGTCGTCAGTGCGCTGACACGCGAATCCTGTTGCAGTGGCGCGACCGCCGTGTCAACCGCACTCTCGAACGCAGGCTGGCCGTAGGTGAGCTGTGGACTCGTGAGAATCAGCGTGAACGACGACCCGGTGGTCGATGGCAACTGCGCACCTTCGAGATTTGCGGCGCGCACCGACTCGACGTCGTAGTTGCTCGCGTTGATGGGCTCGCCGCCGGTGAGCAGTCCCACCATGGAGAGCGCGAAACAGGCCAGCGAAGCGACGAGAACGGCTTTCCGGCGGCGGTAGACAAAACGCCCCCAGCGCCTCATCGTGATTCTCCGGCTGCCACCTCATTCGAGTATATCGACCCGGCGTTTCCGCACCGCGTAGACTGCGAATGTTCGCGATGCAAACGCATATCCCGCCTCCGGCCGGGGAGATCAGAGCGATCTCGCACTTTGCGGCGGTCGCGTCCGAGGCGCAACCGGGGCGGCAGCTCGACCTGATACGACAGGCAGCGCCCGGGTTCCGAGAGTGGTTCCGAGGCACCGGGATGCCCGACTGGATCGGCACGTTCGACCTGGTGTCGTTGCCGTATCCCACTCGATTCGGTCTCTTTCGCGCGGCGATCAGCCCGGCGCCATTTGTGTCGCTCACGCACCGGCTCATCATCGTGCGCTGGCGTGATCACGACGGCAAGTCCAAGACGTTGCTGTTCGAGCCGACGGATGTCGAACTCGCGCGACGTACGCCGTACTTCTCGCGGCTCGGCGACAGCACACCGAACGCGTTCGAGCGCGCATTCTCACGCCCGCTCGGCGATGTGATGAGCCATCTGCGTGGGGTCGGCATCGACGCGGTTGATGTCGACTGGATCACGTTCGATCATCTGCATACGCAGGATGTGCGCAGATGGATCGGTACCGTCGAACCTGCATCAGATCTGTCGCCGAACGCTCCGGTGCAAGCCCTGCTTCCCAACGCGCGCCTCATCGTGCAGCGCACCGAGATGGAGTCCCTCGCGGCACTCCATCCGCTGCAAATACCGTGGTACCAGCCCGCGACGTTCACGAATCTGCGCCCGGAAGCGATCACACGGATCGACGGCGACGTTTTGCTCGGACCCGGCGTCGCGCTCATCGCCACGCCCGGCCACACCATCGGCAACCACACGCTGGTGGTGAACACGGAAACCGGCATCTGGGCGAGCAGTGAGAATGTGATCGCAGCCGAATGTCTCACTCCGGAGCACAGCCATATTCCCGGTGTGCGCCGTTACGCGACCACCTGGGGTCAGGAGGTGGTGCTCAACGCCAACAGCCTCGAGGCCACCGCGCGGCAGTACAACTCGTGCGTGCTCGAGAAGTCCATCGTGGACGTGGCGCGAGCTGACTCACGCTTCCTGCAGTTCCTGCCCTCGTCGGAACTCACAGGAACGATGCTGAGCCCCGGCACCGCCCCGACCTTCGTGCACTCCGGCATCTTTCACGGGACCCTCACGCCGCCGCCCCGCCGCTCGACCTGAGGTCACGTCCGCGACGGCGACAGCCAGCAGATCTCGCCACCGGCGAGCGGCGGCAGTTGCGTGTAGTCCAGTTGGTGCAGGAGCGACGTCAACGCCGCCGGCAGCGCCTGCACCTGGACGAGCACGGCGGGCGGATGCGCGCGAAGTTCGCTGATGAGCAACGGTTGCGCGTGCGGATCCAGCGTGTACGACGAGTTGAGCGATGTGTAGCGCCCGGCTGGGAAGCGACTGCTGAGCGAGTACACCCAGGGCACACGCCCCCACACGAAGACGCGATCGCCCTGGCGCGTGTGCGCATCGATCACCGCCACGGTTTCGCTGACGATCGCGGGCTCGGGACCAAACCCCGACTCGTACTGCACCGGCGTGATGAATCCCAGCGCTCGGCCCCATCCACCGTCCAGATAGTGGGTGATGACGTGCGGTGACACGATCGACGACACAAACGCCGAAAGATGTTCAGGGACCACGATCGAAGCCTCGGCAGTCGGTCCGATGAGCGCGATCATGCACGCCGCCCATGCGAAGAGCGTTGTCGCCACGGCAAGCGCGACGTGGCGCACGCGAAAGCGTTGCACCAGACGCGCGGCGAGCATCGCCGCGCACACACACAGCGCAGGCTCCATCTGTTGCGCGTAGTGGGGATAGCCAAGCGCGCTGGTCACCACCGCGGCCGCACTCCAGGTGAGCCACCACGACGCAATGCTCGCACCGACATGGCGCCGCTGGGCGAGCAGCCACGTGATCACACTCCCGGCGAGGAGGACCAGGCCGATACGGCTGGCGGTCATGAGCAGCAGCACCAGCGCCGTCCCGCCACCCGGTGCGACACCGGCGCCACCACCACCGCTTGCCGACTGCAGGTAGACCTCGTCCTGATGCGTGACGACGTCGATCAAGCCGGGCATCGAGCCACCCAGCGTCAGCGCCACCGCCGCGACGCCGAGGACCGCCGCCGCTCCTGCCGCAATCGTGAGCAACCTGCGCAACTCCGGCATGCGGGGGCGCCGGCCTGACGCGAAGGCAACCACAGCGGGGATGGTCGCGACCGCCACCGCGTCGGCGGCGAACGTCGGCTTGAAAAGGATTCCTCCGGCGACAAGCGCGCCCGCGCCCAGGGCGGCACGGGTCGAGATCGCAGTCGGACGTGCCACCAGCAGCACCGCGCCTGCGACGAGCGTCGCACCGATGGCTTCGACGTACAGCACATCGCCTTCGAGCGTGGGCAGCGAGGCGAGGATGACGAATCCCAAGGTCGCCGCCCACGCGACTGCGGTGGTCGCGAAGCGCCGGCAGATCATCCAGATTGCAAACGCCGTGGTCGCCACCGCCGCCGCGAGCACGATGTGGAATGCGAGCACCGAACTCGAGATGAGATTGATCGCCGCGGCGAGCCAGTAGACGCCCGGTGTGTAGTGGCCCCACACATCGCGGTAGAGGACGGCGCCATGGGCAAGCGCCCAGCCGATATCCGAGTACGTGCCCTCGTCGTTGTAGGTCGGTGGCTCGATGAGGCTCGGCAACCGCAGCGCGATGAACACCGCTGCGATCGAAAGAAGGGAGAGCCATCCAGGGGTCAGCTGCAGCCGCCGCCCGCGTGCCCCTGTGTCGGGCTCAACCATGTCGCGCGATGGTACCGATACGATACCCAGCGTGCCGCTGACGCTCGCGCGCCGCGCCTGGACTCTCTATGAGCCGATTCACGCGATCGTGTATTTCGCTCCTGAGGCGACCGAGGCATACAAGGCGGCCGGCCTGCGCGGCGGATGGATGGGCTACTTCGCCTCGCGCTCCGCGCCGATGGGTGCGGTGAGTGCCGAGGTGGTCGCTGCCGTCTTCCACAACTTCAAGCCGGCAATGGTGTCGCGGGCCATCCCCGACGCATGGAAGTTCGCCAGCCCCGAGCGCGTCCTCGAGGCGCGCTGGACGGTTGCCGATACGGCGCTTCGCAGGCTGTGGGGTGATGAGGTAAACGCCGCGGAGGTCGCCGAGGCTGCCGCGTCCGCGTTGAAGCTGGCGCAGGGGCTGGACGCAGGCGGACGACCGCTCTTCGCGGGGACTGCGGGACTGCCGGTCCCGGAGGCCCCACATCTGGCGCTCTGGCACGCGTGCACACTGCTGCGCGAACATCGTTTCGACGGCCACATCGCGGCGTTGACGGTGAACGGGCTCTCGGGGATCGAGGCGTTGATCACCATCGTCGCCTCCGGCACGGGCGTCGACGCCACCTCCTATCGCACCTTTCGCGGCTGGACGGAGGAGGAGTGGGCGCAGGGCGAGCAAGGGCTCCGTGACCGCGGGATGCTCGACGCGGGCGGTGCGCTCACCGCAGAGGGTCGGGCGCTGCGCGAAGCCGTTGAGGACACGACCGACCGTCTCGCCGCGCAGGTGTGGGACGGGATGGACGAGGCTGCGAGTGGGCGTCTGCTCGGCGTGCTCGACGGCCTCGCGAGGAAGCTCGAGGGTCCCGGTGGTCTCAGGTATCCGAACCCCGTCGGGGTGCCGCGACCGGCCTGACTCACATCGCCGGCAGGCCCAGGCCGGCGCGGAGCGCGTTCTCCACGCGCTCGCCCCGGTCGTGACTGCCCATCGTCCCCGTGACGAACGCGATTGCGTAGCCGCCCCGGGTGCTGGCGCCGCCGTAGCTCCCGCCCAGGCCACCCATCCCGTAGCCGTCGGCGTCGACTGCGAAGCCGAGGCCCCACGCGTTCTCCTGGCCGAACACCGCATCCATCCCCGAACACTGCGCGGTGGTTGCTTCGCCGAGCAATGGCGCCGAGAGCACCTCGCCGCGCAGGAGCGCCGCGTACAGCCCGGCGATGCCGCGTGCCGTCCCGTGACCGTTGATGGCTGGGATCTCCGCCGCGCGCCAGGCGGCGCTGTTGACGACTTCGGGATCGCGGCTGCCCGGCGGATTGCCCGTGGCGCGCGCGTACAACGAGCCGGCCCGCGGCGCGTCCAACTCGGACAGGCTGGTGAGATCCACCACACGCGTCTGTTCCTCAGGCGTGAGGCCCACCGTGAAGTCGATCCCGAACGGCGTGCACAGCTCGTCACGCATGAATTGCCCGAGGCTGCGGCCGTCGATGCGTCGCACGATCTGGCCGACCAGGTGCCCGTAGAACAGAGCCGATTCGCCGTGCGCCGTGCCCGGTGGCCACTCCGGTTGCTGCGCGGCGAGGAGCGCGCACAAGCGGTCCCAGTCGTAGAGGACCTCGGTGGGTGCTGGTGTATCGAGCGCGACCACTCCGGCTTGGTGCGAGATGATCTGACGGACGGTGGCACCGGCGGTGAACTCCGGCCAGTAGCGCTGCACCGGGGCGTCCAGGTCCAGGAGGCCGCGATCCACCAGCAGGAGCGCGCACATCGCCACGAAGGGCTTGCTCACGGAGTAGGGCATCACGATGCTGTCGCGCTCCCACAGTCGTGTGCCGTCCGCCGATGCGGTGCCTCCCCAGAGGTCGACAATCCAACGGCCCTGGTGCCAGACCGCGAGTGCGGCGCCCGTGCCGTGTTGCTCGTTGAGCACGTCAGTGAACGCGTTGCGCACCGATTCGAATCCGGGCTCCACGGCGCCCTGTGCGCGAATGGGCTCGACAGTGCTCACGACGCGCCTAGGAGACGGCCGGGGACGCGGCTCCCTCACGCTCGCGGTCGACCACGGCTGCGAGCGCACGGATGAAGGTGGGCTGCGTGTTGGGCAACGCGATGCGGTGCATGGTGATCCCCGCCTCGGACGCCTCATCGCCGGCTGCGATGTCGATGTCGTAGAGGATCTCGAGATGGTCCGCGAGAAACTGCAGTGGTACCACCAGGATCTCGCTGACTCCGCGATCGCGAAACCCGGGGAAGAGATCCTTCACGTCGGGCGTGAGCCATTCCTCCGGCGTGTGGCCGGCGCTCTGATACGCGAAGCTCCAGCGCTCGCCGGCCAACCCGAGATTGGCGGCAATCGCCGCGGCGGTGTCGCGCAGCTGCGTGATGTAGCCGGGGTCGCGATCCACGACAGGGCGCGGCAGGCTATGCGCGGTGAAGATGATCGGGATGCGCTCGCGAACGGCAGGCTCGAGACGTGCGAGCGACTCCTCCACGCGCTCTGACAGCGCCGCAATCCATTCCGGCATCAGGTGCCAGGCGCCCGCAATGTGGATGTCGACCTCGTGATGCTCGGCGCGCCACGCCGCGACGGTGCGTTCGTATCCGGCCAGGATGATCGGCGAGTACTGCGGCGCGAGGACGATGACCACGATCTGTCGCCGGTCGTCGTCCAGAAGGCGGTCGAATGCGCCCGTCAGTGACGGCGCGGAGTGCAGCATTCCGGCCACAACGCGGACATGATCACCCTCACCATCGGCATCGAGCAGCGTCTGCAACTCGCGACATTGCGCCTCGGTGATGTCGATCAGCGGCGAACGGCCGATGAGGTCGTAGCGGTGCTTGAACTCGTCGATCAAGTCGGCCGGCACCTCGCGACCGCCGCGGACCGAGCTCAGGTACGCGGGAACGTCGTCCGCGGTGACGGCGGAGCCGAACGTCGCCAGCACGACACCGATCCGATCCATGACCGTCCAAGGGTATCGCGCGACCCCGCCGACCCGACCTTCAGGCGCGGGCGGTTTCGTCGTGCACGAGTGCCGCAAGGCGGCGGAGGTCATCACTCGACGTCTCGGGGAGCACACCGTGGCCGAGGTTGAAGATGTGGCCCGGGCGGCCCGCCGCGAGGGTCAGGATCTGCCGGGCCTCGCGGGCGATCACATCAAAAGGGGCGAGCATCACGCCCGGATCGAGGTTGCCCTGGATCGCGCGATCGCCGATCCGGCGCCAGGCCTCGTCGAGCGGGAGCCGCCAGTCCACGCTGATCACGTCGGAGCCACAGCGGGCCATCGATTCCAGCAGGTGCGAGGTGGTGGTGCTGAAGTGGATCGTCGGTACGCCGGTCGCGGCAACCGCCTCGATGATGCGCCGGCTGTAGGGGAGGACCGACTGCTCGTAGGACGCGACCGAGAGTGCGCCCGCCCAGGAATCGAACAGCTGGATCATTTGGGCGCCCGCCTCGACCTGCGCCTCGAGGTAGCTGATGGTCACCTCGGTGAGCGTGGTCATCAGCCGGTGCCACAGCTCCGGCTCTCCGTGGAGCATCGCCTTGGTGCGCGAGAACTCCTTGGTGGGCCTGCCTTCGATCATGTACGACGCGACCGTGAACGGTCCGCCCGCAAACCCGACGACGGCGGTCTTGCCGTCGAGTTGCCGGCGCACGAGACGGATCGCGTCGTAGAGCTCCGGCGTGCTCTCGCGCGGATCGACGATGCGCAGGGCGGCGACGTCGGCCTCGGACCGCACTGGTGCGTGGATGATCGGGCCGATGCCGGGGTCGATCGAGAAGGGGACGCCCATGCCGGTGAGCGGCAGCATGATGTCGGCGTACATCACCGCCGCGTCCACGCCGAACTCGTCGACCGGCATGAGCGTGACCTGCGCGCACAACTCCGGCGTCCGTGTGATCGTGAGGATGTCGTAGCTCTCTCGGAGGGCGCGGTAGGCCGCCAGGCATCGGCCCGCCTGGCGCATGAACCAGACCGGCGTGCGGTCTGCAGGCTGCCCGAGCGCGGTGGCGAGCATGCGCTCGGCACCGGTCATCGACGTGGCGGGGGTCGCGGACATCACGTCGAGAGTACCGAAGCGGGGTCCTTGCTCGGATGCTGCACAGGCAGCCGGATGACAACGTACGATCACCACGACTCCGAGGTGAGAGGCGGGGTTCCAATCAGCGCCGGAGGCGCAGAGGAGAGCAGGGCCAATGGACTCGACGATGCAGGACATGCCGCTGAACATCACGGCGCTCTTCCGGCGGGGCGAAGCGATGTTTCCCGACAGCGAGGTGATCACCTTCGAGGGTGAGCGGGCTCGGCACACGCGCTACGCGGTGGTCGCCGAACGGGTACATCGCCTTGCAGGCGCGCTCAGGACCCTCGGCATCGTCTCCGGTGATCGGGTGGCCACCCTGTGCTGGAATCACCAGGAACATCTCGAGACGTACTTCGCGATTCCATGCATGGGGGCGGTGTTGCACACGCTCAACCTGCGGCTCCCACCGAATCAGCTGGCGCAGATCATCAACCACGCGGAAGACCGCGTGGTCATCGTCGACGACTCGCTCGCGCCCCTGCTGGCGGCGGTGATCGGACAGTGTCCGAGTGTCGAGAACGTGATCGTCGTCGGCGCCGGTGCCGTGACCGGACTGGGCGACACGCTGGCGTACGAGGATCTGCTCGCTGCGGAGTTCACGACATACGAGTGGCCGGAGTTTGACGAGAAGAGTGCAGCGTCGATGTGCTACACGACGGGCACGACCGGCGACCCGAAAGGTGTTGCGTACAGCCATCGCTCGGTGTATCTGCACTCGCTCGCCGTGTGGGGGAGCCTGCGGATCGATGACCTGTCGCGTTTGCTGACCATCGTCCCGATGTTCCACGTGAACGCGTGGGGCATGCCGTACGCGGGATGGAACGTTGGCGCTGACCAGTTGATGCCGGGGCGTTTCCTGCAGCCGCAGGCGTTGTGTGACTTCATCTCGCAGGAGCAGCCGACGTTCACCGGCGGGGTGCCGACCATCCTCACCGGCATCCTCAACCACGTGCAGGCGACGGGTGCTGATGTGTCGAGCATCAAACGTGCGGTCTGCGGTGGGTCCGCGGTGCCGGCGACGTTGATCGCCGGGTATCGCGACGTGCTCGGCATTGAGCTGATCCAGGCGTGGGGCATGACCGAGACGAGCCCCATCGCCGCCGTCGCGTTGCCACCGAAAGGCACCGCGCCCGAAGACGAGATGCTGTATCGGAGCAAGACCGGTCGTGCGGTGCCCGGGGTGGAGTTGCGCATCGTCGATGACGCTGGGGAAGAGGTTCCCCACGACGCCGAGGCGGTCGGCGAGATCGAGGTGCGCGGGCCCTGGATCACGGCGTCTTACTACCACGCCGAAGCGCCCGAGAAATTCCACGATGGGTGGCTGCGGACCGGCGATGTCGGCAACATCGATGCGCTCGGGTTTGTGCAGATCACCGACCGTTCCAAGGACGTGATCAAGTCCGGCGGTGAGTGGATCTCATCGGTGGAACTGGAGACGTTGCTGGTGGGGCATCCTGCGGTTGCCGATGCCGCGGTCGTGGGCGTGCCTGATGAGCGTTGGGCGGAGCGCCCGCTGGCGACGGTGGTGTTGAAGCCGGGCGCGTCAGCCTCACCGGAGGAGTTGCGCGACTATTTGGCACCGATGGTCGCGCGCTGGTGGCTACCGGAGCGGTGGGCCTTTGTGGAAGAACTGCCGAAAACGAGCGTGGGCAAGCTCGACAAGAAGTTGATTCGCAGCGACTACGCGCTGGGGAAGTATCCGGTGGTGGAACTGGCGGCGACTCCGCGCTGACGTTCTGCGAGGCGCGAACTAGCTGACGTGGAGGATGGGGCCGGTCTGGACGGCCTCGAACGCGCTTCCCGGAACGGTCTTGAGCTCATTGAGGTTGTTGTCGTTCCAGCGCGAGTCGGTCGAGCCGCTGATGTACCAGCTGCTGCCGTTGTCGGCCACGATCATCCCGTATTTCTTCAGCGCGGTCAGGATCACCAGCGCTTCGCCCGTGAATCCGGCGAGACTGAACGACGCCTTGAGGCGCAGGTGAAGACCCATCGGCGGGAGGTTGGAATTGTTGACGCCGGCTTCGTGTGTCGCCGGATGGATGAAGCCGTTCTGCGTGTCGCTCACGGTGAAACGCAGCGCGTGGTTGATGACCCCCGCAGCGACCTCGTTGTAGAGGGCGAGCCCCGGGAGGATCGGCAACCCGGCTGCGTCGGCGGAGGTCCAGCCGTCGGGTCGAAGTGCGTTGCTGTTGAGGCTGAAGACGGCGCCCGATGCGCACACCCATCCGCTGCCGACCTGCTTCGCCTGGTACATCTCGTAGAGCTTGCAGTTGCCGCTGTCGAGCACGAGCACGTGCCCATCGCTGCCGGATTCGACCCGGGCGTTGAGCGGCACGGGGTACGGTCCGGGGTTGCTCTGGTCGCCATACGCGCTGAACGTGATCGGGATAAAGGGCTGTGACTTCGATACGACGGCGTAGGGGATGCCGTAAGTCGGGTTCGAGCCGAAATCGGGGTGCAGGAACTGCTTGGTGGCGTTGATTGCCGCGATGTAGGTGGAGGACATCGGGCTGACGGGCAGGTTCGACACGTTGTCGTTCCACGGGTTGTTTGCGGGGAACACCTGGCACCCGCCGAGGACGGTCTTGCCCGTGATCGAGGGTGGCGACGGTGCGGGGGTGTGCGATGTGTGCGGGATTGGCGTGGACGTCTGATGGGCAGCGGCGGTGGCGCGTCCGGTGGCTGCCGCGGTGGCTGCCGACGTCGTCGCCGGGCTGGGGAGGTGCGGCAGCGCGCCGAGCACGTAGCCACCGGAAGGTGTCGGGATCGCTTGTCCGTCGGGTCCGGTGCAGGCGGTCACGAAGATCAGCGAGCACATCAAAGCGGTGCCGAGTCGGAGGCCGGGGAGTTCTGTGCGCACGCGAATCACTCCTGGATGATGCCCCTGTCGAACGCTCCGATCGTGACGACCCGGTCACGAGCGGGGAGGGTTGTGTTGTGGCACGTGGTGGCGTTGACCCGTCGACACCGGCAGTACTACAGATCTGTGTTGTATGATACAGATATGTGTAATGTCGGCGAAGATCCACTCGCGAGTCTCATGAGTGCCATTGCGGCGTTTGTCGAGCGGGAACCGGGCTCGCCGACGCCTTTCGAGCGTGGCGAGGCGTTGATCCGGCTGAGTCATGGCATCGACCTGCTGCAACTCGGTTTCGCACGGGATGCGGCCGCCTTCGCCGAGACCGATGAGTACGTGGCCCAGGGATCCGTGACTGCGATCGACTGGACCCGGCATCACTGCGCCATGTCCGGGTTTGCTGCCGCCCGGGCGGTGGCCACCGGTCGGGAGTCGGCGGCATTGCCGGCAAGTGTCGCGGCGATGGAGGAGGGACGGATCGGGTTCGCCCATCTCGCGCTGCTGGCCGGGACCGCGCGATCGTTGCGGGGCACGGCCGGGGAGGCCGGGTTCGACGAGCGTCCGCTGCTGGGCATGGCCCTCGAGCACTCTGTGAGCCGCTTCTCTTACGACTGTCAGCATGCCCGTCACGCCGCCGATGCGGCTACCGTGCTGGACGAGCACGTCGCTGCCGTCGAGGCCCGGCGTCTGGAGTTCATTCCATGCGAGGGCGGCGGTTTGGCGTTTCGCGGGTGGGTCGATCCCGTGGGTGCTGCGGCGCTGCGGACCTCGCTTGCGCCACTGACCAAGCGCTCCGGTGCCGGCGATAGCCGCGGTTTGCCGCGGCGCAACATGGACGGCCTGGTCGAGCTGTGCCAGCACTCCCTCGACCACGGCTTCACCATGGAGGGCGGTGGCCCCCGCACCCACCTTCAGCTGACCGCCTCGGTGGAGACGGTGCAGGGCTTGCAAAGTGCGCCCGGTGGTGACCTGGAGTTCGCAGGGGTGGTCCCGGCCGCAACAGTGCAGCGCCTCGCCTGTGACGCGAGCATCCGCCGGGTCCTGCTCGGTCCCGATGCGGCGGTGATCGAGGTGGGCCGGGCGCTGCGGATGCCGTCCGGGGCCGCTCGGGCGGCGCTCCGGGTTCGCGATGGCGGCTGTGTCTGGCCGGGGTGCGAGCGTCCATCGAGCTGGACCAACCCCCACCACGTCGTTCACTGGTCGCACGGCGGCGACTCCAACCTCGACAACCTCGTCCTGCTTTGCCACCGTCATCACTGGATGGTTCATGAGGGGGGCTGGCAGCTGGTGGCCAGCGACGATCAGCCGCTCCTTGCGATTCCGCCCGCGCGGTCCTACCGCTCCTGGACTCGCGCCCCCGACGGTGCCGGGGTGCGATGAGGATGGCGCCCGCGGCTGTGCCGGACGGAACAGTCAGTTTCGACTGACGCCCCACGTTGCCTGGATGCACAGGCGGTATCCTCCGATGGCTCTCGCGGGAGTAACTCAACGGTAGAGTGCAACCTTCCCAAGGTTGAAGTTGCGGGTTCGAGCCCCGTCTCCCGCTTACCTGAGCGCGACGAGGCGGATCGAGGTTAGGCAAGGCGACGAGCCTCGCTTCAGCGAATGGATCCCATCCATGTCCCGCGGTCCATGACCCAGATCATCGAGCGGCCGGTGTCCTTCGGCGCCGTTTTCGCAGCACCTTGTATGCGATCCAGGCGGTACCCCAACCGCGAGGGGACGGCGGCGCTCCGGGCATTCGCCTCATCGCAGTGGATCTCGACACGGTCGATGCCGGGGACAGCGAACGCGACAACGGTCAGCAGACGAGCCGACTCGGTGACGAGGCCTTGCCTGGTGTGGCGCACATCGATCCAATACCCGATCTCGAGTGCACCCTCACCGGACCGCGGGTGCAAACCACAACCGCCGCAGTACTCGCCCGTGCCGCGCAGGGTGATCGCATAGTTCGCCGACGAGTCGCCACCGAAGTCACGCGCGGCCGGCTCGAGAAATGCACGCACTGAGTCGTCGGTCGGAGGCTGCTGCGCCCAGGGCATCCAATCCCGCAAGTGTCCGAAGCTCGCGGCGATCGACGCGTGCAAGTCCGCGAGATCGTCGGGGTAGCGATAGCGGCGAAGCGTCACACGGACCCCTGCGATCTGGTCGGGCGGAGCGGTGATGTCCATGGAGCGGCCTATTGTCCATACGGGTCGCACGCGCGACGATCTGGCCACTCGCATCGGCGAGATCGACGCCACGTAGCACAAGTGATCGAGCGCGACCGTCGCCGCCGGCTACGGCGGGAACGACGAGGGTGCCTCCACCGCCGATTCCATCGCGATCGTGAAGCTCGCCGGAGCGAGCTTGACCCAGCTCGCCGGGTACCAGATCGGAGGCGGTGTCGGGCTGAACCGGTACTGCTGTGGCGATGCCGCCGTGTACGACGGCACCAATCTCTTCGTCGGCGCCCACTTCTATGCCGCGTCGATGCCGACATGCACAAACACCGCAGCCCCCGCAGCGTGCACGAGCTTGATCCGAGCACCGGCGCCATCCTCTAGTCCACCCCTGAGCAGTGGACCAGTCGTCGGCGGTGTCAGCCTCGATGGCAGTGGCGTCCTCACCGTACCGACCTACAACAGCACCAGCGGCGCGAAGAGCGCCGTGTACTTGATGAACGCGAGCGACCGGCGCGATCCTCCGGACGATTCGTTACGGCGGCCTGATCGTCTCGCAAGCCGTGTTTGCGAACGGAGCTCTGATGATCGCCGGTCCGTTACCAAAGGCGTATGTGCCCTGCCCCCTGTTGCGGAGCCCCAGTCCGCTCGTCGATACTTCGGCTCGGCGCTGCCGGCTGGGGGCGGGAGTGCCTGGAGTGAGGAGGCACGACATGACCGCTGGACCCGTGATTTCCACACCAGAGTCGGGAGACGCCGACTCCGCGCAACTGGCGCAGTTCGGGTACCGCCAGGAGTTGAGACGGGTTCTCAATCTGTTCGAGAATTTCGCAGTTGCCTTCTGCTACATCTCGCCCGTCGTTGGGATCTATTCACTGTTCGTGCTGGGCGTGGGCACTGCCGGACCCCGATACCTCTGGCTGATGCCGATCGTGGTGCTGGGGCAGCTCTTTGTCGCGCTCGTCTTCGCTGAACTCGGTAGTCATTACCCGATCGCCGGGGCGTTGTTCCAGTGGGGTAAGAACCTCGTCGGGCCCAACTACGGATGGTGGGTCGGCTGGATGTACGGTTGGGCGTTGATCATGACCGTGGCCTCTGTGGACACCGGCTTTGTCATCTACGCGGCCCCGCTGCTGAACAACCTCCTCCACACCAACTTCAGCTCTGCCGATCCGAACCAGATACTCCTCTTCACGGTCGTCTTGATCCTAGTGCAGTTGGCGTTCAACATCGGTGGGGTCAACTTTCTTGGCCGCATCTCACAGATCGGCGTGTACTTCGAGATCATCGGCACGTTTGGCATCGCCATCCTGCTGGCGATCACCGGCTTCCACCACAACCTCGGGTACCTCTTCAGCAGCCAGGGCACCGAGAACGTCGCGACCAACCCGCTGGGCGTCGACTTCGGTGGCAACTGGTGGCTCGGCGCGGCGTTTGTCGCGGTCCTCGCGCATGTGTACATCTTTTACGGGTTCGAATCGGCGGGCGACGTCGCCGAGGAGGTTGTCCAAGCCTCAAAGCGCGTGCCGCGCGCGATCATCTCGTCGCTGCTCACCGCAGGCGTCTCGAGCTTCATCCTGGTGGCGGCGTTGTTGCTCACGATCCCGGCGGGCAAGGACGGGCTGGCAAACACGATCGCGGGTGGCGTTCCGTTCCTCATCGGATCGAACGTGTCGGGAGAGTTCATCCAGGATCTCGCGCTCTTCGTCGTCTGCTTCGCGTTCTTCAGTTGCGGTCTCGCGATCCAAGCGGCCGCAGCGCGCCTGATCTACTCCTACAGCCGTGACCGCGCACTGCCGGGAAGCGCGACGTTCGCCCGCGTATCGACGCGGTTCCGCACGCCCGCCAATGCGCTGGTGGTTGCCGCCATCATTCCCGCACTCTTCGCGGTGCTCGCGCGATTCACGCCATCGTCGAATATCACCATCGGGTTCATCACCATTCCGGCGAAGGTCAACGCCCTCTTTCTCCTGGTGTCGTTCGCCGTGTCGGGCATCTACCTGTCGTTCTTGATGGTTGTGATCGCCGCACTGATCGCACGCATGCGAGGGTGGCAACCGCAGGGAGTCTTCAAGCTTGGACGGTGGGCCATTCCCGTGATCATCGCCGGGATCGTCTGGCTGACCGTTATGCTGGTGAACATACTGATTCCTTCCGGGCTTACCAGTCCGAGAGGAGCGTTGTTCAACTACGACTGGATCACCCTGGTCGTCGTCGTGATCATCGTCCTGATTGGCGCGATCTATGTCGCTATCTCGCGTCCGGCGCGACGTATCGCGAACCGAACCTCAAGCAACCCGCACGACGGCTAACACAACCAAGCCGCTCAGCGCAGGCGGCGTACCTCGGTTTCCGCGTGTCGCGCCCAGGGGACAAGCCGGATCCGGACGTCCACGACCACGGCACCCCGCGGCGTTGCGATCAGCGGGTTGAGGTCCATCTCCGCGAGTTGCGGGATGTCGTCGGCCATCCGCGCGACACGCAGGAGGACGCCCTCCACCGCCGCGACGTCACAGAGCGGTGCGCCGCGATGGCCGAACAGCAGCGGCGCGCCGCGAATCGATCGGACCATGTCGTGGGCGTCGACGTCAGTCAACGGGAGGATCCGGAGGACGCGGTCGGCGAACAACTCGACTGCCGTGCCACCGCTGCCGAACATCACGACGGGTCCGAAGACCGGATCGGAGACGACCCCCGTGATGAGCTCGACACCACGCAGCATCGGCTGCACGATCGCCCCTTCCATCAGCGCACCGAGGCTGGAAGACATCGCGATGAACGCGGTCGACACATCGTCCGAGGAGGTCAGATCGAGTCGCACAGCGCCGATGTCCGACTTGTGAAGGATGCCTTCGCCAACAGCTTTGAGCACGACGGGGCATCCGACCTGTTCTGCGGCCGCCGCGGCTTCGGCGGGTGAGCTGACTCGGACTTCAGCGACGGTCGGAATGCCAAACGCAGCGAGCAGATCAAGGCTCGCCGCCGGCGACAACCAGCCGCCATCATGCTGGTGCCCAAGGTAGTCGGCGACGACGGCGCGAGCGGACTCCACATCGACACCGCCCAGCGCCGGCACAGTCCCGATCGGTCGCTGTTTCCACGCGGAGTGTTCCGCGATTCGACCCAGCGCCCGGACCGCACGCTCGGGAAAGGCATATGAGGGAATGGTGTTTGCGGTTCGGTGGAGCGCGGCAGGCGCTGTTTCATCGCCGAGATGCACGAACACGATCGGGCGCCCTCCCGGGTCCACGGCTGCCACCGCGTCCGCCACATCGCCGGCATCGGCGGTTGCCACCGGAGCGAGGATGACCACGACGCCGTCGATCGACGGCACAGCCAGCGCGACGCGCAGCGCGTCGCCGAAGAGCTTCGGTGTGGCGCCGGCTCCGAGGTCGATGGGGTTGCTTACCCCGGCATTTGGTCCGGCGATCGCACGAACTGCGGCCTGCGTCTCAGCGTCGAACTCGGGAACGGTGAGGCCGGCTGCGTCGCAGGCGTCGGCGGCGAGCACGGCCGCGCCCCCCGCGTTGCCGACGATCGCGAGACGGCGCCCCGCCAGTGCGGGCTGATTGGCGAGCAGCTGACCACAATCCAGCAACTCCTCAAGCGTGTCGACGCGGATGACCCCCGCCTGTCGGAAGAGTGCATCAACGACTGTGTCGGGGCTCGCGAGCGCGGCGGTGTGTGATGCTGCGGCACGCGTGCCCGCGGTGCTCCGACCGGATTTCACGACGACGATCGGGGTTGTTCGCGACACGACCGGCGCGACGCGCGCGAACGCTCGGGGATTGCCAAAGGACTCGAGGTACAACAGGATCGCCTTGGTGCGGCCGTCCTGCTGCCAGTAACGGAGCAGATCGTTGCTGCTCACGTCTGACTTGTTGCCCATGCTGACGAAGCTCGACAGACCGAGCCCCATGGTCACTGACTGCTCCAGGACGGCGATCCCGAGTGCGCCCGACTGCGACGCGAACGCGATGCCGCCGGCGATCGGTTGTCGTGAGGCAAACGTCGCATTGAGCTTGACCGCCGGCGCTGTGCTGATCACACCGAAGCAATTGGGGCCGACGACGCGCATACCACCTCGATGTGCGCGGAGCAGCAACTCGCGCTGCAACGCGACACCCTCCGCGCCCACCTCGGCAAACCCCGAGGAGATCACCACGAGACCGCGCACTCCTTTACGCGCACAGGCGTCGACAGCCTCGATGCACCGTTCCGCAGGAATCGCGAGCACCGCAACGTCCACAGGCCCGCCGATAGCCTCGATCGTCGTGGCACAGGGGAGTCCCAGCAGCATCTCGATGTTGGGGTTGACGGGGTACACCGCCCCGGTGAAATGACCTTCGATGAGGTTCCGGACGACGGCGTGGCCGATGTTGGTGGCGTTCCGCCCCGCGCCGATGACAGCGACGGACTGCGGCTCCAGGATTCGCGCGATGCTCTGCACTCCGGCCGTCCATGCGCGGCGGTCGCTTGCCGCAAAAGAGTCGCCGGTTGGCTCGATGTCGAACGCGAGATGGACGACGCCGTACGTGATCGACCGGCTCTCCTGGCGGAACCCGGCAGCCCGAAACACCTCGAGCATCCGGCGATTGTCGATGAGCGTGTCGGCGGCGAACCTCGTGATCCCGTTGCCGGCGGCGTAGATCGCGAGGTACTCGAGCAGTAGTGTCGCAAGGCCTCGGCCCTGCTGCTCGTCGGCGACCGCGAAGGCCACCTCGGCCTCGTCGCCACCGGCGAGCCGGTCGTATCGACCGACGGCGACCATGTCGTCGCGCAGGAACGCCACGAACGCCATGCGGTCGTGGTAGTCGACCGTCGTGAAGTGCGTGACCTCACGTTCGGACAGCTCGGACCTCGGGCCGAAGAACCTGAAGTACACGCTTTCGTGGGATTGCCGCGAGAAGAATGCTCGATGCGCTGCCGCATCGTCCGGACGGATTGGGCGCACATGCACGGTGCCGCCGTCCGCAAGGACCGCGTCGACCGCCCAGGTCGTCGGGTATTCGCGTGGCAGCGGCTCGTTCACGGGAGGAGGATCGGGCGTCACGGGTGGTGCTGAGTGGCTACCTCCATGCGACGCGGGCCGGCTCTCTGATCAGGGGTCACTGCCGGCTCGCGTCGTGATTGCATCTTCAGAGCGGGTCCGTCTGGCGGCAAGGGTCGAAGGTCACCTCGTGCAGCCCGAGGTGTGCATGTCGTTCCGGGGTCGAATGCCTCTGTCGGAGGCACTCGATGGGCGCTACCTTCTGGTGCACGCCGTCCAGCTTGCGATCAATCAAGGAGATGCCATCACCTTCGATCCGGAGTTTGGGTCGTTGCCACGCAAGGGTACGGTCGACGTCGTGGCCCATGTCTCCGCGACTCGTATGACGCAGGGCCATGGGGAGACGCTCGTCGACCTGTTCCGACATCAGGTGAAAGTCCGAGGAGACGCGCCTGCGCTGTTCCATCGGGTCGACGGTGCCTGGGTGGCGATGGGCTGGGCGGCGTACGCGCGGCAGGCGCGCCAGCTCGCGGCGTTCTTAGTGAGCGTCGGCCTCCGGGAGCGCGATCACGTTGCGATCTGGTCGTTCAATCGTCCTGAATTTATTCTGGCAAGCACCGCCACCATGCTCGCCGGCGGGCGCACCGCGCCGATGTACCAGACCCTCAGTGCGGAAGAGGCTGCCTACATCCTCGGTCACTCAGACGCGCCGATTGCGGTCGTCGAGAATCCGACGCTGCTCGCGCGAGTGCTCGAGGTGCGCACGCGGCTGCCGGCACTCCGGTGTGTGGTCCTCATGGAAGGCGAACCTCCGGTGTCGGACAGTGATTTCGTGGTCCGCTGGAGCGATGCGGTGCAGCGCGGTGCGAGCGCGTTGGACGATGTCGGCACCGAGGTGGACCGGCGCAGCGATGCGGTCACCGCTTCGGACGTGTGCACGCTGGTGTACACGAGCGGCACGACCGGTCCGCCCAAGGCGGTGATGGCGACGCACGGGAACCTGGTCGCGGCCATCGATGCGCTGCGACCGATCGTTCAGCTGTCGGAGGACGACCGCGTGCTCAGCTACCTGCCGCTCGCGCACATTCTCGAGCGACTGAATAGTGAGGTCCGTCTGTACTGCAGCGGCTGCGCGCTCTGGTTCGCATCCTCGATGGCCGACATGCCGATGGAGGTGCGCGAGCTGCGACCAACCTGCTTCGTCGGTGTACCACGCGTCTGGGAGAAGATGGGCGCGACCATCAATGCGGCGATCGACGCCATGCCCGCATCGCGACGGCGAATGGCGCGGTGGGCGATCCGAGTGGGCGAGCAGCGCATCGATCGGCAGCAACGCGGCGAGTCGTCGTCGGCGGTGCAGCGCATGCGCGAGTCTGTCGCCGATCGCCTGGTGCTCCGCAAGATTCGCGATGCGACCGGTCTGGATCAGGCGCACACGCTCATCACGGGTGCGGCTCCCATCGCGATCGATCTCCTGCGCTTCTTCCACGCCCTCGGTCTCGAGGTCCTGGAGGGCTACGGCATGAGCGAGAACATGACCGTGACGACCGTGAACCGGCGTGGCCATGCCCGTCTGGGGAGTGTTGGACAGCCGCTCGATGGCGTCGAGCTGCGCATTGACGATGACGGCGAGATCTGCATGCGCGGCGACATGGTCTGTGCCGGGTATTACAAGGATCCTGTGGCGACCGCGGACGCCGTCATCGACGGCTGGTTGCACACCGGCGATATCGGTGAGGTCGACGACGACGGATACCTCCGCATCACCGACCGTAAGAAGGACCTCATCATCACGGCGGGCGGCAAGAACATTTCGCCGGCAAACATCGAGAGCGCATTGCGGAGCGACCTGATTGCGAATCCGGTGGTGATCGGCGATCGACGCGCCTATATCACCGCCTTGCTGACGCTCGACATGTCGGGCGTCGAGGCGTTCGCCGCGCATCACGGCCTCGCCACGAGGGCAGTGGATCTGTTGACGCATCCCCTCGTGCTGCGCGCGGTGCAGGACCGTGTCGAGTCCGTGAACCGGAACCTCGCGAACGTGGAGAAGGTTCGGCGTTGGTTGGTACTGCCCAGAGAGTTCAGCGTCGGCGTCGAGCTCACACCGACCTTCAAGATCCGGCGCAAGATCGTAGCGGAGCGCTATGCAACCGAGATCGAGCAGCTGTATGCGCAGCAGCAGCACGAGGCGGCACAGGTCACGGCAGCCACGTAGCGTCGACGTGGCGACACGTGAGGCGCTCAGGAGTCGGGGATACGGCGTCCCGACACTTCGTCGATGGAGATGCGAACCCAATGCTCCGTGGCGTGCGTTGCCCAGGAGTGCAGCGGGCCGCGCCGCAACCCATCGAGCTCGGTCGGATCGGTGACCTCGCGCGCGATGCCGCTGACGACGACGCTCCATCCGGCGTGATAGAGAGCGCGGCTGTCGTCTACTTCGAACACCACCGGGGCGCCGTCACCGACCGCGCTGAGCTTGGTCCCGGGCTCCGTGCAGAAGACAATCGTGTCGTCGTCAGCGAGGTAGTTGATAGGCAGGATCATCGGCCGGCCTTCGACGATGAAGCCGAGCCGCCCCACATACGCGTGGCCCTGGAGGAGCTCGAGCGCCTCGGCTCGGCTCAGCGTATGCACTCTCGTCTGCGCGTGGCTCTCCACCGGGGCACCTCCTCCGCGATTCATTCGCGTCAGGATCATCCTACCGGCCACCAGTGGCGGCTGTTCTCCGGCCTATCCCGTCGCCATCGCCCGGAACGCGAAGAGCACGGTGAGCACGGCGCCACCGACCATCCAGATCTGTGCTTCGCGCCCTCCCAACCGCTTGCCGATGGCCATGCCGAGCGGCAGTGCGGCGAGCGTTGCAGCGCCGTACAAGCAATGGATGAGTTGGACCGGCCTCGCGCCGGTCACGAAGATCACGATGCCGAGCACGACCTGCAGAGCGATCGCAAGGACCATCACGCGGAGAAATGTGCGCACGATTGGGAGTATTTGCGGACGGAACAGGCTCGCGATCGCAGCGATCGCACCACCGGCGGCGACGATGGTCAGTACGAGACCGTACCGATCGTGGACGAACATATCGTTATCGTACGGGCGAGGTGCGCAGTGCCGAGGGTCGTTGGTCACATCACGGTGTGGCCCGAGGTCCCTGTATCCGGCGACATCCAGCCCTGTTTCACACGTTCGAGGTTTCGCACACTCGCACGTGATATCGAACTTTGACGAGGAGGTCTGGCAATGGACGCGCCCGCCCCGTACATCCACTGGGGATTCATTCTTATCTCGCTGCCGAATTTCCTCGTCATCGTCGTGATGCTGCTGCTGTTCGTCCTGGCTCTGGTCCTCCCATTCCCGTCGCATGGGCCGAAGGGGCATCGCGATGACTGACGGCTCGTCTGCGGAAGACTCGACCACGGCGACTGCCGCGGCAACGCCCGCGGCGACCCCCGAGAACGAACCGGGGTGGACCGCGGCGGTCAGGCGTCGCGTCGAGACGACGCTGCCCATCACGGAGTTGTTGCCCACCAAGCAGCCGGCGTACGTCGGATCCTGGGTCTACATCTTCGGGGTCGTCACCATCGCAGCGCTGTTCTGGGTGGTGCTCAGCGGCGTGGTGCTCGCCTTCTTCGGATCCAACTGGTGGCATGTGTCGTCAATCGGACACTTCTTCAACAGCATCCACTTCTGGTCCGTGCAGATGTTCTTCATCTTCATGGTGCTGCACCTGTGGGGCCAGTTCTGGGGCGCCGGTTGGCGCGACGGGCGAGCGAAAACCTGGATGGTGGGCGTGGTGATCTTCGCCGTGAGCATCGTCACCGCCTTGACCGGCTATGTCATCCAGGAGAATTTCGATTCCCAGTGGATCGCCATCAACGCCAAGGACGCGATCGACTCGCTCGGCGTCGGCGGTCTGTTCAACGTCCTCAACTTCGGCCAGATGTACGGGCTTCACGTGATGCTCTTCCCGATTGGCGTCACGCTGCTGGTCGTGCTGCACATCATTCAAATACGGAGCAAAGGCGTGGTGCGTCCCATCGATGACCCGGTGCAGGCGACGTCATGAAGACGTCCAAGATGGACAAGGAGCATTACTACCGCGGCGTGCGGATGGTGCCATACGACCTCCTGAAGGAGGTCACGATCGCGATGCTCGGCGTGCTCGGTGTCGTGCTCATTCTGTCGGCGGTGCTGTCGTCGCCCGACGTTCCCTCGGTCACGCTGCAGAGCTGGTCGAAGGCGAGTCCGGTCGATTTCCTGACCACAGCGTCCGGCGAGCTCGCCGGCACCACGGACGTCGCGCAGTACGGTCCGCCGTACAACACGAACAACGCCTCGGTGCAGACCTGGGGCCCGCTGGACCCGCAGGAGTGGTTAGGTGTGCATGTGCCGGTCAATGCTCCGAAAGACTTTGTGCTCGATCCATTGACGCAGGCGACCGCCGGCGACTCGGCGCTGTCGTCGGCGTTGGGCACATACAAGGCGGCGTCGAGCGATCAGCAGCAGAAGTGGATCGCGAACTACACCACCGGAGTCGGCACGGCGACCGTCGCGGCAGACGGCACCGTCACCGTCCCGTCGGGCGACGACGGACCGGTTGCGCTGCTGATGGATCGGATGCTGACCCTGGCCCGCTCGGGTGGCCTCGACGCACTCCTCTTGAGCAGTGGCCACTTCTATCAGACCGACTTCACACGCCCACTGTTGTTCCTTGATGACGGGGGGTACATCGGGGATCTCGCCGCACAGCAGCATCTGATCGGCAGCGACTGGGGCGTCATGAACGAGACCGGCCGCTACCCGGGGCAGGCATGGCTGTGGCTCTACACCATGTGGTACCAGGTGCCGCCGTTCACCTCGGACACCGGGATCCTCGGCCTCAACGGTGGCAACGCCGACCTCGGGATCGTGGGCATCATGCTGGTGCTCACCGCATTGCTCTTGCTGGTGCCGTACATTCCCGGTCTCCGCGATCTTCCACGCTGGATTCCGGTCCACAAGCTCATCTGGCACAGTCACTACGCGGAGATGCGGCGCGACGCGACGGTCCGGACCCCGAACGCACCCTGACGCCGGCTCGGCCGCGGTGCGTGGCTAATCGCAGTCGCGCGCCGGCGGCACCGGACGGCACCCGGTACAACGCGCTACGATCGCCGCGCTGGCGGGCGCCGGCCCGCGCCATGAGTGGAGTCGGGGGGGACCCGACGGTTTCAAGGAGGAACTGCGATGCTGGGTAGGATCAAAGTGGGCGGTCTCGCGTCTGTGGGCGCGCTGATCGGAGCCGCCGGTTTCGCCGCGGCAGCCCCGACGGCGGCCATGGCGAGCGGCACGTACGTGTGCTCGGGCTCGGTGTCCGCGCCTGGGGTGCTGGCCGGATCGTTTTTCAACGTGCAGGTCGAGGGCGTGTGCTTCGTCAACGGTGGCGCGGCGCTCGTGCACGGGAACTTGACCGTCCGTCCCGGCGGCGCGCTGATCGCGGTGTTCGCGAACAACGATGTCGCGGGCAGCGGGACGTCGAATCTGACCGTCAACGGCAATGTCAATGTGGATACGGGCGGCGCAGCATTGATCGGCTGCCTGCCGACGAGCTTCGCGTGCATCGACGACCCGAATCAAGGCGCTCCGACACTGTCGAGCCATGACCGCATCGGTGGCAACCTCGTCGAGGTCAACCCGCTCGGCGTCGTCGTGCACAACAGCCGCATCGGCGGCAACATCACGGAGACGGGTGGTGGCGGCGGCGAGACCTGCGCGCCCTCCGGTGTCTTCGCAGCCTTTGGCAGCCCCGTGTACAGCGACTACGAGGACAGCATCGTCCTCGGCAGCGTGAGCATCGCGAATCTCACGTCCTGCTGGCTCGGTGTCGCGCGAGTGAGCTCGGGCGGGGGCATGGCGTTCGTGAATGTGCAACTGGCCGATCCCGACGGAGTTGAGATCATCAATAACACGGTCGGCGGCGATCTCGTCTGCAGTCACAACAGCCGGGTGTGGGACAGCGTTGATGCGGGCGCTCACCTCTTCCCGCGCATCCCCGAGCCGAATACCGTCGGCGGCACGCGCTTTGGGCAGTGCAAGCTCTCGAGCCCGACGCATCGGGGCGGTCCGCTCGGCCCTGGGCTCTTCTGAAATCGTTCTGAACTAGACCGTCGAAGCCGCGGGGCGCCACGCACGTGTGGCGCCCCGGCGGCTCCGGTCGAGGAGGGGAGGCTACCGAGCGCCGCGCGCGTACTCGCGGACGGGAGCGATGTTGGCCACCAGGTTGTAGATGACCAGCGCGACGGCGACGTGCATCACCATGAGGACCGCCACCGCGTTCGGGGTCTGGCCGCGGACGAGCAACCAGGCGTCGGGAAGGAACAGGACCAGCGTCGCGATGACCGTGAGCCGCGCGTACAGCCAGCGGGGCGCTGAGCTGAAGCGCGTGACGACGGCCCAGCCGGAGCACCCGACCAGCACACCGATGACCGTCAGCTTGGCGTAGTCCTCGAATCTGAAATGGTCGTACGCGGCGGTTCCCGGAAACAGCGCGGTGCCGAGAGCGACGATCAGTGCATCCGCAATCAGTGCGCCGGACAGGGCGATCGCGGTTGCAAGCGCTAGTCTCGCCAGAGGGGCCGGCCGATGAGATGGTGCCGATTCCACACGCGCCATGGCAAGCGTGCAGTCGATGAAGGGCGCATTCGCGTTCATGCGTGACATACCCGAGGAGACAACACCCTCCGAGCGTACGGGGACCTCCCTTGCAGTACGGTGAAGGCCGCCTCTCCGGAGGGGATGGTTCAGAGTAGGGTGCATGTGCGTGGGTCAGTCTCGCGGTCGCTTGGACGGTGCGCCCAATGCACGTGCTCGTCGCTGAGGACGATGCGAAGCTCTGCGACGTGCTCGTGCGCGGGCTCCGGTCCGCGGGGTACACCGTCGATGTCGCGACGCGTGGCGATGCAGCGCTCGAGTTGCTCCTGAACAAGCGGTTCGCGGCTGCGATCGTCGACTGGCGAATGCCGGTCATGGATGGCATCGAAGTGGTCACCGCGTTGCGCGCACGGGATCGATCGACGCCGGTGCTCATGCTGACGGCTCGTGACACGCCGGCAGACCGCATTCACGGTCTCGACGCGGGATGCGACGACTACCTCGTGAAACCGTTCGATTTCATGGAGATGCTGGCGCGTCTTCGCGCGCTCCTGCGTCGTCCCGCAGGAACACTGGGCGTGCGCATGCGCGCAGGTGCGCTCATCATCGATCCGGTTGCCCACACCGCGTCGGTGAACGCGACCACCGTTGCGATGACTCCGACCGAGTATGCGATTGTCGAATTGCTGGTCAGGCGCAGCCCCGCGGTGGTGTCGCGCGACATCATCGCGAACCATGCCTGGACGGATTCGCTCGACCCCATTGGATCGAACAACATCGACGTGCACATCGCGCGACTTCGCGCCAAGCTCGTGGGCGCCGGCGTCCGTCTCGAGGCGGTGCGCCGAGTCGGCTACCGGCTGGTCGAGCGATGACCTCGCACACGCGCGTGAACCGTCACGCGCTGCGCACCGCTGCGATCACCACCGTGACCGTGGCGGCGCTGATGCTCGTGCTCTGCGCCGCTGTCGACGCCCTCGTCACCAACACGCTGCGCACATCGTCGGCTACTCGTCTGACCACTGAACTCACCCAGCTTGCACGCGAGCCGGGCGGGCCCACGCTTGAGGAACCCGATCTCGACGATCCCGTTCTCGTCTGGAACGTGCTCGCGTCAGGTGTCGTGGTCAAGTCGACTGCCGGTGCGCCACCGCTCCCTTCCTCGGCTGCCGCCGCGACCTCGCCCGAGGAGACGCGCATCGCCGGGGGCGACGTCCTGGTGGCCGGCGTGGGCATCCCGGGTGGCCGGCTGGTTGGCGCCGTCAGTCTCAGCGCCTCGGCGAAGGCGCTGTCCACCTTGATCGTCACCGAGGCAGTCGTGGTGCCCGTGCTGCTTGCGCTCGTGTTCGTGGGCGCTTTCCTCGTCGGTCGCAACGCCGCCAACCCGATCGAACGCGCGCGTCGCCGTCAACTGGAATTCACCGCGGATGCGTCGCATGAGCTGCGCACGCCCCTCGCGGTGATCGAAGCCGAGGCGTCACTCGCCCTCGCGAGCATCGCCACCACGGACCCGACGGCAGAGGCATTGCAGCGGGTGGCGGACGAGACGCGGCGTATGCGGACGATCGTCGAGGAACTCCTGTGGCTCGCACGGTTCGACTCCATGCCACCCGATCCCTCGACGGAGCCGGTCGACCTGGTCACCGCCGCCGACGTGGGCACGCAACGGTTCATCCCGATCGCCGACCGCGCACAGCTCCGCCTCGACAACCGTACCGACGCGTCGGCAGGCGCTCCAATCGACGCGCCGGCGGAGTGGATCGACCGGCTCATCGGCGTGCTCCTCGACAATGCCTGCCGCTATACGCCTGCCGGCGGGAAGGTCAGCGTCGCGGTGGTCCGCGACCGTGACCACGTGCGTCTGACTGTGAGCGATACCGGGCCCGGGATTCCGAGCGAGCGCCGCGCGCGCATCTTCGAGCGTTTCAGCCGTGGGACCAGCGAGGGCGACGGCGCCGGGCTCGGCCTTGCCATCGGCAATGCGATCGTGGAGGCCACCAAGGGCCGCTGGCATATCAGCGACGTTCCCGGCGGCGGAACGTCAGTCGGGGTCGTTTGGCCGCTGTCGCGTTCCGGGCTCGTTGCTCAGGACAATCCGAAGGGCGGCCCGCGGGCAGTCGGCGACGGCACGCCGCGCGTGATCGTCTAGGGCGTTGGTCAGCGGGCGGCCGTCGACGATCGGATAGCCCCAGTCATCGATCCGGATCCGCTCGGGGATGAGCTCCGCGCACATGCCGTGCGCTTTGCACTTGATCGGGTCGACCCGCAAGCGGTGCTTCACCACCAACCCGCTTCGGTTGCGGGGACGGTCAGAATCGCCGGCTTGCCGCTGAAGCGGCACGCGCCGAGGCGGCTGTGGTGCCGGAGGTCCGCCGCAAACACCTGGAGCGCACTGGCAAGAAAGAGGGCAGTCCCATCCGGATGGCGGCAGGCGCCTCGACCGAGCATCTCTGTGGACCAGCGCGTCAGGAGATCGAGCGCGGCAGGACGCGCGCGCCCGGTTGCGACGCCGTGGAACTGTTCGGCGATCGCCGGCAGGCCCACGTGACAGGGCCCGCATTGCTTCGCGGTCTGGCTCGCGAGAAAGCTGAGCACGCGGTCGGTCTCGGCTACGCCGCACGCGGTGCCGGGCAGGACGATCAGCACCCCCGTGCCCAGCGACGCGCCGATCGCTCGGAGGGACTCGGCATCGATTGCCCGGTCCCATATCCGATCGGCTGCGACCCAGCGGCCGAAGTAGCCACCGACCAGGATGGCGGCCGGCTCTCCCACGGCGCCGCCCGCACTCGCGACGATGTCACGCACAGTAGTGTCGAAGGCCGCCTCGACGACTCGGGGTGTTCCGACCGCACCGCTGACGGTGAGCAGGGCCGTGCCCGGCGACCGCCCGGCACCGGCCGACCGGTACCATGCGCCCCCCCGCCGCGCGATCAGCGCCGCCTGCGCGAGGGTTTCGACGTTCTGCACCAGCGTGGGGAGTCCGTTCACGCCATGCTGAAATGGACGCGGCGGAACCACCTTCGGTTTGGCCAGTTGTCCGGAGACGCGCGAGACGACTGCTGTCTCCTCCCCCGAGACATAGCGGTTCGGGCCGATCAGCAGCTCGATGAACAGACTGCTGTCGCTGTGGCGCCGTCGCTCCGCGATGGCCGCGGCGAGCGTCTCCTGTACCTCGCTGTGCGAGCGCGTCGTGTAGATGACGGCCCTGCGCGCCCCGACGGTCTCGGCGGCGTGCTCGAGGCCGTCGAGCATGAGGTGGGGTCGAAGGGACAGCAGCGTTCGATCCTTGCGGCTCGCAGGTTCGCATTCCGCCGCGTTCGCAACGACGACCCGCTCGGTGCTGTGATGCGGGCTCTCCCGCACCGCACGCCACTTGACACCGGTGGGGAATTCCGCGCCACCCCGGCCGCGCAGGCCGGATGCATCGAGGGCGCCGATCATCGCGTCCGGGTCGATGACAGGACGCGCTCCGAATGCTGCGAGATGAGCGTGGAGGTCCTCGGGAACGGTGTCCTCAGGCAGCAGGCGATGGGTCGCGCTCTCTGACATCACGGGTGTCGTCATCCGGTCGCCGGTCGCGTTGTCAGGGTGCCACCGAGCGACCCGCCCGCTCCGCCCGCTCCGCTCGACAGTTGGACCGTCACGATGACGGCGCCGCATTGCGCCGTGGCCGATGTGTTGCCGATGGTCGCCGCCGAGTTGCAGACGATGACACCCGAGCGGCTGACGACGACCGTGCCGGACCCGTCGGTGTTTGCCGTGACGACGACCCGGAGTGTCGGGTCGCGAGTGTCCGTCATGGTCGCCGTCACCTGTGCCGGTGACTGCACCAGCGTGCCGTTGAGCCGGTCGTTCAAGCCGGATGGCAGTGCTGCGAGTGTTTTCGGATCCGTGGCCCCGGTGCGTGCGCCTGCCAGCAGGCCGGCAGGCGTGCCGGCGCTCTTCGCCCATCCCGGCTGGAGCGGACCGGACACGACCCACGCCACGAGACCGCCCGCGGTCGCAATGCTGATTGCAAGGGCGCCGTAGCGCGGCCAGGCGAATTGTGGACCGGCGTGGATGAGCCGCCACGCGAATGCACCGACCACGCTCGCGACACACGCGGTGACCAGCAGCAGCGCCCACCAGGACTTGGTGTCGGTGCCGGTCCCGATGCCGTGTACCACGGCAATCGGCCAGCTCGCATAGGCGAGCAGATGAATCGCACGCCAGGCCCTCCAGCGCAGGTGGTGCCGCAACAGGCTCGTCGCCGTAATCGCCACCAGCAGCTCGATGCTCACGACTCCGAGCCCGAGCCACAGGGGCCGGTAGGTGGCGACGAACGGCACCACCGCGTCGAGCACGGTCAATTTCCCGAAGGGGTCGATGATCGACGTCACGATGTGGAGGGCCAGGAACACCACCACCAGCAGCGAAAGATTCCGATGCAGTGACTGCACCGCGAAACGGGGCCAGTCGGGGCGGCTCTGGCGCGACGCGGTCAGGATGCCCAGGATGACCGAGGCGCTCAGCAGGACCAGTGCCGTCTCGCCGCTGGCGCGCGTGGCGTACCACATGGGCGTGGGCCCCGCGATTGCCGCTAGCACGGACAATGCTCGGTCAGGAGCCGCCGGAGACGACGATCGGAGCCGCTGGATTGCCGTTCTGTGGAGCCGAAATCGGTCCGGTCAGCCCGGGCTGCGTGTCGCCGGGGATGCCGGTACCGCCGGGATCTGCCTGGTTCGGCGCCGAAGTGGCCGCCGCGGATCGCCCGGGGATGCTGATGGCAGCTCCGATCGCAATGACTGCGGTGAGGCCGGTGGCACCCATCGCGGCGTACAGCGTGCATCGCCGTACGCGCGCAAGCCCGAGGTCTCGGCGCAGACGGGCGGCGTCCAGCGGGGAAGCTCTGGGCATGTCCAGAGGTTATCGCGCGCACCCTTGCGCGACGGTGAAGGTCGCGAAGCGCCAATGCTCGTGGTGTTGCACCCGGGCACGTCGAAGTGGGACCATCGCGCCCGACTGGATACCTGCGGGGGAAAAGCGTGGTCGGGCTCACGGTGTTTGTGGAATTTGCGGCGGCCGTCGCGTGCGGCGGTCTGGTCTTCACGCTTGCGGAGCTTGAGGGCGCGCGCAACAAGATCGAAGTGGCCTGCTGTGGTGCGGCCGCCGGGTTCTTTATCGGTTTCATCGCCCTGCTCGGCGTGGCCTTGCTGGCGTTACCGATCGCAGTGGTCGCGACCGCCGGACTGGATCGCTGGATCGTCCGGAGCTCGCGAGCGGCGCTCGGTGCTCTGCCGCTCGAGGCGGGGTTTCAGCCGGTGAAGCGGTAGACGGTCTCCAGGGGTGGACGCGGCGCGGAGGCGTTGAGCGGGTCTGCCGGTCCGCGTTCCGTCGCGATCAACACCCAGCCGCCCGTCGGAGCGGGATCCGACGAGGCCAGCACGAGGAGGTCTCCTGACGACGCCGCATCCTCAGCGACCGACGGGGCGATGACCTGCATACCGAGGGCGGCGAGCCCGTGAGTCGCGTCGTCGGTGATCGTGTGCGTCGGCGGAGGCGGTTGCAGCGCGAAGAACGCCTCGATGTAGGGCTGGTCGAGCGTGCTCGACAGAAACACGTGATGTCCCGCCGCGGCAGCGTGCGCTGTGGTGATGGCGGCGATCTCGCCGGTGTCAAAGTCGGGCGCAGCAAGGGTTGGATACGCGGTGTAGAGGTCGATCGTGACGTACGCGCCCTGCGCCACGACTCCGGCACAGAACACTCCGACCGCGAGGCGGCGCCACACGGCGCGGTTGCCGATCGCTCGCCGAAGGCCGTCGGCACCGAGCACTGACAGCAGGATGAGCAAGGGCAGCATGCCTGAGGCTCGAAGCGCGTGCCCGTTGAGAATGAAGGTGAGCGCCGCGGCGACCGGCGAAACAACGAGTGCCAGGATGACGAATCGGACCAATGGCTCGCGCCGGCGCTCCCAGCACACGAGGATGCCGGCGACCATCAACGGTGCCATCACCCAGAGCAGCATGCCGCCGATCTGCGTGTTCTGGCGGGGGTTCGCGTCCCCGCTGACGAAGAGAAACCTGGGTCCGATGGACGTGAAGTAATTGCTGATGAAGCGGCCGGCAACCACCGTCCACGACGCGCCGTCCGCCCAGATGTTGAGGTATGCGAAACGCGCTGTGAGCGCTCCAGGGTTGAGCAAGGCGTAGGTGCCCAGCCCCACGTATCCGGCAGCGATCGGGGGCAGTACCCGCCACCATCCCGGCGTTCGTTGCAGACCCCATGCGATGGCGATGGCAATGGCGATGAGGCCGACCTCGAGACGCGCCGTGGTGTACCCGAAGATGGCGAATGCGAGGAAGACGCCGGCGAACGTGAACTGACGTCTCGTCGGTGTCGAACGGGACAGGCACCAGAGCGCACCCGAGAGCAGCGCCACCCACGAGATGGTCTCGAACCCGACGCGACTTTCGATCACGAGCCACGGGGTCAGCGCGGTGAGTACCAGCGTGCCGAAGGTGAGCACTCGCGACGCGGTCATCCGCCATGCCGCCGCGGTGAGGAACGCCATCACCGCCAGGCCGAACAGCGCCGCGGGGTAGCGCTCCACGGCCACCGTCAGGGGCAGGAACCGGACCAGCGCCGCGACGCTGTAGACGTAGATCGGATTTTTGTACTCGCCGAACGCTTCGAAGAAGAGCGGGAGATGAATCCCGTGCTCATCGACGCCGAAGTGCGCGACCGTCCAGGCGTTGTAGCCGATGGAGGCCTCATCCACGTACAGGCCCGGCGGAGCAGCGGAGAGGTCCACGAGGTTGCGGATCACCGCCAGCACGGCGACCACGGCGAAGACGCCGATCCAGAGACGGCGATGCGACGGAGGTGTCTCGACCGGCAGCTCCGGCGCTGCGGTGCCGCTTGCGAGCGCCGAGGTGGCGTCGGGCGCCGACACGCGTGGCGCAAGACGGGAGGCGCTCATCTAGCGCGCCTCGGGCGAGGCGGGCGCTCGAGCGACGCCGAGTTCGAGCGCGGTGCCGGGGATGTCAGCGACGGGCCGGCGCGCCACGGCAGTCGCCAATCGCATGCAGGGCGATTCGACGATGTACCAGCTGATCACGGCCAGCGGCAGCGTCGCCGCAAGCGAGACAGCGAGTGCAATCGGAGTGCCCAGCGATCCACCAAAAGGAGCCGAGCGACCGGCTGCGATCTCGATGCCGTGAATGACCAGCCAGTGCCAGAGATAGATGCCGTACGACACGACTCCGAGGCCGGCGAAGGCGCGCAGCAACAACCCCGGGGTGCGCTGCCGGTTGATGACCCCGAGGAGCACGGCACCGAAGGCGACGCCACGCAGCTGATCGCCGCAGCACGCCGCCAGGGCTCCGATCGACGTCGCCTGCACGACGGCGGCGACGAACCAGAGCGCGCATCCGGCGAGGATCGTCATGCCGGGACGGCGTCGCACGAAGCTGACATTCCTGTCCGCAACGCGCCAGAGCGCCACGAGCATGCCGGGGCAGAACATACAGAACATGCCCGGAAGGCTGATCGTGAAGAGCTTGAGCGTGTCGTTCTGCGGTGATACCGCAGCAGACCCGTACGGTCCGTGCAGTGCGAGACTGAACCCAAGTTCCCACACCACACTCAACGTCCAGCCCACAAGGATCCACCGCTCGAGTCGCGTCGCGGCGACCGTTCGCGCGCCGCGACGGATCAGCAGCGCGGCGATCGGCACGAATGCGTAGAACATGGCCTCGATGCTGAGTGTCCATGCGACCGGGAGCACGGTGCCCGACTGATGCGGCACGAGATCCTGCGTGAAAGTCGCGTGCGTGATGACCGCGATCCAGTCGCTCGCGTTCCAACCGTTCAGGCTGACAAGCGTGAACACCAGCAGCACGAGCCAGAACGCGGGCCCGATCCGAAGGATGCGGCGAAGCGCATACGGCCACAGGCTCGGCAGCGGGTTCCCGCGAACGAGATCGCGGAGGAAAGGGCCCGCGATGAGAAAGCCGCTGACGACGAAGAACAGTTGAAACCCGGAGTTGCATTGGTTGCGGATGATTGCCCAGCCAGGCAGCCCGGTGTCGGACGCCGGCACGAGCAGGCTCAGGGAATGGACGCTGAGCACCATGACCGCGGCGATTCCGCGAAGGGCCTCGATGCCCGTCGATCGCCGAGCACCAGCCGGCAGGGTCTCCACGGCGCTCGCGGCGACAACGGCGGCGCGCGCATTCACGCAGCCAGTATTTCCCAGGCGCCGCAGGTGCAAGGCGTCGTGACCGTCACAGCAACGTAACGTGTGTGCCGGGATCCTCATCAGCGACCTCCCGCTCCAGATGTTCCGGCGACTACGGCGCAGGCGACGGACCCGACCTCGTCTGCCGCACCATCTCGGAGCGTGACTGCGGTCAGCTTTCCCCGCCAGCGGGCACGGACCCGCCGCTTCAGCCTCGGAGTGCCGCGAGATTTCGCGGTCCCACCCGATGGCAACCGGGTGCTGTTTCTCCGGACGCGCGGCGGCACCGACTCCGTGAACTGTCTCTGGGAGTTCGACGTGGCGACCGGAACTGAACGCCTCGTGGTCAACCCCGCGACGCTGGGTCAGGATGACTCGGCTGCGATTCCCGCCGAGGAGCGCCGGCGTCGCGAGCGTGCTCGCGAGTCCTCTGGTGGGATCGTGCGGTTCTCGACGGATCGCGAGATGACCCGAGCCGCGTTTGACCTCGCCGGCAGGCTGTACACGGTGGAGCTCCGCACCGGGGCAGTCAGCGAGTTGGACGGCGGGGGTACCGCCATCGATCCACGCATCGATCCGACCGGCCGGACGGTTGCCTACGTTGCGGATGGAGCGCTTCGCGCGGTGGCCGTTGACGGCAGCACCGACCGGACGCTGGCCAGCCCCGAGGACGAGAACATCACCTACGGCGTTGCGGAGTTCGTCGCGGCCGAGGAGATGGGCCGCCAGCGAGGGTACTGGTGGTCACCGGATGGAACCCGGCTGCTGGTCGCCCGCGTCGACGTCACCCGCGTCGAACGCTGGTACATCGCTGATCCGACGAATCCAGCGAGACGGCCGGTCGAGGTGCCATATCCCTCAGCCGGGACTGCCAACGCCGACGTGACGCTGCACGTGATCGGGCTCGACGGCACCTCCGTTGACGTGGTGTGGGACCGCGTCCGGTTTGCATACCTCGCCAACGCGCACTGGTCGGAGCACGGGCTGCTCATCGTCGTGCAGACGCGCGACCAGCGGACGATGCACGTCCTCAATGTGGATCCCGCGAACGGCGAGACATCGCTGATGCGCGAGGATTGCGACCCGTGCTGGGTCGACATCGTGGGCGGACTTCCCGCGCGATTGTCTGACGGGACGCTTGTCTGGAGCATCGATAGCGGTGCCAAGCGGCTGGTCATCGGCGACGACGTGGTGACCGATGTCGACCTCGAGGTGCGCGACGTGGTGGATGTCGACGATGACGTCGTCGTCTTCCGTGCTTCGACGGTCGCGACCGAGGTTGGTATCTATTCGTGGTCACGCCGCGAGGGCGTGCGGCAGTTGCTCGCCGACGCTGGACCGTCAGGAGTCTGGCGTGCGCGCCGCGCCGGAGGCACGACGGTGCTCGTACGCCGGGTGTTCGCCACGCCGGCGGTCGAGGTGACCGTGCATCGCGGAGACGAGCATGCCGGTGACATCGAGTCGCTCGCGGAGACACCCGCGATTTCGCTCAACGCACGCCTGGTGACGCTGGGTGAACGTAGGCTGAACGCTGCCCTGGTCCTGCCGCACGGCTATGCGCTGGGATCCGGGAAATTGCCCGTGCTCCTCGATCCCTACGGCGGCCCGGGATTTCAGCGCGTGGTGGCATCGGCGGGTGCGTACCTCGAATCGCAGTGGTTTGCGGATCACGGCTTTGCGGTGCTGGTTGCGGACGGCCGGGGCACCCCGGGGCGCGGTCCGGAGTGGGAACGCTCGATCCGTGGGGATACGGCGACCTTGGCGCTCCAGGACCAGGTCGACGCACTCCATGCCGCGGCGAACGAGTGGGCGGACCTGGATCTCTCGCGGGTCGCGATTCGAGGATGGTCGTACGGAGGCTATCTCGCCGCACTTGCGGTGTTGCGCCGTCCTGACGTGTTCCATGTGGCGGTGGCAGGCGCGCCCGTGACCGACAAGCGCCTGTACGACACGCACTACACCGAGCGCTACCTGGGACATCCGGCTGAAGAGCCGGAGAATTACGACCACACGTCGCTGATCGCCGACGCCGCCGAACTGTCACGTCCGCTGATGCTGATCCACGGCCTCAGCGATGACAACGTGGTCGTAGCCCACACGCTGCGACTCTCTGCCGCCCTGCTTGCGGCGGGCCGTGAGCACACGGTGTTGCCCATCACCGGTGCGACCCACATGGCGAACGACGAGGCGGTGGCGGAGAACCTGCTGCTGCTCGAGCTCGCGTTCATCCGCGCTGCATTGGGAGCACCCTCGGCGCCGTAGTTCGTCAGGAAACGGCGATCAATGCGATCGCCACAACGGCAAGTATGGCACCTGCGGTTTGCAGTGGTGTCAGTCGCTCATGCGTGAAGATGCGCGCGCACAGCACGGTGAAGGCTGGGTAGAACGATGTGAGCAGCGCGCTCACCGAGAGCAGTCCCGTGTGCGTCGCATAGAGGTACAGCACGACGCCGCTACCATCGAACACCGCGCCGATCGCGATGAGACGCCACGCGCTGCGGTGCGCCACCGGTGACGTGCGGCTCACCAGCGCGATGCAGAGTGCGGCAGATGCCGACCCGGCGCGGCCGCTCACGAATGCGGTGACACCGGCGTGGCTCGCCTCGTGAAAGAGGATGAAGAACAACCCGAACGTGACACCGGCGAACAGGGCGAGCATGACGCCGAGCCGGGCGTTCGCGGCGCTCCCGCGGCTTGGCCCGTTGATCAGCACGAGCGCAGCGAGGCCAACCACCATGCCGGCAAGCTGCCAGACCTGCAGGTGATCACCACCGATGAGACCGACGATCACCGGGAGTGCGGCTGCCACGAACCCGGTGATCGGTGCGACCACACCGACCAGGTTCAGCGACATCGCCCGGTAGAACGCCACCAAGCCGAGTCCGCCGATGGCACCCCCGGCATACCCCTCGAGCGCCGCCTGAGGACTCCAGCCATGCGGCAGGAGCAGAAAGGCGAGGGGCAGCGCGATGAGGCCGACGGTCTCAACGCCGAACGCGACACTCGCGGCACTGCTTCGCCGCCCTGCGAATCCCCCGGTGAAGTCGCCGATACCGAGCGTGACGGCGGACGCCATCGCGCTGAGCGGCGAGACGGGCAGGGTCATGGAGCGCTGATGGAGGAGGACGTAGCCGCGGACACGTTATCCGAGCCGTCCTGGTCCGCGGGTCAGGCGATGGCGTCCCGCACGACCGGGTCCGACTCGAAGCGCACGACGGACAGCTTCACCTGGTCGCGCCCGTCGCGCTTCGCCTGATACATCGCGACATCGGCGGCGCGGATCAAATCCTCGAGCCGCAATCCCTGCTCCGGAAAGCTGGCGATGCCGATGGACGCGGTGACGCGGTCGATTCCGGCGCAGACGGCGGGTATCGGGACGTCCCGCAGCGCGCGACGAAGGTCGCCCGCGACCCGGGCGGCGCCCGAGGTCTCGGCATCGCGAAGGACCAGGATGAATTCCTCGCCACCGAGACGGACGGCGGAGTCGCCGGCGCGGGTGATACGCCGGAGTTCGGTCGCGACTCGTTGCAACACGGCGTCGCCGGCTGCGTGGCCGCCGGTGTCGTTGATCGCCTTGAAGTGATCGAGATCCACGAGGACGACGCTCAGCGGCATTCCCCGGCGGCGGCAGTCCGCGATCTCCAACTCACCGGACTCGCGCAGCCAGCGGCTGTTGAACAGGCCGGTGAGACCGTCGGTCATGGCACGGCGCGCGAGCTCCTGATACAGCTGGGCGTTGTGCCACGCCATCGCGGCCGTGTGGCCGAACAGGGTCGCGGTCTCGAGATCCTCGTCGGTGAACCGGTTGAGGCCCATCCGGCGACAGTTGAGCATGCCGAGCTTGTGGTCTCCGGCGAGGAGCGGAATGAGCATCAGTGACTCGTGCTCGAAGGGCGTGTTGGGAACCGCCGCCGCGGCCGGATGCGCCCCAGCATTGCCGAGGTTCTGGGGGGTTCCCAGCGCGAACGCCCAGCCGTTGACGCCGACCGACAGGGAGAAGACGTCGGCCATGATCTCCGCCGCCTGCCGTCCCGTCGCGTACGCGGCGACGAAGCGGTGGTGGGCGTGATCGGCCTCGTAGATCGACAGGTCGTCGACGGGAACGACTCGCTGCAGCTGCTCGGCGATGACCGCCAGGATGCGCTGCGGATCGTGCTCGGCCTGCAGCGCGAGCGCGGCGCGTGACAGCGCGTGGGGGAGGCTCTCAGGAGCCGGCAGCGCGGGATGCGGACGCGGGCGTTGTGGTTCGTGGCTGGGCGCGATCGGCTCGACGGCCGGGGGGAAACTCTCGACACGCCGTGACGAGAACCACGCCGGTTGGACGAGGATCGCACCCTCCACGGCAGGCTCACCGAGGATGACCGGCTCGCTGAGCACATTGCCCTGACCGAACTGCACCCCGAGGTTCATGAGGCTCGCGCGGTCGGCTTCGGACTCGATGCCCTCGGCGATGATCCGCGCGTTGATGTGCGTGCCAAACGACAGCAACGAAACCACGAGCGCACGCCGCGAGTCGCTCGAGTGCACACCGTGAATCAGGTCGCGATCGATCTTGATGAAGTCGGGCCGCACCTCGGCGATCACGAGCATGCTCGCGTGGCCTGCGCCTGCGTCATCGATGGCGATGCGGAAACCGCGCGCACGAAGGTCGGCCACCACACGCCGGAGACGGGCGACGTTGGGCACGGGGACGCGCTCGCTGACCTCAAGCACGATCGTGCACGGATCCACACCGGCATCCTCGGCGAACCGCGCCAGTCGCTGAGCGGCGTTCGGCTGCGCGAGGGTGGGGAGCATCACGTTCAGAAAGAGCGTCGCAGGCGCCGTATACGAGCTCGCGGTGAGCCCCGCGCGGATGCACGCCTCGTCGAGTTCCTTCTCCATGGAGGTGCCGGCGGCGTCGAAGAGCGCACTCGGCACCTGCGGTCCGGCGCCTGGGTCGATGCGGCAGAGCGATTCGTACCCAAGGGTGACGCCGTCCAGGAGACGAACGATCGGCTGCATCGCCGGACGGATGCCATCGCCGGCGATGAGCGCCCGGATGAGATCGGGTGTCGTCCCGCTCTCGTCGGCGGGCGAGAGCATCGGCTCCACGGGCCGGCCGACGCGTCGCCAGGCAGGCCCGAGTTGCGAGGCGACGACCTGCAGGAAGGGCAGCGCGTTGGCGACGTCGCGACCGCCTCGCCAGGTGATCAGCACGGCCAGGAGCTCGTCGCCGCGTTCCACCGGCGTCGCCGTGAACGGTCCGGAACCGATCTCGCGGCGCAGTGCCACCCGCTCGCTCGCGGAGAGGTGCGGAACCAGGCTCATGAATGCCGATGACAGATCGGCCGCTGTCGCCGGCGCGCGTCGAGTGGCGGCTGCATGGATGCACGGGATAACGCTGGTGCGCAGGTGGAGGGTGCTCAAGGGCTGGCCGAGGATCGTCTCGAGGCGGACGAGCGATTCCGTTTCGGTGCGATCACCGAGCAGCCTGACGCGGTCTCCCTCCAGGTCGGCCAGGTAGCTTCGGAAGCCCAGATCGCGCAGGCAATCGCCGGTCAGCTGCAGCAGTTCCTCGCGCGATTCCGCTCGTGCGAGGTTGCGGCTGAGCTCGGACAGCGTATCGAGCGCGCGTCGCGTCGAATAAGGGCGCGCCTTCTCCGGTTGCATGTCTGGGCAGGATCTGACGCGCCACCCGCGAGGCCGATGACATACATGTCGCAGGGCGACACCAATAGGCGGGGCGGGTATCCGATCGACGTCATGCGAATAGGGGCACCCGTTCCGGAGGATCGCGTCACCAGCCCGTCACTGCATGGGAGTGCGGTGCGTAGCAGTGGTCTTAAGACAATCTGCCTACCGTCAAAGGGGGCACTGTCCCGAGGAGGATCGACATGCGAAGGCTCAATCGTTGGGTGAGAGTTGGGGTGGTCATCGTGGCCGCGAGTCTGTCGTTGGGGACCGCGACCGTCGCGGCATCGGCGTCCACGTTGGGGAGCGTAACGCCACAACCGCTGGTGCACGTGCACTAGCAACCGGAGCTGGAACAGACGGGGTGTCGCCGCTGAACCGCGAGCGCCCCAGGTGAACACGGAGAGAGTCGAGGACGCCGGCGTCGCGCTGGTGCCGGCGTTCCGCTCCTCCGCTGGACGATGTGATCAAGCGCCCGATCGAGGGGCCGAGAAATGAGAAGACACGCCGGGAGGCCATTGACGACAACCGATTCGTCGGATGCTCGGTGCGAAGGTGTGACGCGGACGGCAGGGGAAAAGTGCCGCTTCGGGAACCACCGTGGGGGATAACGTGAAAGCCGCAGTCATGGGCGGCGTTTCGCTCGACCGCGCCGAGGGCGCGGGCAGGGCGGGCGTCGCGTTGCAACCGATTATCGATCTCAACGACCGCGTCGACCTCGGGTATGAGGCGCTGCCGCGACCGGAGGGGGAGGTTTCGCTCGCGGTGATCACCGCGGCGCTGGTCCTCGCCCAGCACACCGGGCCTGCCGTGCTCCTGGTGCCGCTGTCTCGTGCGGTGCTCGCCGCGGACCAGCTCGATGTGGCAGATGCCGCGCGACGCCTGGGAGTGAACCCGAGCGAGCTCGCCTGGCTCGTGCAGAGCGAGGGCGATCGCGAACTCGACGACGCTGCCACGGCTCGCCTTCGGGAGCTGCGCGAGCTTGGCTACCTGCTCGCCGTCGATGGAGTTGTCTCATCGGCGCTCGATCGCCGCCTCATCGCCGACCTTCGGCCTGATTTCGTGTTCCTCGACCCCTCCGTCCCGCAGCTGCTGCGTGAGAATGAGGTCGCCAAGGCCTACCTCGCCGCCGCGGTCGTCTATGTCGCTCGCCTCGGCGGGCGGATCGTCGCTCGCGGAGTCGACAGCAGGGACACCGCTGTCGCGCTCGCCGAGCTCGGAGTGCAATACGGTGTCGGTCCGCACCTTGCGCGTCCACTGGTCGTCGACGCGGACCTTGCTGAGCCGACCGACGAGGTCGTCCCGGTCGCCTGGTTCCAGCGGCGCGAGGTCCGGGTCTTTCGCGAGCGTGGCGACACGCTCAGCGCACCGCTCGAGCTCACGCCGATCCTCGAGCCCGGCGCCGCGCGTCTCGATGACCGGAGCTTCGCCCGATTCCTTGTCGAGGCCGCCCGCACCCTCCAGGCCGAACATGATCCGGAGCGCATCCTGCAGATCGCTGCGGCACGCCTCAGCAGAGTGATCTCCGCCGATCGCCTGGCAATCTTCGAAGCCGACTGGGAGCGTCATCGTCTCCGGCCGCGCCTGCTCGCCGGCGCCGGCACCGAGGGGCTCCTCGACAACGACATCTCGCTCAACGATGGCATCACTGGCTGGGCGTTCGCGCGCGGCCAGCCGTACCGATGCGCCGACACCGACTCGCACCCGGCGGCGTCGACCATCCCGGGGACGAAGCGCGAGCCGGAGTCCCTGCTGGCAATTCCCCTGATTGCCGGTGATCAGCGCCTCGGGGTGATCGACATCTGGCGCAACGGGCTCGACGCGTTCAGCGAGGAGGACCTGGAACGCTGCGCCCTCCTCGGCTTCATCACGGCTGCGGCGTGGAGCAACTCGCAGATGTACGGAGAACTCGAGCGCCGGGCGCTGACCGATGCCCTGACCGGCCTCTTCAACATCCGCTGGTGGCGCGACATGGGCCCGCGGGTGATGTCGCAGAGCTTGCGCACCGGGACCGGGGTCGGGATCCTGCTCATGGACCTCGACCATTTCAAGCAGATCAACGACAGCGCGGGCCATGCAGCGGGTGACTCCGTGCTGCGCGCGGTCTCGCGCGCGGTCCGCCGCGTGATTCGGGACAGCGACTACGCCGTTCGCTACGGCGGTGAGGAATTCCTCATCGTGCTGACCAACTCGACGGTCGAAGGAGCGTTGCGCGTCGCGGAGGCGTTGCAGTCCGCCGTCGGCGAGCTGCGAGCGCCGACCAACGACATGAAGCGCGTTACCGCGTCGATCGGCGTTGCTGTGTTCCCCGACCACGGGCGCGAGCTGGACGATGTCGTCGCTGCCGCCGACCACGCGATGTACCAGGCAAAGCGCGATGGACGCGACCGGATCGCCGTTGCCGGGACACCGGTGGTCGGTGACCCGAGCGACGGCGAGTCGGAGACGCAAGCCTCCTGAGCGAGAGCGCCGCCGCACCACAAGTTGAGTGAACGCAGCGCGTCGAGCGCACCGTAGCGTTTCGTGAGGTGATTGAGTTCCAGCATGGTCATGGTTGATTTGCGATCTTCGCCGCGCCACCGACTGCTCCTGATCCGAAAGGTGCCCGAGGTCAGCGTTGCCTTCTGGGTGACCAAGGTGCTCACCACCGGGATGGGCGAGACAACCTCGGACTACCTGGTCCATCAGTTGAACCCCGCCATCGCAGTCGCTCTGGGTGCGGTCGCGCTGACGGTGGCGCTGGTCCTGCAGTTCGCAGCGCCTCGCTACCGTCCCTGGATCTACTGGCTCGCGGTGGTGATGGTTGCCATCTTCGGGACCATGGCCGCCGACTTCCTCCATGTGGAGCTTCACATCCCGTATCTGGTGTCGACGGCCTTCTTCGCGGTGGTGCTTGGCGCCGTCTTCGGGGTCTGGTATGCCATCGAGAAGACGCTCTCGATCCATACGATCTTCACCGTACGGCGCGAGGCCTTCTACTGGCTGACGGTGATGTCGACGTTCGCACTCGGCACCGCGACTGGCGACATGACAGCGATGACGCTCCACCTGGGATATCTGGTGTCGGGCGTGATGTTCGCGGCACTGATCGCGGTTCCCGCGGTGGCGCACCGCTGGGCAGGGCTGAACGCGATCGCGGCGTTCTGGTTCGCCTACATACTCACGCGGCCCCTCGGGGCGTCATTCGCCGACTGGATCGGCCAGCCACACAGCCGCGGCGGGCTCAACTGGGGTCTTGGGAGCGTCAGCATCGGGCTGGCGGTCGCGATCGCCATCGCCGTGGCCTACCTCGCGGCGACCCACAAAAAGGCTGCAATCGCCGCGTAGGGCTCGGCTCAGACCCCGGGAAAGGTCGCCCGAAGCGCATCCAGATCGATGCCGTCGGTGGTGACTGAGCTCGGCGTGTGCTCAGGGTCGAGGCGACCGTAGACCAGCCGTACCAGCGCTTCCGCCGGCATGCGCACGGTCGAGGTTGCAGGCGCGGCGTCGCTGCCACGCGGCCCGAGGGTGACCGTGTCGGACACCGCGAGCCGGAAGTGTCGAACGGGATCGGTCGTCTCGATATCGGCCTCGATCGGGGCGGCAGCGGTCTTTGCTGCTCCCGCACCGCTGCATGTCAGATACCTGTCACGGGGCTGTGGTCTGCAGTTCTTGTTGCGGCGCAGGCGTTCCCGCAGCCGGCGATTCCGGTGGTTCGCCGTGGCGCCAGAGGCTCGAAGGCCACCAGTTGCGACGTCCGAGCAGCACCACGATCGCCGGAACGAGGATGGTGCGGACCACGAACGTGTCCATCACCACGCCGAAAGCGACGCCGTAGCCGATCTGCTGAATCTGCGAACCGCCGGATGCGCCACCGCCCGCAAACGCAAGCACCGCAAAGGTGCCGCCGAGGATGAGACCGGCGGTCGTCACCGTGGTGCCCGTGGCGCCGATCGCCTTGCGTACCGCGTCGCGGGTGCTGAGGTGATGGGACTCCTCCCTGATGCGTGTCATGACGAGCACGTTGTAGTCGGAACCGAGTGCCATCAGGAAGACGAACATGAGGAAAGGCAACACGAAGTTGATGCCGTCCTGACCACCGAAGTGCACGAAGATCAGGGCGGTCAGTCCCAGCGCCGCGAGGTAGGAGAGCAACACGCTGGTCACCAGGTAGAGCGGCGCCACCAAGCTGCGCATGACGATCGCCAGGAGGATCGCGATGAGCAGGGCGACCACCGGGATGATGTGCCAGAGGTCCGATGACGACAGTTTGTCGACGTCGAAGGCGAAGGGCTGAATGCCGAACACGCCGTCGGCCGCGGCGTTGACACTCGAACCGGTTGTGGTCACCAGCTCGCGCACGGTCGGTACTACGGAGACCGGCAATGCTTTGCCCCCGGGTTCGACGCCGATGTATTGCACGGTGCGCCCGTCGGCACTGACGAATCGCGCGAGTGCTGCAGCCGCCTGCGTGCTGCCGCCGTCGTGGATGGTCACGAGTTGCGCGGGGGTGAGCGCATGCCCCGAGAATGCCAGCGGTCCTTCCACGGTCGCGAAACCGCCGCGGTTCTCCAGTGACGTCTGGATGGTTTGCAGATCGTCCGCGTGCGACCAGATCGGCGTTGCAAACTTGAAGAGGAACTCGGTGGCGTTGAGGTTCGCGCTGCCGTAGTGCTGGGAGATGAGCGTGTCACCGGCTGCGGAGTCGGTGCCGCTTGGCGGTGACTGGTCGGCGAATCCGGCGGTGGTGGTGCCGATCTGCCCGAGCGCAATCGCACCGAAGACGATGGCTCCGACAACTGCCACGGGCAGCGGCCGGCGCACGACGGCTCCGGCAATGCGGCCGTAGATGTTCGGTCGTGGGTGGTCGACCAGTCGGGCGCGTGACGGCCAGAACACTGCGCGTCCGAAGATCGCCAGCAACGCTGGGAGCAACGTGAGGCCGGCGATGAGCATTAGCGCGATACCGATGGCGAGCGCCGGGCCGAGGCTCTGGTAGAAATTGAACTGCGCGATGATCAGCGACATCAGCGCCGCGATGACGATGAGCGCGCTGAAGGTGATCGATTCGCCGACGGTGGCCACCGCTCGGCGTACCGCGTCCTTGGGCTCGAGCCCGCGCCGCAATTCCTCACGTGTTCGGAACACGAGGAAGAGCCCGTAGTCGGTGCCCGCTCCCAGAACCAGCACGATGAGGATGAACTGGGTGATCGCGGAGACCTGCACCCCGATGTGCGTCGCCGCGGCAATAACGGGACTTGCCAGCGCAAGCACCAGCGCCGCCGGCATGAGCGTGATCAGCGGTGCCAGCAGCGCGCGGAACGCGATCAGGAGCAGCACGATGATGAAGAGCAGCGAAAACTTCTGGATATCGCCCTGCGAATTCTTCGACTGACTCTGCTGATCGACGAACCCGGGGATCGTCCCGGTCAGATGGAACTGCAGTCCCCCACCGGTGCTCGGGAACGTTCCGCGGATGGCTGCGACCAGCGCGATGGCGTCGCTCCCGGCGCTGAAGGGCGGGAGGCTGGTGACCACCTGCGCCTGTTCCGCGTGCTTGTCCGGCGACAGCCCAAAGTCCTGGATGCGCAGGACGCCTTTGAGACCGCGAATCGTGCTCTCCACGGTGGTGATTTGCTGCGTGTCCGCAGTGGTGAGGGTCGCGCTTTCACGCCCGATGATCAGCGTGGCGACGCCGTGCTGCGAGTCCTGGAAGGGCTGGGCAAGATCCTCCGCCTGTACCGACGGTGAGTTGGCGGGAAGAAAGCTGCTCTGCGAGTTCTTGGCGACGTCCGAGAGACCGGGAAAGGCCTTGACGGAGAAGATCGTGATGACCAGCCAGCCGATGAGGACCGGCCAGCGAAACCGAACTGAGAAGCTGCCGATGGAGGCGAAAATCCGGCTGGTCATGCTCGCGCTTGCCTCGTTGCGGCGGTAGGCTGCGCGAATTTCGTTGGCCTGCGCGGGGGCACGACGCGTTGCTTCATGCCACGGATATTACACGCCATGAAGCATTTGACCGCCCGAGGAGATCAGGAGTCGAAACCCAGGCCGGCCTGGTCGAGTGCGCGCAGCCAGAGGTTGCGCCGGCCGGCGTTGCGATCGGCTCGATTCAGCGACCACCGCGTCATCTGGACGACCCCGTAGCGCAGAGGTTCCGGGGGAAAGGGGAGCGGGCGGGTTCGCACCATGCGCAGGGCTGTGCGCTCGGTCCGCCGCTGCTCGAGCAGATCGAGCATCACCTGCGCGCCGAAGCGCGATGCACCGACGCCGAGCCCGGTGTAACCGAGCGCGTAGGCGACGCGCCCGCCGTGGCTCGTGCCCCAGAACGCGCAGAAGCGGCTGCAAGTGTCGATGGCACCGCCCCAACGGTGCGTGAACCTGACGCCCGACAGTTGCGGAAAGGTCATGAAGAAATGTCCGGCCAGTTTGTCGAAGGTTTCGGCGCGCTGCTCGAGCTCCACGCCGATGCGGTTGCCGTAGTGGTAGATGGCGTCGTAGCCGCCCCAGAGG
>JBEPVD010000013.1:0-66467 GCA_041691155.1 Candidatus Dormiibacterota bacterium | reverse complement strand
GCCCCGTGGTCAACCACCAGGGCAGGACACTTTTCCGGGCGGGGTTGCATGCCGAATGATCTCCAGACGATCCTCAGGCTTGACAGCGGTGCCGGTGGATAGGAAGAATCCCTAACCATGAGCGTGTCAGACGGTCCTCGTCGGTCGCGAACCCTTGCCGTCCGGTCCGGCTTGCTGGTCGTGGTGTGCCTGCTGGTCACGCTTCCCGGACTGTCGCAGCCTCGAGCGGCGGCAGCGGCGGGTGGCGCGACCGCGCAAGTCCGGGTCGATCAGATCGGCTACGCCATCAACACCCCAAAGCGCGCGTATCTGATGACCTCCGCACCGCGGTCGGCGGCGACCTTTCGCGTGATCGCCTCCAACGGACACACCGCGTTCGAGGGAGTGATCGGGCGTGACCAAGGCGTCTGGAGCGCCTCGTACCCGCATGTGTACGCCCTCGACTTCAACCGTCTCAACCGCACGGGCTCGTATCGCCTTGTCGTCGGTGGGGGATCTGCGCGGGCGACCTCGCCGGCGTTTCGCATCGCGGCGCCGGCCTCGTTGTACGCCACCGCTATGGCCAACTCCCTCTCCTTCTACGAGAACGAACGCGACGGGCCGAACTACATCCGCTCGCCGTTGCGCGCTGCGCCCGCGCACCTGAACGACGAGCATGCGATGACCTACCTGATTCCCGCCGTCGACAGCAACGGCAATTTCAAGGGTGACCTCACCCCGCTCGGCGTGAGCATCGACGCTTCGGGCGGATGGTGGGACGCGGGCGACTACCTGAAATTCACCGAGACCATCAGCTATGTGGTCGGGATGATGGAGACGGACATCCGCGATTTCCCGGATCAGCTTGGACAGGGTTCGGCAAATGCCGGCTACACAGCGGAAGCGCAATTCGGCATGCATTTTCTCGATCAGATGTGGAACGACAGCACCAGAACCCTCTATCTGCAGGTCGGCATCGGCGAAGGCAACAGTCAGATCGCCGGCGACCACGACCTCTGGCGGCTTCCGCAGGCGGATGACACCTTTGGCGGAACGACTCCGGCGGATCGCTACATCCGCAACCCCCCGGTCTTCCGCGCCGGTGCGCCCGGTTCCCTCCTCAGTCCCAACCTCGCGGGCCGTCTCGCAGCGGATTTCGCGCTCTGCTACCAGATCGATCGGGTCCGCGACCCGGCGCAGGCAGCGGCCTGCCTGAAGAGTGCCGAGGATATCTACGCCCTGGCCGACACGCATCCCGGACGGCTGCAGACGGTGATCCCGTACGGCTTCTATCCGGAGAAGGAATGGCGTGACGATCTCGAATGGGGCGCGACCGAGATCTACGACGCGCTTGCCGCCGGACCGGTTCCATCCGGCGTGCCCAACAGCAACGCGATGTACTACCTGCGGCAGGCGGCGCACTGGGCGCGTGCGTATATCACCGGGCCGTATGACGCACTCGACTCGCTCAACCTGTACGACGTCACGGGACTCGCGCATTTCGACCTGTACCACGCGATCCAGCGGGCCGGGAGTCCGACTCTCGAGGTGACCCGTGCGCAGTTGCTCGCCGACATCAAGCGGCAACTCGACCACGCGTTGACGCAGAGTACCGCCGACCCCTTCGGATTCGGTTTTCCGTGGGACACATTCGACACGACAAGCCACGGTGCGGGGTTGGTTGTGATGGCGGCCGAATACGACGAACTGACTGGCACCGACGTCTTTGCACACAGCGATTCGCGCTGGCTCGCCAACATCCTCGGCGCCAACGCCTGGGGCATCTCGCTCGTCGTGGGTGATGGGACAACCTTCCCCGACTGCATGCAACATCAGGTGGCCAACCTGGCGGGCTCGCTTGACGGCAGCGCCCCGGTGCTCGCCGGCGCGGCGGTGGAAGGACCGAACTCGTTTGCGGCGACCGGTGTCGTCAGTGGCATGCGCGTATGCCCTGCAAACGGTATCGACACGTTTGCGCAGTTCAACAGCGCGACCGCGTTCTTCCAGGACAACGTGCAGTCATGGTCGACCGACGAGCCCGCGCTCGACCTGAGTGCCACCACGCCGATGGCATTTGCGTGGCAGATCAACCACGATCCGAGCGTTCCGTGACAGCCGTCCGGCAGGATGCCGTAGATAACCACCCTTACTAACGTTCGTCGGGAGACACAGTCGATGCCCGCACCCGAGTCCGCGAAGCCCAGCCTGCTTCGCGCGATCAATTTGCGCACGACCTTCGAGCTCGTCCATACCGGCGGACCCGTGGCCGCGCCCAGCCTCGTCCGCAGCACCGGACTGTCCAAGCCGACGGTGTCCGAAGTGCTGAGCCAGCTGGTCAGTCTCGGCCTGATCCACAAGGTGGGGCGCACCAGCGGCCTGCCGGGTCCGAGCGCCCAGCTCTACGAGGTGAACCCTCGCGCCGGGTGGGTGCTCAGCCTCGACGTCGGCCGCGTATGGGTGCGAGCCGCGCTCGTGGATCTCACCGGCAGGATGGTCGGGCGTTGCGCGATGCGAACGCCACGCAGCACGGCCAAGGCGGTCATCTCGCAGTTGCGCCAGGCCGCGGATCGCCTCGCTGATGAAGCGGGAATCTCGCTGGACGACATCGATCAGGTCGTGGTCGGCACACCGGGTGTGCTGCGGCCGGGTGACGATCATCTGTCACTCGCTCCGCAACTCGTGGGCTGGGAGAGCCCGAAGGTGATTCCGGCGATCCGCGAGGCGCTGGTCGCTCCCGTCATCTTCGAGAACGACGTGAACATGGCCGCAGTCGGCGAGCACATTCAGGGCGTGGCGCAGGACAGCGAGGACTTCGTGCTGCTCTCGGTGGGTACGGGCGTCGGTACCGGCGTCTTCGTGGACGGAGCGCTGCGCCGCGGTGCCGCAGGGCTCGCGGGAGAGATCAGCTTCCTTCGTCTCGACATCAACGCTGAAGTCAACGCCGGACATCGCGCCACGTGGGGAACGGGCGCGTTCGAGAGCCTTGTCGGATCCGCGGCGATCGTGGCGCTGGCGCGCGAGAACGGTCTTGCATCCGCAACCTCAGTGGCGGCCATCTTCGAGGCAGCGCGTAGCGGCGATCCGAACGCGGACCGCGTGGTGCGGATCGAGGCGCGGCGCCTCGCGCACGCGATCGCCGCTGTTGCCGCGGTGCTCGATCCCGAACTGGTCGTCCTCGGTGGCGGCATCGGCACCGGCGGCGGGGATCTGCTCCTGCGTCCCATTGCTGAAGCGCTCGCATCCATCTCACCGTTCTCGCCGCGCCTCGAGGTGTCCACGCTCGGTGTCGATGCGGTGATCGCCGGGTGCACCACCACCGGCCTGCGCCTGGCCTTTGACCGCATCTTCGGCTCCGACACGCATATCGCGCGGACCGCGATCGACCTCATGCGCGTCCGCGAGCAGCGCCGCATCGAGGACATCGCCGCAGACCAGACCGCATGAAGGTCGCGGTCATCGGCGGCGGGAGCACCTACAGTCCCGAGCTGGTCCAAGGGTTTGGCGAGCTCGGCCAACGGCTCGGCGTCGAAGAGCTGGTGCTGCAGGACACTGACGAAGAACGTCTCGCAGTGGTCGGCGGTGCTGCTGAGCGAATTGCCCGCGCTCACGGATATGCCGGGAGACTCGTTTGCACCACCGACCTCGATGCGGCCATTGACGGCGCATCCGCCGTGCTCCTGCAGATCCGAATCGGTGGGCAGACGGCGCGCCACAGCGACGAGACCATTCCGCTCCGCTGCGGCTGCGTTGGTCAGGAGACGACGGGCGCGGGCGGGTTTGCCAAAGCACTGCGCACCGTGCCGGTGGTCCTCGACATCGCCGATCGGGTGCGCCGTCACGGCGCCGATCAGGCGTGGATCATCGACTTCACCAACCCTGTGGGGATCGTCACCCGCGCGCTGCTCGACCACGGCCATCGCGCCGTGGGCTTGTGTAACGTCGCGATCGGTTTTCAGCGATTGTTTGCCGCCTGGCTCGGGGTGAGGCCGGAAACGGTGCTGCTCGGCCACGCCGGGCTCAACCACCTCACCTGGATCCGATCGGTGCACGTCGACGGCGAGGACGTGCTTCCGGAGCTGTTGCGTGTCCGCGGCGATGAGATTGCCGCGCACGTCGAGTTGCCGAGACGGATCATCGACAACCTCGGCGCTGTGCCGTCGTATTACCTGCGCTACTACTACGAGCATGATCGCGTCGTCCAGGAGTTGCTTGGCTCCCGCAGCCGGGCCCAAGAGGTCATGGACGTGGAGCGTGAGTTGCTCGAGCTGTACCGCGACCCACAGCTGCACGACAAGCCCGACCTCCTGATGCAGCGCGGTGGCGCCTACTACAGCGAGGCGGCGCTCAACCTGCTCGGCGCGCTCTTTGGCGACGACGGCAGCGTTCAGGTCGTTGATGTCCGCAACAACGGGATCATCCCCGCGGTGCCCGCGGACGCGGTGATCGAGGTGCCTGCTCGCGTGACCCGCGCCGGGGCCGAAGCACTGCCCGTCGTCGCGCTCCCGGCCCATGAGTCGGGGCTGATGGCGCACGCCGCCGCGTATGAGGCGCTGACCGCGAGCGCGGCGGTGAGCGGCGATCGCGAGGTGGCGTATCGCGCACTGCTGACGCATCCGCTCATCGGGCAGAGTGCGCTTGCCGAGCAGCTGCTCGAGGCCATCCTCGCCGCCAACCGCGAGTTCCTGCCGGCCTTCGCATGACGACCCACGACCTGATCGTCGCCGTCGACGGCGGGAACTCCAAAACCGACCTCGTCCTCCTCCGCACCGACGGATCGGTGCTCGCTTCGGTTCGCGGTCAGGGTTCATCCCCGCATCAACTCGGCCTCAACGCCGCGGTCGCTGTGGTCGGCGACCTCGTCGACCGCGCCTGGCTCGCCGCAGGACTGCCTCCGCGTAACGGCAGCAAGGTCGGTGTGGCTGCGGTGTTCATGGCGGGCGCCGATCTCCCCGCTGAAGAGGTCGCTCTCGCCGACGCAGTGATCGCACAGGGCTGGGCGGAGCGCAGCCACGTCGCCAACGATGTGTTCGCGATCCTCTGGGCCGCGACCGGCTCGGGCCACGGTGTCGCAGTCACCGTCGGTGGCGGGGTCAACTGCGTCGGCAGTTCACCGTCGGGGCGCCGCGCCTGGTTCCCTGCGCTCGGTGCGATCACCGGTGACTGGGGTGGTGGGCCGGACATCGGGATGGCTGCGCTGGGCGCCGGGGTGCGCAGTGAGGATCGGCGTGGGCCCGCCACAACGCTCGCCGAGGCGGTTGCGACCTACTTCGGGTGTGCGAGCGCGCTCGAGGTCGCCGTCGCCATCCACCAGGGACGGCTTGATGCGGCCCGTCTCATCGAGCTGCCGCCGCTTGTTGTGGTGGCGGCAGAGGCCGGAGACCAGGAGGCGATCGCGATTCTCCAGCACCAGGGCGCCGAGGTGACGCGACTCGCGGTGGCGGCGCTCGATCAGCTCGACATGCGCGCTCTGCCGGTGCCGATCGTGCTCGGGGGATCCATCCTCGCATCCAGCCGCAGCGTGCTCATGGACTTCATCTCGGCAGGCATTCGTGCGGAGGCACCCATGGCGGAGATCACCTTGTGCACAGCGCGCCCGGTCGTCGGTGCGGCACTTGCGGGGCTCGCCCTCGCCGGAGCAGGCGACGCGGCCGATGCTCGCTTTCGCTCATCGCTCGAGGAGGGTTGGGCCGCCGGGCCACCGTGAACGGCCAGAACATGACCGCCGAGATGGCGGAGCAGCCCGTGGTGCTGGAACGTCTTCTCGAGCGGCGCGCAGCGATCAGGCGGTCGATTCGCGCGCTGCTGCCCGAGCATCATTGCGGCACCATCCTGGTCGCGCGCGGATCGTCGGACACGGCGGCGCTCTACGGCCGTTATCTCCTGGAGATGGCCACCGGTAGGCCGGTGGCGCTGGCGTCCCCGAGCCTGCACACCCTGTACGGAGCTCGCGCCGACCACCGCGGGTACCTGGCGATCGGCATCAGCCAGTCGGGTCGGACGCCGGAGGTGGTGAGCGTGCTGGAACGGATGCGCGCGACCGGCGCGCGCACGGTGGCGATCGTCAACTCGACCGAGAGCCCGCTCGGTGACGCCGCCGAGGTGGTCATCGATCTAGCCGCGGGCAGTGAAATTGCAGTGCCGGCCACCAAGAGTTTCACGGCCACGCTGGTGGCGCTCGCGTTGGTGGCCGCCGCAACCGGTTCGCTGCCATGGGTCGACGCGGACCTCGACTCGTTGCCCGGGCACGTCGCCGACATGCTGGCCGATCCGGATCCGGCAGCACGGGTTGCGCATCGACTCGACGGCGCCGATCGTGTGCTCACGGTCGCGCGCGGGCCGTTGCTTGCCGCAGCCAGCGAGACGGCGTTGAAGATTCGTGAGACCTCGGCAATTTTCGCCGAGGCGTACTCGGCCGCCGACCTCCGCCACGGACCGATTGCGGCCGTGACGGAAGATGTGCCGGTGCTCGCCTTCACCGTCCCCGGGCCGGCAGCTGCGGACGTTGCCGACTTGTGCGCGGTGCTGCGGGCACGGGGTGTGCGTGTCAGCGTCATCAGCCCCGAGCCGGACGCCGATCTCTCGCTGCCACGCGGACTTCCGGAGGCGCTGCAACCGGTTGCGGCGTCGGTGCGTGGTCAGCAGATCGCTTTGTACACCGCGCTTGCGCGTCATCTCGATCCCGACGCTCCCGCCGGCCTGACCAAGGTGACGCTGACGCACTGACCCTACAGGCCGGCGAAAAGGCTGCGCTCCGGGCGCGGCTCACCGATTGTTCCTCGCGCCAGGATGAAGCGCTCCAACCCAAGCGTCGCCTCGAAGATCTGTGCGGCGATCGTCGAGAAGGGGCTGTCGACCTCGAACTGACTGCGGTGCGCAAGGAAGGCTGCGCGCTTCTGCTCGAGAAACGCTGACACGTCGACATCGGTGGTGATCTCGTCGTCCGGTACGCCGACGATCTCTCCAACTTCGACGGGCAGTTCGGCCATCGCCTCCGCTGCGCGTCGCTCGATCCGCTCGACAGCGCTGCGCGGCACCGCGTGCAGATAGAACTTGGCGGGTGTCCAGCCCTCGCCCTGCACCAGGTCCAGCGCTGCGACAGTGGTCTGATTCGCTTTCACATGGTCCAGGTGCCAGTATGTGCCGTCCGGCGTGTACGTCACCACGACGTCGGGCCGTTCCTCGCGCAGTACGGTGGCGACGCGTTCAGCCGACTCCCGCAACGGGGCGACGTGAAATGACCGCGGGTCGTTGTTCGCGGCGGAGCCGGTCATCCCGGAGTCCCGGTACCCGAGAAACTCCTGACGGTCGACGTGGAGAATCTCGCACGCGCGCATGAGCTCGGCGGTACGGACTGCGCCGAGTCGAGGTCGAACGGACTCCGCGTCCATGTTGTGGATGTCGCCTTCCTCACCGCGCGTCGCCGTCAACAGGACGACGCGAATGCCCTCGTGATGTGCGCGCAGCATGACACCTCCCGTCGCGATGCATTCATCGTCAGGGTGTGCGTGGACGAGAAGCAGTGTCGTCATTTCAGATGCCGCCGTCAGGCGAGGTCTGAGACTACTCGATTCCTTCCCTGGTGCTTCGCTGCGTACAGGTTGCGATCCGCCTGTCCGAGCAACGCGGCCTGACTGGTGCGGCCGAGTTGGCGGACCGTCACGCCGATGCTCGCGGTCACGGTCGCGCCTTGCATCACGCCGCCCCACGGAAACGACTCGATCGCGCGGCGCACCTCTTCACAGCGCCGCACGGCTTCGTCCATGTCGACTCCGGGAAACACGAGCAGAAACTCCTCGCCACCCATGCGTGCGGCCCAGCCGGACTCCGCTGTCGAAGCCGCGAGCACGCCGGCGACTTTGGTGAGCACCTCGTCTCCGACGGGGTGCGAGTACGTGTCATTGACGTGCTTGAAATGATCGAGATCCACCAAGCCGACGGCCAGTTCCACGCCCTCATCGCGGGACCGTGTCAGCAGGACATTGAGTTCCTCGTCGACGTGGCGGCGGTTGCGGAGTCCGGTGAGAGCGTCACGCAGCGAGAGCTGGCGGAACCGCTCGCCCTCGCGCCGCGCCTCGGTGGTCTCAAACACCGCCTGGAGGGTGCGCGCGTTGGCTTCGCGCTGCGCGGCACGCAGCGCCGCATCCTCGTCGTGGAATTCGATGTACTGCTCGTACGCGCGTTGGTACTTTCCCTGCGCCGCGAAGAGACGCGCCCGCTCCTCGAGCGATTCCACGCGGATGGCACTGATGCCGCGCGCTTCGCACAGCCGGATGCAGCGGTCGAGCGTCGCACCCGCCTCAGCCATGTGCCCCTGCAGGCGCTGGGCGCTCGCCGCCGTGTTCAGCGCTTCGGCGAGCCCTTCGATGGGCCGCTGCTCGAGGTTGTCGTCATCAAGGATCGGCCGCAGGGTGGCTTCAGCCTCGGCAGGCTTGCCCAGTTTCAACTGTGCGTTGGCGATGGTGTCGAGGCACGCAGCATCGAGCGCGACCTTGTGGCGTTCCGCGAACGCCTGCATGCGCTTGGCGATTTCCATCGACTGGTGCGTGTCGCCTGCATCGTCTTCGAGCCATGCGAGGTTATTGAGGATCTTGACCCGCAACGGCACATCGTCGAGCCCGTCCGCGAGTTGCAGCGCGGTGCGATAGCGCTCGCGGGCGGCGTCCCACGCGCCGGTCCGAACCAAAACCTGACCGAGTCCGAAGAGATGGTCGGCCCGCATCCGCTCAGACATGGTGTCGTCCAGTAGTTCGACGGCGGGGACTGCGTGCTCCCAGGCGCTGGGCACATCACCGATGAAGTCGAAAAACACAGACAGGAGCCGGTGACTCCGCGCCATGAGATGACGGTCCCCGCGCTCGGTTGCCCATTCGTTGATCTCGCGCACGAGCTGACCGCTCGCGGTGTGCTTTCCCTTGCGACAGAGCACGTCCGCCTGGATCAGTTGCGCCCGCCTTCGCCCGACCTCATCACTGAGTGCCCGCGCTCGCCGCTCGAGTGCGACTGCCGGCGCGTAGGCGGCGTCCGCGTCCGAGAACGGCACCATCTCGAGGACGTCCAGTTCCACCGCGAGACGTTCCTTGCGTCGCTGGGCAGCAGGCGACACCGACATCGAGCCGTTGCCCTCTGCGACATCGGCGTCGGTTGGATCGGGGATGACCCGGAGCAGCGGCGCAGCGCCCCCTGGATGTGGAGCCATAGCGCCGACGATAGGTCACGCTCGTGCGGGCGCTTTTCTGATGGACGGTCTGTCACCACAAAGTGCTCGGTCCTTCGCTGCCGCAGCAGGTCGTCATCACGCCGTGACAGATGATCGGCGGGAGGTGTCGAGTCAGGCGTTGCCACCGGCGTCGAGCCGCTGCCAGGTTGATCCTTTCAACGCCCAGACATGGACCGGCTGCGCGGCGAACTGAGTGCCCAGGGTCGCGGAACCGAACACCAGCAATTGACCGGTTGCTGATTCGCTGATCTCGGCACCCGGCTCGACCGGCAGGTGCGCGGTGGTCATCAGCGACCACGTCGTTCCGGACCAGGAAGCAAGCGCAGGGAGGGTCAGCATCGGACCGCAGCTGCAGATGACGAGGCGGCCGAGCGGTGGGTCCAGGGCCAGGTACGAGCCGGGCAGTGGGTCGCGTGTGGTCGAGAACTCCAGCCAGCGGGTCCCGTCCCAATGCCACGTCGTGTCGAGCGCACCGAGTTGCGAGGCCGGTGAGTAGCAACAACCTTCGGCGATGAGGGTGCGCGTGATGGGGTCGTATGCCATTGGCAACGCAAAGGCGCCTGGGGAGACGTCCCCGTGAGGCTGCAGCAACCAATGGGTGCGATCCCAGATCCACGTCTGATCACCCGACCGGTTGCTGGCAGCGGTGATCAACACCAGTTCATTCAGCGAATCGTCCCACGCCATCGACGAGCCTTCACCGCCGGCGATTGCGCCGCCCCTCTCGAGCTCCTGCCAGGTGGTGCCATCCCACGCCCAGGTGTCGTTGAGCCTCCCTCCGCCCGCGCCAGGCGCTCGCTGTCCGCCGAACAGCATCACGACCCGCGTTTCCGGGTCGTATGCAGCAGAGGCGCCCAACCGTCCCGGCGGGCTCGCGGTGGGATGGGCAAGTGCCCAGCCCGTTCCACTCCACAGCCACGTGTTTGCGTAGTTTTCGACCCCCCCGAACAGCATCACGTCGCCCTGGGCGGGGTCGTCCGCAACCGTGAAGCCGATGCCGGAAAGCGGTTCGCCTGGAACGGGCGTCGGCACCGGCAGGTGCGCATGCTCCGGAGCGACCGGTGCCGATGGGTGCTGCGCAGCGGAAAGCACGACGCCCGCCGCTGCCACGGTGAGCACGACAGCCCCGAGGGCGACGACCGGTCTCAAGCCTTTGCGCTCGACGGAGCGACGTGACCCGGTCGCGCCGCGACCGGCGCCATCGTTCGCATGACCGCCTCCCAGCCAACCATCATTGCAGCGAGTATCGGCTTTCAGCCCGTAGGCCATTGCGGAGTGCCGACAGCCTTTCGCTACGCGGCGTGATTGCCTCTTGGAGCGACGACGGGAATCGCAACTTCACAAGAGGCAACGCGTAGGATCGACGTGGAGGTCACTCGTGACAGGTATGACAGGGATCGCATCGGCTCCAAGCGGTGACCGCGCAACGGCTCGGCTGGTAAGCCTCTTCGCCGCGCTCATCACGGCCGGATGTGGTGCGGCCGGAACCCAGGGGGCTGCGAATGCTCCCACCGTCACCGCCACATCGACGACGACCACCTCGGCTGAGAGTCGCCGGGCGGCCGAAGCCGAACTCGAGAACCTCATGTCGCGCCTCCGGCTTCCCGAAGGCGCTCAGCGCCTGACCGTGTCGCCGATTGCCTTTCTGGGTCACGCGCCGGAGTCGATCGGCTCGCCGGACTTCCTGAGTGCCACCCAGTGGTGGACTGTGGACGAGCCGATGGCCAGCATCGAGTCGTGGATCCAGGCGCATCCTCCGCTGGGCCTTTCCCACTCAGGCGGTGGGTCCTACGGTGGGCCGATGGTGCCCGACAACGCACTGCTCAAATACACCGACAAGAGTGCGGAGACGTATGCGTCGCCCGGGCTACTCATCGAGGTCGCGGATACAGGTCACGCCACCACGGACATCCGCGTCGACGCCGAGGATGTGTGGCTTCCCGCGCGGTCTCCTGATGAGTTCATCGCGCTCGGAACCCATATGACCCTGCTGGCCGATAAGGATTTCTATGCGAAGGGCCAGCCGCCGTTGTTCACGAAACTGCTGAATGCTGCAGACGGCGACGCGCTGATCGCCGACCTGAACGCGCTCCCCACCAATGACGGCGGCGTGAGGGGGTGCGGATTTGACCAGGGATACCGGGTGATTGCGATCGCCATCGTCGCCGGCGTTCCTGAAATGTTCGATGATTGGACTGCCTGCGGTGAGGTGCTCGTCAGTCGCGGGGGAAAATCCCTGACTCCTTTGGATACCAGTCCCGCACTCAACGCTGAGGTGCTGAAACTCGCCGGTCCGCCGCCGGCCATATCCTGAGGAAGCCGGTAGCATCGCAGCCGTGGCCGAGCGCCTTCCGCTGCCCACCCTCCTGTCTCACGGGTTCGTCGCATTCACGATCGAATGCGACAACGAGTTTGAGCATCAGTTCCCGCATCGCACGACCAAGGGTCCCGCAACCGGAGGCCCGTGGCTTGTCTCGATGGCAATGTGGTTCAACTGCATGCGCCATCTCGGCGAGGAACCGATCGCGGCAGGGGAACTCGAGCGCCGTGCGCGCGCGCCAACGAACCTCGCGGGCATGCAGCGGTGGCAGTACATCGACGTCGAACCGGCACCGGACGACGCGCGTCCGAAACCCCCACGACGCGACATGTTGGTCAGTCGCACGCGCCGCGGACGGCAGGCGCAGCAGGTATGGGCACCGCTCTGCGACATGGTCGAGCAGCGCTGGCGCGAACGGTCCGGCGCCCGCGCGGTGGCGTCGCTTCGCGCGGCGCTGGCAGCCGTCGTTGCTCACCTCGAACCCGGGCTTCCGGACTGTATGGCGATCCTTGGGTATGGGCTGCGATCAACACCGCCAACACCAGGCAACGGTGTGGCCGCCGACGCGGCGCTTCCACTTTCTGCGCTGCTCGCACGCCCGCTGCTGAGCTTCGCGCTCGAGTTCGAGCGTGAGAGCGCGCTGTCCCTCGCCGTTGGCTCCGACGTCCTCCGCATCCTTGATGAGCAACCTGTTCTCATGCGCGACCTGCCGCGGCTTTCGGGCGTGTCGAAGGAGTCGATCAGCATGGCGATGGGCGTTTTGGAGAAAGGGAAACTCGCAGTGGTCAAGCACAATCCGGGAGGCACACCCGGCAAAGCCGCGCGGCTCACGCATCGGGGACAGCAAGCGCAGATCGCGTACCACCAACGCGTCCGCGCCATCGAGGACCGGTGGCAGTCCGCGTTCAGGGGTGACGTTATCGCGATGCTTCGCGCATCACTCGAGCCGCTCGTCGGCGAACCCGGCGACGGCTCGACAGAACATCTGTTCTGTGTGGAGTGGTAGAATCACCCGTCCCAGATGAGCGAGATGCGTGCGTTCCACCCCGCGGTGCGAGCCTGGTTCGAGCGCCGGTTCCCCGAGGGGCCGACGCCCGCGCAGACCGGTGGCTGGCCGGAAATCGCGGCCGGCCGTAGCACGCTGATTGCCGCGCCGACCGGATCCGGCAAGACCCTCGCGGGGTTTCTCGTCTGCATCGATGCGCTGTACCAGGCGGCTGCTCGTGGCGAGGTCGTCGAAGGCGCGACCCAGGTGGTGTACGTGTCGCCGCTGAAGGCGCTGGCGGTGGACGTGCAGCAGAACCTCGAGACGCCGCTCCGCGAGATCGCGGAGATGGCCGCGGAGATGGGCATGACGTTGCCGAATCTCCGCGCCGAAGTGCGGACCGGCGATACCACGCAATCGATGCGCGCCGCAATGATCAAACGGCCGCCGAACTTCCTGGTGACTACGCCGGAATCGTTGTACCTGCTGGTCACCGCGCAGCGGAGCCGAGCGGCGCTGGCGTCGGTGACGACGATCATCGTTGACGAGATTCATGCGGTCGCTCGCGACAAACGCGGCTCGCACCTGACGGTGACACTCGAGCGGCTCGAGCGGCTGTGCACCACACTTCCGGTGCGCATCGGCCTCTCCGCGACTCAGCGACCCATTGAGACGGTAGCGCGTCTTCTGGTCGGCGCTGGACCGTCGCGGAGCAACGCGGACGGGAGTCCACGCTGCGCGATCGTCGATGTCGGCCATCGTCGCGCGCTCGACGTCGCCATCGAACTGCCTTCGGGCGAGTTGGAGGCGGTCGCGTCCCGCGAGCAGATGGGGGAGGTGCTCGACGCCATCGCCGTGCACGTCAAGGCGCACCGCACCACGCTGGTGTTCGTCAACACGCGTCGCATGGCTGAGCGCACCGCGCATCTGCTCGCCGAGCGCCTCGGTGATGACGCAGTCGCGGCGCACCACGGCAGCCTCTCGAAGGAGCGCCGTCAGCGGGTCGAGTCGCAACTGCGGGCTGGTGAACTGCGCGCGCTCGTGGCGACTGCGTCGCTCGAGTTGGGCATCGACATAGGTCCCATCGAGATGGTGTGCCAGATCGCATCGCCACGAAGCATCGCCACGTTCCTCCAGCGCGTCGGCCGCTCGGGGCATAGCCGGGGCGGGACGCCGAAGGGTCGCCTCTACCCGATGACCCGCGACGAGTTGGTCGAGTGCACCGCACTGCTCGCCGGCGTACGCAGCGGCGCTCTCGATGCGGTGCATCCGCCTCGACTGCCCATGGATATCCTCGCGCAGCAGATCGTCGCTGAGTGCGCGGCCGACGACTGGCGGGAAGACGACCTCTTCGAGTTGATGCGCAAGGCCGCGCCGTTTGAGGATCTGACGCGCGAGGATTTCGACCGCGTCGTCGAGATGGTCTCCGAAGGCATTCCCACCGGGCGCGGGCGTGTCGGGGCCTATCTGCATCGTGACCAGATCAACGGCGAGATCCGGGCGCGACGCGGCGCGCGGCTCGCGGCGTTGACCTCGGGCGGAGCGATTCCCGAAACCGGTGACTACCGGGTGATCGCGGAACCCGATGACACGTTCATCGGCACCGTCAACGAGGACTGGGCGATCGAATCGTCTGCCGGCGACATCTTTCTGCTGGGGAGCACGTCGTGGAAGATCCGGCGCGTCGTCGCGGGGACGGTACGCGTGGTCGATGCACACGGCGCGCCGCCCTCGGTGCCGTTCTGGCTCGGGGAGGCACCGGCGCGCACCGAGGAACTGTCGCGCGAGGTCTCGGACTTGCGCAGCGGGATCGAGACACTGCTCGCCGAGGGCGGCGCCGACGAGGCGATCACGTGGGTCGAGCAGCGCGCGGGTGTCGACAACGATGTTGCCGCGATGGTGGTGCGGTATCTCGCCGCAGGGCGGGTCGCGCTCGGTGTGGTACCGACCCTGGAGCACATCGTGCTTGAGCGCTTCTTCGATGACAGCGGCGGCATGCAGCTCGTCGTGCACGCACCCTTCGGGGGACGGCTGAACCGAGCGCTCGGCCTGGCGCTGAGGAAGCGATTCTGTGCAACCTTCGACTTCGAACTTCAGGCTGCCGCGAGCGATGACTGCGTGTTGCTGTCCCTCGGTCCGCAACATAGTTTTCCGCTTGAGGACATTCCCAAGTTCCTCTCGTCCAACACCGTGGAGCACGTGCTCCGCAGCGCGGCGATCTTCGCGCCGATGTGGGCGGTGCGCTGGCGCTGGAATCTCAATCGATCGTTGACCGTGCTTCGATTCAAAGGCGGACGCAAGAACCCCGCGCCGATTCAGCGGCTCGAGTCCGACGACATCATGGGCGCGGTCTTCCCGCAGCTCGTCGCCTGTCAGAACGAGAACCCGACCGGTCCTTTCGAAGCCCCTGACCATCCACTCGTCAACCAGACGATGTACGACTGCCTCCACGAGGTGATGGACGTCGACTCGTTGCGGGAGTTGGTCCGGCGCATCGAGCGGAAGGAAGTGCAGATCAGCTATCGCGATACGGTCGAGCCGTCGCCGCTTGCCCACGAGATTGTCAATGGCCGTCCGTACACGTTCCTCGACGATGCGCCGCTCGAGGAGCGTCGCAGCCGTGCGATCACCTTGCGGCGTGGTCTTCCGGTGGAAGCGCGCGACCTTGCGGCACTCGATCCGGACGCCATCACACGCGTGCGCGGGGAGGCCGCCGCCGACCCTCGCGATCACGACGAGCTGCATGACGTGCTCGTCGCGCTTGTGGTGATGCGGCCCAACCCGTCATGGACGCGTTGGTTCGACGAGCTGGTTGAGCGAGGGAGGGCGTTGACTGCCACGCACGACGGAGCAGTGTTCTGGTGCGCTGCCGAGCGTCTTCCGGGTATCGACGTGCTCTGGCCAGACGCCGCACTCACGTCGCGTCCCGCCGCACTCCCAGCGTCGCTCGCGGCCAACACCCCGGAGCGCGATGCGCTCATCGCCGCCATTCTTCGCGGACACCTTGAAGTGAGCGGGCCCATCACGGCCGCCGAGCTGTCGACGCAGACCGGTCTCCGCCCGACTGAGGTAGCACTCGGACTCGCCATCACCGAGGGAGAGGGCTTCGCGATCCGCGGCCATTTCGACGCCGCCGTCACCGACGAGGAGTTCTGCGCGCGACGGCTGCTGGTTCGCATCCACAGCTACACGCAGCAGCGCTTGCGCCAGGAGATCGAGCCGGTGACCGCGCGGGACTTCATGCGTTTCCTCCTGCGCTGGCAACGCGTTGCGCCCGGCACGCAGCGCGAGGGTCGCGCGGGCGTCGCGGCCACGATCGCTCAGTTGCAGGGCTTCGAGATTCCCGCAGGTGTCTGGGAGGAAAGCGTGCTGCCGAGCCGGGTCTCCGGATATCGGAGCGCGTGGCTCGACGAACTCTGCATGTCCGGCGAGGTCGCGTGGGCGCGCTTGCGCGTTCGCGACGACGGCGACCCCGCGTCGGCACCACGCAGCAGCACGTCCGCGTCGCGGGCGACGCCGGTCACCCTGGTGATGCGCTCGGATCTGCCATGGCTCCTGCAGTCGGTGCGCAGCGAGGCGCAAGCGCTCGAGCCCGCGTCGGGCGCAACACTCGATGTGCTGGAGGCGCTGCGCGAGCACGGAGCGCTGTTCACCAGCGACATCGTCACGGTCACACGGAGACTGCCGAGTGAGGTCGAGACGGCGCTGTGGGACGGTGTTGCGCGCGGGCTGCTCACCGCCGACGGTTTCAGTGCGGTGCGCCGGCTGCTGGTGAGTCGCAGACTCGGCCGCGGGCGTCCGTACCATCGTGGACTGCGCCATGGCGTGAGCGGATATTCGTCGGGCGAGGGCCGCTGGTCACTCGTCCCCCGGGCCATGCCCGTCGAGGAGCGCGACGCGCTTGCGGAGGCGATCGCCGAGCAACTGCTGGTGCGGTGGGGCGTCGTCTTCCGAGACGTGGTCGCGCGCGAGACCATCGCGCTGCCGTGGCGTGATGTCATCTGGGCGCTGCGTCGCATGGAAGCGCGCGGCACCGCGCGAGGCGGGCGCTTTGTCACCGGCTTCTCCGGCGAGCAATACGCGCTGCCCGAGGCGATCGATCAGCTCCGGGGCGTGCGCAGGCGCGAGCGTTCGTCGGAAATGGTGCGTGTCTCCGCGACCGATCCCCTGAATCTCGCCGGCATCCTCTTGCCAGGGCCGCGGATCACCTCGGTGCGCACCAACAACGTGGTCTTCGAGGACGGCCTCCCGGCAACCGACGCCGGTCCGGTGTTCCCCGCCTTTGCCGCGCGCTGAGGAGCACGCAGGGGATCAGCTCGCGCGGCCGACCTGCTCGAATATGAGCGCGGCGGGCGCCGGCTCGGGCTGCACGTCGGTGAGCGGCCAGAGGATCGTGAATGTGCTCCCGCCCTTCTCGTCGCTGTGCGCGCGCACGGTCGCATCGTGGGCGTCGCAGAGGCGGCGCACCAGCGCGAGCCCCATGCCCATGCCGCCATGGCGACGTGTGCGGCTGCTGTCTTCCTGATAGAAGCGGTCGAACAGTCGCGGAATCGCCTCGGCGCTGATGCCGATGCCGTCGTCGATCACCTCGATGCGACAGCGCCCACTGCCCTTCACCTGGCGGGCGGTGACGCTGACGTGGCCGCCTGGCGGCGTGAATTTCACCGCGTTGTCGATCAAGGCACGCAGCACCTGGCGGAGTCGGAACGGATCGGCGTTGACTGCTGGCGAACCGCGAACGTCGACCGTGAGCGTCACGGGAAGTCCATCCTTGAAATGCCGGCGCACGTCATTGGCTGCATCGGAGATGGCGGAGGCAACATCGGCTGCGGTCATGCGCACATCGATGGTGTCGGAGTTCACAAGCGCGAAGTCGACGATGTTCTCCACCGTCTCACTCAGCAACTTCACCGAGATGTCGACATCGCGCACGATCTCGAGCTTGGTTGCGTCGTCCCACTTGCCCCAGGCGACGTTCAGCAGTTCGATCTGCCCCTGAATGGCGAGTACCGGCGTTCGCAATTCGTGTTGCGCCGTGTCGAGGAAGTCGCTCTTCAACTGGTTGAGTTCCTTGAGGCGTCGCACCGCCTCGCGTTCCTGCTCGAGGGTACGCGTGTTCTCGATGGCGACCGCAGCGTTGTTGGCCAGGGTGATCAGGGCTCGCTCGTCGCCCTCGGCGACCGGGCGATCCGATGCCACGATGAGTACGCCGGTGAGCGCGTCCTGATAGAGCATCGGCACGGCGATGACTGAGCGCCCGTTCAACGCGATCCGCACGGCGTGGCCGGCGGACAGCTCCTCGACCGGCATCTGGTCGGTGAGATCGGCGATCTCCGGGCCGCGGCTGCGCATCCGCAGGAATTCGGTGCCGCGTCTGGTGTACATCGTCCCGCTCGCCGCTCCACCGGCAATGGCGTCCGCAGCGCCGAGGACCGCATCCTGCAATTGTTCGATGCCACCGGTGGTCGTGGTCAGCGCGCGCGACACCTCCTGCAGCCGCCCGACCGATCCATCGATGTGCTCGATGTAGCCGGATATCTGTTCGCGCATGCGATTGACGCCGGCGGCGAGGCGCCCCAACTCATCGCGCGAGGTGACCGGAATATCAGTGGTGTAGTCACCCGACGCGATGCGCTCGACGCCTCGTTCGAGACGCGACACGGGGCGGCGGACAAAGCGGTCGACAAACAACAACACCAGGATGCAGACGATCACGAGGGCGGTGACCGCGATCTGGGCAATGGTTCCTTCGTCCTGCGCGGTGCCGGCGGCGAAAATGGACACCGGGACCTCGACGCCGAGGTAGCCCGCCACATGCGTGCCGCCGGGTGCCTCGAGCGGGACGAAGCTGCCCGCCACCCCCCCGACGCCCGCGACCGTATAGATGGCATGCGCGGCAACGCCGCCTGAGGTCTTGGACGGATGGCTCAGCTGCTGAGCGATGTCACCCGGTGCGCTCCCGCTCTCCGGCACTGCGTCGACGCCGGTGAAGCGAGTGAGGTGTGCGCCCTTGCCTGTGGCGACGAACACCGGCGTGTAGCCGATGACGGGGCCGTATCGAGTGAACTGCGTCTGCAGCTGCGCGCTGTACACAACCACACCGAGCTGTGCGTAGGTGCCCGCCTGAACGTTGTACACGGGGACCGCGACATCGAGTGCCGGCAGGCCCCCAGCGAGCAACTCGACGCCTTCGACTCCGGACGGGCATCGTGTCCTCAGGGTCGCGCTCGCGGCGATCACCGCGCTCGGCTGCTGGCACCCTGCGGTTGCCCCGACGCGCACGGCATCAGCGACTGAGGCCAGGCTCTCGGTGACATGCGGTGTGACGCCCTGCTCGCACGCGCTCGTTGTCGGATGGGTGGGCGCACCGGTCAGGAGCGTCCCGTCGCATTCGCTGGTGTAGAGGACGTCTCCGTTCTTGTCGAAGATCGCCACGCCGAGTCCGGGGAGATCGAGGATTCGCTTCTGCGTGAACTCGGCGGCGACCCGCGCGCTCGGGTTGGCGCCGCTCAGCGCGAGCTGCAGGGAGGAGAGCGCCGCGACATCGGTCGCCGCGTACTGGGCCTGGGGCTGGATCACGCGGGAGATGAGCTCGCCGGCGACCCCGGCGCGGTTGTCTGCGTTGGAGAGCGCTCCTGCGTTGGATTGCTGCGACCGGCTGACCAGGAGGAATCCGCTCACGCCTGCGATCACGAGCGCCGTGAAGACTATCCCGCCGGCCAGGAGGCGGCCGGCGAGGCTGGTCCGCAGGCCAAACCTGCGAGCGACGAGACTGTCGCCCGACCGACGCGCACGCATGAGTCGAGCCTATGGGGCGAGATGCGGCGCGGCGTTGGGGGAGCGCTCGCAGTCCGGAAACGGGCTCGTCACGAAGGATCTCGGTTCTCACGCAGTTCAGGGTGTTCCTCAGGGGGCTGCGACCCGTACGCTTACGCCATGCGTTTCCGGCGCCGACAGCCCTCGAGCTATGTCACGGCCGAGCCGGACCGTGGCGGCCTGGGCGCGTTCCTGAAGCGGTGGACGATCCCGATCATCGGGGCTCTGACGCCGACTGCGTTGATCGTCGTCAACATCTCGATCTTCATCGCCAAGAACCTGACAGAGTTTCGCTGGACGATCTCCATCCTCGCCTTCGTCAGCGGGCTGATGCTCAACTCCTGGGCGGGCCTGAATATCTACCGGATGCTCCAGCAGCGCCGTCCGGACCACGCGCTGGTGCACGAACGCAACCAGGAGGTCGTGCTGGTGATCGGCATGGCCGTGATCATCATCGCGGCGTTCCTGACCGCCCTGTTTTGTTACCTCGGCCTCTCCGACTACAGCAAGCTGCCTAACGCGCTGACCTTCTTCACCGGCGTCTTGTCGGCAGCGGTGCCGATCCTGCTCCGGGCCGCTTTTCACCGGGGTGTGCCTCGAGGACGCGGCCGGGGTGGCTCGCCGGTGACCACCGTCGCGGGACTCCCACCCGGTGGCATGCCGACCCCGCCCACCTCCGCGTCCAGTCGCCAGACGATCCCGCGGCGGTAAGGAGGCCCCGGCGGAGACCACCCCCCGAAGTTCCGCTAGCGAACGCCGCCGAGGAACAGGTCGAAACCGGGGCACTGCGGCAGGCCGGTTGCAGCGACTGTCATCGTGTCGTTCAAGGCTCTGAGCGCGGCTGATGGTCGCCGGCACTGCGAGCGGCCTGAGGTTGACCTGCGCTGGTCATTATTCTAATATCTAGAGTAATAGATAAACCCTCAGGGAGACGCCGATGATCGCCTTTCGGCTCAATTCGACCTCGGGCCTTTCGACGTATCTGCAACTTGCTCAGCAGGTGCGTCAGGCGCTGCGCTTGGGCACCCTGCAGCCCGGCGATCAACTCCCGACCGTCAAGGATGTCGTCGCAAGCCTCGCGATCAATCCGAACACGGTGCTGAAGGCATATCGCGTCCTAGAGTCGGAGGGCTTGATCCAGGGCAGGCCAGGTCAGGGGACCTTCGTGATCCGATCACTGCAGGGTGTCGCATCGCCGAAGCAAGCGGAACTGCAGCGTGCGCTGGAACAGTGCGTGGGCGAGGCGCTCGCCGCCGGTCTCGACGCCGACTCGGTGGAAGCGATGTTCGAATCTGCGATGCGGTCTGCGCAGGAAGAAGGTGTGGCGTGAATGAGATCGAGGCATCTGGCCTGGGCCGGCGATACGGGGCACGCTGGGCGCTTCGCGATTGCGACCTCGAGATCCCGCGCGGGCGCATCGTTGCGCTGGTTGGGCCGAACGGCAGCGGCAAGACCACCCTGCTGCATCTCGCGGCGGGCTTGCTCAAGCCGACCGAAGGGGCGATCCGGATACAAGGGGCCACACCTGGGCGCGACCGCGGCCTGACCGCGAGGATCAGCCTGGTCGCGCAGGACGTTCCGCTGTACCGGTCGTTCACCGTCGCTGAAACGCTGAGCATGGGCCGGCATCTCAACCCCGCGTGGGATGACTCACTGGCGCGAACTCGTCTCGATCAGCTCGCCATTCCCATGGATCAACGCGTTGGCGAGCTGTCGGGCGGACAGCGTGCACAGGTCGCGCTCGCGCTGGCCCTCGGGAAGCGCCCGGACGTTCTGCTCCTCGACGAACCGCTCGCGAATCTCGATCCGCTGGCACGGCGACACTTCATGCAGACACTGCTCCAGAGCGCTACGGACACCGGCCTGACCGTGGTCCTCTCATCGCACCTCGTCAGCGATCTTGAGCGTACCTGCGACTACCTGGTCCTGCTCGCAGCATCCCGGCTGCAGGTATCGGGTGACATCGACGCCTTGCTGAACGCTCACCGCGTGATCAGCGGTGTGCGGACTGACGTCGGCCGCATCGCCGGAGTCGCCGCGGTGGTCGAGGAGCAGCACACCGATCGCCAGACGACCCTGCTGGTGCGAACCGACGGTCCAATACTCGATCCGTCGTGGACGGTCGATACGCTCAACCTCGAGGATCTCGTGCTGGCATACCTGGGACATCCCGGCGCGAGCGCGCTGCCCCCACCGCGTGTCGCGGTCGTGCCCGCCGGAGTTGGAGCGTGATCTGGCTCATATGGCGGCAGCATCGCGCGCAGTTGCTGGCCGGCGCCGCGCTGCTGGGGGGCATCGGCGTGTTTCTACTGTTGACTGGCATCGGGATGCGCTCGTCGTTCACGGACTCAGGTCTGGCGGCCTGTTTGGCCACGACACCAGACGCTTGCTCCTCGCTCGCCGGTGAGTGGTCGAGCCAGTACAGCGGCTATCAATTTCTGATTCCGCTGTTTCTCGTGGTCCCGGCCCTCATCGGGGTGTTCTGGGGTAGCCCGTTGGTGTCTCGGGAGCTCGAACAGGGGACGCACCGGATGGTCTGGATGCAGTCGGTGACTCGTACACGCTGGCTACTCTTCAAATTCGGGGGTCTCGTTACTGCCGCGATCGTCGCGTCAGCGTTGCTGACGGTGGCGCTGGAATGGTGGTCGAATCCACTGATCACCGCCACGGGCAACGGCCGGATCGTGCCAGGCGTGTTCGACCTCCTCGGCGTCGTACCCGTCAGCTACGCGGTCTTCGCTTTCGCGCTCGGCGTCACGGCGGGCGTCGTGATGCGCAAGTCTATTCCAGCCATGGGCGTCACCCTATTGGGGTATGCGGCGGTGCGTGTGGTCGTCGAGTTCTTCCTCCGACCCAACTTTCAGCAGCCGATGCGCTATTCGTATTCGCTGGCAACCACGCCGATGACGAAGCAGACGGGCCCGGTGGGTGACTGGCAACTGTCCGCGCAGACGCTCGACCGTGCAGGGCATCTCATCAGCAATGGCGTGGGTATCGACTACAACTTGATCGTGCGCGATTGTCCGAATCTCGCGCTCCCAACGGACGCCGTGCCGAATCCCACCACGCTGCAGGCGTGCATCCACGACGCGGGGGTGTACGTCGTTGCGAACTATCAGCCGGCGAACCGGTATTGGCCATTCCAGTGGATCGAATTCGCGCTGTTCATCGGGTTGGCGGCTGCGCTGGTCGCGGCCGCGTTCTGGTGGGTGCGGCGGCGTACCAGCTAACGCGCAACGCGGCAAGTGGTTGGCGCGGCGAGAGGGCTAGCTGCCGTAATAACCGAACAGACTGACCTAGACAATCCTGCGGCGGTAAGGGGTTGGGGAGGCGGCCGCAGCCACTCCGCATTCGCTTCGCGGTTGCGGGGACTTGGGGCGGAGCGCTCGCGCGTCCGCCCCAGGCGTCCCTGAGGTCTCTAGACCTCTTTGAATTCTGCGTCGACGACGTCGTCCGCGCCCGCACCTTCGCCGGCACCCGTGTCAGGGGCACCGCCATCGCCGTTGCCGGCGTGGGGCTCGCCCGGTCCGGGCTGCGCCTGCTGGGTCTGCGCATACACGGCTTCGCCGATCTTCTGGATCGACGCTGCGAGGTCGTCATGTGCCTTCTTGATCGCGTCTGCGTCGTTACTGGCAATTGCGTCACGAACTGCCTTGACCTTGCCTTCGATATCGGTGCGCAACTCGGCGGGCACCTTGTCGCCCGCGTCGGCGAGCGCCTTCTCGGCCTGGTAGGCAAGCTGGTCCGCGCGGTTGCGGGTCTCGACTGACTCCGCGCGCTTGCGATCCTCATCGGCATGGACCTCGGCTTCCTTCACCATGCGCTCGACCTCATCTTTCTGGAGCGTGGTCGATCCGGTGATGGTCACCTTGTTCTCCTTGCCGGTGCCACGATCCTTCGCACTGACGTTGAGGATGCCGTTGGCGTCGATGTCAAAACCGACCTCGATCTGCGGAAGGCCGCGCGGTGCGGGTGGAATCCCGTCGAGCGTGAAGGTACCGAGGATGCGGTTGTCACGCGCCATCGGCCGCTCGCCCTGCAGCACAACGATTTCCACCGATGGCTGGCTGTCCGACGCGGTCGAGAACACCTGGTTCTTGGCGGTCGGGATGGTGGTGTTGCGCTCGATGAGCTTGGTGTTGACCTCGCCCTCGGTCATGATCCCGAGCGACAGCGGCGTGACGTCGAGGAGGAGGACATCCTTGACCTCGCCCTTGAGCACACCGGCCTGGATCGCGGCGCCGATCGCGACCACCTCATCGGGGTTCACACCGCGGTGCGGGTCCTTGTCCGTGAAGCTCTTGACGAGCTCCTGGATGACCGGCATGCGTGTCGATCCGCCGACCATGATGACTTCGTCGAGCTCGTGCGCGGTCATGCCCGCGTCCTTGAGTGCGGCCTCAAACGGCCCACGGCAACGGGAGGTGAGGTCATCGGTGAGCTGCTCGAACTTGGCACGCGACAGCGTGATCGCGAGGTGCTTCGGACCGGTGGCGTCGGCCGTGATGAACGGGAGGTTCACCTCGGTCTCCTGACGTTGCGACAGCTCGATCTTCGCCTTCTCGGCGGCCTCGGTCAGCCGCTGCAACGCTTGACGATCCCCGCGGAGATCGATGCCCTGGTCTTTCTTGAATTCGTCGGCGAGCCAGTCGACGATGCGACGGTCGTAGTCGTCACCACCGAGATGGGTATCACCGTTGGTGGACTTGACCTCGAAAACGCCTTCTCCCACCTCGAGAATCGACACGTCGAACGTCCCGCCGCCGAGGTCGAACACAAGGATTTTCTCGTTCTCTTTCTTCTCGAGTCCGTACGCAAGCGCTGCCGCGGTGGGCTCGTTGATGATGCGGAGGACGTTGAGTCCCGCAATCTGGCCGGCGTTCTTGGTCGCCTGCCGTTGCGCGTCGTTGAAGTACGCGGGAACGGTGATGACTGCATCGGTGACCTTCTCGCCGAGATACGTCTCTGCGTCGGTCTTCAGCTTCTGCAGGATCATCGCGGAGATCTGCTCGGGAGTGTGGTTCTCGCCGCTGACCTCGACCTCGACGCGGCCGTCCTTACCGCTGACGACCTTGTAGGGGACCTGCTTGGCCTCGGTACCCACTTCACTGAGCAGCCGGCCCATGAAACGCTTGATCGAGTAGACGGTGTTCTCGGGATTGACTGCTGCCTGGCGGCGGGCAAGCTGCCCGACGAGGCGCTCGCCGGTGCGGGTGAATGCGACGACGGACGGGGTGGTTCGGCCGCCTTCGGCGTTGGCGATGACGACGGGCTCCCCGCCCTCCATCACTGCCACCACGCTGTTGGTGGTGCCGAGATCGATGCCGACGGTCTTTGCCATGTGGTGGGTCCTCCGGGACTATGTGATTCAGGAAAATGCGCCTGGCGGGCGCTCCTATCGAATACCTCGCGCGACCAACATGCTAAACGTAGGGCGATGGATCGCTCTGCACCGATCGAGGAGCAGCTGCTCGCTCTGCGTCAGCGGGCTGACGATGACTTCCTGCACCCGGACGCACTGCGTGAGCCGGGGCGGCATCAACTCGATCTGCCCGAACTCGGGCTCCGCGTCAGCGTGACCCGTTCGCGCTACCCCAACCGTCCGGATGGCGTCGATCAGTATGCGGTCACGCTCTCGCGCCCGGATCTCGATCGACCGCCCGGCGTGCAGGAGGTGGCGATGGTGCTCACCTCGGCATTCGGCACCGCCTCGGAGCAGGCGGTCGAGCGGTCGGGCGGCGCATCCCGAATCCGGATGTTCCGCGTCCCGGCCACGCCTCCTCAGGCGGAGGGCGGCCCGGCGTCCTCGTAGCCGTCCTGACCGATCAGGCGCACGAAGCGACAGGGACCGAGCGACTCCGTCTCCCAACGCCCGTGGACCAGGCGCAGGCGCGTCAACTCCTCACCCTGCGGGCCGTCGGCAATCGGGAGGACGAGCCGACCGCCCTCGACGAGTTGCCGGGCTAACGCGACCGGGAGACGTGGGGCTGCGGCGCCGACCGCAATCGCGTTGAAGGGCGCCCGATCCGGGACACCGAGCGTCCCGTCGCCGGCGATCACCTCGACGTCGTACCGGAGCCGGTGCAGCCGGTCTCGAGCGGCGCCGGCGAGGGCCGGAATGCGCTCGACGCTGACCACGCGGGCACCGCAAGCCGCCATCACCGCTGCCTGGTATCCCGATCCGGTGCCGACGTCGAGCGCGAGATCGCCGTGGTGCAACTCGAGCGCTTCCACAACCAGCGCGACCATCAGTGGCTGGCTGATCGTCTGTCCCGGCGCATCGATCGGGAGCGCCCGGTCGGCGTAGGCATGCCCACGGTCACCTTCGAGCACGAACTCCTCGCGCGGCACGCCTGCCATGGCGTTGAGCACGGCCGTCGACCGGATGCCGTGCTCGATCAGTAACGCCATCATGCGATCGCGACCGGACGTCGGCGTTAGCCTCGGGGAGTGAGATCGAGGTCGGGAGGTGGCGTGTCCGGAAGTTTCCAGACGATCCACTCCTTCTGCCAGCGACGGTGGAGCTCGTTCGCCGAGTCGACGCCCTCGTGGTAGTGCTTGTCGAACGCGACGAGGTCGTGCGCGTCCAGTGCGGCCATGAGCGGGTCGAGATCGTCGAGCATCCACTCCTCGATGTCGTCGGTGTACTTTGGCCGGGTGACCTCGCAGAGCCGGAGGAGCTTGCGCATCTCGCGAAGCTGCCACGCGGCGAGCGGCCAGTTGGTCGCATGGGCGGCGTAGTAGGCCTTCCAGAAGCGCGCTCCGATCTCCGGCATCAGCCGCGCAAGGCCGGGTTGCAATGCGGTGAGCTGCTCCAGTTCGAGGCGCTCGGGGTTCTTGGGTTGGGCTTTGGTGTCTGCCATTCGTCGATGAGTCTAGTCAGGCCGGCTTGGTCGGGAACCCTGTGGCCCGTGAATGCGTCATACAACCATGGGCACTGAACTTCGACGCCGCGTCTGGACCCGTCCGATCGCCGGCCTTGCGTTTGTCGCGGTCGTCGGCGCCGGCCTCGGCTCGTATTTCGGTATCCGCGCAGTGGAAGGGGCGGGAAGTTCGCCGGCGGCCGGCCAGCCACAGGCGCGCACGAGCGCCGCAATGGCGTTCGACGGTGCCAACGGCACCGTTGTCCTCTTTGGCGGCGCGACCCAGTCTCGCAGCCTGAACGACACGTGGACATGGGACGGCTCATCCTGGACCCAGGCGCACCCCGCAACCTCGCCGCCCCCGATCTCGGGCGCGCAGATGACCTATGACCCGATCACGCATGACCTGCTGTTGGTCGGCGGCCAGCGGCTCGAGGCGTCGAATATCGGCTCACCGGTGACGTGCTCCGGCGGCGGATCCGGGTCGTCATCGGGGTCGTCCGGCTCCTCGGGGTCCGGCGGGTCGATCACGACATTCATCCCGCCTGGGGCCCCGATCCCCGACATTGCAAAACCGGCAGGAACGCCGGTTGCGTCCATCGCTCCGGATCCGGGTACGACTGTTTCGGGTTCCGGGGCCGGCACGGGGTGTGCCATCCCGGATCCCTCGAACAACGCGACCTGGCTCTGGAACGGCAGCGACTGGACCAAGGCGTCCGGTACGGCGCCATTCGTCGGCTTCGGGCAGGGCTCGCTGGCGACCGACGCGGTCTCCGGTCGGGTTGTCCTGCTCAGCGCCGGCGGGGTGTTCGCCGAGCCGGCCATCGCATGCCCGCTCATCGGCGTGGCAACAACAGGTGTCCAGCCCAGCTGCCCGCCGTATCCCATCGCCGCACCTCGCAGCTGGACCTGGGACGGGACTGCGTGGAAGGCGATGACCGTCCATCCGGACAGCAATTTCTACGGTGGGTCGCCCGTCGTCCAGGATGCGGTGACGGGGAGGCTCGCGATGTTCACCGGCGGACCCAATCCGACGACTCTCTCGCCCTGCCCCAGCTGCAAGGTTGTGCCTCCGGCTGATCCGTCGCCGTGCTGCTCCGGTACCGAGAGGCTCTGGGATGGCACGGGTTGGAAGCAGGCTGCCACCTACACCGACGGTCCTCCCGGGTACGGCGGCACCCTGGTCGGCGATCCGACGACCAAGAGCGACCTCTACCTGACGTCGGATGGACAGACATGGGTCTGGACCGGCGTCTGGAAGCACGAACATCCGCGTTCCACCCCGCCGGCGCTCGACGGCGCCGCGTCGGCATACGACGCTGCGAGCGGGCAGGTCGTGCGCTTCGGCGGACTCGGTGAGTCGGCGACGGCCTCGGGGCTGTATGACCAGACCTGGACCTGGGACGGCTCCGGCTGGACCTTGCGAGGCGGCAGCGCCGGCCCGAAACTCAGCATTCCGATCCCATCGCCGGAGAGTGTGCCGCCGTCGCTCCCGTGCCCGACCTCGCCCCCGCCCGTGGCGGGAGGGCCCGAGCTTCCACAGCCACAGATCGGCTGCGGCGGAATCGATAGTTCCGGTGGCGCCCCGGCGGTGGCAACGGCCAGCGGGGTCGCCCTTCCCTGACCCGCCACAATTGGGGCGATGGGAGATTCCGATGACATCCGGATCACAGTCCTCGAGGACTATGCGGACGCAGCGGTCAAGGCGATGCTCGTCGATCTTGCTCTGGACGAGCAAGGCCATTTCGATCATCCGCAGGAGACCTCCGAGCAACTGAGTGCCCGGCTTGCGACGGCGCCTGGATTCACCGGTGAGAACCACATCCTGGTGGCGCGGAGTGCTGACGCATCGGCTCTGGGGCTCTGCTGGGTGGTTCTTTTCGATCCCGGAACCGGGCTCGAGGCCGAGGTCGCTGAGCTGTATGTCCGGCCGGATGGGCGCGGTCAAGGCGTCGCGCACCGCCTCATGGCAGCGGCGATGGACCTGATCCGCAGCCGCGAGGTCACCTTTGCCTGCGTCTGGACCCGCGGCGACAATCACGCGGCGGTCGCGGCCTACCAGGCGGCTGGTTTCGTGCCGACCGAACAGACCGTCCTGACCTGGCTTCCGCTCGAATAATCGAGAGGTCGGGATAATAGCCGCTTCATGACGCTTACTCGCGCCGACGTCGATCACGTTGCGACCCTTGCTCGTCTGGGGCTCACCGATGCGGAGAAAGACCGTCTGCTCGGCGAGCTGGAGGCGATTCTCGGTCACATCGCCCGGCTGCAGCAGGTCGACACGTCGAAGCTCGCCGCCACGGCGCAGGTCGGTGACCTCGTGAACGTGATGCGCCCCGACGTGCCGGAGCCGCCGATCGGCGCCGCAGCGGCCTTGCGCAACGCGCCCGTATCCGACGGGAGCTATTTCATGGTCGGTGCGATCCAGGGCGGCGAGCTTGACGGCTAGCACCATCACCGAGCTCGCGGCGGCACTGCGCGACGGGAGCACCACGCCGCGCGCGCTGCTCGCGGCCGCAGTCGCGCACCTCGAAAAGAGCGACAAGGATCTCAACGCATACCTCACGGTCACGCGCGAACTGGCGGAGCAGCAGGCGGACGCAGCCGCGCTCACCCTCGAGCAACACCCCGACAGCGCGTCGCCGTTGTGCGGCATCCCGATGGCGCTCAAGGATGTGCTCTGCGTCGACGGCATCGAGACCACCGCGGGCTCGCAGATCTTGCGAGGCTTCAAGCCGCCGTACACGGGAACTGCCGTGCGACGACTGTTCGATGCGGGTGCGGTGTGCCTCGGCAAGACCAACTGCGACGAGTTTGCCATGGGGTCGTCCACCGAAAACTCGTCATTCGGGCCGGTCGGGAACCCCTGGGATATCGAGCGCGTCCCGGGTGGGAGCAGCGGCGGGAGCGCCGCCACCGTCGCGGCTGGAACGGTGCCGTATTCGCTCGGGACCGATACGGGTGGATCGATCCGCCAACCCGCGGCGCTGTGCGGTGTGGTTGGTTTCAAGCCGACCTACGGGCGAGTCTCTCGCTATGGATTGATCGCGTTCGCGTCGTCCCTCGATCAGATCGGCCCGTTCACGCGCACCGTCGAGGATTGCGCGCTGGTGTACTCCGCGATCGCCGGCGGTGATCCGCGGGACAGCACCTGCGATCCGCGCGCTGTCGCCGATCCGCTGGACTCGCTGCATGCCGGCGTCGCGGGTCTGCGGCTCGGGATTCCGCATGAGTATTTCGGCGAGGGCACCGAGCCGGGAGTCCGCGCGGCTGTTGAAGCGGCGTTCGCGGTGCTCGAATCGCAGGGCGCGACTCTGGTCGAGGTGTCGCTGCCGAGCACCGATGTCGCGCTCAGCGTCTACTACATCATCGCGCCGGCCGAGTGCTCCTCCAACCTCGCGCGCTACGACGGCGTACGTTTCGGTGTTCGCGCAGATCGTCCGTCACTCACCGACATGTACCTGGAGACGCGTGAGGCCGGATTCGGTCGCGAGGTGAAGCGCCGCGTGATGCTGGGGACGTACTCGCTGTCGAGCGGGTACTACGACGCGTACTACCGTCAGGCGCAGAAGGTGCGCACGCTGGTGAGTCAGGAATTCGATGCGGTCTTTCAGGACGTCGACGCGATCATCAGTCCGACGTCGCCGAGCGTTGCCTTCCCAATGGGGTCGCGTTCCGATCCACTCTCGATGTACCTGTGCGACGCGTGCACGCTGCCGACCAACCTCGCCGGATTGCCGGGTATTTCTGTGCCCTGCGGGTTCGTCGACGGCCTGCCGGTGGGGCTGCAGATCCTCGCGCCGCGCTTCGAGGATGCTCGTGTGTTCCGGGTCGCGCACGCGTACGAGCAGGCAACCGATTTCCATCGTGCAGCGTCGCCGTTCGTCGGCACCGCCGCATGACCCAGACCGCACGGGCACCGGCGACCGCACTCGATCGATACGAGGTCGTGATCGGCCTCGAGGTCCACGCGCAGTTACTGACCCGCAGCAAGATGTTCTGCCCCTGTCCGGCGGACTACATCAACGCCGGTCCGAACGAGAACACCTGCCCGGTGTGCCTGGGACTTCCCGGGGTGCTGCCGACGATCAATCAGCAAGCGGTGGACTTCACTGTCCGCACTGCGCTGGCGTTGCACTGCGACATTCCGGATTTCACCAAGTTCGACCGCAAGAATTACTTTTACCCGGACCTCCCCAAGGGCTACCAGATCTCGCAGTTTGATCTCCCACTGTCGCTGAACGGCCACCTCGAGTTCCCCGTCAACGGGACGGCGGTTCGATGCGGCATCACCCGGGTGCATCTCGAGGAGGACACGGGCACGATGCATCACGCCGGTGACGTGCTGCAGAGCGCCGCCTCGTCCCTCATCGACTTCAACCGATGCGGTGTGCCGCTCATGGAGATCGTGGGGGAGCCGGACCTGCGAACCCCCGAGGCGGCCCGCGAGTATCTCGTGCGCCTGCGCCAGATTCTCACCTACATCGGCGTCAATGACGGCAACCTCGAGCAGGGCTCCTTCCGCTGCGACGCCAACGTCTCGCTCCGTCCCCACGGACAGACTGAGCTGGGCGTGAAGGTCGAGGTCAAGAACATGAACTCGTTCCGCGCAGTGCAGCACGCGCTCGACTCGGAGATCGAGCGGCAGTCAGCCGTCCTTGATGCGGGGGGCACGCTGGTACAGGAAACCCGTGGCTGGGTGGAAACCCAGGGGCGCACGATCTCGCAGCGCAGCAAGGAGCAGGCGCACGACTATCGATACTTCCCGGAGCCGGATCTGCCACCGCTGCGGCTGGATGCTGCGTTCGTGGAGCGCGTGCGCTCAACCTTGCCCGAGCTTCCGGAGGCGCGGGCGCAGCGATTCCAGACGGCGTATGGGCTCACCGCCTACGACGCGGCGGTGTTGACGGACACCCGCGAGAGCGCGGACGCCTACGAGGCGCTCGTCAGCGCAGGGGTTTCAGCCAAACTTGCCGCCAACTGGCACAGTGGTGATGTGGCGGCGCTTGCCAATGAGCACCATCAGCCGCTGCAGCACAGCGGCCTTGGCATTGCCGGGCTGGCGAGCCTCCTCCGGCTCGTCGAATCGGGCACCATCAACGGGCCCACGGCGAAGGAACTGCTCGCGGAACTTTACGTTTCCGGTGGGGATCCGGAGGCGCTGGTTCGCGATCGCGGCCTCGCCCAGGTCAGCGACACCGCAGCGTTGACGGCGCTGGTGGACGCCGCCGTCGCTGCGAATCCCGGTGCCGCCGCCGACTTCCGCGCCGGCAAGCAACAGGCGATCGGTCAGCTGATGCGAGCCGTGAAGGACGCGTCGGGTGGCAAGGCCGACATGCCCGTGGTGAACCGCCTGCTGCGCGACCGGCTCTCCGAGTAGTCGCGCCGGTGCGTCTCGGGCGCATGGTCCATGGTGGGCTGTGTCTTGCGCATGACGATCAGGGCGCGACCGTGCTCGTCGAGGGCGGGATTCCCGGCGAGGATGTCGACGTCTCGATCCGGTACCGGAAGGGCTCGACCTCGTTTGCGGAGGTGGTGAAGGTTGTTGAAGCCTCCCCGCACCGCGTCACGCCACCTTGCAAATATGTCCCGGCGTGCGGCGGCTGCCAGCTGCAGCACGTCGATTACGCGCATCAGGTCGATTTGAAACGGGACATCGTGCTTGATGCGCTGCACCGTCAGAAGGTTGAGCATCCTGCGCCGCGAATGCACTCGGTGGAGGACCCGTGGCGCTACCGGTTGCGGGGCGAGTTTCACGTCATCGCCGGCGATGGAGCAGCCCCTCCCGCCCTCGGCTTCAACCGGGCGCGCAGCTGGCGGCCCATCGCGATCGACGACTGCCTCATCCATCATCCGCGCATCACCACGGCGCTCCCAGCGTTGCGCGGGCTGCTTGGATCGAGCGCGACCAACGCGCTCAGCACGTTGCACCTGACCGTGGGTGAGGAGGGCCAGGAACTCCTGATCCATGCCAAGCCCGAGCGTGGGCTGGCCAGTGGGGCGCTCGACAATGGGCTCGACCTCCCGGACGAAGGTCGTGTGAGCACGACGTCGACAACGTTGCGCTGGCGTGGCATGACGTTCCGGGTGACGCCCGACGCCTTCATCCAGGTGAACTGGCCCCAGATGGACGTGCTGTATCAGTGCGTCATCGATGCCATTGGCGGTCACGCAGGGATGCGCATCGTCGATGCGTACGCCGGCATCGGTGTGCTGGCGTGCCACCTGGCGGGCGAGGCGCGCGAGGTGTCCTGTATCGAGAGCAACCGCGGCGCCGCGCAACTCGGCGTCCTGAATGCGCGCGTCAACGACGTGTCAGATCGCCTGCACTACGTGCTCTCGCCGGTCGAGGACGCGCTGCCCCGCGTCGGTGCCGCGGAGATGGCCGATGTCATCATTCTCGACCCGCCGCGTGCCGGTTGCTCCGGCCGCGTGACCGGCTGGCTTGCGCTCGCCGGTCCGGAGCGCGTGGTCTATGTGTCGTGCGATCCCGCGACGCTGGCTCGCGACCTGCACACACTGGTCGCGTCCGGGCCTTATCGCATTGACGCACTCGACATCGTCGACATGTTTCCCCAGACGTATCACGTCGAGAGCGTGGTCACGTTGACGCGGACCGACGAGCCCGCGGCGCCCCCAGCCGAGCACTCCGACACCCGCTGAGCGGTACCCTCATCGGGCGCGGCGGCGGTTCGCCGTGGAGTGGTAGCGTACGTCTGTTCGTCGTCAGTCGACCGCATCCAGGAGGCAGAGTGCAGGAGCCATCCGTGACCGGCGACGAGGAGATCCTGGACGGCGGTTTTGCTCACCTGCACACGCACAGCGAGTTCTCGCTGCTGGACGGTGCGGCTCGCATCAGCGAACTGGTTGACAGTGCGAAGTCGATGGGCCAGAAATCGCTGGCCATCACGGACCACGGCGTGCTCTACGGAGCGGTTGCGTTCTATGCAATGGCACGGGCCGCGGGGATCAATCCGGTGCTGGGCTGCGAGATGTACATGGCACCGCGCTCGCGGCACGACCGCGAAGGGCGGGCGGACCGCGATCCCAACCATCTGATCCTGCTCGCGCGCAACGACATCGGGTATCGCAACCTCATCAAGCTGGTCAGCATCTCGCACCTTGAGGGCTATTACTACAAGCCGCGCATCGACCACGAGTTGCTTGCGGATCATGCTGAAGGACTCATCTGCCTGTCCGCGTGTCTCGGTGGCGAACTCCCCCAGGCGATCCTCCGCGGCGACATGGATGGAGCCGAGACGGTCGCGCGCCGGCACAGCGAGATGTTCGGCCACGACGGATATTTCCTGGAGCTCATGAATCACGGCATCCCGGAAGAAGACGCCGTGCGCGAGGGACTGGTCGAGATCGCGCGCCGCACAGGGCTGCCGCTCGTCGCCACCCATGACGCGCACTACATACGGCCCGAGGACTCCGAGGCCCACGACATCCTGCTGTGCCTGCAGACCGGAGCGCGCCGCGAGGAGGAGAAGCGGTTCCGCTTCTCCGGGCCCGAGTATTACTTTGCTACCACCGCACAGATGCGCGAGCGGTTCGCCGCCTACGGCGAGGCGGTCTCGAACAGCGTCGCCATTGCTGACAGCTGTCACGTCGAGATCCCATTGGGACGCAACCTGTTGCCGACCTATTCGCCCATCCCGGAAGGGCTCGACGCCGACACCTACCTGCGCGATCTCTGCGAGTCGGGCGTCCGTGAGCGCTATGGCGAGAGCGTGACCGCGGAGGTTCACGAGCGCCTGCATATGGAGCTCGACGTCATCCGCGAGACTGGATTCTCGGCGTACTTCCTCATCGTGTGGGACCTCATCCGGGCGGCGCGGGAAGACGGGGTCCGCGTCGGGCCCGGCCGAGGCAGCGCCGCGGGGTCGGTGGTGAGCTACGTGCTCAACATCACCGCCATCGAGCCGTTGCGCTACGGGCTGATCTTTGAGCGCTTCCTCAACCGCGAGCGCGTGCAGATGCCGGACATCGACATCGACTTCGACGATCGCGGACGTGATCGCGTGCTCACCTACGTGCAGGAGAAGTACGGTCGCGACCGGGTCGCGCAGATCATCACCTTCGGCACCATGGCGGCGCGCGCTGCGATTCGCGATGTCGGGCGGGTGCTCAACGTCCCGCTGCCAGATGTCGATCGTCTCGCCAAGCTGGTGCCGCAGGTCGTGAACATCACGCTCGAACGTGCGCTGAAGGAAAGCCACGAGCTCAATGCCCTCTACGAATCGGAGGAGTGGGCGGCCCGGATCATCGACAACGCGAAACGCCTCGAAGGGATCTGCCGCAACGCCTCGACGCATGCGGCCGGAGTCGTGATCGGGTCGGAACCGCTCACCAACATCGTGCCGCTGCAACGGTCAACCGCGGGCGACGGGACCGCGGTCACGCAGTACGACATGAACGGCGTGCAGCAGATCGGGCTGCTGAAAATTGATTTCCTGGGATTGTCCAACCTCACCGTCATTGCCGAGGCTGCCGAGACGGTGCACCGGATTCGCGGCATCGACGTCGATATCGACCACCTGCCCATCGACGACGCCAAGACCTACGAGCTGCTGTGCAAAGCGGACGCCCACGGCATCTTCCAGCTAGAGGGCAATCTCGGCAAGCGCATCCTCATCGATCTCCAGCCGAAGACGCTCGAGGACCTCAGTGTCGCCGTAGCGCTCATCCGTCCGGGACCGATTGAGGGCCGCGTCGCCGAGATCTACATGCCACGCCGACGGGGCGAGGAGCCGGTGACGTACATGCTGCCGGCGCTGGAGCCGATTCTTGCCGAGACCTACGGGACGATCATCTACCAGGACCAGGTGATGAAGATCGCCTCCGCGGTGGCCGGATTCACGCTCGGTGAGGCAGACATCCTTCGCGCCGCGATGGGCAAGAAGGACAAGGCGAAGATGGACAAGCAACGCGAGCAGTTCCTCAGCGGCGCCGCCGAGCGCGGGGTTGCACCGGACATCGCGTTGCAACTGTTCGAGCTGATGGCGCACTTCGCCGGGTACGGGTTCAACGGTGCGCACGCCATCTGCTACGCGCTGATCTCATATCAGACCGCATATCTGAAAGCGAACTATCCACTCGAGTACATGTGCGCGTTGCTGAACAGCCGGGCCGACAACTTCGACAAGCTCAAGACGACCATTCTCGACACGCATGCGCGCGGCCTCGTGGTCCGGCCACCCGACATCAATCGCAGCGCATCGGACTTCAGCGTGGGTGACTCGGACGCGGGCGAGATTCTCTACGGGCTCCGCCACATCAAGAACGTCGGGGAGCGGATCGCCGACGCGATCGTCGCGGAACGGGAGGCGGAAGGGACCTTCACGTCATTGTTCGACGTGTGCCTGCGGGTGAACAGCCGCGACCTGAACCGCCGGGTGCTCGAAGCCCTGGTCCGTAGCGGCGCGTGCGACTCGCTTGGGGAGCGCGGTGCGATGCTCGCGGTGCTCGACCGCGCCATCGACCGTGCTGCATCGATCCGTCGCGAACGCGAGTCGGGACAGACGTCACTCTTTGGCGAGACCGTCGTGCTCATCGAGACGGCCCCACCCGCCGTGGACGACCTGGACGGTCGCGATGCCAGCGGGGCGAATGCGATCGCCGCAGACGAGCGGCTCAGCTGGGAGCGAGAGTTTCTCGGCATGTATCTCAGCGACCATCCCCTGCGCCGCATCGCCGGGGAGTTGCAGCAACGCGTCGACACCACGATCAACGAGCTCGGCGCGCACCTCGACGGCTTGATCGTCCAGGTGGGCGGCGCCATTCGCGACGTGCGCACCTTCGTGCCGCGTCGGAGCACCACCGGTCAGCGTATGGCCGCACTCCAGATCGAGGACCTCACGGGGACGGTCGAGGTCGTCGTGTTCGCACGCGTCTTCGAGGAGTGCGCGGAGGTGCTCCGACCTGATGCGGTGATCGTGGTGCGCGGCAAGGTCGAAGTGGGACGGGGAGCTGGCGGTGCGACGCCGCCGGCGGAGGAGGAGGATCGCGTCGAGGTTGAGCCGCCGCAGATCCTCGCCGAGGCCGTGTACGCGTACGACGATCCCCGTCTCGCGACCTGGCGCAAGGACAGCACTGTGCATATCAGCGTCAGCGCCCGCCAGATCCCGGTCCTCGGAGCGTTGCGGCACGCGCTCGAGCAGCATCAGGGCGATTGCCCGGTGGTCCTCCACGTCGACTCGGGAACGAGCGTCGACGAGATCACGCTCGCGGTCGATTTCGCGGTCGATCCATCTCCCGCGCTGGAGCGCGCGGTCGAGCACCTGATCGGCGAAAGCTCGTACCGCATTGAGATGCGTCGCGTTCGCGCGCCGGAACGCGAGCGTGCGACTGCGCGACGCTGATCCGCGTCGCGTTCAGATCGACTGCAGCAGGAAACCGAAGACCAGTCTGATCACGAAGATCAGCGCGATGTAGACGACGAGCGCGACGATCGCCGGGTAATCAACGCCGGCGGTGACGCGACCGCGATGCAGACCTGCGAAGGGAGCGACGAGTGGGTTCGTCATGGTGCGCACCATCTGCACCATCGGATGCCACGGGTCGGCGTGAAACAGTGCCAGCACCACTCGGATGAACACGAGCACCGCGATGGCGATCGCGATGTCGACGACCAGCTGTTCCACCAACGCGACTGCGGCGCCGGCGGGATCGATGCCGCCACCGGTCACCAGCGTCTTCAGGATCTGCGCTACGAAGTAGATGATGACGATCGCGAGGATCGGGGAGAAGTCGATACCGCTGAAGTTCGGGAGGATGCGGCGGAATGGCGCGAGGATCGGGTCGACGATGATGCGCAGCCACTTGACGACCGGGTGCCACGGGCTGAGCCCGATCCAGGACACCGCGATACGCGCAAAGATGAGCACCACGAGCGCCGTCTCGACGAATCCGATAATGTCGAAAAGCAGCAGGCTGTTCACTGCGCTGGCGCTGGCTCGTTCGGAGTCACCGCCTCGCCAGGCGTGCGTTTGTCGAAGGTGGCGACGGTTCGACGCCAGAGGGCATACAGCGCCGGTACCACGATGACCAGCATCACGATTGACGTCCACTGTGCCTCGCGCAACCCGAGCGGTCCGGGCGGTTCGCTCGCCCGGAACTGGAAGAGGATGAGCTGGCTCACCGCATAGAGTGCGACGTACGTGATCGCGAGCACACCGCCGCGCGGATTGCGCCGCAACAGCAGGAAGAGGATCATCCCGATGAGGATCGTGCCGAGCGCCTCATAGACAGCCGCGGGTTGATACGCGGGACATGAGACGTTCGTGCAGAGACTGAACCCCGTCTGCAGGATCGCTGCGGGATTCTTGTATGCAGTGGCCCAGGGCAGCGTGCTCTGCGAGCCCAGGATGTCGCCGTTGATGACGTTGCCGATGCGTCCGATCGGTTGTCCCACCACTGCAAACAGCACCCCACCGTCGAGTGCCAGCCATGGGTTGTACCCGTAGCGCCACGCGCATATGGCGAGCGTTACGAAGCCGACGATGATGGCTCCGAAAAATGCCATCCCGCCCTGCCAGAACGCAATGATGTTGACTGGGTCGAGGAGGTAGTTGTGGACCAGGTTCGGCTGCTGCACCACGTAGTAGAGGCGGCCGCCGAGCAGTCCGAAGATGATCGTCCACACCGTGATCTTCTCGGCCACCGCTTTCGGGATTCCACGACGGATCGCGTACGGAAGCACCCCGAACTGGTACCCAGCCAGGAACGCGAGCGCGTACATGATCCCGTACCAGTGGATTGGGAACGGCCCGATCTTGATGACCGGGTCGATGTTGATCGTGATGATCCCGAGCAGGCCAGGGCTAGCGGACACGGCTGCCATCATGGGGGGTCTCGGCGGGTGGATGCGCCTCCAGGATGCGATACCCGCCCTTCGAGCGGGCCCTGACGACCCGGTGACCGAGCCCGGTGAGCCAGGCCGCAAGCGAGTCGGCGCCGAGGTGCCGCTGCACCACGAGGTTGGCAACGCCGTCAGGTTCAAGCCGGCAGATCCACTGCAGGAGCAGTTCGTGCAGCCCGCCCTTTCCGAGCCGAACCGGGGGATTGGAGTACATAGCCGCGAACCGCAGATCTGAAGGCACGGCGTCTGGTTCGGCCACCACCACGTTGGCCGCGCCGGCCCGCTGGGCATTGCGTGCGCAGAGATCCAGGGCACGCCGGTTCACGTCGACGGCCCAGACGCGCGCGTCGGGACGCCGGAGCGCCAGGGTGATCGCGATCGCTCCGTAGCCACAGCCGACGTCCACGAGATCACCCGCCGGCGGGGGTGGGATGCTCCGCAGGAGGAGATCGGTCCCGAAGTCGACGTGGCCGTTGGCGAACACGCCGCGGTCAGTGTCGAGCTCGAAGCTGCGATCGGGGAGGGTGAGCCGGATCGTCCGCGGGCGCGACCGGACCTTCGGGTCTGTCGAGAAGTAGTGATCCTGAGCCACCATCGCAGGGTAGTAGGCTGCGGCGGTGAGTACGTATGACGTCGCGGTCGTCGGCCTGGGCGCGGCCGGGGCGGCCACCCTCTATCAACTGGCGCGCAGGGGTGTGAGAGCGGTCGGAATCGACAGCCACTCGCCCCCCCACGTCCTGGGATCGACCCACGGCGACACCCGGATCACGCGAGAGGCGATCGGCGAGGGCGAGTGCTACACGCCGTTGGTGCGCCGCTCGCATGCCATCTGGCGGGAACTCGAAGCCGAGACCGGACAGGACCTGCTGACGCAGTGCGGCGGTTTGATTATCGAGGCTGCTGGCGGAGGCGCCGCCGGTCACCACCGCCACGACTTCCTCTCCAGCACCATCGCCTGCGCGAATCGGTACGTCGTCCCGCACGAACTCCTCAACGCCGGGGACATCGCGGCACGCTTCCCGCAGTTCGCCCTTGACGGCGACGAGTCCGGATACTACGAACCGAGCGCGGGTTTTGTGCGGCCCGAGCGTTGTGTGGACGCGCAGCTCACCGTCGCGTCACGACTCGGCGCCGCGGTCCGCCGTGACGAGCGGGTGCTCGCGGTCGAATCCACCGGCGGTGCGGTGCGGGTCCGGACGGATCACGGTGTCGTCGAAGCGGAACGTGTCGTGCTCGCGGTCGGCCCGTGGGTGCGTGACTTCCTGGAGCCGGAACATTTGCGCCTGTTCACCATCTATCGGCAGGTGCTCGCCTGGTTCGCGCTACGCGCTGACGCAGGCGACCACACGCCGGGTGTGATGCCGGTGTTCATCTGGGGCCTGAGCGACGGCAATGCGTTCTACGGGTTTCCATCGATCGACGGTTTGCGAGAGCTCAAGGTCGCGACCGAACAACTCGACGCTCCGACGACCGCTGACGCGGCATCACTGGAGGTCGATCCGGCCGAGACGCACGACCTCTACGAGTCGCTCATCGGACCGCGCATGCCGGCGGTCGCTGATCGGTGCGTCCGCGCGGCGCGATGTCTGTACACGGTCACGCCCGATGTCAACTTTGTCGTCGACGATCACCCCGACCTGCCCGGCGTGCTGCTGGTGTCGCCCTGTTCAGGGCACGGGTTCAAGCACTCGGCGGGACTCGGCGAGGCGATCGCGCAACGCGTCACCACGGGCACCAGCGATGCGGACCTCTCGCCATTCCGCCTCAGCCGGTTCAGGGAGCCGGTGGCGGCGGGGTAGCTCCGGCCGACGCGTAGAGCTTCCGCGTCTTGACGGCAGTGCCGTAGGCGCAGATCTCGGTCCAGGTGCCGCCCATCTCGGAGGTGTCGAAGCGCATTCCCACAATCGAGTCGCCGCCTTTGGCAGTCGCCTCATCGCACATCCGCTGGATGACCTCGTTGCGACTCTGCGCGAGGTTGGCGGTCATGCCCTTGAGCTCGCCGCCCATGAGCGACTTGAGTCCGGCCCCGAACTGCGAGCCGATGTTCCGGGAACGAACGGTGAGGCCGAAAACCTCCCCGAGGACCTCGGTGATCTCGTAGCCGGGCAGGTCGTTGGCGGTGCTGATCAGCATTGGGTGTCCTCCGTGATGTTGCGTGCGCGAGAAAGAATCGGGCGCGTCAGGCCAATTGCCAATAGTGGGCTGCATTGGATTGTGCAGCCACCGCCGATGTGTACAGCTCGATCGAACGCGCGTCAGCAAGCACCCCCACCGCATGGTCGTGCTGGTGCGGGGTACCGCCATTGCGGGCACGTGCCACTTCCGGATCGTGCCAGCCGATAGGGTCAAGGGGTTCGATCGTGGGTTTGGCGACCGCCGGCACCAAGGGCTTCCCGTCCGCGGCCGTGAAGATGAACTCGCCTGCCGCAGCCGTCTGGATCAGGAATGCTCCCTCGTGATGCCGCCGATGATGGAAGTGACACAAGGAGATCAGGTTGTCGAGGTTCGTCTTGCCGCCGTCGTTCCAATGACGCACGTGATGGCCATGAGTTCGTGCGGCGGGAACCGAGCATCCGGGGTAGCGGCAGCCTTGGTCGCGGGTCTGCATCGCAAGGCGCAGCCGGGCCGTGATCAGCCGGTGCACTCGACCAACGTCTATGGGGAGACCATCACGCTCGGTGACGGTCACCACATCGGCATCGCAGCTCAATCGGCGCATCGCCGCATGGGAAAGCCACGGACCGTTCTCGATGTGGCTGCGCCCCCCGGTGGCGGCAGACGCGAGAGCGTCCGCGTCGACGTGGACGACGACCTGCGTGGTCGGTGCCATCGATGGCTCCTTCGCCGCGTCCAGTACCGACGCCTCGAACACGCGCACGAAGCCGTCCGCACGCAACATCGGAAGAGTCCGGTGATCCGCCGCAAGCTCGGGCTGATCCGGTGAGGGAACCTGCCGCTCATCCGCCGCGACACGATGTATCGCCGCCTCGAGCGCTGCCAGGACGATCGCGCCTTCCTCGGGAGGAAGCACCGCCATCAACTCGAGCATGCCGTCCTCACGCCACCACGCCCGGACACCGCGATTGAGGAGCGCGTCTCCCGCGCGGCGCGGATCGTCGACGGCGAACGCCTGCCGAACACTCCGGCAGATCCGCGCCAGCTGCGCCCCAGACGCATGTAGCGCCACCGTCAACCACATCTCGTCATCAACCGGCATTGCCACCCGCGTGATGACGCGCATTTTGTCGAAGGAGAGACGCCCCTCGGCGAACGCCGCTCGCAACAGCGGCAGCGCCTCGAGCGCATGTCCAACGCGGACCATCTCAGCGCCGGTCACGGTGTCCACGCCGATATTCACCGACAGGTAATGCGCACACGACCGGAACCCGGTCCCGCCCCACGACCCATCCGTGTCCAGCGCCGCTGAGAGCTCGACCAACTCCGCGGTAGCCGCGTGGATGCGCGGTGCGAGAGTCCCGATCCGCTCCTGTAGCCCCACACCTTCGGCATTTTGCATCCGCAAAGCATACCAAACATATGTTCGCCAGCGTCGAGCCGCAGGCCTACTGGATTGGTCTCGCGACTGTCGCGTCCTGCGCTTAGTCAGAGCATGGCCAAGCCTTACCGCTTCGACAAGACGGCCTTAATCACCGCACGGGCATCGTGGTCGTCCATCGACCTGGGAAATAGTTCAGAGGAGGACCTATGGCTAGACGACCAATGATCACGTTGGCATTGGTGGGAACCGCCACGATTGCCAGCGCATCGCTCGCCACTGTTGGCGCCAGCGCGGCGACGAACGCGACGTCGAGCGCGAAAGCGGCATCGCCCATCAAACATCTCGTCGTCATCTTTCAGGAGAACGTGTCGTTCGACCATTACTTCGGCACCTATCCGAACGCCACCAACACCGACGGGCACGTGTTCACGGCGGCGCCGGGCACGCCGGTCGTCAACGGGTTGAGCCCGGCGCTGCTGACCGCCAATCCGAACGGGGTGAACCCGACACGGCTCGGCCCCGGAAACGCGCTCACGTGCGACCAGGATCACGCGTACACCGGCGAGCAGAAGGCGCTGGACAACGGACTCATGGACAAGTTCCCGGAATTCACCGAGGTTGGGAGCTGTTCGCCTCCCGACACCGCACCTCCCGGCCTGGTCATGGATTACTACGACGGCAATACCGTGACCGCGCTCTGGAACTACGCGCAGCGATTCGCGATGAGCGACAACATGTTCGACACCGTGTTCGGACCCTCGACCCCTGGCGCGCTCAACCTCATCTCCGGCCAGACCCACGGCTCCACGCCCGCGGTCCTCGCCGGTGTGGCGGACAACGGCACCGTGTACGGCGACGCCGACCCGGCGTTTGACGAGTGCTCGGGAGGATCGACAATCGCGATGACCGGGACCAACATCGGCAACGAGCTCAACGCAAGGAAGGTCACCTGGGGCTGGTTCCAGGGTGGCTTCGCGCCGACGGGACAGGTCAACGGCACCGTGGTCTGCGGTTCGACCCACACGAACATTGGTGGCGCCTCCGTCTCTGACTACAGCGCACACCACGAGCCGTTCCAGTACTACGCGAGCACGGCGAACCCGGCGCACCTGCCGCCGGCAACCGAGTCCGAGATCGGTCACAACGGCCAGGCGAATCATCAGTACGACCTGTCCGCCTTCTCCTTGGCGCTCGCCGCCGGCAACCTGCCGGCCGTGAGCTTCCTTAAGGCCTCTCGATACCAGGACGGCCACGCGGGCTACTCCGATCCGCTCGACGAGCAGAACTTCCTCGTGAACACGATCAACTCCATCGAGAAGTCCCCGGACTGGAAGTCGACAGCGATCGTGATCACCTACGACGACTCCGACGGCTGGTACGACCATGTGATGCCGCCGATCGTCAACTCGTCCTCATCGCTCGAGGACGCGATCACGGGAACGGGCCAGTGTGGCAACGGCACCCCGATGGGCGGGTTCCAGGATCGGTGTGGGTACGGTCAGCGTCTACCGCTGCTGGTGATCTCGCCGTGGGCTCGCGAGAACTCGGTGGACAACGCGATCATCGATCAGACCTCGATCATCAAGTTCATCGAGCAGAACTGGGGCGTGCCGCCAATCGGTGGTGGCTCGTTCGATGCCATCGCCGGGACGTTGGACGGCATGTTCAACTTCTCGCACAGGATCATCTCGCGGCTCATTCTCGATCCGACGACCGGAGAGCCGGCGGTCTAAACGGAACAATCGCGTCACTTGGGGCGGGGCTCTCCGGAGCTCCGCCCCTTTTCTAGAAGGAGCGCTGGCTCCCCGACTTGGGCGTCCGCTGACGGAAAAGGACGTGGGCGTAGATCCGCTTGCCGCATCCCGAACACTTGGCGATGGGGCGAACCATGAGTTCGGGTTGCCCCGGGCGCGCCCCCTTGCGCTTATAGATGCGGAACGTCAGCGGTATCAGGCGATCGGCGTGGCAGGCGGGGCAGACAAGCACAACATCGAGATCGTGGCACCCACGGCGCTTCCCGTCTGTCCGCAACCCGAATTAGCGGCGGTTGGCGCGATCCGACGGCTCCCGCAGACGCCGCAGCGCGCAGTGCGACCTGTGCTCAGTCCTCGTCCTCGATTTCGCCGTCCGCCCAGGCTTTCGTGTGTCCACAGAGAGCACAACGGTTCCGGTCGGGCGGCAACCAACGGTGCGTGCCGCCGAACGCCCGGTCATCCAGGCAGGACGCCCGCTCGGCCCTCAACTCCTCGCGATGCCGCCACTGGTCCTCTTCCGAGACAACGGCCCTGGCGCTGACCGCATCCGCCTTCGTGGTCCGGGTCGTCGTCCGCTTGAAAAAGAGCCACACCACCTCGGTATCGCCCGCTCTGCGAGACACCGCGGAGACCAACTCCCAACCCCCGGCCTCCTCTGTGCTGAGCGAGCTGTTGGGTATCTCGAGTTCGCCGTTGAGGATGCCCCTCGCCACCACGACCTTGTGCTCCCACTCCTGCCTCTTCGATGCTGGCATGCCTACTCCGCTCAAGGCCGTCGCTGCAAACAGAAAGTGCCGGGAGAGGGATTCGAACCCTCACGAGGTTGTCCTCGGCGGTTTTTGAGACCGCTGCGTCTACCATTCCGCCACCCCGGCCGGGTGGACAGCGTACTGGCTCCCCGCAGCATTCGGCGCTTGCCGGTCATATGCCAACTCGGGAACCTGAACGCCTCGCTGCGCGTACTCTCCAATGCATGGACGACGAGGCGCTCCTCGAGCGGGCACGCCGCGGCGACCGCGACGCCTTTGCCGCAATTGTCACCCGTCACCAGGACGAGCTCTACACGATGGCACTCAGAATTCTCGGAACCCCGGCAGACGCCGCCGACGTTGTCCAGGAGACGTTTCTTCGCGCGTACATTCGGATCCCGGTGCTTCGTGGGCAGACCATTCGTGCGTGGCTGTTCCGCGTGGCAATCAACTGCAGTCACGACGTCCAACGCCGTACCGTCCGCCGCCCCGCCGACCCACTGGAGGACGCCGAGGGCAACATCGTCGAGCTGCCTGACCCCGCGATGGGGCCCGAAGCAACCGCACTCGCACGCGAGCGCGTCGACGCAGTCCGACGGGCATTGCTGACGTTGCACCCCGACTTCCGAGCAGTCGTTGTCCTGCGTGACGTCAACGACTTGAGCTACGACGAGATGTCCGAGGCATTGCGAATCCCAATCGGGACCGTCAAATCGCGTCTCAATCGTGGTCGGACGATGCTCGCAAAAGCACTTCGTGGCACAGCAGCCTTCCCGGGATTCGCAGAGGAGCACGCATGAGCCCGCGGCTGCACATCGACGACCTCTTCTCGGGCGCGTACGAGGATGAACTCTCGCCGATCGACGAGGCGCGTTTCCAGTCGCACATCCAGAAGTGCGCTCCCTGCGCGGAGGCCTATGCGGAATTCCGCACGAGCGTTGAATCGCTGCGGGAACTGCCGAAGGCGCGTATGCCGCACGTCGTCCATCTCCCGTCGACGCCTCCGATCGCCGAGCTGCCGCGACGCCCGCGCATCGGGCTGAGCTGGTTCAACCTCGGATTGCTCCGCCGCTTTCCGGCCACGGCACTGGCCGGTGGCGTGGTTGCGGTGATCGTCGTCATCGCGATTGCACACGGCGCCGGACCCACCGCTCAATCCACGGACGCGATCGGGAGCCTTGCCTTGCCAGGCAAGGCGCCAGGGGTCCCAGTAGCAGCCGCAGCCTGCTCGCAACCGGTCGCCCAAGTCGCGCCCGCACCGCCGCCCGTCGGGTTTGGCCAGGAGTACGCCGTCAGCGACCCGGGCCGGCCAGCGCTGCACCTCGTGCTGGCCACCCCTACGCTCGATGTGACCGCTGGGCAAACGGTGACAGTGTATGCCCAACTCACCGTGCCACAGGCGGTACTCTCCGCGCCGGGTGCGACACAGGCACCCGCCGCAACCATTTCGGTCCGTCCGTGCGTCTCGGTCACCGTGGGGACCCAGTCCGGCGGCGCGTCGTTCGGCCCGGCGAATGCCCAGTACGACACCGTTCCTGAGGCGGCACCTGACCCCGGCGCCCCGTCACGCAATCAGTCGCTGGTCCAGTTCACCGTCCCGAGTGGCCTCGCATCGGGAACGGTGCTGCAGGTCAGGGCCACAATCCCGGCCGGATACGAGGGAGTCGGCACCGCGGCGCTGACCGCCACGCTCACGCTCACCACCCACTAACCCGCGGAAGCGGCCGGGGGCGGCCAACCTCTTTAGACTGGAAGGCGATGCATCGCCGTCTGGCGTGTCTGGCCGTGGCGCTGCTCGTCTCCGGCTGCAGCCTCCCAGGGTCCAGTTCACCCCCCCAATACAACTACCTGGTGATCACGGCGGGCGGCGTTGGGCTGCGCACCGGCAATACCGGTGTCCCACCCAACCTCGATCTCCGTCTCCACGCCACCGGAGCGCCCCTCAAGGCATCCGACGTCACGCTGAGCCTCGACGGGACCGGCCTGTCGCTGGCCACGCAAGGCAACGACGTGCTTGCCACCGTCAAGCCGCTGCCGCTCTCGTCGACCCACCATCTACTGGTCGCGGTGACCGGCTTGAAGACCCAGAACATCGCATTCACGGTGATCGCGCCCACCGCAGCGATGCTGGCAGCGCACGTTGACCCTTCGAAGGGGCTCGTGGTCGACGCGGCGTTCGACGATGCCCCGGAGCAGACCGCTGTCGCCAGCGCCCTGCCCGGTGCCACCGTGACCTGGATTGACGGCACCCACGCCCGAATCAGCTGGGGTGGAAGAGCGCCGGCAACGATCGCACTCCCCGACAGCATCCCCACCGCCGATGAGTCGCATCTCGACCCTGGAATCACGCTGTCCCTGGTCGGCATCCAGCGCGAGACCGTCCGCCGGGTCACCGTGCCGCCCCCCCCGAGCGTCAAGGGTATCCATGTGGATGCCTTCGTCATCAATACGGCCGCGTCGAACAGTTCGTTCGCCTTCCACATCGGCGCCGTTGCCCAGGTGAGCCCCACCGGGTGGCAGGCGCAGTCGGACGGCACGCTCCTCGGCACTCCCGACCAGTCGGCCGTGTCCCGTGCCGGGCAGGCGGGCATCCCCATCTGGCCATCGCTATCCAACGATTCGACGAACCCACCGGCGACCGACAAGCTCCTGAACAACCCGAGCGCCGTCTCCCAACTCATCGGCGAGATGACCGCCGCCATCAAATACGACGGGTACAAGGGGATCAACGTCGACTTCGAGGGGATGCTCTCGAGCGACCAGGCCGCCTTCACCGCGTTCGTCCAGCAACTCGCCACCGAGGTCCACGCCCGGGGCGCGAAGCTGATTGTCGACATCGTCCCGCACGATTTCGCCGGGATCAACCAGTATTCGGCGGCCTATGACGTCGCCGCCATCGGCAAAGCGGCCGACTACGTGGACCTCATGGCATACGACCAGCACGGGGACGGCGGCACTCCCGGTTCGGTTGCAGGGCTCAATTGGGACAAGGCGCTCCTCGAGGCGACGCTTCCCGACCTCACTCCGGCGCACGTGCTGCTGGGCGTGCCGCTGTACGGCCGCGCCTGGGGCAATCTCGCCGGCGCCTCCGCGTATTCGAATGTCCTCTACAACGCGCTCTCCCAACCCGGCGCCAGGGTCAGCTACGACTTCGGCGCGCAAACCCCGTTTGTCGTGTCGGCGAACGGGGGGATGACCACGTACTTCGACGATGCAGACAGCCTCGCGCGAAAGGTCGCCCTGGTTCGCACGTACGGCCTCGCCGGTATTGCCGCGTGGCGGCTCGGCTTCGAGGATCCGAGGTTCTGGTCGCTCTTCTAGCGCCCTAACTCTCGGAGGCGCCGGTCCCGAGGTCGGGGAGGTTCAGTGTGTTCACCCAGTCGCGAATCTTGGCGAGCCGCTCCTCACTCTCCGGGTCGAGAGCCTCACCCAACTCACCATCCTTGTCGGCCTCAGGGAGCACGCCCGCTTTGTCGAGCACCTCGTCGGCGACGAAAATCCCGGCCCCCACCCGCACCGCCACGGCGATCGCGTCGGAGGGACGCGAGTCGATCTCCAGGCGTTTTCCGTCGACCTGGGCGAGGATCCGCGCGTAAAAGACCTCATTGCTGAGTGATGTCACCACGATTCGATCGACGGTGACCTCGACGGCGCTGAGCAGGTTGGCGAGCAGGTCGTGCGTGATCGGCCGCTCCGGGGTGATCCCTGTGATCTTCAGCGCGATGGCGTTCGCCTCGTTGATGCCGATCCAGATGGGAAGGTAGCGGTCCGCCGTCTTCTCCTTGAGGATGACAACGTGCTGGCCGGTCGGCATGTGCACCCGGATGCTGTCGACGGTCATCTCAACCAGGTCGGCCATGGCGCGATCATAACCCCGGGAGTGCGCCGCCGAGGTCGTACCTGCCGCGCCGCTACCATGGCTCGCTGTGGCTCGCGAGACCTTGCTGCTGGTGGACGGGCACAACCTGGTCTATCGCGCTTTCTTCGCGATGCCCGCGTTGAGCAACAGCCGCGGCGAAATGACCAACGCCGCCTATGGCTTCACCTCGATGCTGTTCAAGGCGTTGAACGACACGACGCCGACCTACGCGGTGGCCGCCTTCGACCCGCCCGGTCCCACCTTTCGGCACGAGAAATTCCCTGAGTACAAGGCGCAACGACAGCGGGCGCCCGACGAATTGCGGGCGCAGTTTCCCTGGGCGCGCGAGGTGGTGGACGTGCTCGGGATTCCGATCATCGAGATTCCCACCTTCGAGGCGGACGATGTCATCGGCACGCTCGCCCTGAAGGCGGAAGCCGCCGGACTCGACGTGATCATTCTCACCGGTGATCTCGACACGCTGCAGCTGGTCACCGAGCACATCCGCGTGTTCGCGAGCCGGCGTGGCATCAGCGACACCATCATCTACGACCTCGCAAAAGTGCGCGAGCGCTACGGATTCGAGCCGCCACTGGTGGTGGATTTCAAGGCGCTGCAAGGCGATGCGAGCGACAACATTCCGGGCGTTCCGGGGATTGGCGAAAAGACCGCGATGGCGCTGGTGCAGGAGTATGGCGAGCTCGAGAATGTGCTCGCGGCCGTACCGACCATGAAACCTGGGCGCGTGCAACGTGCCCTTGCGGAGCACATGGATCAGGCGCGGTTGAGCAAGTGGACGGCAACGATCAAAATCGACGTGGACGCGGACCTTCCGCTCGAAGCCGCCCGACTCTTCCACTACGACGAAGCCGCGGTGCGCGACGTGTTCGACCGTCTCGAATTTCGCAGTCTGCTCACGCGCCTGCCCGGGAAGAGCGTCAACGACGACCTCCCGCCCCTGGTGCCCTCGGCAGACGATGCGCCCGTCGCACCCGGTGAGTTGCAGACCCCCACCACCGACGTTGAGGTGATCATCGACGCGCACGAGGCCGACCTTGCAGTGCAGCGCATCCGAGCCGCCGGATCGGTCGCGGTGCGCACCATCATCGACGGTAGTCCGCGCACCGGCGACCTGATCGGTGTGTCGCTCGCCGGCAAAGGCGAGGACACCGCCTACTATCTGCCGGTCTGGCACTCAGGGTTGGTGGAGCGGAATGCCGACGCTGCCGCCGTCGCCGCCATCGAGGAATTGCTCGCCGATCCGACGATTCCCAAGCGCGGCTACGACCTCAAACGAGAGATGCTCGCCTGGCGGCGGCGCGGCATCGCGATCGGCGGATTGCACTTCGACGCGTTGCTTGCGGCATATCTCACCAACTCGCGGCTCAAAGTCCCCACCCTGCCGGTGCTCGCGCACGATCTCTGCGCGCTGCATGTCGAGGCCGAGGAGACGTTGCTGGGTGCCGGGCGCTCCAAGCGCGGCATCGCGGACGTCCCGGTCGAGGAGGCAGCCGCGTACTACGGTGTGTGGGTCGGCTTGCTCGACCCGGTCGGCGACGCGCTGGTCCGCGACATGGAGCGAGCCGGCGCAACGAATCTCCACGACACCATGGAATTGCCGCTGGTGCCCATCCTCGCCGCGATGGAGGTGGAAGGGGTCGCGGTGGACTGCGATCTGCTCGGATCGATCAGCGCTGAAATGCACACACGCATCACCGCCATTGAAAGGGAGGTGCAGGAGGCAGCGGGGTACACCTTCAACCCGGGGAGCACACAGCAACTCGCACGTTTTCTCTATGACGATCTCGGCCTCGAGAGCGGCCGCAAGACGAAGACCGGACGCAGCACCGACGCCGACACGCTGGAGGCGTTGCGCGGCGAGCATCCGGTCGTCGAGCTGATCCTCGAGTGGCGGCAACTCACCAAGTTGAAGAGCACCTACGTCGATGCGCTTCCACTGATGTGCAGCGCCGACTCACGCGTGCACACATCGTTCAACCAGGCCGTGGCAACGACCGGGCGCCTCTCGTCGTCGGACCCCAACCTGCAGAACATCCCCGTTCGCACCCAGTGGGGGCAGCGCATCCGCCGTGCCTTCCATGCGGATAAGGGGCAGCAGCTGGTCAGCGCGGATTACTCGCAGGTCGAGTTGCGCGTGCTGGCGCATGTCAGCGGCGAGAACGAGTTGATTGCCGCTTTCGAGCGCGGCGAGGACATCCACCGGCGCACGGCCGCGCAGGTCTATGCAGTCGCAGCGGAGGACGTGACCTCCGATATGCGACGCATTGCCAAGGTCGTCAACTTCGGCGTGGTGTACGGGCTGAGCGATTTCGGCCTCGCCCGCGACACGGGGATGAGCCGTGAGGATGCCCACGAATTCATTGAGGCGTACTTCCGGAATTTCCCAGCGGTGACCGCGTATCTCGAGGTGGTCCGCAACCATGCGCGGGAGTACGGGTTTGTGGAGACGTTCATCGGGCGGCGCCGGTACATCGCTGACATCCGAGCCGCCAACCGGCAACTCCGTTTCGCGGCCGAGCGCATGGCGGTCAACATGCCCATTCAGGGGGGCGCGGCCGACATCATGAAGCAGGCGATGATCCTGGTCGACGCGGCGCTCCGCGAGTCAGGGCTCCGCAGCCGGATCCTGCTGCAGGTCCACGACGAACTGCTGCTTGAGGCACCGGCCGAAGAGATCGACGCCCTGGTCCCGCTGCTGCGGGAGCGGATGGGCGCTGCAGAGGCGCTCAAGGTGCCTCTCGATGTTGATGTCAAGATCGGCGACAACTGGGGGGACATGACGCCGGTCTCGAGGAACTGACGTGCCGGAACTTCCGGAAGTGGAGACGGTTGCGCGCGATCTGCGGGGCGCCGTGACGGGGCGGCGGATCAAGCGGGTCACGGTTGACCGACCCGATGTGGTCAAGATGCCCGACGGCCGGACGCTGCCTGCGCTGCTGAAGGGACAGCGCTTCGATGCCGTCGAGCGCCACGGAAAGTACCTCCTGCTCGGGCTCGACTCGGGCGACGATCTCATGGTGCACCTCGGCATGACCGGGCATCTGCTCGTCTGCGACGCCGATGCGCCGGTCGCGAAGCACACCCACATCCGTGCGGTGCTGGACGATGGGCGGGAGCTCCGATTCGACGACGCGCGGCGATTCGGCCGCGTGGCATACGGGCCGCGTGAGGTGCTCATCGCAGCGCGCGTGCTGCCCAAACTCGGCGTCGAGGCCCTGTCGGACGACTTCTCGCAGGCACGGCTCGACGCCGTGCTGCAGCGGACGACCCGTAGCCTGAAAGCCGCGTTGCTCGATCAGAAGGGCGTCGCCGGTCTGGGCAACATCTATATCGACGAGGTGTGCTTCATGGCGGGAGTCCGGCCCACCCGACGCTGTCACCGGCTGACTCGCCGCGAGCGCGCGGCGCTGCTCGACGCCATCCGGCGCGTCCTCACGGCCGCGGTTGCCAATCGGGGCAGCAGTATCGACGACTACCGCGATGTGTGGAACGCGCGCGGGAGCAACCAGGAGCGGTTGCAGGTGTACGGGCGCGGTGGGCAGCCATGCCTCCGCTGTGGTGCGGTGCTGCGCAAGACCGTCAACGCCGGTCGGACGACCGTGTACTGCTCGAACTGTCAGCGATGACCCGCGTCACCATCGCCAGCTACGACGACGATCCGCCCCTCGGCGGTCAGGGCGTCGTCGTGCACGGCATGCGCAACGCGCTCGTTCGCCGCGGCGTGCATGTCGATACCATCTCCGGGAGGGGAGAGCACGCGATTGCGTTCGCACGTCGGACCGGGCGTGCGCCGCTCGATTTCTCCTTGCAGCTCAACCGCTATCCGCAGATCCTCGCGCGGTCCGCTCCCGATATCGTGCACGCGCATGGCGGCCCCGGCGGTGTGCTGCTCTGGAAGCCCGTCGGTGTCCCCGTGGTCTACACGGCGCACCACACCTACCGGCAGGCGCATGCGCGTGGGTCGGTGAAGCGGATGCTCACCGGTGTCGAAGCGCGTTGCTACCGGAATGCCGCGATGGTGCTTCCGGTTTCCCGTTCGACAGCGAACTCGCTGCTCGAAATGGGCATCCCGGCATCGCGCATCGAAGTGCTTTCCAACGGCGTCGACGCAGTGGATCTCCCCGGGATTGAGCACGAGGAGGGTCGCGTGCTCTTCGTCAGCCGGCTCGAGAAGGAGAAGGGAGTTCTCGATGCACTATCGGCTCTCCAATTCCTGGTGCGAGCGCGACCGGGAACTCAGGGCGTCGTGGTCGGCGGCGGCAGCCTTGAAGCTGAAGTGGGCAAAGCCGCAGCCGCGAGCGGCGGACGCATTGAGTACCTCGGCGCCCTGGGGCGCGAGGAGTTGGATCGGGAATACGCGCGCGCAGCGATCGTGCTGATGCCGTCGCGCTTCGAGGGTCTCGGGATGGTTGCGCTCGAAGCCCAGGCGGCCGGAACGCCGGTGGTGGGTTTCGACGTCGACGGTTTGCGCGACGCGGTCGGGATCGGTGGGGTGCTCGCGCCGCCCGGGAACATGACCGCATTGCGCGACGCGGCGATCACGCTGCTCAACGACCCGGCACGGCGCGCCGAGATGGGTGCTCATGGTCGCCAGGTGGTGCTCGCCGAGCATTCCTGGGACGCGATCGGCGCAAAGCTCGAGGAGGTCTACGCGGCGCTCAGTCGGTGACGCTAGACTCGACGTATGCCTGCCCTCGAATTGCTGGCGCCTTTCGAGCCGGCGGGCGACCAGCCCGCGGCGATCGAAGCGCTCAACCGTGGCCTGACTGAGGGCCGGCGCGAGCAGACCCTCCTCGGGGTGACCGGATCCGGGAAGACCTTCACGATCGCCAACGTTATCGCCATGCAGCAGCGGCCGACGCTGGTGCTCTCACCGAACAAGACGCTGGCAGCCCAGTTGTGGGCCGAGTTTCGCGAGTTCTTCCCCAAGAACGCAGTCGAGTACTTCGTCTCCTACTACGACTTCTACCAGCCCGAGGCGTACATCCCGCGCACCGACACCTACATCGAGAAGGACTCGTCGCGCAACGACGAGATCGACCGGCTGCGCAACAGCGCGACGCGAGCGCTGCTCACCAGGCGCGATGTGGTGGTGGTGGCGTCGATCTCGTGCATCTACGGCATCGGTTCCCCGGAGAACTATCTGGGCGAGTCGATCACGGTCAAACGTGGTGACTCCTGGCGCCGCGACATCCTCCTGCGCAAGCTCTCCGACCTGCAATACGCCCGCAACGACATGGATTTCGGACGCACACGCTTTCGTGTGCGGGGCGACGTCGTGGATGTGCAGCCCGCGTATGAGGAGATCGCCACCCGCATCGAGTTCATGGGCGACACCATCGAGTCCATCAAGGATTTCGATGCGCTGACCGGCGAGATCCTCACCATGCGCGACGAGCTGACGGTGTTCCCCGCCACGCACTACGTGACTCCGCAGGAACAGCTGAACCGAGCGCTCGTCACCATCGAGGCGGAGCTCGAGGATCGCGTGAAGTTGCTCGAGACTCGAGGACGCCTCCTCGAGGCGCAACGCCTCCGTCAGCGCACCAGCTTCGACATGGAGATGATGCGCGAGACCGGCACGTGCGCCGGAATCGAGAACTATTCTCGCCACCTCAGTCAGCGCGAGGAAGGCCAGCGACCGCACTGCCTGCTCGACTTTCTCCCCGACGACGCGCTGTTGATCGTCGACGAGTCGCACGTCGCGGTCCCGCAGATCGACGGCATGAACAAGGGCGACCGCGCCCGCAAGATCCCATTGGTGGAATACGGGTTTCGCCTGCCGTCGGCGCTCGACAACCGCCCGCTCACCTTCGTGGAATGGGACTCGATGGTCGGACAGATCATCTATGTGAGCGCCACGCCGGGACCGTACGAGCAGGAGCATTCCACGCAGGTGGTGGAGCAGATCATCCGGCCGACCGGGCTGGTTGATCCGACCCTGGAGATCAAGCCTTCGCACGGTCAGATCGACGACCTGATCACGCAGTTGCGCCGGCGCATCGAGCGTCACGAGCGCTGCCTGATCACCACCTTGACCAAGAAGATGGCCGAGGACCTGACCGACTACCTCCGCGAGGCGGGCATCAAAGTCCGTTACCTCCACAGCGATATCGACACGCTGGAGCGCGTGGAGATCATCCGCGACCTCCGCCTCGGCGTGTTCGACGTCCTGGTCGGTATCAACCTCCTGCGCGAGGGACTGGACCTTCCCGAGGTGTCGTTCATCGCCATCCTCGACGCCGACAAGGAGGGCTACCTGCGCGGGTACCGCTCGTTGATTCAGACCATCGGGCGTGCGGCGCGCAACGTGTTCGGACATGTCGTGATGTACGCCGACCGGACCTCCGACGCAATGGAGCGCGCGATCATGGAGACCGATCGGCGCCGCGCGATCCAGGTGACCTACAACGTCGACCACGACATCACGCCCTTGTCGATCGTCAAAGCGGTGTACCAGATGGAGTCGCACCGCGAACAGCAATCGCTCCGCGCCGCCGCCTTCCAGGAGGCCTCGGGTTTGCCGCCCGATGAGGTCCTGCGCCTGGCCAAGGACGTCGAGAAGGAGATGCTCCGCGCCGCGCGGGACCTCGAGTTCGAGCGTGCGGCAGAGTTGCGCGATCGCCTCGTCCAGTTGCGGCGCAACCTGGAAGGCGAGAAGGAGCCCGAGCCCGCTCAGACCCACCGCGGGAGGGGCCGTCCCGTCCGATCGCGCTGACCGGCAACCCGGCTGCGCTTCGCGTGGGTGGTAGACAGAGGGAACATCTGTTCGGTACCATGCGTCGCCCATGGCAACTGACCTGCAGCGCGCCGCTCCCCGCCTCCACTACGTCTGCTCGGCGTGCGGGGCGGAAGCGCCCAAGTGGCAGGGCCGTTGCCCTACCTGCGAGGCGTGGAACAGCCTGAGCGAGGATGCCGTCCGCCTCACCCTCCGCAAGCCGGCGCGTACCGCGCCCGGAGAGACGACGGCGATGGAGGCGGTCATGGCGGTGCCTGCCCGGGTGTACACCACCGGTTCTTTCGAGGTCGATCGCGTCCTGGGTGGGGGGATCGTTCCCGGCAGCGTCGTGTTGCTGGGTGGTGACCCTGGCATCGGGAAGTCCACCATCGCGCTGCAGATGTCGCACAACTGCGGCAGCGAAGGATCGCCGGCGCTGTATTGCACCGGCGAGGAGTCGCTTGAGCAGCTTGCCCTGCGAGCTCGGCGGCTTGGATGTACCGGTGCCAGGGTTCGCCTGCTCGTCGAGTCGGACGTGGACACCGTGATCGCCACCATCGAAGCCGAGCGCCCGTCCTTCGTGGTCGTGGACTCGGTCCAGACCCTCCGCGATGCCGGCACGCCCGGTCCGCCCGGGAGCGTCTCGCAAGTGCGTGCCGCCGTACTCCGGATGAGCGACGTGGCGAAGTCCACCGGCGTCCCGGTGCTTCTCGTGGGGCATGTCACCAAGGAAGGGGCGATCGCGGGACCACGCACCCTCGAGCACATGGTGGACGTCGTGCTCTACCTCGAAGGAGAGCGGCTCGGCGAGCATCGGATGCTTCGGGGGATCAAGAACCGCTTCGGCGCCACCGGCGAGGTGGGCCTGCTGACCATGGAGCGCGACGGCATGCGTGACCTGGCTGCGCCCAACCGCGGCATGCTCGACGCGGCGTCGCTTGGTGCATCGGGGAGCGTGCTCACCGTTACATGCGACGGTCTTCGACCCATGGCGGTCGAGGTCCAGGCCCTTGCCGTCGCTTCGCCATTCGAGTTCCCACGGCGAACCGCCTCCGGCTTCGAACTCAACCGCCTCCACCTGATGCTGGCGGTGCTCGCGAAGCGGGCCGGGGTTGCCGTCCCGAAGCTGGATGTCTTCGTCAACGTGGCGGGAGGCATCCGCCTTGCTGACCCCGGAACCGATCTCGCGGTGGCATTGGCGATTGCGGGGTCGGCAGTCGATCGGGCGGTCTCGCGACATTGCGCCGTGATCGGCGAACTCGGCCTCGGCGGCGAGGTTCGACGGGTTGCGCGGACCGATGTCCGGCTCGCCGAGGCATCGGCCGTGGGCATGGAGGTGGTCATCCTCCCGGACAGCTATCGCGGAACAGTTCCCGACGGCCTGCGCTGCCATCCGGTCTCCAATCTGATTGAGGCAGTTGCGCTACTCGGGTGACCGTCGTGTCGCGCCGTCATTTGGCGCGGAGATCGTGTGGTTCAATCGGCGAGATGCACGCGCACGCCAATCGGTCCGTCCGTCGGGCGCGCAACCTCTCCCGAATCGTCGGCGCCGGCTTCGGGTTTGTCTTTGGTGTGCTCTACGGCGTCTTCATCCTCTCCGAATCGCCGACGGCGCTCAACCAGAACGCCTCGGTTGCCGGCGCCGCGCTCCTGGCCGCCGGAGCCGCCGGCGCTGCGTCCCTGGCACTCGCCGCCCCGCTCCTGACCGTTGAGCCGTACCTCTGGTTGGTCCGCATGCTCGACGAAGCACCCGCCGCGCAGATCGTGGGAGCCGTTTTCGGGTTGATCGCGGCGCTGCTGATCGCCGCCCTGCTCGCCGTCCTGCTGAATCCGCTGCCCTGGGGCCTCGGGGTGCTCATCTCCCTGAGCCTGGCAGCGACCCTCGTCTACGTCGGGGTGCGCACGGGCAGCCGGCGCCGGGATGCGCTTGCGGTGGTCTTCGGCCGGGCCCAGCCGGTGAACATCGACGAGGGCGGGCCGAGTCCGCTCGACGGCCAACCGGTGATCGTGGACACGAGCGTCCTCATCGATGGCCGGATCGTTGATGTGGCCGCTGCCGGTTTCGTGCCCGGACGCCTTTTGATCCCGGGGTTCGTGCTGGAGGAGCTGCAGCGCGTCGCTGATTCCGCGGATCCGTTCCGGCGCCAGAAGGGCCGCCGCGGGCTCGGTGTCGTCGACGCCCTCCAGAAGGGCGAGGACGTGGTGTGCGAATTGGTGGATCTCGACTTCCCGGGCACGCCCGATGTCGACGCCAGGCTGGTCAAGCTTGCCCGCGCTCGCGGGGCAGCGCTCATGACCCAGGACTACAACCTCAACCGGCTCGCCCAGATTGAGGGGGTGCGCGTGCTCAACCTCAACGATCTCGCCAACGCCGTGAAGCCGATCGTCTCGGCCGGTGAGAGCATGGCGATCACGATCGTCAAGGAGGGCAGAGAGCCTCACCAGGGAGTTGGGTACTTCGAGGACGGCACCATGGTGGTCGTGGAGAATGGCCGGAGCCACGTGGACCAGATCGTCACCGTCACTGTCACCACCGTCCTGCAGACCACCGCCGGCCGGATGATCTTCGCCACGCTCAAGGATGACGAACCGTCCAAGCCGCAAGTGCTGCGGCCGGCCCGCGCCAAGGTCGCGCAGCGCTGAGCAGCGCTCTGATCGTCCCTGCCTTCGGGCGCGGGTCGCGCATGGGGGAGGACAAGCTGTGGGCGATGGCGGGCAGCCGCCCGGTGTTCGCCACCACCCTCCGCACCATCGCCGCGTCCGAGAGTTTCGACGTCGTCGTCGTGACGGCTCCTGAGGACCGATGGGAAGCGATACGAACCTTCGCCGATGCCTATCTCCTGCCCGGCCTCGTGTTGCTCGTGGGAGGCGAGCGCCGCCAGGACAGCGTCGCCGCGGCCCTGGAATGCTGCGCCGGCTACGACTGGATCTCCGTCCACGACGCCGCCCGGCCCCTTGCGCCGCCGTCGCTGTTCCAGGCGGTACTTGCCGCCGCCACGACTGATGGAGCGGCAACCGCAGGGGTACCCTGCGTCGACACTGTGAAGCAGGTACAGCACGGCCGGGTCACGGCCACCCTCGACCGCACATCGCTCATCGCGGCGCAGACGCCACAATCCTTTAGCGCGGACCTCCTACGCCGGGCACACGCCGGTGCCGCAGCCCATGGGATCAACGCCGGCGACGATGCCACGCTCGTCGAAGCACTCGGCGAGCCGGTCACCGTGGTCCCGGGCGATCCCCGCAACTTCAAAGTCACGTTCCCGCAGGACCTCGTCCTGCTCCGCGCTCTGCTCGAGGAGGAGGCTCAATGACGCCGCGTATCGGTCATGGCATCGACGCCCACAGGTTCATCCCTGGGCGGCTGCTGATGTTGGGAGGCGTGCTCGTCCCGTATAGCCGGGGTCTCCTCGGTCATTCCGATGGGGACGCGGTCGTGCATGCGCTGGTGGACGCCATCCTCGGCGCCTCGGGCCTCGGGGATATGGGCGGGCACTTCCCGTCGGGTGATCCGCACTGGAAAGACACCTCCGGATGTGAGTTTCTGAAGATCGTCGCCGCCAAACTCGACGAGGAAGGCTGGACGATCACCAGCGGTCACGTCATCGCCATCGCGGAGGAGCCGCGTCTCTCGAAATATCTCCCCGCGATGTCCGAAGCGATGTCCACCGCACTCGGGCTTCCGCCCGGCACGATCGCCGTCGGCGCGACGACGACCGACGGCATGGGCTTCTCGGGTCGCAGCGAAGGGATCGCCGCGTCGGCGACGGTGCTCCTGGACCGAAAGTGACGCTGCAGCTGCACGACACCATGAGTCGTGAGCTCGTCGCGGTGGAGCCGATCGAACCGGGCCACGTGCGCCTCTACACGTGCGGACCGACGGTGTGGAACCGCGTCCACATCGGCAACTTCCGCACTTTCATCTTTGAGGATGTGCTGCGTCGCTGGCTGGACCGGCGGTTCAACAACAACGTCACGCACGTGATGAATCTCACCGACGTGGATGACCGGATCATCAAGAACGCTGTCGAGCACGGCACGACGCTCGAAGCGGAGACCGCGCCGTGGATAGCGGCCTTCGAAGAGGATCGCGACACGCTCGGCATCCGGCCCGCGCACTTCTATCCGCGGGCGACGGAGTACATCGACCAGATGGTCGATCTCATCGAGCGTCTCGTCACAGCCGGTACCGCCTACGAAAGCGACGGGAGCTATTACTTTCACATCGCCGCGTTTCCCGCCTACGGGCGACTGAGCGGCGCGAGCGCGGAAGGCCTCGTCAGCGGAGCCAGCGGCAGGATCGACGCCGACGACTACACCAAGGAGGACGTGCGCGATTTCGCACTCTGGAAGGCTGTGGGTCCCGAGGAGATCGGCTGGGACACGCGCATCGGCCGCGGGCATCCCGGCTGGCACATCGAATGCTCGGCGATGAGCATGACGCTGCTCGGTGAGAGTTTCGACATCCACTGCGGCGGTGTCGACAACATCTTTCCGCATCACGAGAACGAGATCGCGCAGTCAGAGGGGGCGACCGGCAAACCGTTTGTGCGCATCTGGTGCCACAGTCAGCACCTGCGTGTCAGCGGCGAGAAGATGGCCAAGCGGCTCGGGAATTTCTCGACCGTCAACCAGGTGCTCGAGGAGGGCGCGAGCGCCGCGTCATTGCGCTACCTGCTCGCGGCGAGAACCCACTACCGCAAACAACTCGACTATTCGGACGAGCTGCTCGCCGACAGCAACGCAGCGGTGCAGCGGCTCGTGGACTTTCAGGCCCGAATCGCAGAGCTGCACACCGTCGAATCGGATGACAGTGATCGCGATCACGCGGTGCTCGCCTCGGTGCGCGGCATGCGCATCGGCTTCGAGGAGGCGATGGATGACGACCTCAACCTTCCGGAAGCGATGGGCATCGTGTTCTCCGGTCTGCGCGACGTCAACCGTCTCCTCGACACCGGCCCGGTCGCTTTCGAGACGCAACGTACGCTGCAGCATCTGCTCGACGAGATCGACAGCGTTCTCGGTGTGCTATCGCTCGTGCGCCGGGATCGGCTGGCCGCGCCCGATGCTGAGGAACAGCGGTGGTTGGACGAACGCGCTGCCGCACGCGCCGCGCGCGACTTCGGACAGTCCGACCACCTCCGCGCCCAGCTCGCGGCCCGTGGCATCGAGGTGGAGGACACGCCGCAAGGCCAGCGCTGGAAGCGGATCTCTCTGCGCCGCAGCTGATCGCATGGACATCCTCTACGGGCGCAACCCGGTCCTCGAAGCACTGCGTGCGGGGCGCAGCGTGCGCAAGATCGTGATCGCGACCGCCGTACGTCCGGAGGCGCGGATGACCGAGATCCTGGAGCTCGCGGAGGATCGCGACATCCTCGTCGAGGAGGTGTCGCGTCAACGCCTCGACGATATCGCGCACACCGAGCACCATCAGGGCGTCGCCGGCTATTTCCATGCGCGGGCGGCGCTCACCCTGCACGACCTGCTCGACCAGTCGCGCCCACCGGCCCTGCTGGTGGTGCTCGACGGTATTCAGGATCCACAGAATGTCGGTGCCATCGCACGTAGTGCCGAGGCGTGCGGCGCCGACGGGATCGTCGTGCCGCGGCACCACGCGGCGCCGCTGACAGCGGCCGCAGTGAAAGCGTCGGCCGGGGCCACCGAGCACCTCACCATGGTCACCGTGCCGAACCTTGCGCAGGCACTCGAGGTGATGGGCAACGCCGGGATCTGGCGTGTCGGGCTCGATGCGGAGGCACGCGATCGCTACGACACCGTCGATCTCTCGGGGCCGACCGCGATCGTCGTCGGCGCCGAAGGTGCCGGGATGCGGCGGCTCACGCGCGAGCACTGCGACGTGCTGGTGTCGCTCCCGATGATGGGCCACGTCGCGTCACTCAACGCGGGCGCGGCGGCGGCGGTGCTGCTCTTCGAAGTGCAACGGCAGCGCGGCTTCGCGCCGCGGTGAACTCCGTATGCAAGCGCTGATCGTCGACGGCTACAACATCATTCATGCGTGGCCCGCACTGAAGGCGACGCTGCGTGACCGCGGCCTCGAGGATGCCCGTCGTCAGCTCGTCACCGCGCTCGCCGAATACGCGGCGCAGACCGGCATTGCGGTGACCGTCGTGTTCGATGGCGCCGCGCGCAAGGGCCCGCTCCCTGCCACAGAACAGCACGACGGCGTGACCGTGCTGTTCGGGTCGAAGCAGGCGAGCGCGGACCACGTCATCGAGCGCGCGGCGTACCGGGCGTCGCAGCGCGGCGAAGGCGCCGACGTGGTGGTGGCCACCGACGACCGCCTCGAGCGTGACGTCGTCGGGGGGATGGGCGTGGCCACCATGGGAGCGCGTGCCCTGGAGGCCGAGGTTGCCCGCGTGGCAGGCGGCGTCAACACCGAGACCAAGCGCATGCGCGACGACAGCCGGCGCAGCACGCGGGTCGAGGATGGGCTCACTCCCGAGGTGCGCCTCCGGCTGGAGCGGATCCGGCGCGGCGAGCCCACGTAGCGGCGGTCCGCTAGGCTAGGGCGCGATGACTGAGTCGACTGGCCCGCGCCGCGTCGTCGTCACCGGGATGGGCACCGTCTCCCCGGTGGGCAACAGCGTCGCCGAGAGCTGGGACTCACTGCGCAACGGCAGGGGCGGTATCGCGCCAATCACGCACTTCGACGCTTCCAAGCTCCCGGTTCGCATCGCCGGGGAAGTCAAGGGTTTCGACGCTGCCGCGATGTTCGGGAACAAGGAAGCCCGTCGGGGCACCCCTCACGTGCACTACGCGATGGCCGCAGCGCGCGAGGCCGTGAACGATTCCGGCCTCGACATCGCCGCCATGTCGCCGGAGGTCGGCGTGCTGATCGCGTCCGGGATCGGCGGGATCGAGGTCATCGAAAACACGACGCGCGTGCTCGACGCCGAGGGTGCGCGTCGCGTGTCGCCGTTCGCGGCGGCGATGGCGCTCGTCGACATGGCCCCGGGCATGGTCTCGATCGACCTCGGAGCCCGTGGTCCCAACATGGCCGTGGTCAGCGCCTGCGCGTCGGGGGCGGACGCGATCGGCCAGGCGTCGAATTGGATCCGTCAGGGCGACGCGGTCGCCGTGCTCGCGGGTGGGACGGAGGCGGGGATCACGTCGACCGGCATCGCGATGTTCGCCGCGGCGCGCGCACTCTCGCAGCGGAACGACGACCCGGCGCACGCGTCTCGCCCGTTCGAACGCGACCGCGACGGCTTCGTGGCGGCCGAGGGGTCAGCGGTGCTCGTCCTCGAGGAGCGCGAGCACGCACTGGCGCGGGGAGCGACCATCTACGCAGAAGTGGTGGGCTATGCGGCGGCCGCCGACGCATATCACATCACCGCGCCCGAACCCAGCGGCGACGGCGCGATTCGATGCGTACGTCGCGCGCTCGAGCGCGCCGGTGTGCAGCCGGCGGACATCGAGTACATCAACGCGCACGGGACGGGGACCGGGCTGAATGACCGTGCCGAAACGCGCGCAATCAAGAACGTGTTCGGCGACCATGCGCACCTGGTGCCCATATCGTCAAGCAAGTCGATGACCGGTCACATGCTCGGCGCCGCAGGCGCCTTTGAGGCCATGGTGACCATCCTCGCGATGCGCGAGCACTTCATTCCACCGACGATCAACCTCGAGAATCCGGACCCGGAGTGCGATCTCGATTACGTGCCGAACGTGGGCCGCGCGGCAAACGTGCGGCTGGCGATGACGACGTCCTTCGGATTTGGTGGGCACAACGCGTGCCTGATCCTCGCGGGAGGAACGAACCCGGCGTGACCGAGGCCTAGGCGGCGCTGCTCACCACGCTGTCGAGGGCTGCTTTGATGATGCCGTAGCACTCGCACGACACAGCTTCGAGGCCTTCGCGGTCGATGATAGTGACCCGGCCTCGGTGATACCGGATGAGCCCGGCGGATTGCAGCAATCCTGCTGACAGAGTCACCGTCGCGCGGCGCGAGCCCAGCATCTGTCCGAGAAATTCATGCGTGATCGGGAATGTGTCGGCACCGACGCGGTCGTGGCTCATCAACAACCACCGGCTCAAGCGTTCCTCATTGGAGTGCAGGCGATTGCATGCCGCCGCCTGCGAGATCTGCCCGAAGAGCGCCTGGATGTACTTCTGCACGAGGTTGCGGAAACCAGGGAGACGCTCGAATTCCTTGAGAAACACTGCAGCGTCCATGCGCAGTGTGCGTCCGCCGACCTGCGAGATCGCGCGCACCGCAAGTGAGCCACCCGGAACCAGCGGCACCCCGACGATGCCCTCGTTGCCGATGGTCGCGACCTCGACGATGTTGCCGTCGGCCAGCGGCGTGACGAGCGAGATGACACCGTCCATTGGAAAGTGGATCTGGCTGATCGACTGCCCGGGATCGAAGAGCACTGTCTTCACGGTGAGGTTCCCCGCCCGGAGATGCGGCAGCAAGGTCTCGCGCTCCGCTGGCGGAAGCGCTTCGAGCAGGTGGTTACCTGCCGGTGCTGAGAGCGAACTGCCCTTTCCCATCGAAGGATCGGAGAATACCTCAACAATGGACTTTCCGGCAAGTTGGGAAGCCAATCGATCGCGCCGAGCCCCTGATCCTGCTGTCAGGTGCCATGGGAGAATCGCGGCCTAGCCGATGTAGCTCAGGGGTAGAGCAACCGCCTTGTAAGCGGTTGGTCGGGAGTTCGAATCTCCCCATCGGCTCCACGTCCCCGCGCTAAGACTTGTGAGTACGCCACCCGGCGCGGGCGAGTTCGGCGATCTTCGTGGCGAACCCGTCCTCTTCGACACTTGGCAGCACCTCGCTCGCCACGCGCATGACTTCGGGATCACTCCGGCCGACTGAGTAGCTCCGACCGGTCACGCGGAACATCGAGAGATCGTTGGGCATGTCGCCGAAGCTGATCGCGGCGTGCGCGTCGATGCCGAGCTCGTGCAGTGCGCGCTTCGTGCCAGTGCCCTTGTCAATGCCCTCGCGCGTGACGTCGAGCACGGTCGACCGTCCCACATGGCTGAGCGCGCCAGTCCCGGTGGCCGCGGCAACCACCGCAGCGATGGCGTTGACGTCACCACTGGCGTGGCGCAAGGCCATCGTGCAGCAAGGCGTCACCGCAAGGGCGGCCGCTTCGACGACCGCCCTTGTGGGGCCGTGCGGTTGCGTCGGGCTGAGCCGGAAGTACTCGTCGGTCATGCGCCAGAGGAGACCGTCGTAGCTGGCCACCCCCGCACCGTTGTCGACGGCGATGTCCACGACTCGCCCGATCGCCTCGGGCGTCAGCATTTCCTTCCAGGTCATCACCTGCTCGCGCGACGACCAGCCGATGGATCCCGAGCAGCAGCTGGCCATGTCGCTGCGCCGAGCGATGTCCTGGAAGTGTTCGAGGCCGTGCGGGGTCCGCGCCGTGGCGACGACGAAGGGAATGCCAGCGGCGCGAATCAGGTCCAACGCCTCAAGGGTTGCGTGCGAGATGGAGAAGTCGGAGCGTACGACGGTGCCGTCGAGATCCGCGACGACCGCCTCCACTCTCATCGCCCGTACCGCACGGCGCCCATTGTCCGCGGAACCCGTCCGATGCCGCGTGTGGCAGCCGATACACGCCCGTGACCGGAGTGCAAGGGAACCTGCACCGTCTCAACGGCAGACTCGTCGCATGACGCCTCCCGCGGCCACCACGGAAACCGCGACGCTGCGATGAGGTTGGTCAACGAGTCGACCGAGGCGCTTACCGATGAAGATCTGGCGGATCTCGAAGGGCGGGACAGCCGCGGGGATCACACACTCGAGGCGATCCCCAATCGTCGAGCCTTTGAGGCGGAAGCGACTCGTCATGTCTCGTTCGCACGACGCAACAAGCATCCGCTCTGTTTTGCGGTGATCGCGTTTGATCGCGTCGCGCCGGGCGACGCGGAGGAGACCTTCCTGCGCGAGGCGACTGCCCGATGGCACGACGTCCTTCGAACCGAGGATCTCCTGGGTCGTTGGGGAGATAACCAGCTCGCGATGCTTCTGCCGAACTGCACCACCGTGAGCGCGGTGCAACTCTGCTGGCGTCTCCGTGAGGCGACTCCCAACGGACATTCCTTCAGCGCCGGCCTGGCCTCCTATCAGGGATCCGAAACGGTTGAGGAGCTCGTTGATCGCGCCAACGACTGCCTCGTGCAGGCGAAGGCGAAGGGACGAGACCGGACCGTCGCCGAGGGCCTCGTCGACCTCGACTAACCCGCCTATCAGGGTCGTTTGCGAGGGCTGGGTGAACTCGGGTGGGGGAAACCGTCCGGAGCAAGTGGGCCGGTCAGGTGGCTTGAGGCGGGGCTGTGTCGTGACCATCGCAGGGTGCGGCCTTCTGACGCACCCGGACACATTCCTGACCTCAATCAGCGCAAAAGAAAGTCCTTGACAGAAATGCGGAAGTGCGGTACACTAGCTCTCACGTTTGAACTCCGGGGCGCGAGCCCGTCCGAGAGGTCACGGTAGGAGCATTGGAAATCAGTCGTGCCAACGCTGCGGAGCGCTGGTGAAACGTCCCGGGCGCAGAATGCGTTGGCGACACGGCCGCATCGCGTCCGGGTCAGTGCGCCAAGCGTGATCACCCATACTGCGAGGACGACCTCCCGCCCATTTGTCTGTCCAAAGTGAATTCATGACCGAAACGCCACCGGAAGCACAGCCTCCCGAGCACGAGAAGAGCCTGCTCCGGCGTTTCGAGGACGCCGTCCACGATCGCGTGCTTGCCGCCGAGGTCGCCGCTGAGGAGGCCGCTGGATACGGGTCGCTCACGGCCGCGCGGGAGGCAGTGGAGAGCGCGGCGAACCCGCACCGCGAGGCCGACGCGGCGGTCGCCGCCGACCCAGACCCGACCACAGAACCCCCCAAGGAATAGGAGCACCCGCCCCGTGCGGTGGGACGAACGCAGGCCGGGAGGGACGATTCGCTCCCTCATCTACCTGGGACATCCGGGCCCGTCGGTGTTGGTGACGATCGTCCTTGTTGCAATCGCGGGGCTCGCCGCTCACTCGACCCCCGACCCAACGCGCGTGCTGCAACTGGTGGGCGCGATGCTTCCCGTGCAGCTGTGCATCGGGGTCATCAACGACGTGGTCGACCTCCCGGCTGACGCTGCGTCGAAGCCGCACAAACCATTGGTACGCAAGGTGATCAGCCGGTCGAATGCGACCGTACTCGGGGTGCTGCTCGGCCTCATCGGTCTCGCCTCTGCAGCAACAATCAATCTCGGCACGCTGGGATTCGACGCGCTCGCGCTCGGTGCAGGTCTGGCCTATGATCTCGGGCTACGCACGACTCCACTGTCGTGGCTGCCGTGGTGGGGCGGCATGGCGGTGCTGCCGCTCGAGGCATACGCATCGGTGGGGTCGATTCCGTCCCGACTGTTTGCGTTGATCCCACTTTCGGGTCTGATTGCGCTCGGCTTACATTTCGCCAACGCGTTGCCGGATGTCGACGCCGACCGGGTCGCGGGGCGGCACAGCCTCCCGGTCATCGTCGGCGTGGGCGGTTCTCGATGGGGTGGCCCGGCCGCGCTCGGGGCGGCCGTGGTGTTGTCGATCGCCCTCGCCGGCCCGCTGGGTCAGGCAGGATGGGTGCTGTTCGGCGGCGTTTCGGTTCTCGCGCTCGGGCTCGTGGCCGTCACCGCGTCCAGGTCGACGCGTCCATTTCCGATCCTGGCGGTGGCCACGGCGGTGTTTGCCGTCGCGTGGCTGGCGTCTCTCCCGCGAACCTGATCCGGACGCGACGCCTTGGTACCATCGCCGGGCTGCCCAAGTAGCTCAGTGGTAGAGCAACGCCTTGGTAAGGCGTAGGCCGTG